>NZ_BAAASE010000001.1:0-940470 GCF_039532725.1 Streptomyces coeruleofuscus
TAGAGAGGGTAAGGCTCCCAGTAGACGACTGGGTTGATAGGCCGGATATGGAAGCACGGTAACGTGTGGAGTTGACCGGTACTAATAGGCCGAGGGCTTGTCCTCAGTTGCTCGCGTCCACTGTGTTGGTTCTGAAACCACGAACAGCCCCATGCCATGGTCACGGTGTGGTGCGGCTGGACAGTTTCATAGTGTTTCGGTGGTTATAGCGTAGGGGAAACGCCCGGTTACATTCCGAACCCGGAAGCTAAGCCTTACAGCGCCGATGGTACTGCAGGGGGGACCCTGTGGGAGAGTAGGACGCCGCCGAACAATTCTTGACAGGGCTGGACCCGTAACTTCGGTTACGGGTCCAGCCCTTTTTTGTTCTCCGTCACTTGAAGTTCACGTTGCGCGATCAGCATCCACGGTATGGGTACTGCTGCAATGCTCAGGGCCGCCGGTGTCGGACTCGGTGACGAGGTCGTCGTGCCGGCCTTCGGGAACGTCGAGGTCGCCGAGGCCGTGGCCAAGGCCGGGGCAATGCCGGTGTTCGCCGACATAGATCCCGTCACCTACTGCCTGGACGCCTCCGCTGTGGAAGCGGCGATGACTTCGCGGACCGCGGCCGTGGTGGTCGTACACCGCTTCGGGCGGCTCGCCGACATCGTGCGGCTGCACGCGCTGGGAGCTCGGCACGGACTGCTCGTGCTGGAGCAGGGGGAGTCCGAGGCGCCGTACGACGAGATAGCCCAGCGCAGGGAGCGGGCGGCTTATCTCCATGCGAAGTTGAGGGGTGTGCGGACGCCGGACGACGGTGACGGGCACACCTATCAGCAGTACGTCGTGCGGGTTCCGGGCAATGGACGACCGGATCGGGACGCTTTCGCGCGGGCTGTGCGGGCCAAGGGGGTCGAGTGCCGGGTTCCGGTGAAGACTCCGGTGCATCGGCTGCCCGAATTCCGGCGGTGTGTTTCTCTGCCGGAGACGGAGCGGGCTTCCGACGAGACGCTCGCACTGCCTGTGGACGCCACGCTGACCAAGCGGGACATGCAGCGGATCGTGTCCGCCTGTAATGCCCTTGGAGGGCTTCTCCAGCCCGCCTTCTGATGTGGTTGGGAGCACGGGTCTGTTCGGGGTATGATCTATTCCGTTGCCGCGCGGGAAACCCCGCAGGCGACAGGCCCCTATAGCTCAGTCGGTAGAGCGTCTCCATGGTAAGGAGAAGGTCAACGGTTCGATTCCGTTTGGGGGCTCCAACTGAAAAGGCCCCACCCTCACGGGTGGGGCCTTTTCCATGTCCTAGTCCTTGTGGAGCCCCGGGACGCGCATCGCCAGGATCGCCATGTCGTCGGACGGGGCGTCCGACGCGAAGCGTTCCACCGCGCGCATGATGCGGGCCGCGACCGCGCCGGCCGTGAGGCCCGTACAGGTCGTGAGGACGTCGGCGAGGCCGTCGTCGCCCAGCATGCGGGCGCCCTCACGGCGTTCGGTGACGCCGTCCGTGACGCACAGGAGGACGTCGCCCGGGTCGAGGGTGACCCTCTGCTCGTAGAGCTCCAGGTCGTCGATGACGCCGAGGAGCGGCTGGGGTTCGGCCGCCGGTTCCACGGAGCCGTCCTGGCGTAGGCGCAGCGGGAGCGGGTGGCCGGCGCAGACGACCTTGAGTTCGGCGCTGCCGTCCTCCTGGGGGCGCATCTCGCCGTAGAGGAGGGTGAGGAAGCGGCTGCGGGCGCCTTCGTCGAGGATGGCGGAGTTGAGGCGCTCCAGGACCGCCGGGCCGCTGAGGCCCTCGCGGGCCAGGAGGCGCAGGGCGTGACGGGCCAGGCCCGTGACCGCCGCCGCGTTCGGGCCCGTGCCGCAGACGTCGCCGATGGCGAAGCCGTAGGCGCCGTCGCGGATGGGGAAGACGTCGTAGAAGTCGCCGCCGACCTCGTTGCCCTCGCCGGCGGCGCGGTAGATGACCTCGACCTCGACTCCCTCGATCGTGGGGAGTTCCGGCGGGAGGAGGCTGCGCTGGAGGGACTGGCTGATGGCCGTGCGCTCGGAGTAGAGGCGGGCGTTGTCCAGGGCCAGGGCGGCTCGTCGGGACAGGTCCTCGGCGAGTTCCAGGATCTCCTGGCGGAAGTGTTCGTCGGTGGGCTTGCCGAGGGTCAGCATGCCGATGACGCGGTTGCGGGCGACCAGGGGGAGGACGACCGTCTCGCCACCCACCGCGGATGCCGTGGCGAGGGTCGGGCCGATGCCGGGGGTGACCTGGTGGGTCGGGCCGCCGCTGAGGCCGAGGCTGCGCATGGAGCTGCGCAGGGCCGCCTGGTGGGCCACCTCGGCGGGGGCCGTCCAGACGCGGGCGCCGGGGGTGGGGACCGGGTCGGGCGGGGGGACCTTCGACAGCAGGGACTTGATGCCGTCGATGAGTTCCTCGTCCTCGTGCAGGACGTACGAGAGGTAGGGCTCGGAGGCCTGGTGGGCGATCGTGTAGACGGCGCACCAGGTGGCGAGGGTGGGGACCGTCATCTGGGCCATCAGGGCCAGTGTCTGGTCGCGGTCCAGGGTGCCGGCGAGCAGGTCGGAGGCCTCGACGAGGAAGTTCAGGGAGCCGCGGCGCAGGCGTTCCAGTTCGCCGAGGCGGGCCGATTCGACGGCGAGTGCGATGCGGTCGGCGGCGAACTGGAGGCGCAGGGCCTCCTCGTTGGAGTATCTGCCGGGGGCCTCGGCGGCGACGCCGAGGGAGCCGGTGAGGCGGCCCTCGACCTTCAGCGGAACAGTGACGACCGAGCGCATGCCCGTGCCGTTCAGCAGTGGCACCGCGCCGGGGACGGCCGTCAGGTCGTCGTGGACGGCCGGCATGCGGGCGGAGCCGTAGCGGCCGGAGCCTGCCTCGACGGGGACGCGGGCGAAGCGCTGGCGGGCGGAGGGCAGGCCCGTGGAAGCGCGGACCTCCAGTTCGGTCTCGTCGTCGGTGGCCAGCAGGAGGAACGCGGAGTCGCCGTCGAGCATGTCGCGGGCGCGTTCGACCGTGCGCTGGAGGAGGCCGTCGAGGTCGTCCGGGGCGGGGTAGCCGATGAACACCTCGAAGGGGTCGGTGCTTTGGCCGTCGGAGGTGGTGCCGGTGTCGGAGGCGGGGACGCGCAGAGGCGTCTGGAGAACTGCCCGTTCGTGGTCGCGCACCAGGAGGCACACGGTTGACGGTTCGCCGCCGGTGTCGCGGACGCGCAGGTGGGAGGCGTAGACGGGGGTCACGCGGCCGTCGGCGGCGCGGATGCCGTAGCTGCCCTCCCAGCGGGAGAGCTGGAGTGCCTCCGCGATGCCGGTGCTGGTGCCCGGGGTGTGCGGCCAGGCCGCGAGGTCGGTCAGGGGCTTGCCGGTGACCTGCTCGGCCGGGTAGCCGAAGAGGTCCTCGGCGTCCTCGTTCCAGGCGGTGATGTGGCCGGTGCGGTCGATCTGGACGACGGCCACGCGGACCCGGCCGTCGGCGAGGGGGAGGAGGTCGGCGGGGAGGGCCGGGCCGGCCGCGCGGGTGCCCACGACCCGGGCCGGGAGGTCGAGTTGGAACCAGACGGTCTTGTGGGTGGGGGTGTACTCGACGCCCCAGTGGCCGGCGAGGGCCGCGCACAGCTGGAGGCCGCGTCCGCCCTCGCGGTCGGGGCTGCCCATGTTGATGGCCGAGGCCTGGAGCGGGATCTCACGCTCGGGGTAGCGGTCGGCGACCTCGATGCGCACGCCCTCGTCGCTGCGCAGGCAGAGCAGGTCGGCGGAGGTGCCGGCGTGGACCACGGCGTTGGTCACCAGTTCGCTGGTGAGAACGACGGCGTCGTCGACGATGTCGGCGAAGCCCCAGCCCTGGAGGGTGTCGCGGACGAAGGAGCGGGCGCTGGCGACAGATCGCCCGACAGGCTCGAAACTGGCGGCCGCTCGCGCGGTGATCACAGAACTCCTCGACCGGTTCTCGACGTGCTGGGCTGCGTGGCCGACCGGCTCGCGCCGCTGTTGCGGCAGGCCACCCGTCGGCCGGGGGTCCGGGGGCTGTCCCCCAGGGATCAGTCCGGTGGTCATGTGTGCGGCCGCCCCTCCGATGCCCGCTCGTCTTCGTGCCACCGCCCAGGCCGGACGGACCGGCGTGGCTGGACAGCCGGATGCAAGGTTACTTACCTTCGCGGTCCATGCGGATGCCGGTCTGCAGTGTTTCCGTCCGGAGGGTGTGCGGACGATGTGCGAAGCTGCCGAACTGTTATGGCCTGGTTCGGCCAGGGTGAAACACTGGGCAAGCTTCTTGTGAAAGTCCGGGCAGGCTGAGTGTCTTCTGCGTACGGGGGGCAGCAGCCCCCCGGGAACGGCCTGGTATGCAGGGCGGAGAATACGCAGTAGTAACCGGTACGCCGAGCGTGGTACCTCAGCACAGCAGTGACGGTCGACCCCTGCGGGAGGGACACAGTGGAGTCTGGCGCAGCGACGCGTGGCAAGAAGGCGCGCGCGAAAGGCGGACAGTCCCCAAGTAGTCAGGGCAAAGTGCGTAGCGGCACGACTGAAGTGGACACGGCAGCCCTGAACAGGCTGATGGTTGCCCTGGTGTCGATGCGGGACGGCAACTTCCGCAAGCGGCTCACGGTGTCCGGGGACGGCGTGATGGCCGAGATCGCGGCGGTTTTCAACGAGGTGGCCGACCGCAATCTGCATCTGACGGGTGAGCTCTCGCGCGTGCGGCGGATGGTGGGCCGGGAGGGCAAGCTCACCGAGCGGCTGGAGACGGGGGCCTGCGAGGGTTCCTGGGCGACCGCGATCGACAACTCGAACGCCCTGGTGGACGACCTGGTGCGGCCGGTTTCCGAGGTCAGCCGGGTGCTGTCCGCGGTGGCCGAGGGTGATCTGTCGCCGCGCATGGAGTTGCGGACGCAGGTGCCGGACGGGAACGGGCAGCCGCTGCGCGGCGAGTTCCTGAAGGTCGGGCGGACCGTCAACAACCTGGTCGACCAGCTGTCGACGTTCACCGACGAGGTCACGCGTGTGGCCAGTGAGGTGGGCACCGAGGGCAAGCTGGGCGGGCAGGCCCGTGTGCGTGGTATGTCGGGTTCGTGGCGAGATCTCACGGACTCCGTCAACACGATGGCGTACCGGCTCACCGCTCAGGTGCGGGATATCGCGCTGGTGACGACGGCGGTCGCCAAGGGTGATCTGTCCCGGAAGGTCACGGTTCAGGTGGCCGGCGAGATGCTGGAGCTGAAGAACACCGTCAACACGATGGTGGACCAGCTCTCGGCGTTCTCCTCCGAGGTGACCCGGGTGGCCCGTGAGGTGGGCACCGAGGGTGCGCTGGGCGGGCAGGCGCAGGTGCCCGGGGTGGACGGTGTGTGGAAGGAGCTCACCGACTCCGTCAACACCATGGCCGGGAACCTCACCGCCCAGGTGCGCGGGATCGCGGAGGTGACGACGGCGGTCGCCAACGGTGACCTGTCGCGGAAGGTGACCGTGCAGGCGCGGGGCGAGGTCGCGCAGCTCGCCGAGACGATCAACCAGATGACCGAGACGCTGCGGATCTTCGCGGACGAGGTCACGCGTGTGGCCAACGAGGTCGGGGCCGAGGGGCGGCTCGGTGGTCAGGCGAACGTGCCGGGTGCGGCGGGGACGTGGAAGGACCTCACCGATTCGGTGAACACGGTCTTCCGGAATCTGACCACTCAGGTGCGGGACATCGCCGCCGTGACGACGGCTGTGGCCAACGGTGATCTGTCGCAGAAGGTCACCGTGGACGTGGCCGGCGAGATGCTGGAGCTGAAGAACACCGTCAACACGATGGTCGACCAGCTCTCCGCCTTCGGTGCCGAAGTGACCCGTGTGGCCCGCGAGATCGGTGTCGAGGGTGAGCTGGGCGGCCAGGCGCAGGTGCCGGGTGTGGCCGGGACCTGGAAGGACCTGACGGACTCCGTCAACACGGCGTTCCGGAACCTCACCGGACAGGTGCGGAACATCGCGCAGGTGACGACGGCGGTCGCCAACGGTGACCTCTCGCAGAAGGTCACGGTCGACGTCTCCGGCGAGATGCTCAAGATGAAGAACACCGTGAACACCATGGTGGATCAGCTGTCGTCCTTCGCCGACCAGGTGACCCGGATGGCCCGGGACGTGGGCACGGAGGGCCGTCTCGGCGGTCAGGCCCAGGTGGACGGCGTGTCCGGCACGTGGAAGGAGCTCACCGACTCCGTCAACTCCATGGCCGGGAACCTCACCTCCCAGGTGCGCAACATCGCGCAGGTGACGACGGCGGTGGCCCGGGGTGATCTGTCCCAGAAGATCGACGTGGACGCGCGCGGCGAGATCCTGGAACTGAAGAACACCATCAACACGATGGTCGACCAGCTCTCGGCCTTCGCCGACCAGGTGACCCGGGTCGCGCGCGAGGTGGGTACGGACGGCCGGCTGGGCGGACAGGCGCAGGTGCCCGGCGTCGCCGGTGTGTGGCGGGACCTCACCGATTCCGTGAACGGCATGGCCGGGAACCTCACCGCGCAGGTGCGCAACATCGCACAGGTGGCGACCGCGGTGGCCCGGGGTGATCTGTCCCAGAAGATCGACGTGGACGCGCGCGGCGAGATCCTGGAGCTGAAGAACACCCTGAACACGATGGTGGACCAGCTGTCGTCGTTCGCCCAGGAGGTCACGCGTGTGGCCCGTGAGGTGGGTACGGAGGGCATCCTGGGCGGGCAGGCCGAGGTGCAGGGCGTCTCCGGCACCTGGAAGGACCTCACCCAGTCCGTGAACGGCATGGCGAACAACCTGACCATCCAGGTGCGCAACATCGCCGAGGTCACGACCGCCGTCGCCCGGGGCGATCTGTCGAAGAAGATCACCGTCGACGCCAAGGGCGAGATCCTCGAGCTCGTCACGACCGTCAACACGATGGTCGACCAGCTGTCCTCCTTCGCCGAGCAGGTGACCCGGGTGGCCCGCGAGGTGGGCACCGAGGGCATCCTGGGCGGCCAGGCGCACGTGCCCGGGGTCACGGGCATCTGGAAGGACCTGAGCGACAACGTCAACCTGATGGCCAAGAACCTGACCACTCAGGTGCGGAACATCTCCCAGGTCTCCGCGGCCGTCGCCAACGGCGACCTGACGCGGCAGGTCACGATCGAGGCGCGCGGTGAGGTCGCGCAGCTCGCCGACACCATCAACACGATGGTGAAGACCCTGAGTTCGTTCGCCGAGCAGGTCACCAAGGTGGCCCGTGAGGTGGGCACGGACGGCATCCTCGGCGGGCAGGCGCACGTGCCGGGTGTGGCCGGCACGTGGAAGGACCTGACCGAGTCCGTGAACCAGATGGCGTCCAACCTCACCGGCCAGGTGCGCAACATCGCCATGGTGACCACGGCCATCGCCAAGGGTGACCTGACGAAGAAGATCGACATCGACGCGCGCGGCGAGATCCTGGAGCTGAAGACGACCATCAACACGATGGTCGACCAGTTGTCGTCCTTCGCCGAGGAGGTCACCCGAGTAGCCCGTGAGGTGGGTACGGAGGGACAGCTCGGCGGTCAGGCACGCGTGCGTGACGTCGACGGGACGTGGCGGGACCTGACCGAGTCGGTGAACGAGATGGCCGGGAACCTGACCCGGCAGGTGCGTGCCATCGCGCGCGTGGCGACCGCGGTGACCCGCGGCGACCTGAACCTCAAGATCGACGTGGACGCGTCCGGGGAGATCCAGGAGCTCCAGGACTACATCAACAAGATGATCGCCAACCTGCGCGACACCACGATCGCCAACAAGGAGCAGGACTGGCTCAAGGGCAACCTGGCGAGGATCTCGGCGCTGATGCAGGGCCGCCGCGACCTGGAGGACGTGGCCTCGCTGATCATGAGCGAGCTGACGCCGGTGGTGTCCGCGCAGCACGGCGCGTTCTTCGTGGCGATGCCGCTCGTCGACGGCGAGGACATGAGCGCCGCGGACGAGGACCAGTACGAGCTGCGCATGCTCGGCTCGTACGGCTACTCGATGGGCTCCATGCCGACGTCGTTCCAGCCGGGTGAGGCGCTGGTCGGGACGGCCGCCGAGGAGAAGCGCACGATCCTGGTGGAGAACGCGCCGAGCGGCTATCTGAAGATCTCCTCGGGGCTCGGTGAGGCGCCGCCCGCGCAGGTGATCGTGCTGCCGGTGCTGTTCGAGGGCAGCGTGCTCGGTGTCATCGAGCTGGCGTCCTTCACGCCGTTCACGCAGATCCAGAAGGACTTCCTCAACCAGATCGCCGAGATGATCGCGACGAGCGTCAACACCATCTCCGTCAACACCAAGACCGAGCTGCTGCTGGCGCAGTCGCAGGAGCTGACCGAGCAACTGCGTGAGCGTTCGGCGGAGTTGGAGCAGCGGCAGAAGGCCCTCCAGGCGTCCAACGCCGAGCTGGAGGAGAAGGCCGAGCTGCTGGCCCAGCAGAACCGCGACATCGAGGTGAAGAACACCGAGATCGAGGAGGCGCGGCAGGTCCTGGAGGAGCGCGCCGAGCAGCTCGCGGTGTCGATGCGCTACAAGAGCGAGTTCCTGGCGAACATGTCGCACGAGCTGCGTACGCCGCTCAACTCGCTGCTGATCCTGGCCAAGCTGCTCGCCGACAACGCCGAAGGGAACCTCTCCCCGAAGCAGGTCGAGTTCGCCGAGACGATCCACGGGGCCGGTTCCGACCTGCTCCAGCTCATCAACGACATCCTCGACCTGTCGAAGGTCGAGGCGGGCAAGATGGACGTCTCCCCGACACGGATCGCGCTCGTCCAGCTCGTGGACTACGTGGAGGCCACCTTCCGCCCGCTGACCGCGGAGAAGGGCCTGGACCTGTCCGTACGGGTGTCGCCGGAGCTGCCCGCGACACTGCACACCGACGAGCAGCGGCTGCTCCAGGTGCTGCGCAACCTGCTGTCCAACGCGGTGAAGTTCACCGACTCCGGATCGGTGGAGCTGGTCATCAGGCCGGCGCGGGACGACGTGCCGCAGAAGATCCGGGAGCAGTTGCTGGAGACCGGGTCGCTGACCGATCCGGACGCCGAGCTGATCGCGTTCTCCGTGACCGACACCGGAATCGGCATCGCGTCCAGCAAGATGCGGGTGATCTTCGAGGCGTTCAAGCAGGCCGACGGCACGACCAGCCGCAAGTACGGCGGTACGGGTCTCGGGCTGTCCATCTCGCGGGAGATCGCCCAGCTGCTCGGCGGTGAGATTTACGCGCAGAGCGAGCCGGGCCGCGGCTCGACGTTCACGCTGTACCTGCCGCTGCACCCCAGCGAACTTCCGCCGCAGGGCTATCAGCAGCAGCTGCCGGCCCTGGAGCCCGGTGACCTGATGGCGACGCCGGACCTGTCCGAGCTGTCCGAGGTCGAGGCCGAGACGCCGGCCGAGGTGAGGTCGTACAACGAGACGCAGAACGGTCCGGCCGCCCTGTTCCGGCGGCGCCGCAGGATGCCGGAGCTGGCACCGCGCCCGGCGCAGCCGGAGCAGTGGACGCCCGCGGAGCAGGAGGCGGCGCCGAAGCCGCGGCGCGGCATCCGCTTCGGCGGCCAGAAGGTCCTGATCGTCGACGACGACATCCGCAACGTCTTCGCGCTGACCAGCGTCCTGGAGCAGCACGGCCTGTCCGTGCTGTACGCCGAGAACGGCCGTGAGGGCATCGAGGTCCTGGAGCAGCACGACGACGTGGCGGTCGTCCTGATGGACATCATGATGCCCGAGATGGACGGGTACGCGACGACCACGGCGATCCGCAGGATGCCGCAGTTCGCCGGGCTGCCGATCATCGCGCTGACCGCGAAGGCGATGAAGGGCGACCGGGAGAAGGCGATCGAGTCGGGCGCCTCCGACTACGTCACGAAGCCGGTCGACCCCGATCACCTGCTGACGGTGATGGATCAGTGGATGCGAGGGGAATGAGGGGAACGTTGGACCGTTACGCAACGTTGGCGGGAAGGTTCGGTGTTCACACGGAGTTGCGGACTCAGTGTGCGCATAGTCGTGTAGAAGTACGAGATCTGGGGAACCTTCTGGTCTCCTGCTGCGTTTCTGCTATGTGCACAGTGACATCCCGGTGACAGGGTGTGGCGACAGGCAGGGTGCGGCTACGATGACCGGCACAAGGACGGGCGGCGCAAGGGAGTCGTCCCCTGGGGCGGCACCCACCGGTGCGACCCCAGGTCCTGCGGACAGGGGAGGCCCCACGCCGGGGCGAGGAGGGCGGGCCATGGTGCAGAAGGCCAAGATCCTCCTGGTCGATGACCGGCCGGAGAATCTGCTTGCGCTGGAGGCGATCCTCTCTGCGCTCGATCAGACGCTGGTGCGGGCATCGTCCGGGGAGGAAGCGCTCAAAGCGCTGCTCACGGACGACTTCGCGGTCATTCTGCTGGATGTCCAGATGCCGGGCATGGACGGCTTCGAAACAGCCGCGCACATCAAGCGGCGGGAGCGGACCCGGGACATTCCGATCATCTTCCTCACCGCGATCAACCACGGGCCGCACCACACCTTCCGGGGTTACGCGGCGGGCGCGGTCGACTACATCTCCAAGCCGTTCGACCCGTGGGTGCTGCGCGCGAAGGTCTCCGTCTTCGTCGAGCTCTACATGAAGAACTGCCAGCTGCGTGAGCAGGCCTCGCTGCTGCGGCTCCAGTTGGAGGGCAACGGCAAGGACGCGGACGGTGAGGCCAAGGAGTCGGCCGGTCTGCTCGCCGAGCTCTCGGCGCGGCTCGCGGCCGTCGAGGAGCAGGCCGAGGCGCTGACCAAGCAGCTCAACGACGACTCGACGGACGCGGCGGCGGTGGCCACGGCGGCTCATCTGGAGCGCAAGCTCACGGGGTTGCGGCGGGCGCTGGACGCGCTGGAGCCGGGCACCGGGAGCACGTCGTCGGTGTCCTCGCAGAACTGACGCCCGGGCAGGCGTCGTTGTCCGCCCATGAGTGCGCGTCAATTCTGTGCCTCTCCGGGAGCGACACGAACGGGTGAAGCCGTAGGCACACGTGTCCCTTGTCGTCTCCACCGGTAACCTCACACCCATGGCCTCACGTCCCTCCGCAGCCAAGAAGACGCCCGCGAAGAAGGCGGCCGCTTCGGCGAAGGCTCCGGCGAAGAAGGCCGCTGCCAAAAAGGCTCCAGCGAAAAGGGCGCCCGCCAAGAAGGCCGCGGCCAAGAAGGCCGCGCCCAAACCGGCTCCGAGCCCGACCGGGGGTATCTACCGGCTCGTGCGCGCCCTGTGGCTCGGAGTCGCACATGCCGTCGGCGCCGTCTTCCGCGGCATAGGGCAGGGCGCCAAGAACCTCGACCCTGCTCACCGCAAGGACGGCGTCGCCCTGCTGCTGCTCGGTATCGCGCTGATCGTCGCCGCCGACACCTGGGCCGACCTGAAGGGCCCCGTGGGCGACCTGGTCGAGATCCTGGTGACCGGCGCTTTCGGCCGGCTCGACCTGCTCGTGCCGATCCTGCTCGCCGTCATCGCCGTGCGGTTCATCCGCCACCCGGAGAAGCCCGAGGCCAACGGACGCATCGTCATCGGCCTGTCCGCGCTCCTCATCGGAGTGCTCGGCCAGGTCCACATCGCCTGCGGCTCACCGGCGCGCGGCGAGGGCATGCAGGCCATAAGGGACGCCGGCGGACTCATCGGCTGGGCCATGGCGACCCCGCTGTCGTACGCCATGGGCGACATGCTCGCCGTGCCGCTGCTCGTGCTGCTGACGATCTTCGGGCTGCTGGTCGTCACGGCCACCCCGGTCAACGCCATCCCGCAGCGGCTGCGGCTGCTCGGGGTGCGGCTCGGGATCGTCCGCGACCCTGCCGAGGACGAGTTCGGGGAGGACGACGAGCGCTACGACGAGCAGTGGCGTGAGGCGCTGCCCGCCCGGCCGCGCGGCAGGCGTGCGCCGGCGCCGACGGCGTACGACCCCGACAGCGCGGAGCAGGAGGCCCTCTCCCGGCGCCGTGGCCGTCCCCGGCGGTCCGCCGTGCCGCAGCCGGACATGGACCGGCCCAGGGACGCCGTGGACGTCGCCGCGGCGGCCGCCGCCGCGCTCGACGGCGCTGTGCTGCACGGGATGCCGCCCTCGCCGATCGTCGCCGACCTCACCCAGGGCGTGACCGTCGGGGACCGCGAGGCGACCACACCGACGCCCGTCCCGGCCGCCCGGCCGCAGCAGGAGAAGCCCGAGCAGGACAAGCCCGAGCGGGAGAAGCCGAAGGCGGGCGTCCGCGACCTCACCAAGTCGCCGCCCGCCAAGCCCCGCGACCTGCCCCCGCGCGCGGAACAGCTCCAGCTGTCCGGCGACATCACGTACGCGCTGCCGGCCCTCGACCTCCTCACGCGCGGAGGCCCCGGCAAGGCCCGCAGCGCCGCCAACGACGCCATAGTCGCCGCGCTGACCAACGTCTTCACCGAGTTCAAGGTGGACGCCAGCGTCACCGGCTTCACACGCGGGCCGACGGTCACGCGCTACGAGATCGAGCTCGGCCCCGCAGTGAAGGTCGAGCGGATCACCGCGCTGGCCAAGAACATCGCCTACGCCGTCGCCAGCCCGGACGTGCGGATCATCAGCCCGATCCCCGGCAAGTCCGCGGTCGGCATCGAGATCCCGAACACCGACCGGGAGATGGTCAACCTCGGTGACGTCCTGCGGCTCGCGGAGTCCGCGGAGGACGACGACCCGATGCTGGTCGCCTTCGGCAAGGACGTCGAGGGCGGCTACGTCATGCATTCGCTGGCGAAGATGCCGCACATGCTGGTCGCCGGCGCCACCGGCTCCGGAAAGTCGTCCTGCATCAACTGCCTGATCACCTCGATCATGATGCGGGCGACCCCCGAGGACGTCCGGATGATCCTCGTCGACCCCAAGCGGGTCGAGCTGACCGCCTACGAGGGCATCCCGCACCTGATCACCCCGATCATCACCAACCCCAAGCGGGCCGCCGAGGCGCTCCAGTGGGTCGTACGCGAGATGGACCTGCGCTACGACGACCTGGCCGCCTACGGCTACCGGCACATCGACGACTTCAACCGAGCCGTGCGCGAGGGCAAGGTCAAGCCGCCCGAGGGCAGCGAGCGCGAGCTCCAGCCGTATCCGTACCTGCTGGTCATCGTCGACGAGCTCGCCGACCTGATGATGGTCGCGCCGCGGGACGTCGAGGACGCGATCGTGCGCATCACGCAGCTCGCGCGCGCGGCCGGCATCCACCTCGTGCTCGCCACACAGCGGCCGTCGGTCGACGTCGTCACCGGCCTGATCAAGGCGAATGTGCCGTCGAGGCTGGCCTTCGCCACGTCGTCGCTGGCCGACTCGCGGGTCATCCTCGACCAGCCGGGCGCCGAGAAGCTCATCGGCAAGGGCGACGGGCTGTTCCTGCCGATGGGCGCCAACAAGCCGACCCGTATGCAGGGCGCCTTCGTGACCGAGGAGGAGATCGCGGGCGTCGTCCAGCACTGCAAGGACCAGATGGCGCCCGTCTTCCGGGACGACGTCACCGTCGGCACCAAGCAGAAGAAGGAAATCGACGAGGACATCGGCGACGACCTCGACCTGCTGTGCCAGGCGGCCGAGCTGGTCGTCTCCACACAGTTCGGGTCGACGTCCATGCTCCAGCGCAAGCTGCGCGTCGGCTTCGCCAAGGCCGGGCGGCTGATGGACCTGATGGAGTCCCGCAACATCGTCGGACCGAGCGAGGGTTCGAAGGCTCGTGACGTTCTTGTGAAGCCTGACGAGCTGGATGGCGTGCTCGCGCTGATCCGGGGGGAGTCTGAAGGGTAGGGAAGCGGGACACGCCGGTCGCCTCACCGAGTTGCACTAATCGGGTGTCCGGATCGTGACTCACCCGTAAGGGATCATTGAGCAACCGTTTCCCGTCGGCGTACGTCAAGTTGAGGGAAGCGATGAACAGCTTCCCCACCATCGGAATGTCGGGCCATTCCGATGGCGTACAAAGTGCCACCGCCCGGTTGCCCCACCCTTTTGTACCCCCCCTAGACTGAACCTCCAGCACAGGCGGCTACACGCTCGAAAGGCGCCCCCGTGTCCATCGGCAACTCCCCTGAAGACGAGCGTCCGTTCGAAGACGAGCGCGTCGAAGAAGACCGCGAGGAAGCCCGCCCCTCCATCGGCCGTGCCCTTCAGCAGGCGCGCATCGCCGCTGGGCTGACCGTCGACGACATCAGTAGCGCCACCCGGGTCCGCATGAACATCGTGCACGCCATCGAGGCGGACGACTTCACCGCCTGTGGCGGGGACGTCTACGCCCGAGGGCACATCAGGACCCTGGCCAAGGCTGTCCACCTCGACCCCGCCCCGCTGCTCGCCCAGTACGGTGACGAGCACGGCGGGCGCCCGGCACCGACCCCGGCAGCTCCCCTGTTCGAGGCGGAACGTATCCGTCCGGAGCGGCGGGGGCCCAACTGGACCGCCGCCATGGTCGCCGCGATCGTCGCCGTGATCGGTTTCGTCGGGTTCACGATGTTCCAGGGCGGCGACGACAGCTCCAACGAGGCGAACGTGGCCGAGGGCTCCACGCCCGGCGACTCCGCCTCCCCGACCACCAAGACCAAGAAGCCCGCCGACCCCAAGCCCGAGGCGTCCGACAGCGCCATCGCGGCAGCTCCGCGGGACAAGGTGACGGTCCAGGTGGCCGCCGTCGACGGCCGCAGCTGGATCGCCGCCAAGGACCACAACGGCCGGATGATCTTCGACGGCGTCCTCAAGCAGGGCGACACCAAGACCTTCCAGGACAGCTCGAAGGTCCACCTCGTCCTCGGGGACGCCGGCGCGATCGACCTCTTCGTCAACGGCAAGAAGATCAAGGACGACTTCCAGCCGGGCGCCGTGGAGCGCCTGACGTACACGAAGGGCGACCCCGAAGCCGGATAAACGGTTCGAGGGACGCAGTCACCACGGGGTTGGCCGGGAAACGGCCAACCCCGTCGACGTGGGGTGTCAGCGGGACGAAGTACTCTTGAGCCCATGCCTGAACGCCGTACCGTCGCACTCGTCACCCTTGGCTGCGCCCGTAACGAGGTGGACTCGGAGGAGCTCGCAGGCCGTTTGGAGGCGGACGGCTGGCAGCTCGTGGAGGACGCCGGGGACGCGGACGTCGCTGTCGTGAACACCTGTGGCTTCGTCGAGGCCGCCAAGAAGGACTCCGTCGACGCCCTCCTGGAGGCCAACGACCTCAAGGGACACGGCAGAACCCAGGCCGTCGTGGCGGTGGGCTGCATGGCCGAGCGGTACGGCAAGGAACTCGCCGAGGCCCTCCCCGAGGCCGACGGTGTGCTCGGGTTCGACGACTACTCGGACATCTCGGACCGGCTCCAGACGATCCTCAACGGCGGCATCCACGCCTCGCACACCCCGCGCGACCGGCGCAAGCTGCTGCCGATCAGCCCGGCCGAGCGGCAGGAGTCGGCCGGCGCGGTCGCACTGCCCGGGCACGCCCCGGCCGACCTTCCGGAGGGCCTCGCTCCGGCCTCCGGTCCGCGCGCGCCCCTGCGCCGCCGTCTGGACGGCTCCCCGGTCGCCTCCGTGAAGCTCGCCTCCGGCTGCGACCGGCGCTGCTCCTTCTGCGCCATCCCGTCCTTCCGGGGCTCCTTCATCTCCCGCCGCCCGAGCGACGTGCTGAACGAGACGCGCTGGCTGGCCGAGCAGGGCGTGAAGGAGATCATGCTGGTCTCCGAGAACAACACCTCCTACGGCAAGGACCTCGGCGACATCCGCCTGCTGGAGTCGCTGCTGCCCGAGCTCGCCGACGTGGACGGCATCGAGCGGGTGCGGGTGAGCTACCTCCAGCCCGCGGAGATGCGGCCGGGCCTGATCGACGTGCTGACGTCGACCCCGAAGGTCGCGCCCTACTTCGACCTCTCCTTCCAGCACTCCGCGCCCGGCGTGCTGCGCGCGATGCGCCGCTTCGGCGACACCGACCGGTTCCTGGAGCTGCTCGACACGATCCGCGGCAAGGCCCCCGAGGCCGGCGTGCGCTCCAACTTCATCGTCGGTTTCCCCGGCGAGAGCGAGGCCGACCTCGCCGAGCTGGAGCGGTTCCTGAACGGCGCGCGGCTGGACGCCATCGGCGTCTTCGGCTACTCCGACGAGGAGGGCACCGAGGCGGCGACCTACGAGAACAAGCTCGACGAGGACGTCGTCGCCGAGCGGCTGGCCCGCGTCTCGCGGCTCGCCGAGGAACTCGTCTCGCAGCGCGCCGAGGAGCGGGTCGGCCAGACGGTGCACGTGCTCGTCGAGTCCGTCGACGACGAGGAGGGCGTGTACGGCCGCGCGGCGCACCAGGCGCCCGAGACGGACGGCCAGGTGCTGCTCACGAGCGGCGCGGGTCTGAGCAGCGGCCGTATGGTCGAGGCGAAGGTGGTCGGTACGGAGGGCGTCGACCTGGTGGCCGAGCCGCTTCAGGGCTCGTTCGCGTCGCCGGCGTGTAGTGAGGAGGCGGGCAGATGACCGGTGCTCCGGCATCCGCGGCGGGAGGCCCCTCCGGCGCGAGGAGGGCCGCGGCGGGCCCGGCCTCGGGGAAGACTCCCGGGGCTGCGACGGGCCGTGGGGCCGCGCGGTCGGCCGAGGGCGGAGCGCCCGGTGCGGCGCCCGGCGCGGGTGGCAGTGGGGCCGCTGTCGGTGACGGCTCGGAGAGCGCCGTCGTCGACGCGCATGACGACGGGAAGCCCGCGCGGGGCGGGAAGCTGGCGGCCGCGGCCGTCAACCAGGCCAGCGTCTGGAACGTGGCCAACCTCCTGACCATGCTCCGGCTGATCCTCGTGCCGGCCTTCGTCGCGCTGATGCTCGCGGACGGCGGGTACGACCCGGTGTGGCGGTCCCTCGCCTGGGCGGCCTTCGCCATCGCCATGATCACCGACCTCTTCGACGGCCATCTGGCGCGCAGGTACAACCTGGTCACGGACTTCGGGAAGATCGCCGACCCCATCGCCGACAAGGCGATCATGGGGGCGGCGCTGATCTGTCTGTCCGTGCTCGGCGATCTGCCGTGGTGGGTGACCGGCGTCATCCTCGGCCGGGAACTCGGGATCACCCTGCTGCGTTTTGTGGTCATCCGCTACGGCGTGATCCCCGCCAGCCGCGGGGGCAAGCTCAAGACGCTCACCCAGGGCGTGGCGGTGGGTATGTACGTGCTGGCGCTGACGGGGTGGCTGGCGACCCTGAGGTTCTGGGTGATGGCCGCGGCGGTCGTTCTGACCGTGGTGACCGGCCTCGACTATGTGAAACAGGCCATTGTGCTGCGCAGGCGGGGAATCGCCGAGCGCAAGGCCGCGTTGGAGGAGAAGGAAGCGTGAGTTCCACGGCCACCGACGTGGTACGACTACTCACGGTGAAGGGCGGGACGCTTGCCGTCGCGGAGTCGCTGACCGGTGGCCTCGTTGCAGCAGAGATCACATCCGTCCCCGGGGCGTCCAAGGTCTTCCGGGGCTCGGTGACGGCCTACGCCACCGCGCTGAAGCATGAACTACTGGGCGTCGATACCACCCTGTTGGCGGCGCGAGGAGCGGTGGATCCGCAGGTCGCGGCCCAGATGGCGGCCGGAGTGCGCAAGGCGCTCGGCACGGACTGGGGTATCGCGACCACCGGTGTCGCGGGCCCTGAGCCGCAGGACGGACAGGCCGTCGGGACGGTTTTCGTCGCAGTGGACGGACCCCTGAGGGCAGATTCCGGTTCTGCCGGCGGCGGAAAAGTGGAGGCTCTGCGGTTGAACGGCGACCGCGAGGAAATTCGTAGAGAGAGTGTACGGAGCGTACTCGCACTGCTCCTGAAGGAGCTTGCGGGCGAACAGACTGGGAATGAGCGGGCACAGGATACGGAACGGAACGGGGGGTTTTGATGTTTGCAGCCCTGAGTGAACACGACATCGCTCCCCGCACGGCCGCGGCGCAAGGCGGTACGGTGGGGCGTAATGGATGCGGCTACGCGGTCCGAGGAGGGAGCCACCGATGATTCTGCTCCGTCGCCTGCTGGGTGACGTGCTGCGTCGGCAGCGCCAGCGCCAGGGCCGTACTCTGCGCGAAGTCTCCTCGTCCGCCCGAGTCTCACTCGGCTATCTCTCCGAGGTGGAGCGGGGGCAGAAGGAGGCTTCCTCCGAACTGCTCTCCGCCATCTGCGACGCGCTGGACGTACGGATGTCCGAGCTCATGCGGGAAGTGAGCGACGAACTCGCCCTTGCCGAGCTGGCTCAGTCTGCTGCGGCCACCCCCAGCGAACCTGTGCCCACGCCGGTTCGTCCGATGCTGGGCTCTGTTTCGGTGACCGGTGTGCCACCGGAACGGGTGACGATCAAGGCGCCCGCCGAGGCGGTGGACGTCGTCGCCGCGTGACGCTTCGCGCGTACGTGGCATGAACGAGCGGCGCCGACCAGGCGCCGAGAGTGGTGAGGCCCCGGCCGGGGTTCTCCGGGAGATCCGGAGGAGTGTCGGTCGGGGTTTTCGCTTGCCTGCTTACTGCCGGACAGGTTGTGACCGATTTGTTTGCGTTTGCCCGTAGAGCGTGTGACGGTCATCGTTGAGGGGTGGCGGGGGGCAGTCAACGGAGGTGCGGATGTACGTCGTGAAGAGCCCGCTGTCCGACGCGAGCCTGAAGACCGTGTCCGAGGCGTTGCAGGGTGCCCTCGTCGACCTGGTGGACCTCGCCCTCGTGGCGAAGCAGATCCACTGGAACGTGGTGGGGCAGCGCTTCCGTTCCGTGCATCTCCAGCTCGACGAGGTCGTCGACATGGCACGGAAGTACTCCGACACCGTGGCGGAGCGCGCCGCGGCGCTGGGGATCCCGCCCGACGGGCGAGCCGCGACCGTGGCCGTCGGCAGCGGCATCGGCGTGACCCCCGAGGGGTGGGTCGACGACACGACCGCCGTGCGGACGCTGGTCGAGGCGCTGGGCGCGGTGATCACGCGGATGCGCGGGCGGGTCGAGGCGACCGGTGAGCCGGATCCGGTGAGCCAGGACATCTTTATCGGGATCACGGCGGACCTGGAGAAGCATCACTGGATGTTCCAGGCCGAGAACGGGTGACCGCAGCGGGCACGGCAGCGGGCGACGGGCCGGCCGGAGGGCTCGCCGCTCGGCGTTTCGCGGCCCGCGGGTTCGCGGCTCGGTGCAGTGGGGTGCGCGGTGCGCCTGTGTGCCGTTGGTGCGCCCTGTCCGCCGGCCCGAGCGGCCGAATAGCGTCGGGCTGGAGGTGGTCGGCCATGGCGGGGATAGGGCGCTGGGGGGCCCGTGGAGCCGTGCTGGGCCTGGGGGCGCTGTGGTGGTGGGCGGTGCTGCGGCTGGCGGTCGCGCCCGGGGCCGGGGTGCTGGAGGCGACGGTCGCGGCCGGGGGGTGGGGGCTGAGTGTGCTGCCGGTGCATTGTGTGCCGAAGGGGCGGGCGAGCGGGGTGGTCGGTGCGGGGCGGTGGCGGAAGGTGCTGGGAGCGGGGGGCCGGGGTGTGGTGTCGCGGCGGGGGTGACGTCGGGGCGTGGGTGGGCGGGTGTGCGCTACCAGGGCATCGCGACGCCGCCGTTCGGGCGGATGATCTGGCCCGTCGTGAAGGCTGAGGCGTCGGATGCCAGGTGGAGGACCGCGTGGGCGATGTTCTCGGGAGCGCCGACTCTGCCCAGGGGTGACTTGCGGGCCATGACGGCCTCGGTGTGCGCCTGTGCCTCGCTGTCGTGGCGGTCGGTCATGGGGGTACGGATCCAGCCCGGTGCGACCGCGTTCACACGGATGCCGTGCCGGCCGACCTCGGTCGCGAGGGTCCTGGTCAGCTGGACCACCGCCGCCTTGGCCGCGCCGTAGCAGAGCAGGCCGGGGGCACCGGTGTCGACGGCACCCGAGGCCATGGTGACGATGCTGCCGCCGGTGCCCCGGGCGATCATCAGGCGGGCCGCCTCCTGGCAGGCGTACAGCACTCCCTTGAAGTTGACGTCGAGCACCCGGTCGAGGTCCTCGTCCCGGGTCTCCAGAACCGGGCTGCTGTGCATGATTCCGGCGATCGCGGCCAGGACGTCGAGGCGCTCGCACGAGGTGATGGCCTGCCTCAGCCGGGCGCGGTCGGTGACGTCGAGGTCGTGGGTGCGGGCCGTACCGCCGCCGTCCTTGATCAAGGTCGCCGTCTCGTGCAGGCCCTCGGTGTCGCGGTCCGCGCAGTGCACGGTGGCGCCCGCCTCCCCGAGCAGGAGCGCCGAGGCGCGGCCGATGCCGCTCGCGGCGCCGGTGACGAACGCGGTGCGGCCGGTGAGGTCGTACGCGGTGACGGGCATACGGGGACCGTACGAGCGTTTCTGACGGATCGTCAATTGGTGCGGCTTCGCCGCGGTGGGGAACTGGCCGGGGCGGGGCCCGGCTGGCAGGTGGGACACCAGTACGTGGGACGTTCGCGGGAGCCGTCGCCCTGGTCGGCGACGCGGACGGACGTGTGGCAGCGCAGGCAGGGGCGGGGAGCCCGGCCGTACACGAAGAGGTCCTGGCCGCGGCGGCCCGTCGTGGTGCGGATCGGGCGGTCGCGGTTGGTCTCCAGCAGCTTCTTGGCGAGGGCGGGCAGCTTGGCGGCGCGCTCGGCGGGCAGGTCGCCGACGGGGAGCCAGGGGGTGACGCCGAGCAGGAAGCAGAGTTCGCTCTTGTACACATTGCCGATACCGGCCAGGTTGCGCTGGTCGAGCAGGGCCTCGCCGAGGGGGCGGGCGGGGTCCTGGAGGAGATTGCCGAGGGCCAGGCCGGGGTCCCAGTCCGGACCCAGGAGGTCGGGGCCGAGGTGGCCGACCGCGCGGTGCTCGTCGGCGGTGCGCAGGAGTTCCAGGACGGGGAGGCGGTAGCCGACGGCCGTGCGGTCGGTGGTGCCGAGGATCGCGCGGATCTGGTGGCCGGGGCCGCCGGTCCAGCGCCGGCCGTTCTCGTACACCTTCCAGGAGCCGTCCATCCGCAGGTGCGAATGCAGGGTCAGGCCGCCCTCGACGCGGGTCAGGAGGTGTTTGCCGCGCGGGGTGACGTCCAGGACCGTGCGGCCCGTGAGGTCCGCCGTGGCGAGCCGGGGCACCCGGAGGTCGCTGCGGATCAGCACCTTGCCCGCGAGGGCGCCGTGCAGTCGCCTCGCGGTCTGCCAGACGGTGTCACCTTCGGGCATGGGTCAAGGGTGGCACGGGCGCGGGCCGGTCAGGCGCGGAGGCGGAGTCCGCGGGGCGTCGCGATGAAACCCGCTCCTTCCAGGAGGGTGCCGATGGGGGAGGTCAGAGCCTGGGCGCCGTTGACGCGCTCCACCGTGACCGTGCCGAGGGAGCCCGCTCGGGCGGCTGCGGCGAGTGCCTCGGCGGCGGTGTGGAGGCGGGGGTCCTCGGTGGGGTCGCCATCCGGGTCGGCGGCCCAGGCCAGCAGGGTCTTGCCGCCACGCTCCATGTAGAGCGTCAGCTCACCGTCGACGAGAACCACCAGGGAACCCGCCTTGCGGCCCGGCTTGTGCCCGGCGCCGGTCGGGGGCTCGGGCCAGGCCAGGGCGGCGCCGTACGCGTTCGCCGGGTCGGCGGCGGCGAGGACGACGGCCCGGGAGGCGGGGTCCGGGCGGGTGCGGCGGCCCGGGAACCCGGCACCGTACGGTGCGCCTCCGCCGTTCTGCCACGGCGGGGTGCCCTGCGGGGCGTAGTCCCGGGGAGAGACGTACTCGTCCCGGGACGGTTGCGGGGCCGGGGTGACGTAGGCGGGGCCGAGGCCGGGGAATCCGTCGGGGCCGGGGTCGCCGGGGTGGTCGTTGGAAGGGAGCGAGTCGTCCTGCCCGGCGAAGTCGTGCGCGGGGAACGGGTCGAGGTCGGGGCCCGGAGGGGGGCCGGGCAGGTCCTCGCCGCGGTCCCGGGCGTTGGACACCGCGCGCAGGCGGTCCACGGCACCGTCCATCGCGAACTGTGCGGCGCCGAGGCCCTCCACGACGTAGCCGCGGCGGGCCTGGCCGCTGTCCTCGAAGGCGGACAGGACGCGGTACGTCGCCGAGAACCCGCCCTCGACGCCCTCCGCCGAGACCGCGCCCCTGGTCACCACGCCGTGCCGGTCGAGGAGGGTGCGGGCCAGGGCGTGGGCCCGCACCGTGGGGTCCGGCTCGTGGGCCGGGAGCAGGGACCAGCGGCCGGCCACGGTCGGCGGGCCGGAGCGGGAGGCCGGGCGGGCCGCGGCCGTCAGGGAGCCGTAGCGGCCGCGCGGGACCGAGCGCTTGGCGCGGTGGGCCGTGGAGCCGGCGGTGCGGCCCGAGCCGAGCAGGGAGCGCATGGGAGAGAGCGTGTCGTTGGTCAGGCGTCCGGACCAGGCCAGGTCCCAGAGGACGTCGGCCAGTTGGGGATCGGTGGCGTCGGGGTGGGTGGTGGCGCGGACCTGGTCGGCGATCTGGCGGAAGAACAGGCCGTAGCCGCCGGAGAGGGTGTCCAGGACGGACTGGTGGAGAGCGGTCAGCTCCAAGGGATGCGGGGGCGGCAGGAGCAGGGGGGCCGCGTCCGCCAGGTAGAGGGAGACCCAGCCGTCCTTGCCGGGGAGGGAGCCCGCCCCGGCCCAGACCACCTCTCCGGCGGCGGTGAGCTCGTCCAGCATGGCCGGGTTGTAGTTCACGACCCGGGAGGGCAGGACCAGCTTCTCCAAGGCGGAGGCGGGCACGGACGCGCCCTGCACCTGCTCGATGGCGCGCACCAGGCCGTCGATGCCGCGCAGGGAGTGCCCCTTGCCGATGTGCTGCCACTGGGGAAGGAACTGGGCGAGTGCGGCCGGCGGCACCGGCTCCAGCTCATGGCGCAGGGCGGCCAGCGAGCGGCGGCGGAGTCGGCGCAGCACGGCCGCGTCGCACCACTCCTGGCCGATCCCGGCCGGGTGGAACTCGCCCTGGACGATCCGGCCCGCCGCGGCCAGCCGCTGGAGGGCACCCTCGGTGACGGCCACGCCCAGGCCGAAGCGGGCCGCCGCCGTGGTCGAGGTGAACGGGCCGTGGGTGCGGGCGTGGCGCGCGAGGAGGTCGCCGAGCGGGTCCTTGACGGGCTCCATGAAGGCTTCCGGGACGCCGACCGGCAGGGCGGTTCCCAGTGCGTCGCGCAGCCGGCCCGCGTCCTCGATCGCCGCCCAGTGGTCCCTGCCCGCGATCCGGACCCGGATGGCGCGGCGGGCGCCGGCCAGTTCCTGAGCCCATTGCGGATCGGCGCCCCGCTCGGCCAGTTCCGCCTCCGTGAGCGGGCCGAGGACGCGGAGGAGGTCCGCGACGCCCTCGGCGTCCTTGACGCGGCGGTCCTCGGTCAGCCACTGAAGCTCCCGCTCCAGCTCCGTCAGAACCTCCGCGTCGAGCAGTTCACGCAGCTCCGCCTGGCCCAGCAGCTCGGCCAGCAGCCGTGAGTCCAGCGACAGGGCCGCGGCGCGGCGCTCGGCGAGCGGGGAGTCACCCTCGTACAGGAACTGGGCGACGTAGCCGAAGAGGAGGGAGCGCGCGAAGGGGGACGGCTCGGGCGTGGTGACCTCGACGAGGCGCACCTTGCGGGACTCCAGGTCGCCCATCAGCTCGACGAGACCGGGAACGTCGAAGACGTCCTGGAGGCACTCGCGGACCGCCTCCAGGACGATCGGGAACGAACCGAACTCGCTCGCCACCTGGAGCAGCTGGGAGGCGCGCTGGCGCTGCTGCCACAGCGGCGTGCGCTTGCCCGGGTTGCGGCGCGGCAGCAGCAGCGCGCGGGCGGCGCACTCGCGGAACCGGGCCGCGAACAGGGCCGAGCTGCCCACCTGGTCGGTGACGACCTGGTCGACCTCGCCCTTGTCGAAGACCACGTCCGCCGCGCCGACCGGTGCCTGCTCGGCGTCGTACTCCCGGCCCAGCTTCACCGGCTCCTGGTCGAGCAGGTCCAGGCCCATCAGGTCGGCGTCCGGCAGGCGCAGCACGATGCCGTCGTCGGCGTGCATGACCTGCGCGTCCATGCCGTAGCGCTCGGAGAGCTTCGCGCCGAGCGCGAGGGCCCAGGGGGCGTGCACCTGAGCGCCGAAGGGGGAGTGGACGACCACGCGCCAGTCGCCGAGCTCGTCGCGGAAGCGCTCCACGACGATGGTCCGGTCGTCCGGGACGTGTCCGCAGGCCTCGCGCTGTTCGTCCAGGTACGACAGCACGTTGTCCGCCGCCCAGGCGTCCAGGCCGGCGGCGAGGAGGCGGAGCCGGGCGTCGTCCTTGGGCAGCGAACCGACCTCGCGCAGGAACGCGCCCACCGCCCGGCCCAGTTCGAGCGGGCGGCCCAGCTGGTCGCCCTTCCAGAAGGGCAGCCGGCCCGGTACGCCCGGGGCCGGGGAGACCAGGACGCGGTCGCGGGTGATGTCCTCGATGCGCCAGGAACTCGTGCCCAGCGTGAAGACGTCGCCCACACGGGACTCGTAGACCATCTCCTCGTCGAGCTCGCCGACCCGGCCGCCGCCCTTCTTGGGATCGGCGCCGGCGAGGAAGACGCCGAAGAGGCCGCGGTCGGGGATCGTGCCCCCGGAGGTGACGGCGAGGCGCTGTGCGCCGGGGCGGCCCGTGATCTCGCCGCTGACGCGGTCCCACACCACGCGCGGGCGCAGCTCGGCGAAGGCGTCGGACGGGTAGCGGCCGGCCAGCATGTCCAGGACCGCCGTGAAGGCGGACTCGGGGAGCGAGGCGAAGGGGGCGGCCCGTCGGACGGCGGCGAGGAGGTCGTCGAACTGCCAGGTGTCCATGGCCGTCATCGCGACGATCTGCTGGGCCAGGACGTCCAGCGGGTTGGCGGGGACCCTGAGGGACTCGATGGCGCCGGTCCGCATGCGTTCGGTGACCACCGCCGCCTGCACCAGGTCGCCGCGGTACTTCGGGAAGACCACGCCGGTGGAGACCGCGCCCACCTGGTGGCCTGCCCGGCCGACGCGTTGCAGGCCGGAGGCCACCGAGGGGGGTGATTCGACCTGGACCACCAGATCGACCGCGCCCATGTCGATGCCCAGTTCAAGACTGGACGTGGCTACGACCGCGGGCAGGCGGCCCGCCTTGAGGTCCTCCTCGACCAGGGCACGCTGCTCCTTGGACACCGAGCCGTGGTGGGCCCGGGCGATGACCTGTGGCGCCCCCTGGGCGGCTCCCGAGCCGCCCATGAGCTCGGCGGGGGAGTGGTGCTCGTCGAGGGTCTCGCCCGTGGCTCGCTCGTACGCGATCTCGTTCAGGCGGTTGCACAGGCGCTCCGCGAGGCGGCGGGAGTTCGCGAAGACGATCGTGGAGCGGTGGGACTGGACGAGGTCGGTGATCCGCTCCTCCACATGCGGCCAGATCGACGGGCGCTCGGCGCCCTCCGAGCCGTCCGCCACCGGGGAGCCGCCCAGCTCGCCCAGGTCCTCGACCGGTACGACCACGGAGAGGTCGAACTCCTTGCCCGACTCCGGCTGGACGATCTCCACCTTGCGGCGGGGCGAGAGAAAGCGGGCCACCTCGTCGACGGGGCGGACCGTCGCGGACAGGCCGATGCGGCGGGCGGGCTTCGGAAGGAGTTCGTCCAGCCGCTCCAGGGACAGCGCGAGGTGGGCGCCGCGCTTGGTGCCCGCGACCGCGTGCACCTCGTCGAGGATCACCGTGTCCACGCCGGTCAGCGCGTCGCGCGTGGCCGAGGTCAGCATCAGGAACAGTGATTCGGGGGTGGTGATCAGGATGTCCGGCGGGCGGGTGGACAGGGCGCGGCGCTCGGCGGCGGGCGTGTCACCCGAGCGGATGCCCACCTTGACCTCGGGCTCGGGCAGGCCCATGCGGACGGACTCCTGGCGGATGCCGGTCAGAGGGCTGCGGAGGTTGCGCTCGACGTCCACGGCCAGGGCCTTCAAGGGGGAGATGTACAGGACCCGGCAGCGCTTCCTGGGGTCGGCGGGGGGTGGGGTCGAGGCGAGCTGGTCCAGGGCGGCGAGGAAGGCGGCCAGGGTCTTGCCGGAGCCGGTGGGGGCGACGACCAGCACGTCCGAGCCCTGGTGGATGGCCTGCCACGCGCCGGCCTGGGCGGTGGTGGGCGCGGAGAAGGCGCCCGAGAACCAGGCACGGGTCGCGGGGGAGAAGGCGTCCAGGGCTCGGTGTGCGTTGCTGGCCATGCGTCCATCGTGCACCTCGCCACTGACAACGGGGGTCTGCGGCGGTCGGGCCGGGGCTCTGCTCGCCGGTGGCGGGCGTGGGTGCGTGAGGCTTGCCGCCGTGGGTTCCGGGCGGCGGACAATGGTCGTATGAGCGAGCGCGCACGGCACTGGCAGTACGACGAGCTGCCCGGGGTGGATCTGCTGCGGGCCCGGTACGTGCACAAGACGTTCGTGCGGCACACGCACGAGAACTTCGTGATCGCCGCCATCGCCGACGGCGTGGAGGTGTTCCACCACGGCGGGGGTGATCAGTACGCGGGGGCCGGGGCGCTCGCGCTGGTGAATCCGGACACTCCGCACACCGGGCGGGCCGGTGTGCCCGAGGGATGGCGGTACGGGGCCGTGTATCCGCCCGTCGACGTGGTGGCGGAGATCGCTGCCGAGACCACGACACTGCGGGGGACACCCGGGTTCGTCAGCCCGGTGGTGGATGATCCGTACGCCGTCGGGCTGGTGCATCAGGTGCTGCGCGCCGCCGACGAGGGCAACCCGCTAGCCGCGGACACGCTGCTGCGGGTCGCCGTGACCAGGTTGCTGAGACTGAACGGTGGGTCCATGCCGCGGAGGGAGGTGCGGACCGCGGGGGCCCGGATCGCCGCACGCGCGCGTGCGGTGCTGGAAGAGCGGATGGCGCGGCCGCCGAGCCTGGAGCGGTTGGCGGCCGAGCTCGGGACCAGCCCGTTCGCGTTGCTGCGGGCCTTCAGGGACGCCTACGGGATGCCGCCGCACGCGTGGCTCACCGACGCGCGCGTACGGCGGGCGCGGCGGCTGCTGGACCTGGGGACGGCGCCTTCCGAGGTCGCCGTGACCGTGGGGTTCACCGATCAGCCGCACCTCAACCGGCACTTCAGCCGCATGGTCGGTGTGCCCCCGGGGGCGTACCAGCGCGAGCGCAAGAACGTACAAGACGTGCGGTAGCGGCCCCTCGTAGCGTGCGGAGCGTGGCAGATCGGACAGCTCTCACAGATACAGAAACCGGTGGGAAGGCGGACCGTGCCGTCGTGCGGGACGCCCTGGGCGTCGGGGTGGCCGTCGGGCTCTCCGGGTTCGCCTTCGGGGTGACGTCGGCCGGCAGCGGACTCACGCTCATGCAGACGTGCGCGCTCAGTCTGCTGGTGTTCACCGGAGCGTCCCAGTTCGCCCTGGTGGGAGCCCTCGCGGCCGGTGGCGGCCCGTTCACGGCGGCGGCCGGGGCCTTCTTCCTGGGCGTGCGGAACGCCTTCTACGGACTGCGTCTGTCGCAGTTGCTGGCCCTCCCGCGCGCGGTACGGCCGTTCGCCGCCCAGTGGGTGATCGACGAGACGGCCGCCGTCGCGCTGGCACAGCCCACGCGGCGCGCGGCGCGGCTCGGGTTCGTCGTGACCGGGCTGAGCCTGTACGTGCTGTGGAACCTCACCACGCTGCTCGGTGCCCTGGGCGCCGGAGCCATCGGGGACACCGGCGCGTGGGGGCTGGACGCCGCGGGGCCCGCGGTGTTTCTGGCGCTGCTCGCGCCGATGCTGAAGACCGGCACCGAGCGGGCCGTCGCCGGGCTCGCCGTGCTGCTGGGGCTCGGGCTGCTGCCCGTGCTGCCCGCCGGTGTGCCGGTTCTGATGGCCGCGCTGGCGGCGCCGGTCGTGCTCTGGGCGGACGGCCGGCGCAAGGGACGGGGGATTGAAGGGTGAACGTCTGGATCGCCATCGGTGTGACCGTCCTCGGGTGCTACGCCGTCAAGCTGGCCGGGCTGCTGGTGCCCGCCGGGGCTCTTGAGCGGCCCGTGGTGAAGCGCCTCGCCGCATTGCTGCCCGTCGCACTGCTGGCGGCCCTCACGGCCCAGCAGACCTTCGCCGACGGTCAGGTGCTGGTCCTGGACGCGCGGGCCGCCGGACTCGGAGCCGCTGCCGTGGCGCTGATGCTGCGCGCCCCGTTCCTGCTCGTCGTCGCGGCGGCCGTGCTGGTGACCGCGGGCGTGCGGGCCATGGGCGTGGGGTGATCAGCCGACGGGGCGGCCGTGGGACCGGAGCGTGCGCAGGGCCTCGACCGTCACCAAGGGGCGCGCCTCCAGGGCGGGTGCCGGGGCCCACCGACGCCACCGGACGTGCCAGCCGCCGTCCTCCTGTTGCTGGGCCGCGAGGTGGTCGAGGGAGCGCGTCATCTCGTCGTCCGTGAACCACGCGCGCGCGAGCGACCGCGGTGTCCTCGCGTAGTCGTACGGGAAGTGGTGCTCGCCCGGGGCGTAGCCGGGGGAGACCGGGTACGCGTCCAGGTCGTCGGGGTCCAGGGCCGCGAGGCGGTGTGCGCGTACCAGGCGGCCGAGGCGGTCGGCGGCAGCCTCCGCGCGCGGGCGGTCGGGGGCGGCGTCGAGGAAGGCCACGGCGGCCTCGATCTCGTACGGGTGGGACTCGTCCAGGGACTCGACCGCCTGCCAGCAGAAGTCCGTGGCCCGGAACAGCCAGGCGTGCCACACCTCGTTGCGATGCAGCAGCCCCACCACCGGCCCGGTGGCCAGGAGAGCGCTGGGCGGGTCGTCCACGACCGGCACGAAGGGGGCCGTCGGGTAACCGCGCTGGCTCGGGTGGATCGCCGGGAGGGCACCGTCCGCCGTGGAGACGGACGTCAGGTAGCGGCAGATGCGCTCCACCCGCTGTCCGGCGCAGCGTCCCACGGCGTCCAGGACACGCAGGGCGTGGGCGGTGTGCAGCGGCTGGCTGACCGGGCCGCGCAGATCGGGCTCCAGCGCGTGGCCGTACCCGCCGTCCTCGTTGCGGTAGGCGTCCAGGGCGGTCTCCACCGGGTCGGCGGCGCCGCCCCGGAAGTGGTGGGCGAAGAGGCGCTGCTCGAGCACGCGCGCGGTGAGCCAGACGAAGCGTTCCGCGCGTGCCACGGGGGTGTGCGGCGGGGGCGACGGGGGGAGTGGGGGAGCTCCTGTTTCGGCCATGGGTCAGACCGTAGGGCGGAAAACGGTGCCGGCAGGCGGTCCCGGCTCAGGCCCACCCCCACGGGCGGGATACTTGAGTCATGCGGTTGACGGTCTTCTGGCAGCGGATGGCGGAGCACTTCGGTCCGGGCTACTCCGACACCTTCGCACGCGACCATGTGATGGCGGATCTCGGCGGGCGCACCGTGCACGAGGCCCTCGACGCCGGCTGGGACGCCAAGGAGGTCTGGCAGGTGGTGTGCGCGGTGATGGACGTGCCGAGGGAGAAGCGTTGACCCGTCGTGGAGACCGCTGACCGGCGGCCCACGAAGATCGCAGGCGGGCAGACGGCTGTCGGTGGTGTGGGTGAGACTTGGTGCGTGGCACGCACTGACGAGACCGGGCAGGAAGCCCAGCAGTCCTCCCCGTTCGGTACGACTCCGCCCGCCCCGCCCCCCGTCGGCGGGGCCGACGGGCCGAACGGCCGTATGCCGCGCTGGCTGCCGCGTGCCCTGGTGCTGGCACTCGCCCTCGTCGCCGTCTTCCAGCTGGGCAGCTGGGCCTTCCATCAGCTCACCGGCCTGCTGATCAACATCCTCATCGCGTTCTTCCTGGCGCTCGCCATCGAACCGGCGGTGAGCTGGATGGCTTCGCGCGGCATGCGCAGAGGACTGGCCACGTTCGTCGTCTTCATCGGCGTGATCATCGTGGCGGCGGGCTTCGTCACGCTGCTCGGCTCCATCCTGGCGGACCAGATCATCAAGATGATCGAGGGCTTCCCGGACTACCTCGACTCCGTCATCAACTGGGTCAACACCCACTTCAAGACCGACCTGAAGCGCGTGGACATCCAGGAGGGCCTGCTCCGCTCCGACTGGCTGCGCAACTACGTGCAGAACAGCGCCACGGGTGTCCTGGACGTGTCCGCCCAGGTCATCGGGGGGCTTTTCCAGCTGCTGACGATCGCGCTGTTCTCGTTCTACTTCGCCGCGGACGGCCCGCGACTGCGCCGCACGATCTGCTCCCTCCTGCCGCCCGCACGGCAGGCCGAGGTGCTGCGCGCGTGGGAGATCGCCGTGAACAAGACCGGCGGCTACATCTACTCGCGCGGCCTGATGGCACTGATCTCCGGCATAGCCCACTTCGTCCTGTTGCAGGCCCTGGACGTGCCCTACGCGCCCGTGCTCGCCGTGTGGGTGGGCCTGGTGTCGCAGTTCATCCCCACCATCGGCACGTATCTCGCGGGCGCGCTGCCCATGCTGATCGCGTTCACGGTCAACCCCTGGTACGCGCTGTGGGTGCTGATCTTCGTGGTGATCTACCAGCAGTTCGAGAACTACGTGCTCCAGCCGAAGCTGACGGCCAAGACCGTCGACATCCACCCCGCGGTCGCCTTCGGCTCGGTCATCGCGGGCACCGCGCTGCTGGGCGCGGTCGGCGCGCTGATCGCCATCCCCGCCATCGCCACGCTCCAGGCTTTCCTGGGGGCGTACGTGAAGCGGTACGACGTCACGGACGACCCCCGGGTCCACGGCCATCACCGACGCGGGGAGGGGCCGAGCCTCGTCACGCGCGCGAGGCAGCTGTGGGCACGGCGGGCGGGGACGGAGCGGCCCGGCGGTGGGGGCTCCGAGGGCGGGGAATCCGGGAAGAGCCCAGTCTGAGTCGCTGCGCCCTGCGGCACGGCGGTGCAACGTGGTGCTGCACGGTGGTGCCGTGTGGTGCTGCACGGAGGTGCCGCGTGGTGCGCTTGACACGAAAATCGAACATCCATTCTTATGGAGTCTCCGGCGCAGCTCAACGACGGGCATTTCGACGTACTTTGGGTGGAGAAGTGCCCGAGTTATCCACAGGCCGGACGTGCGTCGAGGCGCATTGTCAGTGGCAGGCGTTAGCGTCTTTGACGTGAAGCGATCGACTCAAGCAAATCGGGTGGAACCCATGGCAGGAACCGACCGCGAGAAGGCCCTGGATGCCGCTCTCGCACAGATTGAACGGCAATTCGGCAAGGGCGCGGTCATGCGCATGGGCGACCGGACCAACGAGCCCATCGAGGTCATCCCGACCGGGTCCACCGCCCTCGACGTGGCCCTCGGCGTGGGCGGCCTGCCCCGCGGCCGTGTCGTGGAAATCTACGGACCGGAATCCTCCGGTAAGACCACCCTCACCCTGCACGCGGTGGCGAACGCGCAGAAGGCCGGCGGGCAGGTCGCCTTCGTCGACGCGGAGCACGCCCTCGACCCCGAGTACGCGAAGAAGCTCGGCGTCGACATCGACAACCTCATCCTCTCCCAGCCGGACAACGGCGAGCAGGCCCTGGAGATCGTGGACATGCTGGTCCGCTCCGGAGCCCTCGACCTCATCGTCATCGACTCCGTCGCGGCGCTCGTCCCGCGCGCGGAGATCGAGGGCGAGATGGGCGACAGCCACGTGGGTCTTCAGGCCCGCCTGATGAGCCAGGCCCTGCGAAAGATCACCAGCGCGCTCAACCAGTCCAAGACCACCGCGATCTTCATCAACCAGCTCCGCGAGAAGATCGGCGTGATGTTCGGCTCCCCGGAGACCACGACCGGTGGCCGGGCGCTGAAGTTCTACGCCTCGGTGCGCATCGACATCCGCCGCATCGAGACCCTGAAGGACGGCACGGACGCGGTCGGCAACCGCACCCGCTGCAAGGTCGTCAAGAACAAGGTCGCGCCGCCCTTCAAGCAGGCCGAGTTCGACATCCTCTACGGCCATGGCATCAGCCGCGAGGGCGGCCTGATCGACATGGGCGTGGAGCACGGCTTCGTCCGCAAGGCCGGCGCCTGGTACACGTACGAGGGCGACCAGCTCGGCCAGGGCAAGGAAAACGCGCGCAACTTCCTGAAGGACAACCCCGACCTGGCCAACGAGATCGAGAAGAAGATCAAGGAGAAGCTGGGCGTCGGCGTGCGCCCCGAGCCGGCCGTCGAAGCGGGCACGGACGCGGCGGTCTCCCCGGCACCGGCCGACGCGGCGGCGGTCCCCGCTCCGGCAGCGGCCAAGACCGCCAAGTCCAAGGCCGCCGCAGCCAAGAGCTGACCCGTGACACGACGAACCGACTGGGCGGAGTACGAGTACGCCGCCTCCGGTGCCCCACGGGGGAGGGGCACCGGAGAGGAGACGGGCTCGGCCGTGGACGGGGAGGACGCGCACGGGGACGACCGGCTGTACGGGGACGACGGTCCGTACGGGGACGACCGGCTGTACGGGGACGCCTCCCACGGCAGCGGCGCAGCCGGCAGAGGCTCACGCGGAGGCGGCTCGTCCAGGGACGGCTCGCGTGGCGGCGGGTCGCCTGACGGGCGGGGACGCGGGCGCCGCCGGCGCTTCGGCGCGGCGGTCGCCGAGGACGGAGGTTCCCTCTCCTCGTCGAGGGCCGAGCAGGGGGAGCCTCCGGGGGACCCGGTCGAGCAGGCGCGGGCGATCTGCCTGCGCCTGCTCACCGGGACCCCGCGGACCCGCAAGCAGCTCGCCGATGCCCTGCGCAAGCGGCAGATCCCGGACGACGCCGCCGAGGAGGTGCTGTCGCGGTTCGAAGAAGTCGGCCTCATCAACGACAGCGCCTTCGCGGAGGCCTGGGTGGAGTCCCGGCACCACGGCCGGGGCCTGGCGCGGCGTGCGCTCGCCCGGGAGCTGAGGACCAAGGGCGTCGACTCCACGCTGATCGACGAGGCCGTCTCCCAGCTCGACTCCGAGCAGGAGGAGGCGACCGCGCGGGAGCTCGTCGCGCGCAAGCTCCGCTCCACTCGTGGGCTCGACAGGGACAAGCGCCTCCGACGCCTCGCGGGCATGCTCGCCCGCAAGGGCTACTCCGAAGGCTTGGCCCTGCGCGTGGTCCGGCAGGCGCTGGAGGAGGAGGGCGAGGACACGGAGTTCCTCGGGGACGAGGGGGCCTGACGCGAGGCGGGACCCTCACGGGGCCGCGCCCGCTGTCGAGCCCCGCGATCACACCACCGGCAGCCCCGCCGCCCGCCAGGCCTGGAACCCGCCGACCAGATCGGTGGCCCGGTGCAGTCCCAGCTGGTGCAGGGACTGGACCGCCAGGCTGGAGGCGTACCCCTCGTTGCAGATCACGACGACGCGCAGGGCGTGGCTCGTGGCCTCCGGTAGACGGTGGCTGCCCTGCGGGTCGAGGCGCCACTCCAGCTCGTTGCGCTCGACGACGAGGGCGTCCGGGATCAGGCCGTCCCGTTCACGCAGGGCCGCGTAGCGGATGTCGACCAGCAACGCGTCACCGGACCGAGCGGCCTGGTACGCCTCCTGCGGCTCGATCCGCTCGTAGCTCGCCCGTACGCGGTCCAGCAACTCGTCGATGCCGACGGCACGTTGGGCCCGGCCGCTGCCATCGCCGCCGCTGCCGCCGTCGCCCACCTGCTCATGTGTCGTGTTCACTGCCAGTCCTCCGGTCGTTCCACCTGCTCGAGCCGCAGGACCGACCCGCTGCGGCTGTAGCGGCGGATCTGCGGCAGGGGCGGGTAGTAGGCGTGGACGGAGATCGCGTGCCGGTCGAGGGACTCGTTGAGCACCTCGTGGACGTGGTGACGGCCGAAGGCGCGGCCCTGGCCGGACGGCAGTCGGCGTTCGCGGTCGACGCCGTCGGTGAGTTCCAGGGTCTTCCAGCCGTCGGTGGGCAGCCGCGCGGCGAGCGAGTTCTCCTTGAGTTCGCCCGACGCGGTCAGGAAGGCGCCGACCGAGTCGGCATGGTCGTGCCAGCCGGTGCCCGTGCCGGGTGGCCAGCCGATCAGCCAGGCCTCGCTGCCACCGGGCCCTTCCAGCCGCACCCAGGTGCGGCCCTCCGGGTCGAGCGGCAGGGAGGCGATCAGCTCGGTGTCGGCGGCCGTGCGCCGCACGAAGTCGAAGAGGTCGGCCTGAGTGGGCGCCGAAACGGCGGAGGAGACAGACGAGGAGCCGGAAACGGAGCCGGAAGAGGAGACAGCGGGGGATGCGGAAGGGGATACAGACACGGGTGCCGTCCTGAAGGTCCTGATGAGGGTTCGCGAGTCAGGCGCGTCGGCCGCGGCAGACAGAGCGCGGCGCGCGCACAAAGGGAGAGGGATGCGAAGTCAGCAGGACGGGCGACACACGCAGCCCGCATAGCGGACGAGGTCCATATGGACCCTCCGCCACAGGCGCACACAGGTGTCGGTCACGCATCGGAGTACACCATGACCGCCCGGACCGGTCAACTCACTGTCACCATGCGGACGCACGGTGACAGCGATCACGTCACCCTCGGTGTCGACGTCAGCGAGAGCCGGCCGACGCACCGGCTTCGGCCTGCGCCTTCGCCGGTCCGCCCACCGTGGCCTCCGCCGCCGCGTACAGGTCGTCCGGGCGCACTCCGCTCAGCGCGGTGACGAGGTGCCCGTCGGGACGCACCAGGAGCACCGTGTGCGCGGCAGCACCCGGATAGCTCTCGGCGACCAGCAGCTCGGCGGGGTGCGGCAGCGCGGTGACCGCGGCCGCGAGCCGGGGCATGAGGCCGGCGCTGACCCAGTGCTTGCGCTCCCACACACCCGTGCCCGGCGCGATCAGTACCACCAGCAGGGCGCCGCGTCCGAGCCGGTCCCGCAGCCGTACGAAGGTGCCGTCCTCCGCGGTGACCCGTACGTCGGTGACCGGCGCTCCGGGCGGTGTGTCGACGGGGGTCTCTCCTTCGAGGCGGCCGGGCGCGAGGGGCGAGTCGGCGTACGCTCCCGGCGCGCCGAGCTGGCCGAGCCCCAAGTGACCGTCCGTGAGGAGCGCGTCGTGGCCCCGGGACGAGCCGGGGACGTAGGAGCGCAGCCCTCCGCCGCCGCGCAGCAGCGGTAGTGCCTGGTCGGCGGCGCGCAGCCGGGCGGCGACGACCGCCCGGCGCTCGGTCTGGTAGCTGTCGAGGAGCGCCTCGTGCGGCCCGTGGTGCCAGGCCAGGGCCAGCTTCCAGGCGAGGTTGTCGGCGTCCCTGAGGCCCTCGTCCAGCCCGTGCGTGCCCAGCGCGCCGAGCAGGTGTGCCGCGTCCCCGGCGAGGAAGACGCGGTCGGCGCGCCAGCGGCGGGCCAGGCGGTGGTGGACGATGTGGACGCCGGTGTCCAGCAGCTCGTACGGCGGGGTCGTGCCGCCCGACCAGCCGGCCAGGGTCTCCCGGATGCGGGTCAGCAGCAGTTCGGGGGTGACCAGGTCCTTGCCGGGCGGCAGGAGCCAGTCCAGACGCCAGACGCCGTCCGGCAGCGGGCGCGCGGTGACCTCGCCGGCCGAGGGGCCCGACATGCGCCACGGGGGCATGCGGTGCAGCAACGCCTCGTCGTGCCAGGGCAGTTCCGTACGCAGCGCGGCAACGGCGTGACGTTCCACCGCCGTACGGCCAGGGAAGCGGATGTCCTGGAGCTTGCGCACGGTCGAGCGGGGGCCGTCGCAGCCGACCAGGTAACTGCCGCGCCACCAGGTGCCTTTGGGACCGCGGGTGTGGGCCGTGACGCCCGAGGGCTCCTGTTCGAGGCCGTCGAGCCGGCTGTCCACCGCGACTTTGACGAGCCGTTCGCCGGAGAGGGCGGTCCGCAGGGCATCGGTCAGCACGTGCTGGGCGATGTGCAGGGGAGCGGGCTCGGTGCCGTCGAAAACGATCTCGCGCATCACCTGCTTGCGCCGCATCGACCGCCATCCGGCCCAGTGGGCACCGGCCCGCGACAGGGGCACGCCGGTCAGCCGTTCCATGAGGGCGGCGGTGTCCTCGCGCAGGACGACGGTGCGCGCCGCACGGGGTTCGTCCTTGCCCGGCCCCTCGTCGAGGACGACACACGGCACCTCCTGACGCGCCAGCGCCAGGGCGAGCGTGAGCCCGACGGGCCCCGCTCCGACGATGATCACCGGGTCCACGGCGCGGCGCCCCCTGCCCGTGGTGATGTCCTGAGAGACGTAGGTGAACAGGAAGTTGGAGCAGGGTGCACGATCACAGAACGTATGCAACCCATTGCCGGTGCTTGCGTCAAGTGACCGGCGGCCGGTGGCGATCATGCCGCAGCACCAAGGGTAGCCGGGCGACACGCTCGTCACTTGATGGGGTTTCAGGGTTGGCTGGAGCCGGATGGCTCAGGGCTCGGCACGACTGTGGCCCGCCGGATCCCGGCGGGCCACAGTCGTAGCGGTTGTCGGGCCGTCAGATCGAGCCGCCGGCACCGGTGCCGTAGGTGCCGCCCACCTCGGCCGCGTTCACGTCGTCGACCTTGTCGGCACCGAGAACAGCCCCCGTGCTGCGCTTGCTGCGGCGCAGCCTGCCCTCCAGCCAGGAGGCGAAGGACGTGAGGATGAAGTTCAGGACGATGAAGATGACGGCCACGACGATGAAGCTGGGGATGACGTTCGCGTAGTTGGCCGCGAGCGTGCTGCGCGTGTTGAGCAGTTCGGTGAACCCGAGCATCACGCCGCCCAGCGCCGTGTCCTTCACGATGACGACCAGCTGGCTGACGATGGCCGGCAGCATGGCGGTGACGGCCTGCGGGAGCAGGATGCTCGACATCGTCTGGCTCTTGCGCAGGCCGATCGCCATCGCCGCCTCCGACTGCCCCTTGGGCAGGGAGAGGATGCCAGCGCGGACGATCTCGGCGAGGACCGACGCGTTGTAGAGCACCAGTCCGGTGACGACCGCGTACAGGGGTCGCTCATCGCTGGGGATGCCCGTCGAGCGGACGTAGAACTCGTTGGCGAACAGCATGAGCAGCAGCACCGGGATGGCCCGGAAGAACTCGACCACCGCGCTGGCCGGGATGCGCACCCAGCGGTGGTCGGACATGCGTGCGATGCCGAGGACGGCGCCCAGTGGGAGAGCGAAGACCATGGAGAGGGCCGCGGCCTTCAGGGTGTCGGCCAGACCCGGCAGCAGGTACGTCGTCCAGGCCTCGGAGGTGGTGAAGGGCTTCCACAGAGCCCACTCCAGCTGGCCCTTCTCGTCCATGGTCTGCCAGACCCACCACAGAAGCAGGGCCAGCAGGACGAAGAAGACCACCGAGAACAGCACGTTGCGCCGCTTGGCCTTCGGGCCGGGGGCGTCGTAGAGAACGGACGTCATCGCTTTACCGCCAGTCGCTTGCTCAGCCAACCGAGGAACAGGCCGGTGGGCAGGGTCAGTACCACGAAACCGAAGGCGAAGATCGCACCGATGAGCAGTGTCTGAGCTTCGTTCTCGATCATTTCCTTCATCAGGAGAGCGGCCTCCGCTACTCCGATCGCGGCTGCCACTGTCGTGTTCTTGGTCAGTGCGATGAGCACGTTGGCCAGCGGTCCGATGACTGAGCGGAACGCCTGCGGCAACACGACGAGCCAAAGGACCTGGCTGAAGCTCAGCCCGATGGCGCGGGCCGCCTCCGCCTGTCCGACGGGCACCGTGTTGATGCCGGAGCGGATCGCCTCGCAGACGAAGGCCGCCGTGTAGGCGACGAGGCCGAGGACCGCCAAGCGGAAGGCCTTGGCCTTGAAGTCGTCGGGTGCGCCCATCGTCACGCCGAAGATGTTGGCGAGGCCGAGCGAGGTGAAGACGATGATGACGGTGAGGGGGATGTTACGGACCAGGTTCACATAGGAGGTGCCGAAACCGCGCATGAGCGGAACCGGGCTGACCCGCATGGCCGCCAGCAGAGTGCCCCAGATCAGCGAGCCGATGGCCGAGACGACGGTGAGCTGCACCGTGACCCAGAAGGCGCCCAGCAGGGTCGGGTTGTCATAGTCAGAAAGAAAGTCGAACACGATCTCCCGCGCTTCCGGGTGTGTGGCTTGGGTGGCGGACGTGCCGCGCCGCCGCCGGCGAAGCGATGGGCGGCGGCGCGCCTGCGGATCCCCGCCGCAACCGCGGGGATTCTGCGTCGGCGGAGTTCCGCGTTACTGGACGATCTGGCCGATCTTCGGGGCCTTCTCGTTCTTGTAGTTCGCCGGCCCGAAGTTGTCCGTGACGGCCTTGTCCCAGGCGCCGGAGCTGACCATCTTCTCAAGAGCGTCATTGATCTTGTTCAGGGTCGCGGTGTCGCCCTTCTTCACACCGATGCCGTAGTTCTCGTTGCTCAGCTTCAGTCCGGTGAGCTTGAACTGCCCCTTGTACTGTTCCTGCGCCGCGAAGCCGGCGAGGATCGCATCGTCCGTGGTCACAGCGTCGAGGGCGCCGCTCTGCAGGCCCGCGATGCACTCCGAGTAGCCACCGAGCTCCTGCAGCTGAGCCTTCGGCGCGATCTCGTTCTTGACGTTCTGCGCAGACGTGGAGCCGGTCACCGAGCACAGCTTCTTGCCGTTGAGGTCGGTGCCCTCCTTGATGTCCGAGTCCGCCTTCACCAGCAGGTCCTGGTGGGCCAGCAGGTACGGACCGGCGAAGTCGACCTTCTCCTTACGCTCGTCGGTGATCGAGTACGTGGCCGCGATCATCTTCACGTCGCCGCGGGACAGCGCGTTCTCACGGTCGGCGCTCTTGGTCTCGACCCACTCGATCTGGTTGGGCTCGTAGCCCAGTTCCTTGGCCACGTACGTCGCCACGTCCACGTCGAAGCCGGAGAAGGAACCGTCGGGCTCCTTCAGGCCCAGACCGGGCTGGTCGTACTTGATGCCGATCTTGATCTTGTCGCCGCCGCCGGAGCCGGAGTTGGAGTCACCGCCGTCATCGCCACCACACGCGGTAGCGGTCAGGGCGAGAACAAGAGCGGTGGCGGCCGCGGCGGAGACCTTGCGGAGCTTCATGGTGAACATCCTTTGCCGTGAAGAGAAAAACCGTCGTTTCGGGTGACGCGGGTCGTCGCAGGCGCGGCGCGCGCCCTAGTGGTGCAGGATCTTCGACAAGAAGTCCTTGGCACGGTCGCTGCGCGGATTGCTGAAGAACTGGTCGGGCGCAGCCTCCTCGACGATTCGGCCGTCCGCCATGAACACCACGCGGTTTGCGGCCGATCGTGCGAAACCCATCTCATGGGTGACGACGATCATGGTCATGCCGTCCCGGGCGAGCTGCTGCATGACCTCCAGCACCTCGTTGATCATCTCGGGGTCGAGCGCGGAGGTCGGCTCGTCGAAGAGCATGACCTTCGGCTCCATGGCCAGCGCCCGCGCGATCGCGACGCGCTGCTGCTGGCCGCCGGAGAGCTGTGCCGGGTACTTCTCGGCCTGCGCGGCCACGCCTACCCGGTCGAGCAGGGCACGGCCCCGCTCCTCGGCCGCCTGCTTGTCCTTCTTGCGGACCTTGACCTGGCCGAGCGTCACGTTCTCGAGCACGGTCTTGTGCGCGAAGAGGTTGAAGGACTGGAAGACCATCCCGACGTCGGCCCGCAGCCGCGCGAGCCCCTTGCCCTCGGCGGGCAGCGGCTTGCCGTCGATCTCGATCGTGCCGGAGTCGATCGTCTCCAGGCGGTTGATGGTGCGGCACAGGGTGGACTTGCCGGACCCGGAGGGTCCGATGACCACGACGACTTCGCCGCGGGCGATCGTCAGGTCGATGTCCTGGAGTACGTGCAACGCGCCGAAGTGCTTGTTGACGCTCTTCAGGACGACCAGTTCTCCGGTCGCGGCCACATCTTCCTTGGCCACCGATACTTCGGTCATCGCTCTCAGGCTCCGTCCTCCTCGGTTTCGGAGGACAGTAGTAACCCTCTACGACCTGCGTCATTACATCTGAGGGGAATCTGAGCATCACGATCCGATAGCAATCGGACACGTGTCGTAGCACTTATGAGCAGCGCTCATATCGGCCGGGTAACGGAAGCTCTCCGCAACCGGAACCCTCTTGACGCCGTCCTCATCCATCAGCGTGACTGCACAAGGTGCACGCGCGCGCGTGCACGCGTTTTTGTACACAGATAGATCGTACGGCCAGTGAACCGAAGGGGGCCCGGGTGAGACTGCTGCTCGTCGAGGACGACAACCACGTCGCCGCCGCCCTGTCGGCGGTCCTGGCGCGGCACGGGTTCGACGTCACACACGCGCGCAGCGGCGAGGAGGCCCTCCAGGCGCTGGTCCCCGAGGTCGACGGCTTCGGCGTCGTCCTGCTCGACCTGGGCCTGCCCGACCAGGACGGATACGAGGTCTGCGGCAAGATCCGCAAGCGCACCAGCACGCCGGTGATCATGGTCACCGCCCGCTCCGACGTGCGCTCCCGCATCCACGGCCTCAACCTCGGTGCCGACGACTACGTGGTGAAGCCGTACGACACCGGGGAGCTGCTCGCCCGCATCCACGCCGTGAGCCGCCGCACCTCCCACGAGGACACCTCCAGCGGCATCGAGACCGAGCTGAGGCTCGGACCCGTGCACATCGAGCTGCCCACGCGCCGGGTCAGTGTGGACGGCTCGGTCATCCAGCTGACCCGCAAGGAGTTCGACCTGCTGGCCCTGCTCGCGCAGCGGCCCGGGGTGGTCTTCCGCCGGGAGCAGATCATCAGTGAGGTGTGGCGGACCAGCTGGGAGGGGACCGGGCGCACCCTGGAGGTCCACGTCGCGTCCCTGCGCGCCAAGCTGCGCATGCCTGCCCTCATCGAGACCGTACGCGGAGTCGGCTACCGGCTCGTCGCGCCTGCCGGGTAGCGGGGCCGGGTGCGCACTCGTCTGCTCCCGCTGCTGATCGTCCTGATGGCGGCCGTACTGCTCGCGCTCGGCGTCCCGCTAGCCGTCAGTCTGGCCGGCGCCCAGCAGCAGAAGGTCGTCGTCGACCGGATCGACGACACGGCACGCTTCGCGGCCCTCGCCCAGTTCGTCACCGACTCGCCCAACGGGACCGCCAGCGCGTTCGAGAACGAGCGCCTGGCCACGCTCAGCAGCGAACTCGACAGCTACTACAAGGTCTACGGCATCCGGGCCGGTGTCTTCTACCGCAGCGGCCGTGCCATGGCCAACGCGCCCGCCGGGTGGTCCCCGCCGAAGCAGGGTGAGGTGCGCGACGCGTTCGACGAGGCGTTGCTCAGCCGCCGCAGCCACGACCCGCGGCAGGTGTGGCCCTGGCAGCGGGGCAACCTCGTGGTCGCGTCGCCGGTCATCCGGGACGGTGACGTCGTCGCGGTCGTCGTCACCGACTCGCCCACCGGGCAGATGCGCTCCCGCACGCTGAACGGCTGGCTGGTCATCGGCGCGGGCGAGTTCGCCGCGATGCTGCTGGCCGTCGGCGCGGCTCTGCGGCTGACCGGCTGGGTGCTCAAGCCCGTACGGGTGCTGGACGCCACCACCCACGACATCGCCACGGGGCGGCTGAAGTCCCGGGTCGCCGCAGCCGGCGGTCCGCCGGAACTCAGGCGTCTGGCCCGGTCGTTCAACGAGATGGCGGACAACGTCGAGGACGTGCTGGAACAGCAGCGCGCCTTCGTCGCCGACGCCTCGCACCAGTTGCGCAACCCGCTCGCGGCACTGCTGCTGCGTATCGAGCTGCTCTCCTTCGAGCTGCCCGAGGGCAACCAGGAGATCGCCTCCGTCCAGTCCGAGGGCAAGCGCCTCGCGCAGGTCCTGGACGATCTGCTCGACCTGGCGCTGGCCGAGCACACCGAGGCCGATCTGAAGATCACCGACATCGGCGAGCTCGCCGCCGAACGGGTCGCGGCCTGGTCCCCGACCGCCGAGGCCAAGGGCGTCCACCTGGTGGGCGACTGCCCGCCGACGACCGCGTGGGCCGACCCGGTGGCGCTGTCCAGCGCGCTGGACGGTGTCATCGACAACGCGGTGAAGTTCACGCCGGAGGGCCGGACCGTCGAGGTGACCGTCGCTTCCAACGGCGACACCTCCACCGTGGTCGTCACCGACGAGGGCCCCGGTCTCACCGACGAGGAACTGGCCCGCATCGGCGACCGTTTCTGGCGCAGCAGCCGCCACCAGAACATCAAGGGCTCCGGCCTCGGGCTGTCCATCTCGCGGGCGCTTCTCGCGGCGGGCGGCGGCTCGATCGCGTACGACCGTCACGAGCCGCACGGGCTGAAGGTGACGGTGGCGGTGCCGAGGGTCGGACCGGCGTAGCGAAGCCGAGGGCGGGGCCGACGGGGCTACGGCTTGACGGACCGGTAGTAACGCCGGGCCCCGTCGTGCAGCTTGAGCGGGTCCGTGTAGATCGCCGTGCGGACGTCCACCAGTTGGGCGGAGTGGACGGTGGAGCCGATGCCGTCCCGGCTGTCGATCACCGTACGGGTCAGCCACTCGGTGAGCCGGGGGTCCATGTCGTTGCGCGTGACCAGCAGGTTGGACACCGCCAGGGTGGGGACCGCGTCGCCGCGCTGGATCGTGGGGTAGGCCGACTCCGGCATCTTGGTGGCACGGTAGTAGCGCGTGGCACCGCCCTGGTCGTGCAGCTTGGCCACCAGACCGACGTCGATCGGCACGAAGCGGAAGGCCGACGCCGACTTCTTGGCCAGCCGGCTGAGCCCGTCCGTGGGCAGTCCGCCCGACCAGAAGAACGCGTCGAGGCCGTGTCCCAGCCGTTTGGGCCCGGTGTCGATGCCGTCCGACGACGGCTCGATGTCCTTCTCCGGGTCGATGCCGGCCGCCCTGAGCACGCCGTTCGCGATCAGCCGTACGCCGGAGTTCGGCAGCCCTATGGCCACGCGCTTGCCGCGCAGGTCCGCGACGGAGCGGATGTCCGAGTCCGGCGGTACGACGAGCTGGGCGTAGTCGTCGTACAGGCGCGCGACACCGCGCAGCCGGTCGGCGCCCGTGCTGTTGTCGAGCTTGTACGTGGCGACCGCGTCGGCCGCGGCGATCGCGAAGTCGGCCTTGCCCGTCGCCACGTCCGCGACGTTCTCCTGCGAACCGGCACTGGTCAGCAACCGCACCTTCAGATCGGGCATGTCCTTGTCGATCTCGGTGCGCAGGAGCTTGCCGTACTCGTGGTAGACCCCCGCCTGGGTGCCCGTGCTGAACCTGATCGTCCCGCTCGGAGGCTCCTCGGCCCAGGGGCGCAGCCACCACAGCAGCAGCCCGAGGACCACGAGGGAGGCGGCGCCGCCCTGAAGGGCCCGGCGCCTGCCGAGAGGGGGGAACGTCTTGGGCATGCGCGAGATCCTGCCAGCCGTGGTGCCCCGCTGACCAGGGGCGGGCTCACGGGGTGGGGTCAGACAGGGGACAGGGGGGTGTCAGTGGCGGCCACTACAGTCGCCCCCATGAGCTCGTCGCCCGCAGATCTGGTCCGTGAATTCCACCTCGCCTTCGGCCTGGACGCCCGCAGTACCCCGACGGAGGTGTCCCCGGAGCTCGCCGCCCACCGCGGTGAACTCCTCGCGGAGGAGGCCGCGGAGGTCGCCGAGGTGTCGGTGACGGGCCCGCTCGACCGGCTCGCCCACGAGCTCGCCGACGTCGTCTACGTCGCCTACGGCACCGCCCTCGTCCACGGCATCGACCTCGACGCGGTACTGGCGGAGATCCACCGCTCCAACATGACCAAGATCGGTCCCGACGGCTCCGTCTCCCGCCGCGAGGACGGGAAGGTGCTCAAGGGGGAGCACTATGAGGCACCGGATGTGACCGGGGTGCTGCGGAAGCAGGGGTGGGAGCCGGGCGCGGGCGTCTGAGCCGCCCGCCCGGGCCGACGCCGGCTCCCCCGTCCGCTGCCGGCGGCCGCGGGGGAGCCGCCGGTGCCGCCCCTCAGTCGGCCACCGGCGCGTCCGCCTCCTTGGCCCGGGGCGTCGTCTCCGCCGTACCCCGGGGCGACTCGCGGCGTCGGCTCCACCAGGTCGCCACGGGCTCCGTGTAGCGCGCGGTCAGGGGGCCCAGGACGACCAGGATGAGCACGTACGCCGTGGCCAGAGGGCCGAGAGACGGTTCGATGCCCGCCGAGACCGCCAGACCGGCGATGACGATCGAGAACTCACCACGGGCCACCAGCGCACCGCCCGCCCGCCAGCGGCCCTTGACGGAGATCCCGGCCCGCCGCGCCGCCCAGTAGCCGGTGGCGATCTTCGTCAGGGCGGTGACGACGGCCAGGCCCAGGGCGGGCAGCAGAACCGGCGGGATGCTGGACGGGTCGGTGTGCAGTCCGAAGAAGACGAAGAAGACCGCCGCGAACAGGTCACGCAGGGGGCTGAGGAGCGTGTGCGCCCCCTCCGCCACCTCTCCCGACAGCGCGATGCCCACCAGGAAGGCGCCCACCGCCGCCGACACCTGGAGCTGCTGCGCCACCCCCGCGACCAGGATCGTCAGACCCAGCACGACCAGCAGCAGCTTCTCCGGATCGTCGCTGGAGACGAAGCGGGAGATCACCCTGCCGTAGCGCAGGGCCACGAACAGGACGAGGCCCGCCGCGCCCAGCGCGATCGCCAGGGTCAGGCTGCCGGCCAGCAGCCCGGCTCCCGCCACCAAAGCGGTGACGATGGGCAGGTACACCGCCATCGCCAGATCCTCCAGCACGAGCACGCTGAGGATCACCGGCGTCTCCCGGTTGCCGACCCGGCCCAGATCGCCGAGGACCTTCGCGATCACTCCGGACGACGAGATCCAGGTGACACCGGCCAGGACGACGGCGGCCACCGGCCCCCAGCCGAGCAGCAGCGCCACCGCCGCCCCCGGCAGCGCGTTGAGCGCGCAGTCGACCAGACCGGACGGGTAGTGGGTCTTGAGGTTGGAGACCAGATCGCTCGCCGTGTACTCAAGACCCAGCATCAACAGCAGCAGGATGACGCCGATCTCGGCGCCCGTGGCGACGAACTGCTCGCTCGCGCCCAGCGGCAGCAGACCGCCCTCGCCGAAGGCCAGACCGGCCAGGAGGTACAGCGGTATCGGCGACAGCCGGAAACGGCCGGCGAACCGGCCGAGCAGGCCGAGGCCGAGGATGATGGAACCGAACTCGATCAGCAGAACCGCGGAGTGTACTCGCTCACTCCCGACCCAGTATCGCCGCGGCGCCGTCGACGCCCTCACGGGTGCCGACGACGATCAGCGTGTCCCCGCCCGCCAGCCGGAAGTCCGGCGCGGGGGAGGGGATGGCCTCGGCCCGGCGCAGCACCGCCACGACCGACGCCCCCGTGTCCGTCCGCATCCGCGTGTCGCCCAGGACCCGCCCGTTCCAGTGCGAGGTCGCGGCCACCTCGATCCGCTCGGCGACCAGCCCCAGGTCCGTGGTGTACAGCAGGCTCGGGCTGTGGTGGGACGGCTTCAGCGCGTCGATCAGCGAACCCGCCTCCGAGCTGGACAGTCGCAGGGAGTGCGCGCAGGAGTCGGGATCGTCGGCCCGGTACACGTTCACCGTGCGCGTGCCGTCGCGGTGCGCCACCACCGACAGATGGCGGTGTTCCCGGGTCTCCAGGTCGTACTGGACCCCGATACCCGGCAGCGGCGTCGCCCTCAGGCGCGGAGCTGACACGTTTCTTCCCCTTGTTCGTTCGGCTCTGGTCGGTCTGGTGAACGGTGTCGATCAACGGACGGGTCAAGTCCGCATGCTGTCATCCAGCCGTACGGTGACGACATGGGTGTCGTTACGGATATACGCAGCGGCCGGTCGCCGGAGAGGGTGGAGGGGGCGGTGCCATACGCGAGGGCGGGGTCGTACGGGAAGGCCCGGTCGTGGGCGAAGGCCGGCTCATACGCGAAGGGCGGGCCATACGCGAAAGCCGGAAGGAGCGGATCCAGGAACGTGTCGTTGTTCTGGCGGATCTTCTCGCTCAACGCGGCCGGCCTGGTCGTGGCCACCGCGTTGCTGCTCGGCCCTGTCACCGTGTCGACCCCCGTCCTGGCGGGCGAGGCGCTCGTCCTGCTCGGCGGTCTCGCGGTGCTGCTCGCCGGCAACGCGCTCGTGCTGCGCTTCGGTCTCGGTCCCCTGCAACGGCTGGACCGGGCCATGGCCACCGTGGACCTGCTGCGTCCGGGCTCCCGCCCGGTCGTCGCCGGACCCGCGGAGACGGCCGGGCTGATCACGACGTACAACGCGATGCTCGACCGGCTGGAGGCCGAACGGGCCGCGGGCGCCGCCCGGGCGCTGTCCGCGCAGGAGAGCGAACGGCACCGGATCGCCCGGGAGCTCCACGACGAGGTCGGGCAGACCCTGACCGCCGTCCTCCTCCAGCTCAAGCGCGTCGCGGACCGGGCGCCCCAGGACCTGCGTGAGGAGGTCGGCCAGGCGCAGGAGGCGACCCGGGCCGGCCTGGACGAGATCCGCCGTATCGCCCGCAGGCTGCGCCCCGGAGTCCTGGAGGAACTCGGCCTGGCCAGCGCCCTGCGCTCGCTCGCCGCCGAGTTCACGACCCACGGCCTGACCGTGCGCCACCACGTCACCGGCGACCTCCCCGCCCTGACCCCCGAATCGGAACTCGTCGTCTACCGGGTGGCCCAGGAAGGCCTGACCAACACCGCCCGGCACGCCGGTGCCGACCGTGCCGAACTCCGCCTCCGGCCGGTCCCCGGCGGCGTCGAACTCCTCGTACGCGACAACGGCACGGGCCTCGGCGACCCCCCGGAGGGCGCCGGCATCACCGGCATGCGGGAGCGCGCCCTCCTGATCGGCGCCTCTCTCACCCTCGAACCGGCCCCCGACCGGGGCACCGACGTACGCCTGCGCGTACCGGCGCCGGAAGGAGCACGCTGATGTCCACACCGGTGACGCCGGGAAGCCCGCCGAACGCCACCCGGCCCCCGAACGCCCGGTCCCCGATCCGCGTCCTGCTCGCCGACGACCACACCCTCGTGCGCCGGGGAGTGCGCCTCATCCTGGACGGGGAGCCCGACCTGACGGTCGTGGCCGAGGCCGGGGACGGGGCCGAGGCCGTCGCCCGCGCCCGGGACACCGAGGTCGACCTGGCCGTCCTGGACGTCGCCATGCCCCGGATGACCGGTCTCCAGGCGGCCCGTGAACTCTCCCGCCGGCTGCCCGCATTGCACATCCTGATCCTGACGATGTACGACAACGAGGAGTACTTCTTCGAGGCGCTCAGGGCCGGGGCCAGCGGCTACGTCCTCAAGTCCGTCGCCGACCGCGACCTGGTGGAGGCCTGCCGGGCGGCCGTGCGCGACGAGCCGTTCATCTATCCGGGCGCCGAGCGGGCCCTCGTCCGCTCCTACCTGGAGCGGCTGCACCGGGGCGACGGCCTGCCGGAACGGGCCATCACCGAACGCGAGGAGGAGATCCTGAAGCTGGTCGCCGAGGGCCACACCTCCAAGGAGATCGGCGAACTCCTCTTCATCAGCGCCAAGACGGTCGAACGCCACCGCGCCAACCTCCTCCAGAAGCTCGGCATGCGCGACCGTCTGGAGCTGACCAGGTACGCGATCCGCGCCGGTCTCATAGAGGCGTGAGGCCGGGCCCCGGGTTGTCCACAGGCGACCGAGCCACCTCCGGCGACCGCCTACCCTTGTCCCCATGAGCAGCATCGACCGGAGCCAGTCAGTGGGCGGCACGCGCACATATGAGGTACGCACCTACGGGTGCCAGATGAACGTCCACGACTCCGAGCGATTGGCCGGTCTGCTGGAGGACGCGGGCTACGTCCGCGCCCCCGAAGGCGCCGACGCGGCCGACGTCGTCGTCTTCAACACCTGCGCCGTGCGTGAGAACGCCGACAACAAGCTCTACGGCAACCTCGGTCACCTGGCGCCCAAGAAGGCCGCCCGCCCGGGCATGCAGATCGCGGTCGGCGGCTGTCTGGCGCAGAAGGACCGCGACACCATCGTGAAGAAGGCGCCCTGGGTGGACGTCGTCTTCGGCACGCACAACATCGGCAAGCTGCCGGTCCTGCTGGAACGCGCGCGCGTTCAGGAGGAGGCGCAGGTCGAGATCGCCGAGTCGCTGGAGGCGTTCCCCTCGACGCTGCCGACCCGGCGCGAGAGCGCGTACGCGGCCTGGGTCTCCATCTCCGTGGGCTGCAACAACACCTGCACCTTCTGCATCGTCCCGGCCCTGCGCGGCAAGGAGAAGGACCGCCGCCCCGGCGACATCCTCGCCGAGATCGAGACCCTGGTCGCGGAGGGCGTCTCCGAGATCACGCTGCTCGGGCAGAACGTCAACGCGTACGGCTCCGACATCGGCGACCGCGAGGCCTTCAGCAAGCTGCTGCGCGCCTGCGGGAAGATAGAGGGCCTGGAGCGCGTCCGCTTCACCTCCCCGCACCCGCGCGACTTCACCGACGACGTCATCGCGGCCATGGCCGAGACGCCCAACGTGATGCCGCAGCTGCACATGCCGCTCCAGTCCGGCTCGGACACGGTCCTGAAGGCCATGCGCCGCTCCTACCGCCAGGAGCGCTACCTGGGGATCATCGAGAAGGTCCGCGCCGCCATCCCGCACGCGGCGATCAGCACCGACATCATCGTGGGTTTCCCCGGCGAGACCGACGAGGACTTCGAGCAGACGCTGCACGTGGTGCGCGAGGCCCGCTTCGCCCAGGCCTTCACCTTCCAGTACTCCAAGCGCCCGGGCACCCCGGCCGCCGAGATGGACGGCCAGATCCCCAAGAAGGTCGTCCAGGAGCGCTATGAGCGCCTCGTCGCCCTCCAGGAGGAGATCTCCTGGGAGGAGAACAAGAAGCAGGTCGGCCGCACGCTGGAGCTGATGGTCGCCGAGGGCGAGGGCCGCAAGGACGACACCACGCACCGCCTGTCCGGCCGCGCCCCCGACAACCGCCTCGTCCACTTCACCAAGCCGGACCAGGACGTCCGCCCCGGCGACGTCGTCACGGTCGAGATCACCTACGCCGCCCCGCACCACCTCCTCGCCGAGGGCCCCGTGCTGGAGGTGCGGCGCACGCGCGCGGGCGACGCCTGGGAGAAGCGCAACGCCGAGAAGGAGGGCAAGCCGGCCCAGTCGGCCGGCGTGCTCCTGGGCCTGCCGAAGATCGGCGTCCCCGAGCCGCTCCCGGTGGCGGCGAGCGGCTGCGGCTGTGACTGAGTCGACCAGCTCCGTCGGGCCACTGAGTCGAGCAGCTCCGTCGGGCCACTGAGCCGAGCAGCTCCGTCGGGCCACTGAGTCGTGCGGCTGCGCCGGGCTCCGGCCGCGGCCGGGGGCTGAGTGAGGCCGCGGCCTGACCTGACCGCGGTCGGGCCCGGCTGCGGTCGACTCCGGCCGTGGCTTGCTCCGAAGGGCTCGCGGGTTACCCTGCCGATCATGCTTGTCGCCGCCGCTGTCTGCCCCTGCCCGCCCCTACTGGTGCCCGACGTCGCCGCGGGCGCCGCTCCGGAGCTGGACGCCGCGCGGGCCGCCTGCACGGACGCGCTGGGCGTGCTCGCGGCCGCCCGGCCCGGCCGGCTCGTGGTCGTCGGGCCGGTGGAGAGCACCGGACCCGAGACGAATCCCGAGACGTATCCGGAGGGCACGCGGGGCTCGTTCCGGAACTTCGGCGTCGATCTCGACGTACGGCTGGGGCAGAGCGACGAGGGTGCGCCCACGGAACAGCGGCTGCCGTACTCGCTGGCGGTGGCCGCCTGGCTGCTGGAGCGGACGGGCTGCTCCGGCGCCCCCGTCGAGGGACTCGGCGTAGGGGACCGGCTCGCGCCCGAGCAGTGCGCCCGGGTGGGGCGGGACCTCGCCACACGGTCCGAGCGGGTCGCGCTGTTGGTGATGGGTGACGCCAGCGCCTGCCGGACGCTCAAGGCCCCGGGCTATCTGGACGAACGGGCGGCGCCCTTCGACGCGGAGGTCGCACGCGCGCTCGGCACGGCGGACACAGCCGCGCTCACGACGCTGGACACAGGCCTGGCGCGTGAACTGAAGGCCTCCGGCCGCGCCCCCTGGCAGGTCCTGGCGGGCGCGGCCGAGGGCGCGGACCTCGGTGGATCACTGCTGTTCGAGGACGCGCCGTACGGGGTGGGATACATCGTGGCCACCTGGTCGTAGACCCGGCGGCAGGGCGGCCCCGGCGGCGCGTACGGGAAACGGCGTCGGGCACGGGAAACGGCGTCGGGCACGGGAAACGGCGGTCGGCCGGGAGCCCTCGTGCTCCGCGGCCGTCCGCCGATGTGCCCTTCGGTGTGCCGATGTCGTGTTCAGGACCTGCTGCGCCGATGTGCGGTCAGGAAGTGGGCGGTGGTGCGTCCGGCGGCGGGGTGCCTCCAGTGTCCCGCGGCGGTGCCGTACGGCCCGTGTCCGGCGGCATGGTGCCGCCTGCGCCCGGCGGCGGTGTCGAGCCGCCCGCGGTCGGCGGCGTCGTGCCGCTCGCGGCCGGTCCGCTGTCGCCCTTGTGCGCGAGTCGGTCCATGGCGCCCTTGGCCTTGCCCGTGCCCGACTGGATCCTGTCGCTGTACTTGCCCTTGGTCCTCTTGTCGACGACCTGCGCGGCCTTGTCGAGGCCGTGCTGGATCTTGTCCTCGTGCCGCTGCGCGAAGTCCGAGACCTTGCCCTTGGCCGGGCCCAATTTGGCCTTCACATTGTGCAGGAGACCCATGGTTCACCTTCCCTCGCGCGGGGCGGTCAGGTGCGGGCGCCCTCGCCGGCCTCGTTGTCGGCCGCCTTGTCGGTGGACTGCTGCTTCGGGATGTCGACGCCCTCGGTCTCGGTGACCTCGGCCGCCTCAGCCGCCGACTCGGCCGCTTCCGCCGCCCCCTCAGCCCCCTTAGCCGCCTCCGCCCCTGCCGTTTCCTCCGCCTCGGACCCGGCCGTCGCCTTGTCGGCCTGAGCCTCGGCAGACGACTCCTTCGTCGCCTTGGACCGCCGGAGAAGTCGTGCAAAAACGCCCATATCCACTCCATACGTTACTCGTGCGGGCGAAATCCCGCGCCGCCCGGTGCGTCCGTTTGCGCGACCCGGGCCACCGCCTCTGCGATCCGGCGGCAGGAACCTCGCAACGGGCAACGACCCCGCGGCCGTGGCGTCACGTAACTCGTTCGAGAGCATGGTTCGAGGTTTGCGAGACTGGGTCGGTGAGCAGTGCACCCCCCGCCCCCCGCGTCATCGCCGTCGTCGGACCAACTGCGGCCGGAAAGTCCGATCTGGGCGTCTTCCTGGCCCAGCGTCTCGGCGGTGAGGTCGTCAACGCCGACTCCATGCAGCTCTACCGAGGGATGGACATCGGCACCGCCAAGCTGACGCCCGAGGAGCGCGGCGGCGTCCCCCATCACCTCCTGGACATCTGGGACGTGACCGTCACGGCGTCCGTCGCCGAGTACCAGCGCCTGGCCCGTGAGCGGATCGAGGCCCTGCTCGCCGAGGGCCGCTGGCCGATCCTGGTCGGCGGCTCCGGACTGTACGTGCGCGGGGCCGTCGACAACCTGGAGTTCCCCGGCACCGACCCCGAGGTCCGCGCCCGGCTGGAGGAGGAGCTGACGCTGCGCGGCTCCGGCGCGCTGCACGCCCGTCTGGCCGCCGCCGACCCCCAGGCCGCGCGGGCGATCCTGCCGAGCAACGGCCGCCGGGTCGTCCGGGCCCTGGAGGTGATCGAGATCACCGGCAGGCCCTTCACCGCCAACCTCCCCGGCCACGACTCCGTGTACGACACGATCCAGCTCGGTGTCGACGTGGCCCGGCCCGAACTGGACGAGCGCATCGCGCGCCGGGTCGACCGGATGTGGGACGCCGGCCTCGTGGACGAGGTGCGGGCGCTGGAGGCGCGGGGGTTGCGGGAGGGGCGTACGGCCTCGCGCGCTCTCGGCTACCAGCAGGTGCTCGCGGCGCTCGCCGGGGAGTGCACTCTGGAGGACGCGCGGGCTGAGACCGTACGTGCCACCAAGCGCTTCGCGCGCCGTCAGGATTCGTGGTTCAGGCGCGATCCCCGGGTGCACTGGTTGAGTGGGGCTGCGGCCGATCTCTCAGAACTTCCGCAGCTCGCGCTGTCTTTGGTCGAACGACCGGTTACAGCCTGATCACGTCATGGCATCGGGACGCCCAGGCCGTCATCCGGGCCTGCGGTGGCGTGCCATCATCGAGCTTCGATCGACCGAGTTGAGTCCTAGTTGGGAGGGCGCGTGGCGATGGAGGCCGGCCCTCGCGACACCGCACAAGGCACCGATCACATCACCGCCGACCGGGATGTGCCGGAGCGCCGGGACGACCCGGAGCTCGGGGACGGACCGGACCAGGAGTCGGACCGTCTCAGCGCCGACGGGCCCGACGAGACACAGGGTGTGACGGACGACGGCCCCGAGCCCGAGGAGATGTTCGCGGGCGAGGTCGAGGTCGAGCTGCGCCCGCAGCGCCGGCTGCGCATCTGGCAGCTCGCGCCCATCGTGAGCCTGGCCGCGCTCGGCTCCCTGATGTTCGCGTTCCCGCTCGCCTTCGACTTCGGCGACAGCGGAGCCGTGATCGCCATGCTCGGGCTGCTGATCTGCTCGTGCGCGGCCGGCTGGGGCATGATGGCCGCCCGCCGCGTGGGCCACACCTGGCCGGGCCTGCCGGCCAAGGGCTCGGGCCGCAAACCCGACTGGCGGGTCGTCGTCGCGTACGCGGTGATGGTGGCCGCGGTGGTCGTACTGGCGGTCTGGCGGGTAGCGCGCCTCCGCTGAAACGCGCCGCATAGGGGCGCGGGGCTGTGTCGATATGCGGTCCGCCGGGTGGGCGCGACAGGCCATGATGCACCCGCACGAGATCACGGCCCGATCCTCCCCGGCACCCTCTTTCGGCTCGACCCGCGGAGCGCCCCGTACGATCGAGGAATGAGCACGCGGATCCCCTTCCTCAAGGGCCACGGCACCGAGAACGACTTCGTGATCGTCCCGGACCCGGAGAACGCCGTCGACCTGCCCCCGGCCGCCGTCGCAGCCCTCTGCGACCGCCGCGCGGGCATCGGCGGTGACGGACTGCTGCACGTGGTGCGATCCGCGGCGCATCCCGAGGCGAAGGGCATGGCGGCCGAGGCGGAGTGGTTCATGGACTACCGCAACGGCGACGGCTCGATCGCGGAGATGTGCGGCAACGGCGTGCGGGTGTTCGCGCGCTACCTCCAGCGCGCCGGACACGTCACCGAAGGGGACCTCGCGGTCGCCACGCGCGGGGGTGTGAAGACCGTGCACATCGCCAAGGACGGCGACGTCACCGTCGGTATGGGCAAGGCGGTGCTGCCCGAGGGCGACGTCACGGTCAGTGTCGGTGAGCGCAGCTGGCCCGCACGGAACGTCAACATGGGCAACCCGCACGCGGTCGCCTTCGTGGACGACCTGTCCCATGCCGGTGACCTGCTCTCCCCGCCGCCCTTCAGCCCGGCCGCCGCCTACCCGGGCGGTGTGAACGTCGAGTTCGTGGTCGACCGCGGCCCCGGGCACGTCGCGCTGCGCGTGCACGAGCGCGGCGCCGGCGAGACCCGCTCGTGCGGCACGGGCGCGTGCGCGGTCGCCGTGGCCGCCGCCCGACGCGACGGCGCCGACCCGACGGCCACCGGGACCCCGGCGACGTACACCGTGGACGTACCCGGCGGCACCCTGGTGATCACCGAGCGGCCCGACGGCGAGATCGAGATGACGGGGCCTGCGGTGATCGTGGCCGAGGGCGAGATCGACGCGGACTGGCTGGACACCGCCACGCGCGCCTGAGTAGGCGCCGACCGTCCGGAGAGTGCCGCGCACTGTCGGCCCCTCGACCCAAAACAGCCCTACGGATTCGGCCACTTGGCGGAAACAGAGCCGTCATGGTCACGATGTACAGGGGTGCAAACCTCACATTCGTCCCTCGAATGGGTGATCAGTTTCACGCTCGGCGAGAGGCGGTCAGCCGGGCATGGTGGGCTCGGTAGCATCAAGCACCGGCCCGGACGGGGGACGAAGCCGCCCCCTGAGCCGTGTCCGCCCTGGGGCACCCCGTCCGCCGGTCCACGCAGCCGGAGGTGCCCATGAGTGCGGAGGCCACGAATTCCGTGACCCCAGGCCCGATGCCGGGCGCGGTGTCAGGACCGGTGACGCCGACAGCCCCCCGCAGAAAGGCCCGCCCCCGGATCGATCTGCGCCGCCTCGGCCGCGCAGCCCTGCTCGGCCCCGCCGCCCGCGGCCGGCTGCCCGACGCCATCAGCCACGTCGTCGACGCGCACCGCGCCCACCATCCCGACGCGGACCTCGAACCCCTGCGCCGCGCCTACGTGCTGGCCGAGTCCTCGCACCGCGGCCAGATGCGCAAGAGCGGCGAGCCGTACATCACCCACCCGCTGGCCGTGACCCTGATCCTGGCCGAACTCGGCGCCGAGACCACGACGTTGACGGCCTCCCTGCTCCACGACACCGTCGAGGACACGGACGTGACGCTCGACCAGGTCGGCGAGCAGTTCGGCGAGGAGGTCCGCTACCTCGTCGACGGCGTCACCAAACTGGAGAAGGTCGACTACGGCGCCGCCGCCGAGCCCGAGACCTTCCGCAAGATGCTCGTCGCCACCGGCAACGACGTCCGCGTCATGTCGATCAAACTCGCCGACCGGCTGCACAACATGCGCACCCTCGGTGTCATGCGCCCCGAGAAACAGGAGCGCATCGCCAAGGTGACACGTGACGTGCTGATCCCGCTCGCCGAACGGCTGGGCGTCCAGGCGCTCAAGACCGAACTGGAAGACCTCGTCTTCGCGATCCTGCGCCCCGAGGAGTACGAGCACACAAGGGAGTTGATCGTCCGCAACGCTTCCCGCGCGGACGATCCGCTCGCCGAGGTCGCCGACGAGGTGCGCACCGTGCTGCGCGAGGCGGACATCCCGGCCGAAGTCCTCATCCGGCCCCGCCACTTCGTCTCCGTGCACCGGGTCTCCCGCAAACGCGGCCGGCTCCGCGGCTCCGACTTCGGCCGGCTGCTGGTGCTGGTGAACGAGGACGCCGACTGCTACGGCGTCCTGGGCGAACTCCACACCTGCATGACGCCGGTGGTCTCGGAGTTCAAGGACTTCATCGCCGTACCGAAGTTCAACCTGTACCAGTCGTTGCACACGGCCGTCGCCCGCGAGGACGGCCAGGTCGTCGAAGTCCTCATCCGCACGCACCAGATGCACAAGGTCGCCGAGGCCGGAGTCGTCGCGCTCGGCAACCCGTACGCGCCGGCCCCCGACGACCCGGCCGACGGCGAGCGCGTCGACCCCACCCGCCCCGGCTGGCTCTCCCGGCTCCTCGACTGGCAGGAGGCGGCGCCCGACCCGGACCACTTCTGGTCGACGCTGCGCGAGGACCTCGCCCAGGACCGTGAGATCACCGTCTTCCGGCCCGACGGCGGCACACTCGGCCTGCCCGACGGGGCGACCTGCGTGGACGCCGCGTACGCGCAGTACGGCGAGGACGCGCACGCGTGCATCGGCGCCCGGGTCAACGGCCGTCTGGCGACGCTGAGCACCGTGCTGAAGGACGGCGACACGGTCCAGCTCCTCATGGGCCAGGACCCGGCGTCCGAGCCCTCCCGGGAGTGGCTGGAGCACGCGCACACGCCCGCGGCCCGGATCGCCATCCAGCGCTGGCTGGCCGCCCATCCGGCACAGGCCGAGGCCCAGCGGACCGACGTCCAGGAGGACCGGCGGGCAGAGGAACGCACGGCGCCCCGCCGGCCGGCGACCGCCGAGGCAGCCGACCCGGACGGCTCGGCTCCCGAGCAGGCGGCCGTCCGCCCTGCCGGCGGCAACGTCCTCGCCGACCGGCCCGACGCGACCGTCCGGCTCGCCGGCTGTTGCACACCCGTACGGCCGGACGAGATCACCGGCTTCGCCGTACGCGGGGGAGCCGTCACCGTGCACCGCGTCGAGTGCGCCGCGGTGGCCCGTATGAAGGGCGGGGGGCGCACGGAGGTCGGCGTGCGCTGGGGCGATGCCACCGAGTGCCGGGTCACGCTGGTCGCCGAATCGTTCGTCCGTCCCCATCTGCTCGCAGACCTCACGGAGGCCATGGCCCACGAAGGCGCCGAGATCGTCTCCGCGACCGTCGAACCCCCGACCCAGCAGCAGGTCCGTCACACGTACACCGTGCAGCTCCCGGACGCCGCCCACCTGCCCGCCCTCATGCGGGCGATGCGCAACGTCGCCGGGGTCTACGACGTCACCCGGGCCCAGCCGCAGACGCAGGGCGGCTGAGCCCGCGCAGGCGTCGGCCACCGGATGCGGTTGGGCTGAGCCCCTCCGGGCGCGGGCTACCGGATGCGGCTCGGCTGGCCCGCGCAGGCGTCGCCCACCGGCTGCGGCTCGGCTGAGACCGCCCGTGCGCCGGCCCTCTGACGCGTGGCGGCACCCGGCGCAGGCCCCGGTCCCCGGTTCGGGTGGGCCGGACGCGCGTCGTCCGCGTCGCGCACGCGCGCGCTGATAGCCGTGAGGCATGCGCCTCACCCCCCACCGCACCCGCCCCCGTACCCGCTCCTGTCACCGACGGACGTCCGCGGCGCTGCTCGCCTCGGCCGTCTCCGTCTGCCTCGTCGCCGCGAGCGCCCCCGTCGTCCCGCTCGGCGTCGGCGACCGCCTCTTCCCGTACCTCGGCAACCCCGGCTACGACGTCGCGTCGTACGACCTCTCCTTCACCTACCCCGGCAGCAACAGCGAGCCGCTGCGGGCCGTGACCACCATCGACGCCTGGACCACCGCCGACCTGGACCGGGTCAACCTGGACTTCGCCCACGGCACGGTCCACTCGGTCGAGGTCGACGGCGAGCCCGCCACCTTCAGCACCGCCGGCGAGGACCTGGTGATCACGCCGGAGGACTCCGTGTCGGACGGCAAGTGGATGCGGATCACCGTGCGGCACACCAGCGACCCCGTGCCCGCCAAGGGGCGCGACGGCGGCTGGGTGCGCACCGCGGACGGCCTCGCCATGGCCAACCAGGCCGACGCCGCGCACCTGGTGTTCCCGTGCAACGACCACCCCTCCGACAAGGCGATGTTCACCTTCCGGGTCACCGCACCCGACGGTCACACGGCCGTCGCCAACGGCCTGTCCGCCGGGGTGGACACGTCCCGCGGGTCGACCACGTGGACGTACCGCACCCAGCACCCCATGGCCACCGAACTCGCCCAGGTCTCCATCGGCCGCTCCACGGTGCTGCACCGCACCGGCCCGCACGGACTGCCGGTACGGGACGTCGTCCCGACCAGGGACCGCGAGGCACTCGAACCCTGGCTGGAGAAGACCCCGGAGCAGATCGCCTGGATGGAGGGCAAAGTCGGCCGCTACCCCTTCGAGACGTACGGCCTGCTCATGGCCGACGCCTCGACCGGCTTCCAACTGGAGACCCAGACGCTCTCCCTCTTCGAGCGGGAGCTGTTCACCGAGCCCGTCCACCCCGCGTGGTACGTCGAGTCGATCATGATCCACGAGCTGGCCCACCAGTGGTTCGGCGACAGCGTCGGCCCCCGCACCTGGTCCGACCTGTGGCTCAACGAGGGACACGCCACCTGGTACGAGGCGCTGTACGCAGAGGAGCAGGCCGGCAAGCCCATGCGGGACCGTATGAAGGCCGCGTACGGCGCCTCCGACCGCTGGCGCGCGGCCGGCGGACCACCCGCCGCCCCGAAGGCCCCCGAGCCCGGCCGCAAGACCGGCATCTTCCGGCCGAACGTCTACGACGGCGCCGCGCTCGTCCTGTACGCCCTGCGCCAGGAGATCGGCCGCGCGGCCTTCGAACGCCTGGAGCGCGCCTGGGTCGGCCGGTACAAGGACCGCACCGCCACGACGGAGGACTTCGTCCGGCTCGCCGCCGAGATCTCAGGGCGCGATTTGGACGGCTTCTTCCAGGGCTGGCTGTACGGGGAGAAGACCCCGCCGATGCCGGGGCACCCGGACTGGAAGCCGGCCGCGCCGGCGAAACCGGCTGAGCCCGGGAAGGCGGCCGCATCCGCTGGGGCGGCCGCTCGATAACACGGTGACGAGACGCCCCGTGCCGTGCGACTATCTTCAGGTCGGCGCGGCACGGAGCGCCGGGAATCTCCCGGAACGCTCGCGCGTTATGCCCGGTGACGGAAAGCTCGCAGCGCTCCGTCGCCGTAAACGGTTTTCCAGCTACGTAAGGATCCAATGACCTCCTCTTCTTCCCCTTCCCAGGACACCAAGCGCTTCGCGCACAGCCACCCCGAGGGTCTTCGGGCCGATGCCCTGATGGAAGAGGACGTCGCCTGGAGCCACGAGATCGACGGAGAGTGGGACGGCGATCAGCTCGACCGCTCCGAGCGCGCGGCTCTGCGCCGTGTGGCGGGCCTCTCCACCGAGCTCGAGGACGTCACCGAGGTCGAGTACCGCCAGCTCCGCCTGGAGCGGGTCGTGCTCGTCGGCGTCTGGACCACGGGAACCGCGCAGGACGCGGACAACTCCCTCGCGGAGCTCGCCGCCCTCGCGGAAACGGCCGGCGCGCTGGTGCTCGACGGTGTGATCCAACGCCGCGACAAGCCCGACGCGGCCACCTACATCGGCTCCGGCAAGGCCGAGGAGCTGCGCGACATCGTCCTCGAATCGGGCGCGGACACCGTCATCTGTGACGGTGAGCTCAGCCCGGGCCAGCTGATCCACCTCGAGGACGTCGTCAAGGTCAAGGTCATCGACCGGACCGCCCTGATCCTGGACATCTTCGCCCAGCACGCCAAGTCACGAGAGGGCAAGGCGCAGGTCGCGCTCGCGCAGATGCAGTACATGCTGCCGAGGCTGCGCGGCTGGGGTCAGTCGCTGTCCCGGCAGATGAGCGGCGGCAAGGGCGGCGGCCTCGCTACCCGTGGTCCCGGTGAGACCAAGATCGAGACGGACCGGCGGCGGATCCGCGAGAAGATGGCGAAGATGCGCCGGGAGATCGCGGACATGAAGACCGGCCGCGAGATCAAGCGCCAGGAGCGCAAGCGTCACAAGGTGCCCTCGGTCGCCATCGCGGGCTACACCAACGCCGGCAAGTCCTCGCTGCTCAACCGCCTCACGGGCGCGGGCGTGCTGGTCGAGAACGCCCTGTTCGCGACCCTCGACCCGACCGTGCGCCGGGCCAAGACCCCGAGCGGCCGGCTGTACACGCTGGCCGACACGGTCGGGTTTGTGCGCCATCTGCCCCACCACCTGGTCGAGGCGTTCCGCTCCACGATGGAGGAGGTCGGCGAGTCCGACCTGATCCTGCACGTGGTGGACGGTTCGCACCCGAACCCGGAGGAGCAGCTGGCCGCCGTGCGCGAGGTGATCAGGGACGTCGGCGCCACCGGCGTACCCGAGATCGTCGTGATCAACAAGGCCGACGCGGCCGACCCGCTGACGCTCCAGCGGCTGCTGCGTGTCGAGAAGCGGTCCATGGCCGTCTCGGCCCGCACCGGCCAGGGCATCGACGAGCTGCTCGCGCTCATCGACAACGAGCTGCCGCGCCCGTCGGTCGAGATCGAGGCGCTCCTGCCGTACACGCAGGGCAAGCTGGTCGCCCGTGCCCACGACGAGGGCGAGGTCCTCTCCGAGGAGCACACCCCGGAGGGCACCCTGCTCAAGGCGCGGGTGCACGAGGAGCTGGCGGCGGAGCTCGCGCCGTACGTCCCGGCGCCGGCGCTCTGACGGCTTCGGCGTGAGCGAGGCTTCGGCGTGAGCGTGTCTGTGATTTGAGCTACGGCCTGAGCACGTGAAGGCCCGCTCCCTGTCCGCAGGGAGCGGGCCTTCAACATGGTCCGGTCACCGACCGCCGTACGTCTTGCTCATGTTCTGGTAGAGCGCCTCGGCATCGCGGCCCAGTTGCGGGCCGGCCAGCCAGCTGTTGTCGGCCGGGCCGATCGAGGTGTTGGACACGAGGACGGACTTGCCGTTCACCACCCGGAACCAGCCGCCGCCGGACGAACCGCCGGTCATGGTGCAGCCGATGCGGTACATCGTCGGCAGGCTCGGGCTGAGCGAGAACCGGCCCGGGACGTCGACGCACTTGAACATCTTCAGGCCGTTGTAGGGCGGCGCCGCCGGGTAGCCCCAGGCGCCCATCTTGGCGGCCCCGGCCGCGGACGGCGCCGAGAAGTCCACGTCCAGCGCGGCCCCCACCGTCTCCTCCAGGGACTTGGCACCCTGCTCGGGCTTCACGTGCAGCACGGCATAGTCGTACGCGGCGCCGTCACCGCCGGTCTCCGAGCCGCCCCGGATCCACTGGTTCGAGGTCGAGGCCCAGTCCGCCCACCAGTTGCCGTACGGCGCGACCTCCGTCGGGTTCGCGTTGCTCAGCTCCGCCTCGGACTTGCCGAGGTCGTTGTAGGCCGGGACGAACACGAGGTTGCGGTACCAACCGCCGTCGCCGCCGGCGTGCACGCAGTGGCCCGCCGTCCACACCAAGTTGGACTTGCCCGGGTGGTTGACGTCCTTGATCACCGTGCCGGAGCAGACGGCCGGGCCGTCGGGGGAGTCGAAGAAGACCTTGCCGACCGGGGCGGCGTTCCGGTGGTACGGCGTCTTCTCGGCCTGCGCCTGGACGGGCGCCGGGTCCGGATCGCTCACGCCCTGGCCGGCCGACGCGTCCTTCGTCGTGACCGTCTTGTCGGCCTCCTTCGCGGACTGCATCCGCTCCGGCTTCCAAAGGCCCTCGATCACCGGGTTGACGAAGTCCTTCGCCTCACTGAGCCACTTGTCCTTGTCCCAGTCCTTCCAGCCGCCGTCCTTCCACCGGTCGACGTCGATCCCGTGCTCCTCGAGCTTGCCGGCGAGGTCGGCCGGGATCTTGACCTTGCCACCGCCGTCCGCGGCCTGCGAGGTGGTGGCGTCGGGCTTGTCGCTCGCCGAGTCCGCCGAACCTTCACAGGCGGTCGCGGTGAGCGCCAGGGCGGCTATGAGCCCGGTGGCGGCGAGAAGGGAGCGCCGCCCGCGCTTCGGTGCCGCGGGCGTACGTGTGGAACGCATGGTGCGATGACCCCCGTTGGTGCATAACCGTGTGCTGCTTCGTGTGCATGTCATACCTGGCGCCGGAGCCCCCCGGCGCGACACCCCACTATGCCGGTGGAGTTGAGGGTGTACCGGGGTGGGGCGGTGAAGGTTTCCGTGAGTCCACGGGCCATTGCACCAGGCGCGCACGGGCACAGGCGCGGACACGGGGCACCGCCCCACCGCCGAAGGTGGTCAGCGGGCCGTCACCGGCCCGCAAACTTCTCGCTGACCGAGTCGTACACGCCCTTCGCCGCCTCGCCCAGGCGCGGACCGGCCAGCCAGCCCGACGTCACCGGGCCGATCGAGGTGTTGGACACCAGCGCCGGCTTGCCGTCCGAACCCGGCGCGACCCAGCCGCCGCCGGACGAACCGCCGGTCATCGTGCAGCCGATGCGGTACATCGTCGGGTCCGAAGCGGTGACCGACAGCCGGCCCGGCCGGTCCTGGCACCGGTACAGCTTCTGCCCGTCGTACGGGGGCGCGGCCGGGTAGCCGATCGCCGTGACGCTCTTCACCTTCGGTACGGCGGGAGCCCCGAAGTCCACCGGCAGCGCCGAACCGACCGTCTCCTCCAGCGACTTGCCGCCGCTGCCCTTCTCCGGCGTCACATGGATGACCGCGAAGTCGTAGGGTGCGCCGTCCCCGCCGGTCGAGCCGCCCTGCTCGATCCACTGGTCCGAGGTCTGCGCCCAGTCGCCCCACCAGACGCCGTAGGGAGCGACGTCCTCCCTGGTGGCGTTCTCCAGCTCCGCGACCGGCTTGCCGTCGTCGTTGTACGACGGCACGAACGCGATGTTGCGGTACCAGCCGCCCTTCTTGCCCGCGTGCACGCAGTGGCCCGCCGTCCACACGAGGTTGGACTTGCCCGGATGGGCCGGGTCTTCGACGACCGTCGCCGAGCAGACGGCCGAGCCCTTGGGGGAGTCGAAGAACACCTTCCCGGCCGTGGGCGCGTTGGCGTGGTACGACGGCGGCACGGCCTGCGCCCGGACCGGCTCGGGCGTGGGATCGGTCACGCCCTGGTCACCGGCGAGGTCGCTGTCGTCCACGCCCTGATCGGGCTCCTCGGCCTCCCGCATGCGATCCGGGTCCCAGAGCCCCTCGATGATCGGGTTGATGTACTCGTTGGCCTCGCGCAGCCAGTCGTCCCGGTCCCAGTTCTTCCAGGCGCCGTTCTTCCACTTGTCGATGTCGATCCCGTGCTCGCGGAGCCGGTCCCTGATGTCGTCGGGGATCTTCAGCTTGCCGTCATCGGAGGCGCCGGCCGACGCGGAGGCCTCGCCGCCCGCCGCGGCGTCGCCCGTCTCGCAGGCGGTGGCGGTCAAAGCGAGCGCCGAGGTGAGGGCCACGGCGGCCAGCACGGGGGAGTTCCTGCGGCGCACCCTCCCCCCTCGGCTTGCGATGGACGACGGCCGTATGGATCGCATGATGTGACTCCCCCTGAGATGGAACGAACATGGACGAACCGGTGCTTCAGCCCTGCTTTCCGCCAGTTCATGGGGAGTTCGGGCCGACGTCACGGCGTCCGGGAACGGCACCACACACTATGCGGTGGCTGTGGGGGCGGCCCGACGGAACCGCAACAGTTCCGTCACGGAAAGGATCTTGAGGCAACCCGTAACCCGGTGAGCGGATCGGGGTTGGTAGCGGTTGGGGGCCTGCTGTCTGTGTGCGGTCCTCTGTGCCCGTGCCCAGTGGGAGGTCAGGGAAGTCGTGGCGGAATCCACCCAAGGGGGATGTGCGTCCGAGGAGGCCGCTGTGGGGCGTATGCCGGTGAGGGCCCTCCCAAGTGCCGTCGACGACACGGCACCGGGAGCGCGCGCCGCGCACGAGGGGATTCTGCGCCGACAGTCCGCGCGCGAGTCCGCCGCCCGCACCTACGCCCGCGCCCTGCCGATCGTGCCGGTTCGGGCCCGGGGACTGACCATCGAGGGCGCGGACGGCCGCCGCTACCTGGACTGCCTCTCCGGCGCCGGCACGCTCGCCCTCGGGCACAACCACCCGGTCGTCCTGGAGGCCATTCGCGGGGTCCTCGACTCCGGCGCGCCCCTGAACGCCCTCGACCTGGCCACACCCGTCAAGGACGCCTTCATCACCGAGCTGTTCCGCACCCTTCCCCCAGGGCTCGCCGACCGGGCCCGCGTACGGTTCTGCGGACCGGCCGGCGGCGACGCCGTGGAGACCGCCTGCGAGCTGGTGCGTGCGGCGACCGGCCGGACCGGCCTCATCGCTTTCACCGGCGCCGCCCACGGACGGACGGCCGGGGCACTCGACGCGTCCGCCGGTGCCCACGACGTACCGCTCGCCCGCCTGCCCTACCCGCAGGACTACCGCTGCCCCTTCGGCGTCGCGGGCGAGCGCGGGGCCGACCTCGCCGCCCGCTGGACCGAGTCCGTCCTCGACGACTCCGGGCCGGGCGCTCCGCTCCCCGCCGGGATGATCGTCGAGCCCGTACAAGGCGAGGGCGGGGTGATCCCCGCGCCGGACACCTGGCTGCGGCGCATGCGGCAGCTCACGGCCGACCGGTCCGTCCCCTTGATCGCCGACGAGATCCAGACGGGCGTCGGGTGGACCGGCGCCTTCTGGGCCGTGGAGCACAGCGGAGTGACTCCCGACGTGATGGTCCTCTCGAAGGCCATCGGAGGAAGCCTGCCGCTGGCCGTCGTGGTCTACCACGAGGACCTCGACGCCCCGGAACCCGGCGCCCCCGCCGGCACCTTCCGCGGCAACCAACTCGCCATGGCCGCCGGCACGGCGACCCTCACCCACGTCCGGGAAAACCACCTCGCCGAGCGCGCGGCGACGCTCGGGGCGCGCATGCTGAGTCAACTCCAGGGGCTCGTCGCGGAGTTCCCGTGCGTGGGTGATGTGCGGGGACGGGGGTTGATGATCGGGGTGGAGTTCGTGGATCCGGAGGGAGAGACCGGGAGAGCGAGGCAGGTGGTTGAGGCGCCGGGGACGCCCCTCCCCGCCGCCCCAGAACTGGCGGCCGCCGTCCAGCGGGAGTGCCTGCGGCGCGGCCTCATCGTCGGACTCGGCGGCCGTCACGCCGGCGTCGTCCGGCTGCTGCCGCCCTTGACGATCACCGACGAACAGGCGGCCGCCGTGCAGGACCGCCTGGCCGACGCCGTCCGGGCGGCGGCTCGGTGTGATGGGGATGCGGCAGCGGCGCCGTTCACACCGTGAGCCTTGACGCCGTGAGAGCTCATGCCGTGAGCCTCCACACCGCGAGTTTTCACATGGCGAGCCCATGTAGAACCCCCCGCTCGCTGACCCCGAACGCACGTCCCGGAACCACCCGACGAGGTACCTGTCTTGAACGCCATCTCCGAGCCCGACCACCACACCACGACACCGGGACGAGGCACTGCTGACGTCTGCGACTCGGGGGCGTCGCTGAACCCGGTGCTCCCGGCGGTGCCGTGTCAGAGGCCTGGGGCGGCGCAGCTCGCCGAGGTGCAGGGCGGCGAGGTGACGGACGGTGAGTCGCCGGGTGGCGCGTTGAGGGCCGGGGGAGCCACCGCCGACCTCTTGGAGCATCCCGACCCGCACACCGTCGCCCAGGCAGCAACAGTGGAGACGCTGCTCCGCTGCTGGGTGCGCGAGACCAACCAGTCCGCTCCCGCCGACGGCATCCTCCGCATCCCCCTTCCCGCCAGCGGCACGGCTCTGCTCGCCCCCGTCCGCTACTGGTCCCCGACGGGCTGGCACCGCTTCGGTCTCCCGCGCCTGGCCGACGCTCCCGACCACGCCCCACCGGCCGACGCCGTCACGGTCGCCGCTCTGCTCTCCAGGGAAACACCCGCAGGCGGGAACGGCCGCGGGCACGGCGACCGCGGCGGTAACGGCGCCGGCGTCGAACTCGTCGCGGGCGTTGCCGACTCTCTCCGCCGCGTCGCCTCCTTCCTCAGCGACCGCCGTGAACACCCGGTCGACGGCCCCGACCTCTTCCTGGCCGCGGAGCAGTCCCTCGTCCTCGGGCACCCCCTGCACCCGTCTCCGAAGAGCCGCGAGGGCCTTTCAGAGGCCGAAGCGCGGCTGTACTCGCCCGAGTTGCGGGGATCCTTTTCTCTGCACTGGATGGCTGTCGCCCCCTCTGTTCTCGCCACCGACTCCGCCTGGACAGAACGCGGCCGCCCTGTCGCCGCGGCCCGACTCACCGCGCGCCTGGCCGGGACCGGCCTGCCGTCGCCGGACGGTTACGCCCTACTGCCCCTGCACCCCTGGCAAGCACGCGAGATCCGGCACCGCCCGGAGACCCTTGCCCTGCTCGACAGCGGACTGCTCCGCGACCTCGGCACCCACGGCACTCCCTGGCAACCCACCTCCTCCGTACGGACCGTCTACCGAACCGGTGCCCCCGCGATGCTCAAGCTGTCGCTGGGCCTGCGCATCACCAACTCCCGTCGCGAGAACCTCCGTAAGGAGCTCCACCGCGGTGTCGAGGTCCACCGCCTGCTCCGCAGCGGACTCGCGCAGCAGTGGCGGGCCGTCCATCCGAGCTTCGACATCGTTCGCGACCCGGCCTGGATCGCTGTCGACGGATGGGACGGAAACGGAGCTTCCGACGGCGTCCCGTTGCCCGGATTGGACGTGGTGATCCGCCACAACCCGTTCAGCCCCTCGGACGATGTCTCCTGCGTCGCCGGACTCGTCTCGCCGCGTCCCTGCCCACCTGCCCGACCGGGAACCGCTCCAGGCAGCCCGGAGACCCATGGCCCGGTCCTTCGGTCCCGGCTCGCCGAGATCGTCACGCGTCTCGCCCGCCGGACCGGCCGGTCCTGCGGAGCCGTCGCCGCCGAGTGGCTTCTGCGCTACCTCGAGCACGTCGTGCGTCCCGTCCTGTGGCTGGACGGCGAGGCCGGCATCGCCCTGGAGGCTCACCAGCAGAACACTCTGCTTCTGCTGGACGCCGACGGGTGGCCAAGGGGCGGCCGTTACCGCGACAACCAGGGCTACTACTTCCGCGAATCCCGGCGCGCGGACCTCGACGCCCGGCTGCCCGGTATCGGAGAGCGGAGCGACACGTTCGTCTGTGACGAGATCTCCGACGAACGGCTCGCCTACTACCTGGCGGTCAACAACGTCCTCGGCCTCATCGGCGCGTTCGGCTCCCAGCGACTGGCCGACGAGCGGCTGCTGCTCGCCGCTTTCCGCCGCTTCCTCGGAAACGTCGCCTCCGGACCGGCCAGGCTGCGCTCCTCGCTGCCGGCCCGGCTCCTGGACTCACCCGTACTGCGCTGCAAGGCCAACCTGCTGACCCGGCTCCACGGTCTCGACGAACTCGTCGGCCCGGTCGACACCCAGTCCGTCTACGTCACCATCGCCAACCCCCTGCACTGCTGATCGCCCTGACCACAACCGACCTCCTTCATCCCTGAGGACACGCCTCACCCCCCTTCCTGAGAGGAGCGTTTGGTGGCCCCCGCCGACCCGACCGCCCACACCGGTACCGCTGTCCCCGCCACGGCCGACGTCAACGCCGGTGCCGGCTCCAACGCCCGCGTCCGTGCCGGTTCCCACGCGGGCTCCAGCGCGGGAGTCGACGCGGACCTGGGTGCGGATGCCGGTGCCGGCGGTCTCGGCGAGGACACCATGGATCTACGGCTGCCGGACGAACTTTTCGCCCTCGCCGCGGACGAGTCGTCCTACAACCACGGAGCACGGCGGCCGGACCAGGACACGGCACAGCCCTCCGCCTCCATCGCCACGACCCGTGAGGCCTCCGTCCGTTCGGTTCCCTCCCTTGTCCCGGCCGAGGACGATCTCCTCGACCGTGTCGCCGACTGGGGCCCGACCGACACTCGCGTGGGCGTCTTCCAGCTCGTCCCCGTGCGCGTCGAACGTGACCTTCCGCTCATCGGCCGCTGGATGAACGACCCCGCCGCTGCGGCGTTCTGGGGGCTGTCCGGCCCCCAGAAGGTGACCGAGGACCATGTGCTGACCCAGCTGGCCGGCGACGGACGCAGCGTGCCGTGCATCGGGGTGCTGGACGGAACGCCGATGAGCTACTGGGAGATCTACCGGGCGGACCTTGATCCGCTGGCCCGCCGCTACCCGGCCCGTCCTCACGACACGGGGCTTCATCTGCTGGTCGGCGCTGTCGCCGACCGAGGACGTGGTCTCGGCGGTCTGCTGCTTCGTGCCGCAGCCGATCTCGTACTCGTGCGGCGGCCCTCCTGCGCACGCGTCATCGCGGAACCCGACATTCGCAACACCCCCTCCATCGCCGCCTTCCTGACCGCCGGCTTCCGGTTCTCCGCCGAGGTCGACCTGCCCGACAAGCGAGCCGCTCTTATGGTCCGAGACCGGACCCTTCGGCATCTGCTGTAGCGCTGTGTCATCGCACCGTCACTCATTGAACGCGGCGCGTGCCGCCGCAGTTCCCACTCGTGCCGCAGAATTTCCTGAGCCGCTCGCCGGTGCACCACGTCGTGACAACGGAAGGCCGGGGCCGGCTCCAGCCCGCACCGCGTACAGCTGGCGCCGCCCGCCCTGCCGGCCCGCCTACAGCCCGAGCCGCCCCGCCCGTTCCCAACCCGTCACGACCCCCGGGCCCAGCACTACCCCTCCGCCTATCCGAGCCGCCCTCACCGAGGAGTCCAAGGTCTTGATCCCGTCCCCCGTCCCCGCCTTGATCACCCGTTTGTCAGTGCTGGGTCGTAGGGTGGTCGCGCTATGACGAAGCCCTCACTCCCCGAACTCCTGCATGCTGCCGTCACTGCCGTCGGCGGTACGGAGCGCCCCGGTCAGGTGGCCATGGCCGAAGCCGTCGCGGAAGCGATCGACGACGGCTCCCACCTGCTGGTCCAGGCCGGCACCGGCACCGGCAAGTCGCTGGGCTATCTCGTGCCCGCGCTCGCGCACGGGGAGCGTGTGGTCGTCGCGACCGCCACCCTGGCACTCCAGCGCCAGTTGGTTGAGCGCGACCTGCCGAGAACGGTCGAGTCGCTGCACCCCCTGCTGCGCCGCCGCCCGGAGTTCGCGATGCTCAAGGGCCGGTCGAACTACCTGTGCCTGCACCGCCTGCACGAGGGTGTCCCGCAGGACGAGGAGGAGGGCCTCTTCGACCAGTTCGAGGCGGCCGCGCCCACCAGCAAGCTGGGCCAGGACCTGCTGCGGGTGCGCGACTGGGCCGACGAGACCGAGAACGGCGATCGTGACGACCTCACGCCCGGCATCTCGGACCGGGCCTGGGCCCAGGTGTCGGTGTCGTCGAGGGAGTGCCTGGGCGCCTCGAAGTGCGCCTACGGCGCGGAGTGCTTCGCCGAGATGGCCCGCGAGCGCGCCAAGCTCTCCGACGTCGTCGTCACCAACCACGCACTGCTCGCGATCGACGCCATCGAGGGCGCCCCGGTCCTGCCGCAGCACGAGGTGCTGATCGTCGACGAGGCCCATGAGCTGGTCTCGCGCGTCACCGGAGTCGCCACCGGCGAGCTCACCCCCGGCCAGGTCAACCGCGCGGTGCGCCGGGCTGCGAAACTCGTCAACGAGAAGGCCGCGGACCAGCTCCAGACCGCCGCCGAGGGTTTCGAGCGGCTGATGGAGCTCGCGCTGCCCGGCCGCCTGGAGGAGATTCCGGAGGACCTCGGGTATGCCCTCATGGCACTGCGCGACGCGTGCCGCACGGTCATCTCCGCCATCGGCACGACCCGCGACAAGTCCGTCCAGGACGAGGACGCGGTCCGCAAGCAGGCCCTGGCGGCCGTGGAGAACGTGCACGACGTGGCGGAACGGATCACGAACGGCTCCGAGTGGGACGTGGTCTGGTACGAGCGCCACGACCGCTTCGGCGCCTCCCTGCGCGTCGCCCCCATGTCCGTCTCGGGGCTGCTGCGGGAGAAGCTCTTCGCGGACCGCTCCGTGGTCCTGACGTCCGCGACGCTGAAGCTGGGCGGGGACTTCAACGGGGTCGGCGCGTCCCTCGGGCTTGCTCCCGAGGGGACCGAGGGCGATGACCTCCCGAAGTGGAAGGGCATCGACGTCGGCTCGCCCTTCGACTACCGCAAGCAGGGCATCCTGTACGTCGCGAGGCACCTGGCGCGCCCCGCGCGGGACGGCGACCGCGGCGACATGCTCGACGAGCTCACGGAACTCATCCAGGCGGCGGGGGGCCGCACCCTGGGCCTGTTCTCCTCCATGCGGGGCGCCCAGCTGGCCGCCGAGGAACTGCGTTCCCGGATCCCGGAGTTCCCGATCCTCCTCCAGGGGGAGGAGACCCTCGGGGAACTCATCAAGAACTTCGCGGCCGACCCGAAGACCTGCCTGTTCGGCACCCTGTCGCTGTGGCAGGGCGTGGACGTCCCCGGCCCCAGCTGCCAGCTGGTCGTCATGGACAAGATCCCGTTCCCACGCCCCGACGACCCGCTGATGAGCGCCCGCCAGAAGGCGGTGGAGGACGCGGGCGGCAACGGCTTCATGGCGGTCGCCGCCACGCACGCCGCGCTCCTCATGGCCCAGGGCGCCGGCCGCCTCGTCCGGGCTTCGGGCGACCGGGGTGTGGTCGCCGTGCTGGACCAGCGTCTGGCAAACGCGCGGTACGGCGGCTATCTGAAGGCGTCACTGCCCGACTTCTGGTACACGACGGACCGTAATCAGGTGCGGAAGTCGCTGGCGGCGATCGACGCGCTGGCGAAGCAGACGGAAGGCGACTGAGCCTCGGGGCGGTCTGCGGTCTGCGGTCTGCGGCGGCTAAGCCGCGGGCCGATCCCTACCCCCTTGCACCGGGCCCGGACAGCGCAGGGCCCCGGAACCGGCGCAGGGGTCCCGGGGCCCGGTCAGAGGGAGGGCCCGCTGGGCCCACCCGACGCGGTGCGCGGTGTCAGACGCGGCGCAGTACGGCCACCACCTTGCCGAGGATGGTCGCGTCGTCGCCGGGGATCGGCTCGTAGGCCGCGTTGTGCGGCAGGAGCCAGACGTGGCCGTCCTCGCGCTTGAACCGCTTGACGGTGGCTTCTCCGTCGAGCATCGCGGCCACGATGTCGCCGTTCTCGGCGACCGGTTGGCGGCGGACCGTGACCCAGTCGCCGTCGCAGATGGCGGCCTCGATCATCGAGTCACCGACGACCTTCAGGACGAACAGCTCACCGTCGCCGACGAGCTGGCGGGGAAGAGGGAAGACGTCCTCGACGGACTCCTCGGCGAGAATCGGGCCACCGGCGGCGATTCGGCCGACCAGCGGGACGTACGACGCGGCCGGCTTGCCCGCGGTGTCCGTGGGCTGCACGGAGGCGGCCTGATCGGAACCGCGCACCTCGTAGGCGCGCGGGCGGTGCGGGTCACGGCGCAGGAAGCCCTTGCGCTCCAGTGCCATCAGCTGGTGTGCGACGGAAGAGGTGCTGGACAGGCCGACGGCCTGGCCGATCTCGCGCATCGACGGCGGGTAGCCGCGCCGCTGCACCGAATCCCTGATGACCTCGATCACGCGACGCTGGCGGTCGGTGAGTCCGGAACTGTCCGCCCGGATGCCGGGAGGTCGTCCCGGCAGAGAGCGCTTGTGCCCCTCCGGGTTCGTGGCTTCGTTCATCGCGTGCACCGGCTCCAGTCGGCCCTGGGAGCGCTCCTGGGCTGTGATGGCGGCACTGTCTGCGGTGGTGGTCACGTCGGCCCCTCTCGATGGTCTCCCTGCTGGACAACGGTAGTTGCTTTCGAAAGGTTGCGCCAAACACACGTTCGAGTGAAAAATCGCGAATCGGCTGACGCGATCATGTGTCCGGGTGTATTGGCTACCGCTCCACCTGGCGGGCAAAAGCGCCCATTGCTGTACTCTTCACCGCCGGGGTGATCGTCTCGGGGACTGTTGCCCCAGTCTGCCATCCGGCATTCCCCTGCCCCGGGACCAGCCCTCATCTGTGCGGGAGTCCCACGTCCCCTCCTCGCGGCGCCCACGGTATCTCCGCATGTGCCACAGCGATACGGCTGTGCGCGTACGGATGCGGCCGGCGGATGTGGCGGACCGTGTCCGGAGGTGCGGCCGCAGGCGTGCGAGGTCGGGCGCGTCGCGGTCGGTCGCGCGTCACCTGCGTCTACTTGGGCGACACGCGCGTATGGCGTGGATGTATGAGCCAATCCCCACATCTAGTGGTTGGATTGCAGCAGCAGCCCACAAGTTGTGGTCCCCCGGGTCTCAGTGCCCATGGTCATCGCCTATGCTGGGGGCTGCTTCGTGGGGCGCAAGAGACCCAGCGAGGCTATTGAGTCTGCTGTGAGGAGGGTTGGAGTTCATGCACTGCCCCTTCTGCAGGCACCCCGACAGCCGTGTCGTCGACAGTCGTACGACCGACGACGGCACATCGATCCGCAGGCGCCGCCAGTGCCCTGACTGCTCCCGTCGTTTCACGACCGTGGAGACGTGCTCGCTCATGGTGGTCAAGCGGTCCGGAGTCACCGAACCCTTCAGCCGTACCAAGATCATCAATGGTGTGCGCAAGGCGTGTCAGGGACGGCCCGTCACCGAGGACGCGCTCGCCCAGCTCGGCCAGCGGGTCGAGGAGGCGGTGCGGGCCACCGGAAGCGCCGAGCTGACCACTCACGACGTGGGGCTGGCCATACTCGGCCCGTTGCAGGAGCTCGATCTCGTCGCCTATCTGCGATTCGCCTCCGTCTACCGGGCGTTCGACTCGCTCGAGGACTTCGAGGCGGCCATCGCGGAGCTCAGGGAAGAGACGGGACCCCCCGGCACGGACGACGGAGACGGCGAGGGCGCGGGGGCGGGGAGCCAGGAAGACGACCGCGGGCCCGGAGGGACGACACACGTCCCCGAGCCCGCAGGCGCCGCCGACTGACCGGCGGGCCGGACCCGGACGGCAGCTCCGGGCCCGGCCGGGCGGCGGCGATGTGAAGACCTGTTGCGGGCGAGGTGAGTGGGTGCCCGCAACACCAGACAGAACACCGTGCCACGGGAACAACGGGGCACTTCAGGGCGTTTTCGCCCGTACAGGGAGGCGGCATGACAGAGACGGCGAGTGGTCCGGCACGGAGTTCCCGCGCCAAGAGCACCAAGGCGAGCAAGGGCCTGCGTATCGAGCGCATCCACACCACCCCTGGGGTCCACCCGTACGACGAGGTGGCCTGGGAGCGCCGTGACGTCGTCATGACCAACTGGCGCGACGGCTCGGTCAACTTCGAGCAGCGCGGCGTCGAGTTCCCCGACTTCTGGTCGGTGAACGCGGTCAACATCGTCACCAGCAAGTACTTCCGCGGTGCCGTCGGCACCCCGCAGCGCGAGACCAGCCTCAAGCAGCTGATCGACCGCATCGTGAAGACGTACCGGAAGGCCGGAGAGGACCACAAGTACTTCGCCTCGCCCGCCGACGCCGAGATCTTCGAGCACGAGCTGGCGTACGCCCTCCTGCACCAGATCTTCAGCTTCAACAGCCCTGTCTGGTTCAACGTCGGCACCAAGCAGCCCCAGCAGGTCTCCGCCTGCTTCATCCTGTCCGTCGACGACTCCATGGAGTCGATCCTCGACTGGTACAAGGAAGAGGGCATGATCTTCAAGGGCGGCTCCGGCGCCGGCCTGAACCTCTCCCGGATCCGCTCCTCCAAGGAACTGCTGTCCTCCGGCGGCAACGCCTCCGGACCGGTCTCCTTCATGCGCGGTGCCGACGCCTCCGCAGGAACGATCAAGTCCGGTGGCGCCACCCGCCGCGCCGCCAAGATGGTCGTCCTCGACGTGGACCACCCGGACATCGAGGACTTCATCGAGACCAAGGTCAAGGAAGAGGAGAAGATCCGCGTCCTGCGCGACGCGGGCTTCGACATGGACCTGGGCGGCGACGACATCGCGTCCGTCCAGTACCAGAACGCCAACAACTCGGTCCGCGTGAACGACGAGTTCATGACGGCCGTCGAGCAGGGCGGCCAGTTCGGCCTGCGGGGCCGGATGTCCGGTGAGGTCATCGAGGAGGTCGACGCCAAGTCGCTCTTCCGCAAGATCGCCGAGGCCGCCTGGGCCTGTGCCGACCCCGGCATCCAGTACGACGACACCATCAACAACTGGCACACCTGCCCCGAGTCCGGCCGGATCACCGCGTCGAACCCGTGCAGCGAGTACATGCACCTGGACAACACGTCCTGCAACCTGGCCTCGCTGAACCTGATGAAGTTCCTGAAGGACGACGGCAAGGGCAACCAGTCCTTCGAGGCCGAGCGCTTCCAGAAGGTCGTCGAGCTGGTCATCACCGCGATGGACATCTCGATCTGCTTCGCGGACTTCCCGACCCAGAAGATCGGCGAGAACACGCGTGCGTTCCGCCAGCTCGGCATCGGCTACGCCAACCTCGGCGCCCTGCTGATGGCCACCGGCCACGCCTACGACTCCGACGGCGGCCGCTCCCTCGCCGGTGCCATCACCTCCCTGATGACCGGCACGGCGTACCGCCGCTCCGCCGAGCTCGCCGCGGTCGTCGGCCCGTACGACGGGTACGCCCGCAACGCCGACGCCCACAAGCGCGTCATGAAGCAGCACTCCGACGCCAACGACAAGGCCGTCCGCATGGACGACCTGGACACCCCGGTGTGGGCCGCCGCCAGCGAGTCGTGGCAGGACGTACTGCGCCTCGGCGAGAAGAACGGTTTCCGTAACTCCCAGGCGTCCGTGCTCGCCCCGACCGGCACCATCGGCCTCGCGATGTCCTGCGACACCACCGGTGTCGAGCCCGACCTCGCGCTGGTCAAGTTCAAGAAGCTGGTCGGCGGCGGCTCGATGCAGATCGTCAACGGCACGGTCCCGCAGGCCCTGCGCCGCCTCGGCTACCTGGAAGAGCAGATCGAGGCGATCGTCGCCCACATCGCCGACCACGGCAACGTGATCGACGCGCCCGGTCTCAAGCCCGAGCACTACGAGGTGTTCGACTGCGCCATGGGTGAGCGGGCCATCTCCCCGATGGGCCACGTCCGCATGATGGCCGCGATCCAGCCGTGGATCTCCGGTGCCATCTCCAAGACGGTCAACATGCCGGAGACGGCGACCGTCGAGGAGGTCGAGGAGATCTACTTCGAGGCCTGGAAGCTGGGCGTCAAGGCGCTCGCGATCTACCGCGACAACTGCAAGGTCGGCCAGCCGCTCTCCACCAAGAAGTGGGAGGAGAAGACCGAGGAGCCCGCCGCCGTCGAGGCCAAGGTCGAGAAGGTCGTCGAGTACCGCCCGGTCCGCAAGCGCCTTCCGAAGGGACGTCCCGGCATCACCACGTCCTTCACCGTCGGCGGTGCCGAGGGCTACATGACCGCCAACTCCTACCCGGACGACGGTCTCGGCGAGGTCTTCCTGAAGATGTCCAAGCAGGGCTCGACCCTCGCGGGCATGATGGACGCCTTCTCCATCGCGGTCTCCGTCGGCCTCCAGTACGGCGTCCCGCTGGAGACGTACGTCTCGAAGTTCACCAACATGCGCTTCGAGCCGGCCGGCATGACGGACGACCCGGACGTGCGGATGGCGCAGTCGATCGTCGATTACATCTTCCGCCGCCTGGCGCTGGACTTCCTGCCGTTCGAGACGCGCTCCGCGCTCGGCATCCACTCGGCCGAGGAGCGTCAGCGTCACCTGGAGACCGGTTCGTACGAGCCGAACGAGGACGAGGTCGACGTCGAGGGCCTGGCCCAGTCGGCGCCGCGGGCCCAGGAGCTGAAGGCCGTCTCCGCGCCGAAGAACGAAGTGGTGGCCCAGCCCGCACCGCAGCAGGCGCACACCAGCGCCGAACTGGTGGAGATGCAGATGGGCATCCAGGCCGACGCCCCGCTGTGCTTCTCCTGCGGTACGAAGATGCAGCGCGCCGGTTCCTGCTACATCTGCGAAGGCTGCGGTTCGACCAGCGGTTGCAGCTGACGCTCAGCGCCTTGAGTAGATGACAGAGGGGCACCGCCTTCGGGCCGGTGCCCCTCTTGTCGTCAGGGGTTACGGAAGCCGGCGCGCTTGTCCAGTACACACCGGCGCGCTTGTCCAGTGCACAGAGGTTCACCCCAGTCCGGGTGGCCGGGACGGCGTTCGACCCGGCGGCCGTCGGCCAGCCGTGCCTCGCAGTCCCAGCCGCCCCGAACAGGCCGAGCCCATCCCAGCCCTGCAGGCTCCCTGGGAGAAGCTCACGGCTGGTGCGCGGCACCCATCGTCCTGGCGAAGTCCGCGGGGTCACCCTCAAAACCACGGACGCCGGGCCGGAAGTCCCAGGGACCGGAACCGTCCCGGACGAACTCCGCGACCGTCGCCGCAGTGGCCCCCAGCACGCCCCCGAAGTCGTCCTCGGCCAGGACCGTGTACCCCTCGCGGATGCGCAGCCCGGGGTTCACCACACTGACGAAAGTGCGCTCCGCCGGGCGCTGCTGGATGACGATGCCGACCACCACGCGCGCGTACCGGCCGTCGAGCCGGTCGAGTTCCAGCGTCATGACCTCGTCGTAGCCGAAACCCTGGCCGTCCTTGCTGTCCCGGTTGAGATAGATGGTGCCGTCGGGGGAGCGGCTGTCGAAGTGCACCACGTAGGCGGGATCGCCGTGCGGATCATCCGCCAGATAGGTCGCCGCGACGAGGTCCAGGTCGGTGGACGGCTGTCCCGCCGGACTGGGATCCCACCGCACCGCGATCTCGACCTTGCGAAGCCCCTTGTTGAGCCCGTCCACCGGCGTCCCCTTCCCCGTACCGACTTGCCCGTCCACCTCAACTGCCGGGCCGTCACGACTGTTTGTCCATCCTGCCACGCGTGCGGGTGCGCGCGCCGGAGAGCGGTCCAGCCGAGAGTGACCGGCGCCACGCTCCCTGGCCTTACCATGGCGCGGTGCTGGTCAAGTGGATTCGCTGCACCGTGGTGGACCGCCGTGGTTTTGAGCGGGGGCAGCGGAAGTGGGCGGGGCTTCTGGGGGAGCCGGGGTTTCGGGGACAAGGGGGTGGCTGGAGCCGGGGGCGGCCGGACGTGGTGCACATCTTCGCGTTCTGGGAGAGCCGCGCCTTCTACGACTCCTTCATGGCGCGATCCCACGACCGGCTCGCGTCGACCCAGTCGGGCACGTTCAAGGACGCCCAGGTCAGACTCTTCGACTACCGCTTCGACGTGAAGACCGGGTTCGAACCGCGCTTCACGGACGCCGACCTGTTGCGGGTCGCGCTCTGCCGTGTCCACGAGGAGCGGGTCGAGCACTTCGTGCTGATGCAGGAGAAGGTCTGGAACCCGGCGATGGCCGGCTCGCCCGGCATGGTGCGCGGACTGTTCGGCGAGGCGCCCGGGAACGAGTTCATGGTGCTGTCGATGTGGCGGTCGGCCGCAGAGCACGGCAAGTACCGCGCCGAGCGCGTGGAACGGCTCGCCCTGCGGGCCCAGACGGAGGCGGACGTAGCGGCGCTCACGGGGGACGTCGTGGATATGGAGCCGAGCTGGACGGTCTGACATTCGGGTGGTTGACGGGCCTGAATCGATGGATCCCGGTCGGACATACGTGCGACATGTGTGATCTGTGGTGCAGTATGTGTGTGACCTACGTTGTATGGGCGCGGTACGAGTGCTCGACGAGCCCTCACCCGATCTAGGGTTTTGGCATGGCACGACCACGGCGCATCGTCCTTGTCCGGCACGGCGAGTCAACGGGCAATGTTGATGACTCCGTGTACGAGCGTGAACCCGACCACGCCCTGGCGCTGACCGAACGGGGCCGGCGGCAGGCGGAGGCGACGGGGGAGCAGCTGCGCGGGCTGTTCGGCGGCGAGCGCGTCAGCGTGTACGTCTCCCCGTACCGCCGCACCCACGAGACGCTGCGCGCCTTCCGTCTCGACCCCGGGCTCATACGGGTTCGCGAGGAACCCCGGCTGCGCGAGCAGGACTGGGGCAACTGGCAGGACCGGGACGAGGTCCGCCTCCAGAAGACCTACCGTGACGCGTACGGCCACTTCTTCTACCGTTTCGTCCAGGGCGAGTCCGGCGCCGACGTCTACGACCGGGTCGGCGGCTTCCTGGAGAGCCTGTTCCGCAGCTTCGAGGACCCTGACCACCCGCCGAACGTCCTGATCGTCACCCACGGTCTGGCCATGCGGCTGTTCTGCATGCGGTGGTTCCACTGGACGGTCGCCGAGTTCGAGTCGCTGTCGAACCCGGGGAACGGCGAGGTGCGGATGCTCGTTCTCGGAGACGACGGCAAGTACACGCTTGACCGGCCGTTCGACCGCTGGCGAGATCCCGAGCCCTACGGGATCACCGGATAGAGTGGCAGGGCGATGACCGCTGATTCCTCACCCGACGGGCGCCTGGACCGCGCCCTGGCCAGCCTGCGCGGACTGTCCGTCGGGGACGCCCTGGGCTCCCAGTACTTCGTGCCGGTGAACTACCCGCTGCTGAAGCGCCGCGAGGTGCCGTCCGGGCCGTGGCAGTGGACCGACGACACGGAGATGGCCGCCTCTGTGGTCGCCGTCCTGGTCGCCCACCGCCGCATCGACCAGGACGCCCTGGCGCGGTCCTTCGCCGAGCACCACGATTTCGACCGGGGCTACGGTCCCGCGGTCAACCGCATGCTGCGGCTCGTCCGGGAGGGCGGCGACTGGCGTGAACTCGCCGCGGGGCTCTTCAACGGACAGGGGTCCTGGGGAAACGGCGCCGCGATGCGGATCGCCCCGCTGGGCGCCTGGTACGCGGACGACCCGGAGCAGGCGACCCACCAGGCGGAGATCTCGGCCTACACGACCCACCAGCATCGCGAGGCCGTCGTCGGTGCCATGGCCGTCTCCGCGGCCGCCGCGTTCGCCGCCGCCCCGGGAGGGCCGCCCGGCGCCGAGGCCCTCATGGACGGGGTCATCGACCTGGTGCCGAAGAAGAGCGCGGTCGGTGCGGGACTGCGCCGGGCCCGGGACATGCTCGACTACGGCGACCCTGCCACGGTCGCGGCGGTCCTGGGCTGCGGACGGCGGACGACCGCCCACGACACCGTGCCGTTCGCCCTCTGGTCGGCCGCGCGAAGCCTCGGTGATTACCAGCAGGCGTTCTGGACGACCGCCCAGGTCGGTGGGGACGTCGACACCACCTGTGCCATCGTGGGAGGTGTGATCGCTTCCGGGAAGGCGGGGGCGCCGCCCGCCGAGTGGGTGGAGCGGACGGAGCCTCTGCCGGACTGGGTGCCCGGGTCGGTCTGAGGGTCGGATCTCCCGCCCCCGTATATGCGGTCTAACGGTCGGAACTCTCCCCTGCCGGTGTGACGGGCGGAGCTCTCCGGCGTCGGCTTGGCGGTCGGAGCTTTCCTGCGTCGGCCTGGCGGTCGGAGCTCTCCCGCGTCGGGTTGAGCGATCAGAAGTCTCCGTCTGTCTTCGCGATCAGAACTCTCCGGCATCGACCCGGGGCCAAGAACTCTCCGTGCGCGTTGGGAACTCTCCGTGACCGGCTGCTCGTTGTCGTGACATCCGCTGTGCGAGCCATGAGGCCGCACACGACGGAGGTACATGCATCGAGCGCGAAAGGGGGTGGCCATGAGGGCCCTGCTCACTGTTCTGATCCACTGGTGGGACGCCTTCGCGCGCCGCGTGGGACATGCGCGTAAGGCAGGCCCGCTGCCCTCACCGTCCTTCCCCCGGACCCGGTCCGCCCATCCGGGGCCGGTCGCGATTCGGCCCGACAGCCGCCGGCAGGCCTGCTTCAAGCCCACCGGCGAGCCGCCTGAGCCGTCTCGCGATGCCTTTGCGTCAGCCCAGCCCCGGCCCGGCAGAGCCGGAGAGCGCCTCCAGGTCGCTCTTGCGGACCCGGATCACCAACCAGGCGGTGGCCAGGGCGAGGACGGCCATGGCCGCGGCCGGGATGAAAGCAGCGGAGATGCCCTCGGCCAGCACCTCGTGCCCCCACGGCGCGGGCAGCTGCTGCGTCGCGGCGAACTCCGCCTTCTGCTCCGCGGAGCCCTCGGCCATGAACTGCGGAAGCTGCTTCTCCGCCTCGTCCCTGGTCGCCGTGCCGAAGACGGTCGTCAGGATGGACAGACCCAGCGATCCGCCCACCTGCTGCGTGGTGTTGAGCAGCCCGGACGCGGCGCCGGCTTCGTGCTGGGCGACACCGGAGACGGCGGTGAGCGTGAGCGTCACGAAGTTCAGCCCCATGCCGAAGCCGAACACCAGCATCGGCCCGAGGATCCCGCCGACGTACGAGCTGTCGGAGCTGATGAGCGCCTGCCAGGCCAGTCCGATCGCCGCGAGCGCCGAGCCCAGGAGCATAAACGGCTTCGGGCCCAGCACCGGCAGGAACCGCTGCGACAAGCCGGCGCCGAGCGCGATCACGACCGTCACGGGCAGGAAGGCGAGCCCCGCCTCGATCGGGCTGTAGCCGAGCACGTTCTGCACGAACAGCACGATGTAGAAGAACATGCCGAACATCGCCGCCGCGAGGCTCAGCATGATCACGTACGTGCCCGAGCGGTTCCGGTCGGTGAACATCCTCAGCGGGGTGATCGGCTCCTTGGCCCGGGACTCGATGATCCCGAAGGCCAGCAGCAGGACCACCGCGGCGGCGAAGGATCCGATGGTGAGGCTGTCCCGCCAGCCCTCGTCCGCCGCCCGGATGAAGCCGTAGACGAGGGATGCCATGCCCGCGGTCGAGGTCACCGCGCCCGCTATGTCGAAGCGGCCGGTGTGCCGTTCGGACTCGCCGATGTAGAGCGGAGTGAGCACGGCGATCAGCACGCCGATCGGCACGTTCACGAAGAGCACCCAGCGCCAGTCGAGCCACTCGGTGAGCATGCCGCCCGCGAGCAGGCCGATGGCACCACCGCCCGCGGACACCGCGGCGAAGACACCGAAGGCCCGATTGCGCTCCGGCCCCTCGGGGAACGTGGTGGTGATGAGCGCCAGCGAGGTGGGCGACGCGATCGCGCCTCCCACGCCCTGGAGGACCCGCGCGGCCAGCAACTGCCACGGCTCCTGGGCGAGCCCGCCGAGCAGCGAGGCGAAGGTGAAGAGCAGGATGCCGGTCATGAACACCCGGCGGCGCCCGAGGAGGTCGCCGGCGCGGCCGCCGAGGAGCAGCAGACCGCCGAAAGTGAGTGTGTAGGAGCTGACGACCCAGGTGAGGTCGGTGGTGCTGAACTTGAGTGCGTCTTGAATGTGCGGGAGCGCGATGTTCACAATCGTCGCGTCGAGTACCACCATGAGCTGGCAGGCCGCGATGACGGTGAGGGCGATGCCGGGGCGCCCCTCCCGGCGTGCCGCACCTGGCTTCTGGTTCTTGAGCAATGGAGAGGTTGTCACTATGGGTCCCCCACGAGTGCGTTAGTGAACGCTCGCGTTCACTGCCGCGTCAACGGTAGTGAGTCCCCGACAGTGAACGCAAGCGTTCACTCACGGCGTTGTCGTGCGGCACGTCCCCCTTTGTCGCCGCTCGGCACGTCCCCCGTCCCCGAAATCCCCGCTTCCTCTGCTCCTTGGAGAGAGTCCGATGGTTACCCCGAGCTGGGCGGACGCCCCCGCTCAGACGGCCGCCCGCCGCCGCGGCGCCGTACTCGAACGCGCGATCCTCGACGCCGCGCTGGACCAACTCAGCACCGTCGGCTGGAACGGCCTGACGATGGAAGGGGTCGCCGCCGGCGCCCAGACCGGAAAGGCCGCCGTCTACCGGCGCTGGCCGTCCAAGGAAGACCTCGTCGCCGACGCCCTGCGTGCCGGACTGCCTCAGTTCGACGCGGTACCGGATGAAGGGAGCGTGCGTGAGGACCTCTTGGCGCTGTGCCGGCGAGCCCGTGACGCGATGTTCTCCCGGCCAGGTTTCGCGCTTCGCTCAGTGATTCACGAATGCGATACAACGCAGGCCGAGCGCTTCCATGCCGTGATCTTCGACGGGGTCGTGGAGCCCACGATCAAGATGCTGCGGGAGGTGATCGAGCGTGGGATCACGCGAGGCGAGGTGCGTTCCGACGCTGCGAACGGATACGTCTTCGACGCCATCCCGGCGATGATGATGTACCGCTCCAAGATGTGCGGTTGCGAATGGCGAGACCAGGAAATCGAGGAGATGATCGACCAGTTGATGGTTCCGCTGCTGCGGTCGAACAGCGGCTGACGGGGGCCGGGGAGAGCCGTGACACCGCTCGGCCCGACCGGGGTGTCGCGGGCGGTTGCGGGCGGCGTAACCTAGGGTCGCCATGCCGTACGAACCGCCTACTCACACCGTCGAGCGCTCCCTTCGAGCCACGACCGGAGCGAAGATCGTTGCAGGTGTCGACGAGGTGGGGCGCGGCGCGTGGGCCGGTCCCGTCACCGTCTGCGCGGCGATCACCGGACTGCGCCGGCCGCCCGAGGGTCTCACCGACTCGAAGCTGCTCACCATCAAGCGACGCACCGAACTCGCCGCGGTACTGCGGAAGTGGGTGACGTCGTACGCGTTGGGGCACGCTTCCCCGGAGGAGATAGACGACCTGGGGATGACGGCCGCGCTGCGGCTCGCCGCGGGCCGTGCCCTGGACGCCCTGCCGGTCCGCCCCGACGCGGTCATCCTCGACGGGAAGCACGACTACCTCGGCGCACCCTGGCGGGTCCGTACGGTGATCAAGGGCGACCAGTCGTGCGTGGCGGTCGCGGCGGCCTCGGTGATCGCCAAGGTCCAGCGCGACAAAATGATGGCCGAACTGGGTATCGACCATGCAGACTTCGGTTTTGCGGACAACGCCGGGTATCCCTCACCCGTGCACAAGACCGCACTGGCGGAGCGGGGCCCCACCCCGTACCACCGGTTGTCGTGGGCGTATCTTGATGCGCTGCCCCAGTGGCGGCACCTCAAGAAGGTCCGCAGCTGTACGGACGGAAGCGTTCCGGAAATCGAGGGTCAGCTCGGCTTCGATTTCTGACGGTTTCGTTCGCACTCATGCGCCACCCGCCGAAGCGGGCCGTACCAACGTTTGATAAATATCAACCCATGCCTCTCATTCCCGAGGAGCCTCAGATTCACGAGAGTGCCCAGGGTCCCCGCGCCACTCCGGCCAGCGGCCGTACCGCGCCGACCCCTCGCCCCGTACCCGGCCCCCGTCCCGCGGCTCCGTCGCGTCCCGGTCGTCCCGGTCCTCTCCGGCCCGCGCCGCCCGTGCAGCGCACGCCGCGTGACGCGGCCGCCAAGCCCGGTCCGTCGGGTCCCGCAGCCGATGCCACCGCTCCGGCAGCCCCGCAGATCCAGTTGATCCCGGCTTCCGCCGAAGGCGCGCTCGACGCCGCCGAGGAGGCCGTGGACCTGCTCCTGGAGTCCGGTCGCGCCCCCGGCGACGTCCTGGTGATCACGACCGGCGAACAGCACCCGTGGGCTGCCCACGAGCTGTCCTTCGGCGAGACTTCCTACTGGGCCCAGCACGACGCCGGTGACGACGTCTTCTACACGGACGCCACCGTCGCCGACCGCGCCGCGTCTCGTCCGGTGGTCGTGGTCGCCGTCAACGGCGGTGCCGAGGCCGCGGCCGCGAGCGCCCTGTCCTCGGCCCACTCCCGGGCCACTGCCCTGCTGATCGTCTGCGGTGATCCGCAGCGGATCAACTCGGTGCTGGGCACGAGCGTCTGAGTCGGTGCCGTGGCGTCCGGTCGGGCGCCGGTGGCTGACTTCGGGCGCCGCTCCGGGGGCTCCGCACGGCGGCTGCTTCGGCGCGCTCGGAGGGCTGAAGGGCGGGGCCGCGTACGGGTCTTGCCCGGGTGGCCTCAGCCTGGTCCGGGGTGCTCGTTCCGAGTGTCCGTCGAGGCAACTGTGGCGTGCCGAGCGACGGCGTACGGCCCCGAGTCCGTGCGGAACGGTCTGCCGGGGCCTCAGCGAGCCGCCGCAGCGCGGCGCAGCACCTCGGAGGCGGCGCCACCGGTGCGTGGCAGCGGCGGCGGTGCCTCCGACGTGGCGAACGGCTCCGGTGCCGAGGCCGAGTGAGGGCGGCGCCCGCCGCGGCCCTCGCCGAGCACCTGCCAGCCGTCACGGGTCAGCGTGATGTACGCCCCGCAGCGCAGCCCGTGCAGGGTGCAGGCGTCGCGCAGCCCCCACATCCACGCGCCGTCCTCCTCCGTCCAACGGGCGTCGCCCTCACGGCAGTAGAGCAGCACCGCGGTGCGCACCGGTGTGCGGCGCCGCAGATCGTGCGGGATGATCAGGCGCAGCTGCGCCAGCAGCACATTGCGGAACATCCAGCCGTCGGCCGGGGCCGGGCGGCGGACGAACGAGGCGCTCGCCCGCAGACGCTCGTCCGGGTCGAGCACGGCGATGACTGCGGTCGCCAACTGCGGGTGGTGCCGGGCGTGCAGTCCACTGACGACTTCACGGGGGTTGCGGAGCAGCGGGATCCCGGCGGCGGCCCATTCCGAGGGTTCGAGCAAGCGGTTGGCGGAAGCGGCGGACGTCGACGCCGCTGCCGAGGCCGGAGCGAATCCGAAGGTCACGGTCCTCCCTTCGGCTACGCGCCCACACTGCGGGCGGGGTCGGATTCTGGGAGCGCGCACCGCAGCGAAGCCCGACCGGATCGGCGGTCGTACCGTGCGGGAGCGGACCTCAATTCTTCCTGTCGAACTTGAATGCGGCAACGAGCAATTGGGGCAGCCGACCGTTATCAGATGATGCGCGGCTAATATCCCCACCCTGCGCGTCGCCGGGCCACCCATGGGGCGTTCGAGCACGACACGTTCGTACGTTACGGGGGTGCACGGCGTCCAGAGGTGTGCGCGACCGGCCAGGTGGCGGTGCCCGGTCAGAGGGTCGATGCCCGGCCAGGTTGCGGCGGCCGTGGCTCCCGGCACACGGTCAGCCCTGCACGGCCAGCACCAGCGGCAACACCCCCTGCGCACCGGAGCGCCGGAGCAGGCGGGCCGCGACCGCGAGGGTCCAGCCGGTCTCCGTGTAGTCGTCCACGAGGAGCACCGCGCCCTGGGCCTCGGCGAGGGTGGACGCGAGAGCGGGCGGTACGGTCAGTGCCCCGTCGAGCGCCTTCAGCCGCTGGGCGCTGTTGCTCCGGGGCCCCGGGTACACGTCGCCCGTGTATTCGACGGTGCCCAGCAGCGGCAGCCGGCCGACCTCCGCGATGCGCGCCCCCAGGGAGTGGATCAACCGGGGCCGGGTGCGCGAGGCGACGGTGACCACGCCCACCGGGCGGGGCTGCGGGTCCGACACCCCCGGGGCCCAGCCGCCGGGTCCCTTGGCCCAGTCGGCCAGCACCCCCACCACGGCCTTCGCCACGTCGTCCGGCACGGGCCCGTCGGGTGCCTGGGGCGCGAGCATCGGCCGGAGCCGGTTGCCCCAGCCGATGTCGGACAGGCGCCCCAAAGCGCGTCCAGGCGCGGCCTGTTCACCGGCCGGGATACGTCCCTTGAGGTCCACTCCGATCGCCGGCAACCCGGTCGGCCACATCCGGCGGGGCTCCACCTCGACACCCGCCCGCCCCAGGTCCACGCGCGCCGCGTCGAGCGCTTCCTCGGACATGTCCGCGGTGAAGCGCGGGCCCGCGCAGTTGTCGCAGCGACCGCACGGCTTGGCGGCCTCGTCGTCCAGCTGGCGCTGCAGGAACTCCATCCGGCACTCGGTCGTAGAGGCGTACTCGCGCATCGCCTGCTGCTCGGCCTTGCGCTGACGCGCCACCCACGCGTACCGCTCGGCGTCGTACGACCAGGGCTGCCCGGTGGCGATCCAGCCTCCCTTGACCCGCTTGACCGCCCCGTCCACGTCGAGGACCTTGAGCATCGACTCCAGGCGGGAGCGGCGCAGCTCCACCAGGGGTTCCAGGGCGGGCAGCGACAGGGGCTTCTCCGCGTGCGCGAGGATGTCGAGCGTGCGGCGCACCAGCTCTTCCGAGGGGAAGGCGAGCGACGCGAAGTACGCCCAGATCGCCTCGTCCTCCTTCCCGGGGAGCAGGAGCACCTCGGCGTGCTCCACACCGCGTCCCGCGCGGCCCACCTGCTGGTAGTAGGCGATGGGGGAGGAGGGCGAACCGAGGTGCACCACGAAACCCAGATCGGGCTTGTCGAAGCCCATGCCGAGCGCGGAGGTGGCGACCAGCGCCTTCACCTTGTTGGCGAGCAGATCCTCCTCGGCCTGCTGACGGTCGGCGTTCTCCGTCTTGCCCGTGTACGAGGCGACCGTGTGCCCGCGCTGCCGGAGGAAGGCGCTGACCTCCTCTGCGGCGGCCACGGTGAGCGTGTAGATGATCCCCGAACCCGGCAGTTCGTCGAGGTGCTCGGCGAGCCAGGCCATCCGGTGCGCGGCGTCGGACAGCCGTAGCACGCTCAGACTCAGGCTGTCCCGGTCCAGCGGGCCCCGCAGCACGAGGGCGTCCGAACTGCCGCCGGTGCCGAGCTGCTCCGCGACGTCGGCCGTCACGCGCGCGTTGGCGGTGGCGGTGGTCGCGAGCACCGGCACGCCGGGTGGAAGGTCGGCGAGCATCGTGCGCAACCGGCGGTAGTCCGGCCGGAAGTCGTGGCCCCAGTCGGAGATGCAGTGCGCCTCGTCCACCACCAGCAGCCCCGTGGCGGCCGCGAGTCGGGGCAGCACCTGATCCCGGAAGTCCGGGTTGTTCAGCCGCTCGGGACTCACCAGCAGGACATCGACCTCACCAGCGGCGATCTCGTCCTGGACGCCTTCCCATTCCTCGGTGTTGGAGGAGTTGATGGTCCGGGCGTGGATGCCCGCCCGGGCCGCCGCCTCGACCTGGTTCCGCATGAGCGCGAGCAGCGGGGACACGATCACGGTCGGACCGCTGCCCTGGGCCCGCAGCAGCGAGGTCGCCACGAAGTAGACCGCGGACTTGCCCCAGCCCGTGCGCTGGACGACCAGGGCGCGGCGTCTGTCGGCGACGAGTGCCTCGATCGCCCGCCACTGGTCCTCGCGCAGCCGGGCCGTTCCCGAGACGTCCCCGACGAGACGGGCGAGGACCGCGTCGGCCGCCGCCCGGAGATCCGCGTTGCTCGTGTGCTCCATGCGTCCCATACAACAGGACGGCACTGACAGCGCGAGCGGTGCGCGGGGCAATCAGGCGCCTCGGTTTTTGAATGACGTGTCCCTGATCGTAGTTATCCACAGGGTCAAGCGGAGCTTCGGATTCCGCGAGATCGTCTTCGCATGACGAACCACGGCGAAACGACTGGATCCTCCGAAAACGGCGACATCACCGGGCCTGACGCGCATGGCAGGCACATGGACGGTGGACGGGAGAAGCAGGGAAACGAAGAGACCGGGCCGCACATCCCCAGCCCCACGTACGACGGCCACGGCGGCGAGCACCAGGTCACCCTGCGTACCCCGGCCGAACTGGCCGACGCCCTGCCGTACCTGCTCGGATACCGTCCCGAGGACAGCATCATCCTGGTCGCCCTGCACGACAGGGACGGGCGCGGGCGGTTCGGGGGCCGGGCCCGGCTGGGCATCCCCGCGAACGCGGACGACTGGCCGTCAGCGGCCCGGCAACTGGCCCACGGTCTGGTGAAGGGCAGTGAGCGCCGAGGGGCCCGCCCCGAGTCGATGGTCGCCTTCCTCTGCCAGGAACCGGAAAAGGGGGAGTCCGGCCGACAGGTCATGGAACGACTGAGGCCGCTGGCCCACAAGCTGCGTGTGGAGTGCGGTTCCCTGGACGTGACGGTGGTCGAGGCGCTGTGCATCTCCGACGGTCGTTACTGGTCCTACTGCTGTGACAACGCGACATGCTGCTCGCCCGAGGGAGCCCCTATGGGCCTGCCGGGCACATCGGTGCTGGCCGCCGCTGCCACCTACGCGGGGATCCAGGTACGCGGCACGCTGCGGGAGCTTCGGGCCCGTCTGCTCCCCTGGGAGAACGCCGCCGCTCTCGAGCAGGAGACCGCCCTGGACACCGCCAGCCTCGCGCTGGTCCCGAGGATCCTGGACGACGCCGGCCGTGCCGAGGTGGCCGACGAGACACTGGAACTGGCCGGGCGGATCCTGGACCGCTTCGCCGAGGCACAGCCCGTCTCCGGCATGCTCCTGGCAGACCTCCGCGACGACGAACTCCTCCGGCACGACGAGGCAGCCCGGCTGATCCTCGGCCTCCAGGACCGCGCGACCCGTGACCGCGCGGCCGAGTGGATGGAGGGCGACGAGGCCGGACGCGCCCTGCGCCTGTGGCGGTCACTGGCCCGCCGCTGCGTCGGACCCTACGGCGAGCACGCCGCTGCTCCCCTCACTCTCGCCGGCTGGGTCGCATGGTCCACCGGTGACGAACTGGAGGCCAGGGAAGCTCTCGCCATGGCCCTGAGCGCGGACCCTGACTATCTCTTCGCCCGCCTCCTGCACCAGGCCTGCAACGAGGGCCTGGACCCGGAGTCGATCCGCAGCTGCCTGCGAGCGGAGCGCGAAGGCCGGGGGTGCCCGGGAGCTGTCGGCTCGGACGTTCGGGTCGACGGCTTGGATGCTGGGACGGGCGGCTCCTCGGCCCGGGCGGACGCGTGTGTCGAGCCGGTGGGCGGCTCCCCTGCCCGGGTGGGCGAGTGTGTCGAGTCGGCGGGCAGTTCCCGGGCTGGGGCGGAGGACTCTCCCGAACGGACGGGCGGCTCCCCGGCCAGGGCGGACGACTCCGCCGGGTGGGAGGACAGCTCCGTCGCGCAGGAGGCCGACCACCCGGCTCGGCCGGAAGCTGACGAGGCCGCCACAGGTGAGGCAGCCGCGCCCGAGTCCGAGCCGGAGCCCGCACCCGCGTCCACGGCGATGCCCTCACGTCGTCGACGCCGTACCCGTCCAGCCCGCTCCGCCGGTGCCGTCGGCGCGGCCCCGAACGGTGCCCGTGCAGGAGATCACGTCCCGAGCGCGCGGGTGCCTCGTCGGCGTACTCCGACGGGTACCACGCGCCCTGCCAGGGTCGTGGAAGCCGGCACGCGTGCCGGCCGAGCGACCGCGGGTGCTGCGCGGTCCCGCAGCGCTCACCCGGGCGGCACGCGTGCGCGTACGTCGCGGAAGGCGGCCATGCCGTGCCACGACATGGGCGAAGAAGGCGTGCCGCCCGGCCAGGGCACGGAGACGGAGGGCGAGGAGTGAGTGTCCTCCCGGCGACCTCGACGCGCCCGGGGCGGGGACGCGGGCGTGACCCGGATGAGGTTCACGCCGTTCACCTGAGTGGCGGAACGCCCGGACGAGGCGTGACGCCGCACTGCCCCTGCCCCGTCGGAGCCCTCCGGCACCGGCGCCGGACTCGATCGAGGCGCACAGAGCGCAGAGGAAGCCTCTCCATGCATCAGCCGACTCCGCCCTCCTCCGCCGCCGACGACCGCCACGCTCCGGGCGGGCCCCCGCCGCCCCGGGCGTCGGGCCCCGGCCCAGGGCTGCCCGGGGCCGGGGCCGGGACTCCGAGGTCGGGGGACCAAGACGTCCCGCCGCGGTCGGCGGCACATGTCGACGGATTTGGGCCCAGGTTCCCCGGAGGCGCCTCGCCCGCCTCGCTGCCCACCGGCCCGGGCTCGTGTCCGCCCTCGACACCGGACCGGGGCCGTTCGTCCCCCCGCGGGGCGGGTCGGAACCGTCGTCCTGGTGCCGCGGCGGGGTACGGCCCGCCCCCGCCGCCCTTGCCCCAGAGCCGGGGCCCGTCCTCCGCGGGGCAGCCCGCCGGGCCTCCGCGGGGTGCCACGATCCCCGGACTGCGCTGGTCTGCCGACCTGCCGCCCACCCACACCATGATGATCTGCGTCGCGCTTCCCGGTCTGGCCATCTCGACTGAGGGAGGGCAGATGACCGGCCGGGGGCTGGAAGGCTTCTATCGCGCCGGCCGGCGCGTGCTCTCCCGGTGCGAGATCCGCGTGGCCGGGCGGGAACCGCTCGCCGTGCAGGCCCGCATGGCTGCCGCCGACCGAGCCAGGTTCGTGGGCACGCTCCGCACGTCACCGCAGGCAGGCCCGGATCCGGACGTGGTCGTGGAGCGCAACCGTCTCGCGGACGGCACGGAGCGGATCACCTTCCACAGCGCGGCACCCCGTCCGCTGCGTCTGCCGGTCGAGGTGTCCCTGGGCACGGACCTGGCCGACCTCGGGTCAATCGCCTCGGGCCGCCCCGGTCCCGAACTCCCCGCGAGCGTCCACGACTCCGGACTGCGGTGGTCCTGCGCCACCGGCAATGCGTCCGTCACGGCCGCACCGCCTCCCTCGGACGCCCTGGCCTCCGCCGGGCTGCTGCGATGGGAGCTCGACCTGCCGCCGGGCGGCAGCAGAAGCGTGGAACTGCGGGTGCGGCCGGACGGGGCCGGTCCCCTCCGAGCCGTGGGCCGCGCGGCGACCAGCCCCCTTGCCGCCGCGCGGGCCGAAGGCGACGACCCCAGAGTTCCCGCGCTCCTCAGAACGAGCATCGAGGACCTCCAGGCCCTCCTGCTGCGTGATTCCGCGAACCCCGCCGACACCCACCTCGCGGCCGGGGCACCCTGGCGCTGCGGTCTGGCCCCCGCCGACGCGCTCGTGGCCGCCCGGATGGCCCTGCCGCTCGGGACGGGTCTGGCAGCGGGGACGCTGCGGATCCTCGCCCGTACCCAACTCACCGGCCCGGGGCCACAGTCCGGGATGATCCCCGGCCCGAGACGGGACGCAGGCCCGCACCTCCCGCCGCAGTGCACCGGCACGGAGGCCACACTGCTCTTCCCGGCACTGCTCGCAGAGGCCCGCCGCTGGGGCCTGGGCGAGCAGGAGACGGAGGAACTGCTCCCGACCGCCGAGCGCTGCCTGACCTGGCTGCGAACCACCGCGGGCGACGACCCGTACCTGCGCGATCCGCACCCCGGCGATCCCGTCCGCTGCGAGACACAGGCGCACGCCCACCGTGCCGCGCTCCTCGGCGCCGATCTGCTCGACGCCTGCGGCCGCACGGGCGGAGCGGCACTCCGGCAGTGGGCGCAGGCCTTGAGAACCGCCTTCCGCAGGGACTTCTGGGTCGACGACCTCGGGGGCGGCCGGCCCGCGGCTGCCCGTGCCCCGGACGGCAGGCCTGTGCCCCATCTGGGCGCGGCCGCCGCCCACCTCCTCGACACCGGCTTGCTGGGCGAAGGCGCCCCGGCCCCCGGTCTGCTCGACAAGGTGCAGACCGAGCACCTCGCCCGGCTGCTCGGCAGTCCCGTCATGGACTCGGGCTGGGGCCTGCGCGGACTGGGCGCCAAGGAAACGGGGTTCAATCCGTTCGGCCACCGCGCCGGGGCCGTGCGGGTCCAGGAGACCGCACTGGCCGTCGCCGGCCTGGCCGCCGCCGGCTACGAGAAGGAGGCGTCCTCGCTGCTTCGCGGCGTACTCGCGGCCGCCGAGACCTTCGCCCACCGGCTACCTGACATGTACGCCGGGGAACAGCGGACGGAGGGGAGCGCTCCCCTCCCGCACCCGGCGGCCTGCCGTCCGGCAGCCACATCGGCGGCCGCCGGAGTGCTGCTGCTGACCACGCTCGTCGGCATCCGCCCCGACGCCCCGGCAGGGACGGTCACCCTGCGCCCCATGCGCAGCGCACCCCTGGGCGAGATCGGTTTCACGGGACTGCGGATCGCGGGCGCCCCCTTCTCCGTACGGGTCAGCAGGCTCGGCCTCGTTATGGTCGAGGAAGCGGCCGACGGACTTCAATTGGGCGTGTGACCTGGTACGACGTTCAACTGTCGGACACCGGCCCGGAGAGTGACGTTCATATCCGACCGAAGCGGATCAGTCGCCGATGCGACCGGCGAAGGGAGTGTTTATCGTCAGGCAGACGACTATGATCGCCGCATGCCCTACGACCCGTCAGCGTTCCCGCCGTTTGCCGTCACCGTGGACCTGGTCGTGCTGACCGTGCGCCGCCATGCCCTGTGCGCGCTGGCGGTACGCAGGGGCGAGCCCCCCTTCCAGGGGCGTTGGGCGCTGCCCGGCGGTTTCGTCAGGGCGGACGAGGACCTGGCGCAGGCCGCGGCACGCGAGCTGGCCGAGGAGACCGGGCTGCGTGTTCATGACCCGTCCGTCCCCGCCCAGGACAACGGGGCGCATCTGGAGCAGCTCGCCACCTACGGCGACCCCAAGCGGGACCCCAGGATGCGGGTCGTCAGTGTCGCCCACCTGGCGCTCGCTCCCGACCTGCCCGCGCCCAGGGCAGGCGGCGACGCCAGCAACGCCCGCTGGGCTCCGGTGGAGGAACTGTTGCGGCAGGGCGGCTACGGGCGGGACGCCGAACCGGTCGCGCCGCTCGCCTTCGACCACGCGCAGATCCTGTCGGACGGAGTCGAGCGTGCTCGCTCGAAGATCGAGTACTCGTCGCTGGCCACTGCGTTCTGCCCGCCCGAGTTCACCGTCGGAGAGTTGCGCCGTGTCTACGAGGCGGTGTGGGGCGTGGCGCTCGACCCGCGCAACTTCCACCGCAAGGTCACGGGCACACCGGGCTTCCTCGTCCCCACCGGTGGGACGACCACCCGCCAGGGCGGCCGCCCGGCTCAGCTTTTCCGTGCCGGTGGCGCGACTCTGCTCAACCCCCCGATGCTGCGCCCCGAGGTCTGACGCCGAGTCCGAACACCACGCGCCCCCTGCCCGGACAAGGGTGGTGGTCGTGCCCGAGGCAGGCCTCGTGCTGCCCGGAAAATCGGACATAGCGCGCTATCTTGCTGCGAGTGATCCAGGCCTTCGGACTGACCAGCAACCCCCGCAAAGAGCTTCCGCCCGCAGCTGACGACGTTTCGTTCGAGGCGCGAGCGGGTCGCGTCACGGCGCTGCACGGAGCACCGGGCGCCGGTAAGACGACAGTTCTCAGACTCATGCTGGAACTCCAACGGGGCCGTGGGGTCACCTACTTCCGGGGCCGCCCCCTGCACCGCATCGCCCATCCGTCGCGCGAGGTCGGTGTGCTGATGGGCGACGTGCCGGGACATCCGGCCCGCACGGTCCGCGGTCATCTGCGCATGCTGTGTGCGGCCGCAGGGGTCCCGGTCCGGCGCGCCGACGAAGTGCTCGAGGCGGTCGGGCTCGTGAGCCTGCGCGACGAACGCCTCGGCGCCCTCTCGCGCAGCATGGACCGCCGCCTGGGCCTCGCCTGCGCCCTCCTGGCCGACCCGCACACGCTCGTCCTCGACGACCCCGTCGGCGGGCTGTCCGTCCGCGAGAGCCACTGGCTGCACGGCATGCTGCGCGCCCATGCCGCCCAGGGCGGCACGGTCCTGTTCACCACGGCCGACCCCAAGGAGGCCGCGCGCACCGCCGACCGCGTCGTCACCCTGGAACAGGGCAGGCTCGTGGCCGACCAGGAGGCCGCGGAGTTCTCGCGTACCCGCCTGCGTCCCCGGGTCGCCGTACGCAGCCCGTACGCGGCCCGTCTGGCGGCCCTCCTGGCCAAGCAGGCCCGCACCGCTCAGCGCTCCGTCGAGATCGTACGAGAAGACGGCAACCGCCTCTCCGTGTACGGCAGTACCTGTGCGGAGATCGGCGAGACGGCGTTCCGTCACGGCATCGTCGTACACCAACTGGCCGATGAAATCGGTGACATGGGGCCCGGTGCGGGAGCGGTACACGCAGATGAGCCGCAAGGCGGCAGCGCCCCGGGGCTGGGCAAGGCGGGGCAGGCGGCGGGCGAGACCGACGCAGCGCGATCGTCCGCCGACACGCTCGAGCTCGTCCGCGTGGAGCCGGATCGCGCGAGTGCCGAGGTGGGGCACGTCGCCGAAACGCCTGGGGCGACGGTTGAGCCCCCGGCCGCCGACGACGAGCCGCGACCCACACTCGACGCCTCGAAGGCGGCCGCGCTCACCGCCGACCCGGTTACCGCTGATCCAGTCACTGCCGACCCCATGGCCGTCACCGTCGAGCCGCCACGCCCGGCTGAGCCACGGACCACTGACGACGTGGCGGAACCAGTCACCGTCGAGCCCGTGCTCCCCGCCGGGCACGCGCAGCCCGCCGAGGAGCCGCACGAGCGCCTGGACGCCCCCGCGGACGGCCACCCGTCCAACGCCGAGACCCATCCACAGGAGGCGACGGCACGCCGGACGTTCCACCCCGCCGACGCCCGCACCGCACGCACAGCCCGCACACTCGAAGCGCTGCCCCCGCTGCCGCCTCCCATCTCCGTCCGCCCTGCCTCCGGCCCCCTCCGCCCCCTCCGCTACGAGATCCGCCGCGCCGCCGGGATCGGCACCGGGTTCATCACCGGGGCCGCGGTACTCGTCGTGTCCGCCGTGACCGCCGTCGTGCTCGCCCGTATCGGGCACACTCCTCAGCCGCGCCTGCTGGCCGCGTGGCCGCAGGAGCTGCCCCTGCCGCCCGCGGCGCTCGGCGCTGGGCTGCTCGGCGCGCTGGCCTTCGGCGACGAGTTCCGCCACCCCGCCCTGGCCGCGGACCGCGGCACCGTGCCCCGCCGGCTGGGGCTGCTGGCCGCCAAGCTGCTCGTCGCCACGGCCACCGCGCTGATGCTGGCCGCGCTCACCGTCGGCTGCGACGCCGAGGTGCTCTACCTCGTGTACGGACCGGAGCTCGCCCGAGTTCCCGCCGAGTGGCTGTCGCTGAGTGCGAGTTGGATCGGGCTGGTGGTCGGCTGTGCCTGGGCGGGCGTACTGGCCGCAGGCGTCTTCCGTTCCACCACGGCCGGACTGGCCGCCGTGGGCGCCGTGCCGCTCCTGGTCGTGCCCGCGGTGCACAAGGTTCTTGAAGGGCCGTCCGTGCGGACCGCGGCGGGACTTCCCGTGCGGCTGCGCGAGGCCCTGCTGCCGCGATGGCCCTTCGGGGGAGAGCGCTACCTGGAAGCCGCGCTCAGCGTGGTCTCCCAACCTGTCGGCGGCGCACTGACGTTGTCGCTGACCGCACTGCTCTGCGCGTATCTCCTCACCGCACTGCGGAGCCGGTTCCGGTGACGACTGTCCGTAACCCTTAGTCCGGCCATGCGCACAACTCCCCGCAGAACGCCCATTTCTTTCCGATAAGGCGTCAATTGCGACGGGGGGAGCGATCACCCTTTCGTGTGCTTTTCACCAAAGACCTCAAGGGAGTTGGAGACGACGCCGACAAAGGATGCGTGAGTACCCTTGCGCACACCATGATGACCGCCGCCCGCTCCGCTGACTCCGGCCTCGCGAGCCCGGGCGAACTCGACCGCTACCCCTACGCAGAGGCGCCCGCCGTCGACCGCGTCGGTGCCCCTGTCTGGGACGGCGGGGACCCCGAGCTGGGCCGGGTCGGCAGGCGCGCCGCAGGCAGCCGCGGACGCGGGCTGCACGGCCAACTCGTCCAGCAGCTGGGTCAGATGATCGTCTCCGGCGACCTGGGCGCCGACCGTCCGCTGGTGCCCGAGGAGATCGGCCAGCGGTTCGAGGTCTCCCGCACCGTCGTCCGCGAGTCGCTCCGGGTCCTGGAGGCCAAGGGCCTGGTGAGCGCCCGCCCGAACGTCGGCACGCGCGTGCGCCCTGTCAGCGACTGGAACCTCCTCGACCCGGACATCATCGAGTGGCGGGCCTTCGGGCCGCAGCGCGACGATCAGCGCCGCGAGCTGAGCGAGTTGCGCTGGACGATCGAGCCGCTCGCCGCCCGCCTCGCCGCCGGGCACGGGCGCGAGGACGTCCAGCAGCGCCTGGCGGACATGGTCGAGATCATGGGGCACGCGATGGCCCAGGGTGATGCGCTCACCTTCGCCCGCGCCGACTCCGAGTTCCACTCGCTGCTCATCCAGGTCGCCGGCAACCGCATGCTGGAACACCTCTCCGGGATCGTGTCCGCGGCCCTCCAGGTCTCCGGCGGTCCGATCGCGGGCTGTGACCGGCCGACCGAGGCGTCGCTGGCGCACCACGGCCGCATCTGTGACGCCCTCGCCACCGGCGACGGGGCGGCGGCCGAGGCGGCGATGCGGCAACTTCTCACGGTCCATCCCGAGGTGGAACGCGTGGTGCCCGCTCCGCGCGAGCGCTGACCGCGTTCCGCGGGCGGCGCGCCCGGGTCTGCCACCCCCCTCCTGTGGCAGTGCCCGTACGGTGAACCGCCTCCCGTCGGACCCCGCGGGATCCTCACGATCCCGCGGGGTCCGACGGCGCGAAGGGGCCGCAGATCGCCGGAGCGGCCAGTGAACGGCCAGGTGTGACCTCTTTTGTCTGGGTGTGACAGCTTTTGGTCGCTTACGGGGTGTGACTCGGGCCACGCGAATTGGGCGTAACGCTCGCGGGAAGAACGCGATGACCTAAGAGGTGACAGCCGCGGAGGGAATACGGACGCCGTTCACGGCGCTGTGCATCTTCCCGGCCCCCGCCCGCGCCGTCGGCCCACCCCCAAGCCGGCGGTCGGCTCCTGTCCACTGTGGACGGGGCCGGAAGCCGTTTTCCAACGTTCCGAGAGGTTGTTCGTGTCGGCCAGCACATCCCGTACGCTCCCGCCGGAGATCGCCGAGTCCGTCTCTGTCATGGCTCTCATTGAGCGGGGAAAGGCTGAGGGGCAGATCGCCGGCGATGACGTGCGTCGGGCCTTCGAAGCTGACCAGATTCCGGCCACTCAGTGGAAGAACGTACTGCGCAGCCTCAACCAGATCCTCGAGGAAGAGGGTGTGACGCTGATGGTCAGTGCCGCGGAGCCCAAGCGCACCCGAAAGAGCGTCGCAGCGAAGAGTCCCGCCAAGCGCACCGCCACCAAGACGGTCGCGGCCAAGGCGGTGACCACCAGGAAGGCCACCGCCACCGCCACGCCGGCGGCGCCCACAGCCGAGCCCGCCGCCGAGGACGAGGCGCCCGCCAAGAAGGCAGCTGCCAAGAAGACGACCGCCAAGAAGGCGGCCGCGAAGAAGGCGCCTGCCAAGAAGACCGCGGCGAAGAAGACCAGCGCCAAGAAGGACGACGCCGAGCTTCTCGAAGAGGAGGTGCTCGAGGAGGCCGCTCCCGGCAAGGCCGGCGATGAGCCCGAGGGCACGGAGAACGCCGGTTTCGTGCTGTCCGACGACGACGAGGACGACGCTCCCGCCCAGCAGGTCGCCGCCGCCGGTGCCACCGCCGACCCGGTCAAGGACTACCTCAAGCAGATTGGCAAGGTCCCGCTGCTCAACGCCGAGCAGGAGGTCGAGCTCGCCAAGCGCATCGAGGCCGGTCTGTTCGCCGAGGACAAGCTGGCCAACGCCGACAAGCTCGCGCCGAAGCTCAAGCGTGAGCTGGAGATCATCGCCGAGGACGGCCGCCGCGCCAAGAACCACCTCCTGGAGGCCAACCTCCGTCTGGTGGTCTCCCTGGCCAAGCGCTACACCGGCCGCGGCATGCTCTTCCTGGACCTCATCCAGGAAGGCAACCTCGGTCTGATCCGCGCGGTGGAGAAGTTCGACTACACCAAGGGCTACAAGTTCTCCACGTACGCCACCTGGTGGATCCGCCAGGCGATCACGCGCGCCATGGCCGACCAGGCCCGCACCATCCGTATCCCGGTGCACATGGTCGAGGTCATCAACAAGCTCGCGCGCGTGCAGCGCCAGATGCTCCAGGACCTGGGCCGTGAGCCCACCCCGGAGGAGCTGGCCAAGGAGCTCGACATGACCCCTGAGAAGGTCATCGAGGTCCAGAAGTACGGCCGTGAGCCCATCTCGCTGCACACCCCGCTGGGCGAGGACGGCGACAGCGAGTTCGGTGACCTCATCGAGGACTCCGAGGCGGTCGTCCCGGCCGACGCGGTCAGCTTCACGCTCCTCCAGGAGCAGCTGCACTCCGTCCTGGACACCCTGTCCGAGCGCGAGGCGGGCGTCGTCTCGATGCGCTTCGGTCTCACCGACGGTCAGCCGAAGACCCTCGACGAGATCGGCAAGGTCTACGGCGTCACGCGTGAGCGGATCCGCCAGATCGAGTCCAAGACGATGTCGAAGCTGCGCCACCCGTCCCGTTCGCAGGTGCTGCGCGACTACCTCGACTAGTCGTCGCGGTCGTATGGCGCGGAAGGCCCGGTTCCCCCAGGGGGACCGGGCCTTCGTCATGCCCCTCCGCAGGTGCGGGCCGCCGCGGGGTGAATCACTCTGGGTGTCTCGCTGACATCACGGAGTGAGGAGTGTTCATGCGTCGTCGCCTTTCTCGAGCCATGGCCCGACCGCTGGTCCTGGCGGCAGCGGTACTCGCCCTGTCAGTGGGCCCCAGTGGCCCTGTGGCCGCCGACCGGGTCGTCATAGGGGGATTCCCCGTCGACGCGTCGGAGAGCCCGTGGACGGTGGCCCTGTCCAGTCGTGACCGGTTCGGGGGAACGCGCGCGGGGCAGTTCTGCGGTGGTGTGGCCGTCGGCCGCAGCACCGTGCTCACCGCGGCCCACTGCGTGGACGAGGAGGTACTGGGCGGGCCACCGGAGCGCGTACGCGATCTCAAGGTCATAGCGGGGCGCACGGACCTGCTCTCGGGCCGGGGTGGCCGGGAGGTCGCGGTGCGAGAGATCTGGGTCAACCCGGCCTACGACGGTGTCAGCAATGTCGGGGATTTCGCCGTGCTCACCCTGGCCGAGCCTCTCCCCGCCGACTCGGTCATCGGCATGGCGGCCGGCGGTGACCCCGCGTACGCCGTGGGCGAAGCCGCGACGGTGTACGGGTGGGGAGATGTCTCGGGCGCCGGGGAGTACCCGAACAGTCTGCGGGCGGCACGCGTGCGTGTGCTCCCCGATGCTCTCTGTGAGGAGGCGTATCCGGGAGGCGAGGACGGCGTCTACGACGCCAGGAGCATGCTGTGCGCCGGAGAGGCGAACGGGGGCCGGGACGCCTGTCAGGGCGACAGCGGGGGGCCGCTGGTGGCCCAGGGGCGGCTGATCGGCCTCGTGTCCTGGGGGAGCGGCTGCGGTCAGGCCGGCAGCCCCGGGGTGTACATGCGTGTGTCCGACATCATGCGCACGCTCGGCTGGGCACACACGTGAGGATCATGCGCAAGCTCGGCTGACACGGCGTGAAGAAACCGCGCGCTGGGCGTCGGGGGCAGCCTGAGCGGACTCGCGAGAACGAGGACGGGCGGCTGCCTCCATAGCGGAGGCAGCCGCCCGTTCACCGGCCTGTGCCGTGCTGGCTCGTCGTCGGACGCGAGGTGTCAGCGCTCTTCTTCGGAGGCAGTCGCGGGAGCGGACGTCAGCCGCTCCGTCTCGTCCTGTATCTCAGCGGCGATCTTCTTGAGTTCCGGCTCGAACTTGCGCCCGTGGTGGGCACAGAAGAGCAGTTCTCCGCCGCTGAGCAGGACGACGCGCAGGTACGCCTGGGCGCCGCAGCGGTCGCAGCGATCAGCGGCCGTCAACTGGCTCGCAGGGGTCAGAACAGTAGTCACGTCGCCTCTTCTCTAGCTCGACGAGCTGTCGTACCAGGGTCAACATCCAACCAGCCCCAAAACGTTCCCGCTCGTGGCTTTTCCTCGAAAGAATCTTTGCGAGGCGGCTGTCTGCTGCCGGTTGGCGGCGAATGTGCCGTATTGCGTGTCTATGTGTCTTACGGAGCTTCGCGTTATATCGGTGGTCGGTCCTCCCGGCTGGGTTGCCGGTTGTTCATGAGGACGTGCCCGGAGCCTAAATGGTTCATGCCTGGAAGGGAACGTGATGTGTGCTTCACTCCAACGAGGGATCGAACAGGCATGCGAGTCTGGACTAGGGTGAGTTTCCGACGAGGGTGGCGTTACAACGGCTCTACCAGGCCTCGGTACCCTCTCACCGGTGACTGAAGCCGCGCCCTTACCCATGAGGGCCCCATCTGAAATTCAGCGAGGAGCGAACCGCGTGACCGCCGAGACGTCCGTGCCGTCCACAGCTCTGCTGGCAGGAGCAGACCGGGACGGGTCCAACTACACCGCGCGGCACCTGCTCGTCCTCGAGGGGCTCGAGGCCGTGCGGAAGCGCCCCGGTATGTACATCGGGTCGACTGACAGCCGTGGCCTGATGCACTGCCTCTGGGAGATCATCGACAACTCCGTCGACGAGGCCCTCGGTGGCTACTGCGACCACATCGAGGTCATCCTCCAGGACGACGGCTCGGTCGAGGTCCGGGACAACGGCCGGGGCATCCCGGTCGACGTCGAGCCCAAGACCGGCCTCTCCGGTGTCGAGGTCGTCATGACCAAGCTGCACGCCGGCGGCAAGTTCGGCGGCGGCTCCTATGCCGCCTCCGGCGGTCTGCACGGCGTCGGCGCCTCCGTGGTGAATGCCCTGTCCGCCCGTCTGGACATCGAGGTGGACCGCGGTGGACACACCCACGCGATCAGCTTCCGTCGTGGTGTCCCCGGCGCCTTCGCCGGGAACGGCGCGGACGCAAAGTTCGAGGCCAAGAGCGGCCTGCGCAAGGCCAAGAAGATCCCGAAGACCCGCACCGGCACGCGCGTGCGGTACTGGGCCGATCGCCAGATCTTCCTCAAGGACGCCAAGCTCTCCCTGGAGAACCTGCACCAGCGCGCCCGTCAGACCGCGTTCCTGGTGCCCGGCCTGACCATCGTCGTGCGCGACGAGTACGGGCTCGGCGAGGGTGGCAGCAAGGGCGAGGAGTCCTTCCGCTTCGACGGCGGCATCAGCGAGTTCTGCGAGTACCTGGCGAACGACAAGCCGATCTGCGACGTCCTCCGCTTCTCCGGATCGGGCTCCTTCAAGGAGACGGTCCCCGTTCTGGACGACCACGGCCAGATGACGCCCACCGAGGTCACCCGCGAACTCGGTGTCGACGTCGCGCTGCGCTGGGGAACCGGCTACGACACGACGCTGAGGTCGTTCGTCAACATCATCGCCACCCCCAAGGGCGGTACGCATGTCGCCGGCTTCGAGCAGGCCGTCGCCAAGACGATGAACGAGGTGCTGCGCACCAAGAAGCTGCTGCGCGTCGCCGAGGACGACATCGTCAAGGACGACGCCCTGGAGGGCCTGACCGCGGTCGTCACCGTGCGTCTCGCCGAGCCGCAGTTCGAGGGCCAGACCAAGGAGGTCCTGGGGACCTCGGCGGCCCGCCGCATCGTGAACAACGTGGTCACGAAGGAACTCAAGGCGTTCCTGACGTCCACGAAGCGGGACGCCGCCCAGCAGGCCCGCGTGGTCATGGAGAAGGCCGTCGCCGCGGCCCGTACGCGCATCGCCGCCCGGCAGCACAAGGACGCGCAGCGCCGCAAGACGGCGCTGGAGTCCTCCTCGCTGCCGGCCAAGCTCGCCGACTGCCGCAGCGACGACGTGGACCGCAGCGAGTTGTTCATCGTCGAGGGCGACTCCGCGCTCGGCACGGCGAAGCTCGCCCGGAACTCCGAGTTCCAGGCGCTGCTGCCGATCCGGGGCAAGATCCTCAACGTCCAGAAGTCGTCCGTGACGGACATGCTCAAGAACGCCGAGTGCGGCGCGATCATCCAGGTCATAGGAGCCGGGTCGGGCCGCACCTTCGACATCGACACGGCCCGCTACGGCAAGATCATCATGATGACCGACGCCGACGTCGACGGCTCGCACATCCGCACACTGCTGCTGACCCTGTTCCACCGCTACATGCGGCCCATGGTCGAGGCAGGCCGGGTTTTCGCGGCGGTGCCGCCGCTGCACCGCATCGAGATCGTCCAGCCGAAGAAGGGCCAGGACAAGTACGTCTACACGTACTCGGACCGCGAGCTGCGGGACAAGCTCATGGATCTCCAGAGCAAGGGCGTCCGCTACAAGGACTCGATCCAGCGCTACAAGGGTCTCGGCGAGATGGACGCCGACCAGCTGGCCGAGACCACCATGGACCCCCGCCACCGCACTCTGCGCCGGATCAACCTCTCCGACCTCGAGGCCGCCGAGCAGGTTTTCGACCTGCTGATGGGCAACGACGTCGCGCCGCGCAAGGAGTTCATCTCCAACTCGGCGGCGACGCTGGATCGGTCGCGGATCGATGCGTAGCCGCTGCGCTGGGCTTCGGCCGGGCAAGGCAGGGCCGGGCGGGGCTGGGTGCTGGTGATCTGAGCGGGGCGGGTGCTGGGCGGGGCCGTGCGGGCTGGGTGCTGGTGTTGGCCTGAGCTTTACGGGCCGGAATCCTGGCCCGGCGCGGTCGGTTGCCGGGCCCTGCTGTGAACTCGGGCTGGGCGTACGGTGACAGCACGGTGCGGCCTGTGGGGGAGGGAGCGCGTGTGCGGGAGAACGCCTGGACGCGCTGGCCTTCCCGGGAGGCGCTCAGCCGCGAGGAACTCTCACGCTCCCGTTGTCTGCTGGCCTGGACGGTGAGGGGACTGGTCCTCGGTGTGTTGATGTGGGCTCGCCGAGCATCCAGAGGTGGCTGGAGCGGCTGGCGGAGACCGAGGGGAGACGGGCTGCGCCCCCTGAGGCGCCGGACGGGCTCACCGTGCGTGAGACGGAGGTGCTGCTGCTCATCGCCGAGCGGCTCAGCAATCAGGAGATCGGCCGCGGGCTGCATGTCTCCGTCGCGACCGTGAAGACCCACATCAACAACCTCTTCGCCAAGACGGGGCTCAAGGACCGTGCGCAGGCGGTGCGTTACGCCTACGGCCAGGGACTGGTGCGGCCACCAGCGGGTTGAGTCACCTGATGGGGTGAAGAGCTAAGGGAAGAAGAGTCGGGGATCTTCCCGTTCTGTCCATCCTTGGACATGCAGCCAAGCAAGGGCCGTCCCCGTAGAGACGGGGCTGGTCAGGAAAGTCCGGTCGAGCCACTCGACGGTGTCGGCCCGGTCCCGGCCGACGAGGCCGGGCGCCTCAGGTACGACGATCCCTGGTACGACGCCCTCGCCTCCGGCTGGGGCGAATCGGCGGGTGCCGGGGTGCCGGATCCGGCCGTGGTCCCGTCGGCACGCAGGGACGGCGAGACCCGGGTCGCTGCGGCCGATGTGTATCTGGAGGTGCAGCGCAGCGAGGCCTTCCAGGAGGTGCGGCGGCGGTACCGGAGGTTCGTGGTGCCGGGCTTCGTGGCCTTCTTCGCCTGGTACGTGGGCTACGTCGTGGCTGCCACGACCGCGCCGGAGCTGATGGCGCGGCCCGTGGCGGGAGCGGTGAACGTGGCGCTGGTGGCGGGGCTCGGGCAGTTCCTGAGCACGTTCCTGTTCACCTGGGCGTACGCGCGGCACGCGCGGCTGCGCAGGGACCGGGCGGCGCTCGAACTGCGCTGGGACACGCAGGAGCTGACGCGCGGCGTCAACGGGGGTGTCTCGTGACGGATGAACACCAGACTCTGGCACTGCTGCTGTTCAGCGGGTTCGTCGCGGTCACGCTGGCGATCACGACCTGGGTGAGCCGCAACCGGCGCGGTTCGGCTGAGGAGTTCTACGCGGGCGGGCGGCTCTTCTCACCCATGGAGAATGGTTTTGCCATCGCCGGTGACTACATGTCGGCCGCCTCCTTCCTGGGGGTCACCGGGCTCATCGCGCTGTTCGGCTACGACGGGCTGCTGTATGTCGTCGGCTTCCTCGTGGCCTGGCTGGTGGTGCTGTTCCTCGTGGCCGAACTGGTCCGCAACTGCGGACGGTTCACGCTCGCGGACGTCGTGGCGGCGCGGATGAGGGAGCGGCCGGTACGGATCGCGGCGGGAACGTCGTCGGTCACCGTGTCCGTTCTGTATCTGGTGGCGCAGATGGTCGGCGCGGGCAGCCTGGTGGCGCTGCTGCTCGGGGGCACGAGTGAGGCGGCGCGGGCCTGGACCGTCATCGGGGTCGGCGCGCTCATGGTGATCTATGTGTCGCTGGGAGGTATGCGGGCGACGACGTGGATCCAGATCGTCAAAGCCGTCCTGCTGCTCGGCGGCACGATCGCACTGACGGTGCTCGTCCTGATGCGCTTCCACGGCGACCTGGACCGGCTGCTGCTCACGGCGGCCGAGCGCAGCGGTCACGGGCAGGCGTTCCTGGCGCCCGGGCTGAAGTACGGCGGGGACTGGACCGCCCGCTTCGACTTCATCAGTCTGGGGCTTGCCCTGGTGCTGGGCACGGCCGGGCTCCCGCACATCCTGTCCCGCTTCTACACCGTGCCCACCGCGCGCGCCGCACGCCGCTCGGTCGTGTGGGCCGTCGGGCTCATCGGCGGTTTCTACCTGATGACGATCGTGCTGGGGTTCGGCGCGGCCGCCATCGTGGGTCCGGACGCGGTACGCGGGTCGAACGCGGCCGGGAACACGGCCGTTCCGCTGCTGGCGCTCGATCTGGGCGGTGGTGCCGGATCCACGGGTGGAACGGTTCTCTTCGCGATCGTCGCCGCGGTCGCCTTCGCCACGATCCTCGCCGTGGTCGCCGGGATCACGCTCGCGTCCTCGGCGTCGGTGGCCCACGACCTGTACGCGTCCCTGCGGCGCCGGCGCGGCAAGCCCCGTAGCGAGGTGGCCGTGGCCCGTGTCGCGGCCGTCGGTGTCGGCGTGGTGGCGATCGCCCTCGGGCTGCTGGCGCGGGATCTCAACGTCGCATTCCTGGTGGGTCTCGCCTTCGCCGTCGCCGCGTCGGCGAACCTCCCGGTGCTGCTCTACTCCCTGTTCTGGAGCCGCTTCACCACACGCGGCGCCGTGTGGGCCGTCTACGGCGGTCTGGTCCCGGCCCTGGTGCTCGTGGTGCTGTCCCCGGTGGTTTCCGGAAGCCCCGAATCGCTGTTCCCGAGCGTCGACTTCCAGTATTTCCCGTTGCAGAACCCGGGCCTGGTCTCGATCCCGCTGGGCTTTCTCGCGGGCTGGGTGGGCACGGTCACCTCGGCGGAGGTCCCGGACGAGGCGAAGCACGCGGAGACCGAGGTGCGGTCGCTGACCGGGGCGGGAGCGGCGTAGTGGCGGGGCCTTCACCGGCGTACGGTTACGGCGCCACCCACGCGTAACGGTGTTCGGGTCGGCCCGTGTCGCCGTACTTGAGGGAGAGGCGCAGGCGGCCGGACTGCTCCAGGCGGCGCAGGTAGCGCTGGGCGGTGGAGCGGCTCAGTCCTGTCTCGGCGGCGACCTCGTGGGCGGAGAGCGGGTGGTCGGCGCGGTGCAGGACGCGGCAGATCAGTTCCGTGGTCGGCTTCTTCAGGTCTGTACATGCAGACGGACTGGGTGAACAGCCACAAGAGCACGGTCCAGAAGCTGGTCAACGCATTCGTCGAGACGCTCACATGGATGTCCGTACACAGCGCGTCCCAGATCGCCGACAAGATGCCGGCCGACTACTCGCAGGGCGACAAGGCGCTCTACGCACAGGCCATCAAGAGCACACTGCCGATGTTCACCAAGGACGGCGTGATGCCCGCGGACGGTCCCGAGACGGTGGAGAAGGTGCTCAAGGCGTTCAACCCCAACATCAAGAACGCCAAGATCGACCTCGCCGGGACCTACACGACGGAGTTCGCGAAGAAGGCCACGGGCTGACAGCCGAAACGGCCTCCGACCGACCGCCTGGGCTAGGCGCGGGTCGCCCACACGTAACGGTGTTCCGGGCGGCCCGCGTCGCCGTACTTGAGGGTCAGCCTGGCCCGTCCCGTGCGTTCCAGCAGCTTCAGATAGCGCTGGGCGGTCTGGCGGCTCACCCCGGTCCGCTCCGCGATCTCCTGCGCGGACAGAGGCCCGTCCGCGTTCATCAGGGACTGACGGACCAGCTCCGCGGTGGTGGGGGAGTGGCCTTTGGGCAGGTCCGGCTCGGAGGGGGTCGACAGCGCCCCGAAGATGCGGTCGACCTCGGCCTGCTCCGCCTCCCCGCCGCCGTCGAGGGTGCGACGCAGCTCCGCGTACGCCTCCAGCTTGGAGCGCAGGCCGGCGAAGGCGAACGGCTTGACCAGGTACTGCAACGCGCCGTGTCGCATCGCCGCCTGCACGGTGGAGACATCCCGTGCCGCCGTCACCATGATCACGTCGGTCTGGTGGCCGCGCCGACGCATCTCCTGGACGACCGCGAGCCCCGTCTCGTCGGGCAGGTAGTGGTCCATGAGCACCAGATCGAGCCGGGGCAGCGTCTCCAACTGACGCAGCGCGTCCGCGGCGCTGTGGGCCTCGCCGGCGACATGGAAGCCCGGCACTTTCTCGACGTAGGCGGCGTTGACCCGCGCGACCCTGGTGTCGTCGTCCACGACCAGCACCTCGATCATCACGACTCCTCCTTGGCGGTCTGCGGAGCTGACGGCACGGTCAGGGCCGGTTCCGGGCCCGGCTGGGCCAGCGCCTCGGGCAGGACGACGGTGAATTCCGCGCCTCCGCCGTGCGCCTCGCCGACGGTCGCGCTGCCCCCCTGCCGCTCGGCGAGCCTGCGCACCAGGGAGAGCCCGATGCCCCGCTCGCGGTGCGCGGGCGGCTTCTTCGTGGACCATCCCTCGGTGAAGATCAACTCCCGGTGCTCCGGCGGGATTCCCGGTCCCGTGTCGCGCACCCGGAGGATCGCCGTACGACCCTCGGCGCGCAGTTCGACCTCCACGCGGGCGTGCGGCTTGCCCGCGACGGCGTCGAGGGCGTTGTCCACCAGGTTGCCGACGACGGTGACGAGCCCTTGCGGGTCGATCAGCCGGTCCGGCAGCCGGGTCCGGTCCGACACCCACAGTGCGACGCCCCGTTCGGCCGCGACGGTCGCCTTGCCGACCAGCAGGGCGGCGAGCAACGGGTCCTCGATCCGCTCGGTGACCTGCTCCGCGGTCGCCCGGTGGTCGCCGACCACTTCGCCGACGAACTCCACGGCGTCGTCGTACATCTCAAGTTCGAGCAGGCCCAGGAGCGTGTGCATACGGTTGGCGTGCTCGTGGTCCTGGGCGCGCAGCGCGTCGATCAGGCCGCGGGTGGAGTCGAGCTCGCGGCCCAGCTGCTCCAGCTCGGTGCGGTCGCGCAGGGTGGCCACGGCGCCGCCGTCGTCGGTGGGCATGCGGTTGGCGACCAGCACCCGCTGGCCGCGGACGGTGAGCAGGTCCGTGCCGGCCACGCGCCCGGCCAGCACGTCGGCCGTGCGGCCCGCGCCGAGCGCCTCGTCGGGGGAACGGCCCACCACCGCGTCCCCGATGCCCAGCAGCCGCTGCGCCTCGTCGTTGACGAGCCGGATGCGGCCGGTGCGGTCCAGGGCGACGACGCCCTCCCGGATGCCGTGCAGCATCGCCTCGCGTTCCGACAGGAGCGACGCGATGTCCGAGAAGGCCAGGTCCCTGGTCTGCCGCTGGACCCGCCGGGAGATGAGCCACGCGGCCAGCGCGCCTACGGCCAGGGCACCTCCGGCATACGCGAGCAGCCCCGGGATCGCGTGGATCAGCCGGGCCCGGACGCTGTCGTAGGCGATGCCGACCGAGACGGCGCCGACGACCGTGCCGTCGCTGTCACGCAGCGGCACCTTGCCGCGGGCGGAGCGGCCCAGGGTGCCGCTGTCGATCTCCATGACCTCCTTGCCGGCCAAGGCCTGGCCGGGGTCGGTCGAGACGATGCCGCCGATCTGCTTCGGGTCGGTGTGCGACCACCGCACGCCCCGCCAGTCCATCACCACGATGTACTCGGCCTGGGTGGCCTTCCGGATCCGCTCGGCCTCCCTCTGCACCGGACCGTTCGGTGAGGGAGGCGTGTCCCTCACCTCCTCCGCGAGGCCCGGCTGCTGAGCGGTGGTCTGCGCGATGGCGAGCGCTCGGCGCATCGCCTGGTCGTCCAGCTGGTCGCTCAGGGGCGCGAGGAACAGCCCGGTCGCGAGGACCGCGACTCCCGCGGCGATCGCCACTTGCATCAGCAGCACCTGCGAGAACACCCGCCGGGGCAGGCCGAGGCGCAGGCGGCGTGCGGGGGGAGTGGGGCTCATACCCAAGAAGGTACGTGGGGCCGGCTACCTGCCGTAATGGGTGTGGCGTGGATCTCTTGATCAATGCTTGAGGAGATGATCCGGACCCGCGGCCGGCGGACCGGTCAGCTCGCGAGCGCCGTAGTCACCCTCACTTCGCGCACTGCCACGACGTCCATCCGGGCGGGCGAACCGAGGACTGCCGCCCCACAGCTCTCCGGCCGGGGCGGCAGGGCCGCCCCCTGGGCCACCTCGACCTGCCAGTGGCGCCCGTCGGCGTGGGCGACGGTCACCTCCCAGCGTGGGGCCGCCCCGACCGTCCGTACGACGCTCAGCGCCTCCGCGGCGTCTTCGCCGGTCCTGGTGCGCACGGCGAGCTCCGCCGCCTGACCGGGCCGTTCCCAGGCCGAGCTGCCCCGGCACCCCTCCACGACGATCCGCCCCTCCCGCGCGCCGTGCAGAACCTCCTTGAGGGTGTGTGCCTCGGCACGGCCGTACGCGTATCCGTACGGCAGCACGAGCACCGTCGGGGAGAAGCGGTGACCACCCAGATGGGTGACCTCCCAGACGCCCTCGACGCCGGACGTGGCGAGTTCGGCCGCTAGAGGCCGGCCGAGGAGGGCGCAGCAGCGGTCGCGCTTGCCGTTGGTGCAGACCAGGGCGAGCGGCTCACCGTCGTGGGGCCGTCCGCCGAGCGCCACGTCGAAGGAGCGGTGCTCGCCCCGGCCGAGTCCGGCGAAATCGAGGTCGAGGAGCTGCCCGGGGTCCGAGATCGTCGCGCCGTGCAGCCAGACGTTTCCCGGAACGGTGTGGGCCGCGTACACCCGGCGTGCGGCGGGCATCCGGCGGTCCGCGTGGCGCCCGGGGCGGCGGATGAGCACGATCCGTACGCCCGTGTCCTTCGCCGCCGCCTCTAGGGCACGGCCCAGGGCGGGGTCCAGGTGGCTCGAAGTGAGCGCCTTGGCACCCCACGGACCGGGCTGTTCCAGCAACAGCCAGGTCCTCGCGGTGGCCGCGGTTCCCGAAACGGGCTCGGCCGAGTCCCGGGAGACGCTTGAACACGTACTCACAGAGGTGAGCCTAACCTGAGTTGGATCGCGGCGACGCTCGGCCCCGCCCTGCGCTACTCCGGTAGTGGCTGAGGTGGCTTCGGTCCGGCGTAGAGACCGCTCGGGCGCATGCGCAACGGCCGCTCGCCGTACTCCTCCAGGGCGTGGGCGATCCAGCCCGCCGTACGGGCCACCGCGAAGATCGTCTCGCCCGCGGTCGGGGGCATGCCGCAGGACGTGGTGAGCACTGCGAGCGCCAGGTCGACGTTGGCGTGCAGCGGGGCGTGGCGGGCGGTGGTCTCGACGATGTCCCGGGCCGCGAGGAGGGCGGGTTCCGCGCGCGGGATCTGCTCCAGGAGGGCGAACAGGGCACGCGCGCGTGGGTCCTCGCCCGGGTAGAGCCGGTGGCCGAGTCCCGGGATGCGGCGACCGGCGCGCAGTTCGTCCGCGATCACGGGCGCGGCGTCGCCCTGGTCGAGCACGTCGACGAGCAGCCGGTGGGCGAGCCCGCTGGCCGCGCCGTGCAGCGGGCCCTCGATCACGCCGAGTCCGGCGGAGACCGCCGCGTAGGCGTGGGCACGGGCCGACGCGGCGACGCGCACCGCGAGCGTGGAGGCGGCCAGGTCGTGGTCGACGAGGAGGGCGAGGGCGGTGTCCAGAGCGCGCAGGGACGCCTCGTCGGGGTCCTTGCGCGGCGACAGCCGGGTCCACAGCCGGTGGGCCAGGGGTCCCTCGTCGCGGCGGTCGTGTCCCGCCGGTGGCAGAGCGGCGACGAGCGTGGGAATGAGGGTGCGCGCCGTGCCGAGCACGGCGTCCTCGGACAGGTCGTAGCGCAGGGGGTCGGCGGTCGCGGCGACGCTCGTCGCGACGCGCAGCAGGTCGGTGGGGGCGGCGTGTTCGGGCAGCGTGTCGACGGCGCGGCGCGCGACGGCGACCGAGGCGGCCGGCGCGGTGAACGTGGTGCCCGGCCGCATCCGGCCGGTCCACAGCCACTCGGCGACCTCCTCGTAGCTGTGCCGGGTGGCCAGGTCGACGGCGTCGACACCGCGGTAGTAGTAGCGGTCGCTCTCGATGAGTGTGATGCCGGTCCGTACGGACAACTCGCCGCCGGAGGCAGAACTTCCCGCGGCCTCCCGCCTGTTGCGCCGGGCGAGCGCCTCGACCTCCCTGGCGTCGAAGGTGCTGCCCCGTCCGCCGGCCACCCGCCGGCTGCTGAGCTGACCGCGGCTCACGTACGCGTACACGGTCTCCGGCTTCACGCCGAGCAGCTCGGCGGCCTCCTTGGTGCTCAGCCGCCGTTCCGCGTCGCGGGGGGCGGGTTCTTGATCGCGCATGGGGGTCACCGTATCCGCCTAGCGGGCCATTGACCGGTACATTGATTCAATCAATATTGACACAACTCAAGTCAACCATGGACAGTCGAATCAAGTCCAGGGTCCAGGGAGGAAGACATGTCCGTCAACAGGTCCGCAGCCGCTCTCATCGACGCACCACGAGGACTCGCCGGTGTCGTCGTCACCGACACCCGGATCGGTGACGTCCGTGGTGGCGAGGGCTTCTACCACTACCGGCAGTACTCCGCCGTCGACCTCGCACGGACCCGCACCTTCGAGGATGTCTGGCACCTGCTCGTACACGGCGAACTGCCGGACGCCCGGCAGGGTGCGGTCTTCGCGGCGGAGACCGCGATGCTGCGGCGGCTGCCCGACGACGTGCGAGCGGCCCTGCCGGCCATCGCGGCGGCCGGCGGGCGCTCCGGCCCGCTCGCCGGGATGCGCACGGCACTGTCGCTGCTTGGCGCCGCCAAGGGCTTCCGGCCCGTGTACGACATCGATGCCGACCGGCGCAGGCAGGACACCCTCGAGGCGGCCGCGGCCGTACCCACGCTGCTCACCGCGCTGCACCGACTGCAGAAAGGGCTCGAGCCGGTGGAGCCGCGCGAGGACCTGTCGTACGCGGCCAATTACCTGTACATGTTGACCGGCTCGGTGCCGACCGAGCGGCACGCACGGGCGATCGAGCAGTACCTGATCTCAACCATTGATCACGGATTCAATGCGTCAACCTTCACGGCCCGGGTCATCGCGTCGACGGGTGCGGACGTGGCGGCATGCCTCGCCGGTGCGGTGGCGGCGCTGTCGGGGCCGTTGCACGGGGGTGCGCCCAGCCGCGCACTGGACACCCTGGACGCGATCGGCACCCCGGACCGTATCGACTCCTGGGTACGGCAGCGGGTGCTCTCCGGTGAGCGCATCATGGGCTTCGGGCACGCGATCTACCGCACCGAGGATCCGCGGTCGCGGATGCTGCGCGAGGTCGCCCAGGGGTTCGGCGGCCCGCGGGTGGACTTCGCCGTGGAGGTCGAGCGGCACGTCGAGGCGATCCTGGCGGAGCTGAAGCCGGGCCGCGAACTCCACACCAACGTCGAGTACTACGCGGGCGTGGTCATGGAACTCTGCGGCCTGCCCCGGGAGATGTTCACACCGACGTTCGCCGCCGCGCGTGTGGTGGGCTGGAGCGCCAACGTCCTGGAACAGGCGGAGGACACGAAGATCATCAGGCCGGTGGCGCGCTATGTGGGACCCGCTCCGCAGGTGAGTGGGGCTGTCTGAGTGCCTGCCGCCACGTCACGGTGGATTGCGTGTTCCGTGCGCCGGAGATTCGCGGATGGCCTGCTCGAAGATTCGGAAGGCCGACCCTCGTGACTGTCGGGCGAAAGGCCCTCTTTCCCGCCACGAGAAGCTTCCCAGTAGCGGTGGAACAAGGGACTTCGGAGAAGGGTGCGAGCGTACTCGAGCAACTCCTCTTCCGTTACGTCTCCCCATTCGTAGAAGAGCAGGAAATGGCCGAAAGTCAGGTTGGCGAACAAGTGCTGGCGCACCACTTCATGCTGTTCGCCCGGATAGCCGTTCCACACGTTCGCCAGGGCGGGATCGTCCATTGCCATCTGAGTCAATTGGACGTGCAGCGCTCACAGGTCGGCTCTTGCGCTGCGGCGTAGTTCTTCGCGTCACCGACGGCGCTGCGTTCTATCGCTGCCCGGCGCCCGCCGTTGGCGTCCTCGACACCGCTCAGGAGCCAGCCGCTGATCACGATGGAAGCGGCACCGACGAGTGCCGCTCCGGCGAGGCCGAAACCGGTTCTGCCCGTGCGGCGACCGCCTGTGCGTCGGGAAGTGCGCGTAGGCGGTCGCTGCCTGACGGCCAGTGGCGGGTCGAGGACCGCGCTCGAGTGCGGGATCAGGCGTCCGGGATGTCCGCCTTGGCTCGGACGAGGGTTTCCCGGGTGATGATGACGATCCTCTCGTAGTCGGCCCGCGAGGCGTCCCCTGGAAGCTCGTCCTCCAACTCGGCGGTGGCGTCTGTCCCGATGACGGCGAAGTTTCCGTCAGTCAATTCGAAGAGGTCGGGGCAATTTGCGCCGGAGGTGCTTCCGCGTTCACATGGGGGGACGCCGATCCGACGGGCAATGTGCATCACTGATGATCCTTAAGTGCATGGCAGGGCACGCGAATACCGAAACCGACGGACACTTTTCTGTGCGGCGCCGGCAGCCCGGTGGAGCGAACGACACTTGTGGAACCGCTCGCAACCGGAGGCAGAGTCAACCTTGGTAAGGCCGCCGGTATTGCGGTTTTGTTATCAACCGCCGGTCTGGCATGCGGAGGGAGGCGTCGTTGACTACTCCCTGAAGGCCGGATTCTGCAGCATGCTCCGGGCGAAGCCGAAGAACTCCTCGCGGGTCATGCTGCCCATGCGGTAGTAGCACAGGGCGTTCGTGTAAAGGGCGCTGGCGAAGAGGAGAGGACCGGCGAGCGGTGGGCGGCGCTTGCGCCTCCCAGCGTGCCGAGCGGCTCTGATCGGCGGGGAGGCGGAGAGGAGGCGCGCGGAGGGAACGGAGGGAACGGAGGGAACGGAGGAAAGCGAGGGTCCCGCGGCTCGTATCCTGGGGCGGCATCCCATCCTCGTACGTGTGCCGGGAACCGAGCCGGTGCACGCGTCGGCGTGAGAGAGGTCGCACGGTGAGCCTGCCGAGCCCGGAACCGCAGCAGATCCCGGTCGTCGTCCTGGCCGGATTCCTCGGCTCGGGCAAGACCACACTCCTCAACCACCTCCTCCACCGCAGTGGCGGCAGTCGTATCGGCGCCATCGTCAACGACTTCGGGGCCATCGAGATCGACGCGATGGCCGTGGCGGGAGCGCTCGGCGACTCGACGGTCTCGCTGGGCAACGGGTGTCTGTGCTGTGCCGTCGACGCGAGCGAGCTGGACGAGTACCTGGAACGGCTCGCCGAGCCCTCCCTCGGCATCGACGTCATCGTCATCGAGGCGAGCGGACTGGCCGAGCCGCAGGAACTCGTGCGGCTGGTGCTCGCCAGCGAGCACCCGAGGATCGTGTACGGCGGTCTCGTCGAGGTCGTCGACGCCGCCGAGTTCGACGACACCCGGTCCAGGCATCCCGAGATCGACCGGCATCTCGCGCTGGCCGATCTGGTCGTGGTCAACAAGCTCGACCGGGCGGCGGACGGCGAACGCGTCCTCGCACTGGTCCGCTCCCTCGTCGACCGCGCCGCCGTCGTCCCGGCCTCCTACGGCCGGATCGACCCCGAGTTCCTCTTCGACTGCCGGCCGAGCGAGGAGCGGATCGGGCAGTTGTCCTTCGACGACCTGCACGAGCACGGCACGGACGACCACGCCGAGCACCTGCACAGCGCCTACGACAGCCTGTCGTTCGTCTCGCGGGAGCCCCTCGACCCGCGCCGGCTGATGGAGTTCCTCGACAGCCGGCCCGAGGGGCTGTACCGGATCAAGGGCTATGTCGACTTCGGGCCGTACGACGTCCTGAACCGCTACGCGGTCCATGCCGTCGGGCGGTTCCTGCGTTTCTACCCGGAACCCTGGCCGGCCGGCGGCGAGCGCGTCACCCAGCTGGTGCTCATCGGCTCCGGCATCGACGCCTCCGCCCTCGACAAGGAACTCGGCGCGTGCACGAGCGACGCCCCACACGCCGACGAGCGCGGCATGTGGGGCGTCCTGAGGTACGTACAGAATCCGGAGGAGGACCCGGCAGAGCCTGCCTGAGCCCTCCGCCGGAGGGTTCTAGACCGGCCCCGCCACCACGGCCACCGTCTTCGCCAGGGACACACCCGAGCCGTCCCGCCGCGGGTCCATCTCCGGGAGGTCGGCCGGTGTGCCGTTCTTCTGCGCGGCGAGGGCCGGGGCCGGGCCCGCCCAGGCCAGGGACAGGCAGTCCTCGCCCTTCAGGAACCGCTGGCAGCGGACGCCGCCGGTGGCGCGGCCCTTGCGCGGGTACTGGTCGAACGGGGTCATCTTGGCCGTCGTCTGCACGGAGTCGTCCAGCGTGCCCCGCGAGCCGGCGACGGTGAAGACGACGGCGTCCACCGCCGGGTCCACCGCCGTGAACGAGATGACCTTCGCGCCCTCGGTGAGCTTGATGCCGGCCACGCCACCGGCCGGGCGGCCCTGCGGCCGGACCTGGGACGCCTGGAAGCGCAGCAGCTGGGCGTCGTCGGTGATGAAGACCAGGTCCTCCTCGCCGGTGCGCAGCTCGACCGCGCCGACGATCCGGTCACCCTCCTTGAGGGTGATCACCTCCAGCTCCTCCTTGTGGGACGGATAGTCCGGCACCACGCGCTTGACCACGCCCTGTGCCGTGCCGAGCGCCAGGCCCGGGGACGACTCGTCGAGCGTCGTCAGGCAGACCACCGTCTCGTCGTCCTCAAGGGAGACGAACTCCGCCAGCGGGGCGCCTCCGGCGAGATTCGGCGTCGGCATCGACTCCGGGAGCTGGGGCAGGTCGACCACGTTCAGCCGCAGCAGCCGGCCCGCGGAGGTGACCGCGCCCACCTCGCCGCGGGCGGTGGCCGGCACCGCCGAGACGATCACGTCGTGCTTCACTCGCTTGGCACCGGCGTCCTCCGGGAACGGCTCGCCGTTCGCCGTACGGGCCAGCAGGCCCGTCGAGGACAGCAGCACCCGGCACGGGTCGTCGGCCACCTGGAGCGGCACGGCGGCGACCGGGGCCCCGCCCGACTCCAGCAGGACCGTACGCCGGTCGGTGCCGAACTTCTTGGCGACGTTGGCCAGTTCGGTGGAGACCAGCTTGCGCAGTTCCGTGTCCGAGTCGAGGATCCGGGTCAGTTCCTCGATCTCCGCGTTGAGCCGGTCCTTCTCCGCTTCCAGTTCGATGCGGTCGTACTTGGTCAGGCGCCGCAGCGGAGTGTCGAGGATGTACTGCGTCTGCACCTCGCTCAGCGAGAACTGCTCCATCAGGCGCTGCTTGGCCTGCGCGGAGTTGTCGCTGGAGCGGATGAGGCGGATGACCTCGTCGATGTCCAGCAGGGCCGTCAGCAGACCCTCGACCAGATGCAGCCGGTCGCGCTTCTTGCCGCGGCGGAACTCCGAACGCCGCCGCACGACGTTGAAGCGGTGGTCGAGATAGACCTCCAGCAGCTCCTTCAGACCCAGCGTGAGCGGCTGGCCGTCGACCAGGGCGACGTTGTTGATGCCGAAGGACTCCTCCATCGGCGTCAGCTTGTACAGCTGCTCCAGGACCGCCTCCGGCACGAAGCCGTTCTTGATCTCGATGACCAGGCGCAGGCCGTGGGCGCGGTCGGTGAGGTCCTTGACGTCGGCGATGCCTTGGAGCTTCTTCGAGCCCACCAGGTCCTTGATCTTGGCGATCACCTTCTCCGGGCCGACCGTGAAGGGCAGCTCGGTGACCACGAGACCCTTGCGGCGGGCCGTCACGGCCTCCACGGACACCGAGGCGCGCATCTTGAACGAGCCGCGGCCCGTCTCGTAGGCGTCCCGGATGCCGGACAGGCCGACGATGCGGCCGCCGGTGGGCAGGTCGGGGCCCGGGACGTGCTTCATCAGGGCGTCGAGGTCCGCGTTGGGGTACCTGATCAGGTGGCGGGCGGCGGCGATCACCTCGCGCAGGTTGTGCGGAGGCATGTTCGTGGCCATACCGACCGCGATGCCGGAGGCCCCGTTGACCAGGAGGTTCGGGAAGGCGGCCGGCAGGGCCACCGGCTCCTGCTCCTGGCCGTCGTAGTTGGGGTTGAAGTCGACGGTGTCCTCTTCGATGGACTCCGTCATCAGGCTCGTCGCCTCGGCCATCCGGCACTCGGTGTACCGCATGGCGGCCGGCGGGTCGTCGTTGCCCAGCGAACCGAAGTTGCCGTGGCCGTCGACCAGGGGGACGCGCATCGAGAAGGGCTGGGCCATGCGCACGAGGGCGTCGTAGATCGACGTGTCGCCGTGCGGGTGCAGCTTGCCCATCACCTCGCCGACGACGCGGGCGCACTTGACGTACCCGCGCTCGGGGCGCAGGCCCATCTCGTTCATCTGGTAGACGATGCGGCGATGCACCGGCTTGAGGCCGTCGCGCGCGTCGGGCAGGGCGCGGGAGTAGATGACCGAGTACGCGTACTCGAGGAAGGAGCCCTGCATCTCGTCGACGACGTCGATGTCGAGGATTCTCTCCTCGTACGAGTCGTCGGGCGGCGGGGTCTTCGTGCTGCGGCGGGCCATCGCTGCCGGCTCCTTGCTGAAGCGTGGAACGAGATCTGACGCCGACCATTGTGGACCGCCGCACTGACAACCGGGACCAGGACCCTGTCTCTGCCCCACCGGCAGGGGTTCGCACACGGGAAGTGGACGCCGGTCGCCGGGCCGCCGCGGCGGCCCGGGACCCCGTCGGAGGACTGCCGTGGGCCGGCCCGTCTCCGGTCTTTCGTCCGGCGCCCTCCAGGCTCCGGGCGGCCTGTCGTGCACCGGGATGACCGTACGCGGACACGGCGGTCACCGGGCCCCGGAGGAGGCACGCCGTCACCACCGCACACCGCCCCCGGCCGCTTCCCACTCTCGCTCTCCGCGTACGCCCCTCGGGAACTTCACCAGGGCCCCGCACGCTTGCATACAGTGGCAGGACTCGCCAGGAAAACCGCGGTTTGAACGACCGCGCCGCGATCGAAGGGACGTACATGCCCATGGGTCACACGGCCACAGCCCAGGCAGGCTCCGGGGGCCTGACAGCGACCGAGCACCGCCTGGCCAACGGCCTGCGCGTGGTGCTCTCCGAGGACCACCTGACCCCGGTCGCGGCGGTGTGCCTCTGGTACGACGTCGGCTCGCGCCACGAAGTCAAGGGGCGTACCGGCCTGGCTCACCTTTTCGAGCACCTGATGTTCCAGGGTTCCGCCCAGGTGAAGGGCAACGGCCACTTCGAACTCGTCCAGGGCGCGGGCGGCTCGCTGAACGGCACCACCAGCTTCGAGCGGACCAACTACTTCGAGACCATGCCCGCCCACCAGCTGGAGCTCGCCCTCTGGCTGGAGGCCGACCGCATGGGCTCCCTGCTGGCCGCGCTCGACGACGAGTCGATGGAGAACCAGCGGGACGTCGTCAAGAACGAGCGCCGGCAGCGCTACGACAACGTCCCCTACGGCACCGCCTTCGAGAAGCTGACCGCCCTCGCCTACCCGGAGGGCCACCCCTACCACCACACCCCGATCGGCTCGATGGCCGACCTGGACGCGGCCACCCTGGAGGACGCGCGCGCCTTCTTCCGCACCTACTACGCGCCGAACAACGCCGTGCTCTCCGTGGTCGGCGACATCGACCCGGAGCAGACCCTGGCCTGGATCGAGAAGTACTTCGGCTCCATCCCCGGCCACGACGGCAAGCCCGCGCCCCGGGACGGCACGCTTCCGGAGACCATCGGCGATCAGCTGCGCGAGGTCGTCGAGGAGGAGGTCCCGGCGCGCGCCCTGATGGCCGCCTACCGGCTGCCGCACGACGGCACGCGCGCGTGCGACGCGGCCGACCTGGCCCTCACCGTCCTCGGCGGCGGCGAGTCCTCCCGCCTGTACAACCGCCTCGTACGGCGCGACCGTACGGCGGTGGCGGCCGGCTTCGGCCTGCTGCGGCTCGCCGGGGCGCCCTCCCTGGGGTGGCTGGACGTGAAGACGTCCGGTGACGTGGAGGTCCCGGTCATCGAGTCCGCCATCGACGAGGAGCTCGCCCGGTTCGCCGAGGAGGGCCCCACGGCCGAGGAGATGGAGCGCGCCCAGGCCCAGTTGGAGCGCGAGTGGCTGGACCGGCTGGGCACGGTCGCCGGCCGCGCCGACGAGCTGTGCCGGTACGCCGTTCTGTTCGGCGACCCGCAGCTCGCCCTGACCGCCGTGCAGCGCGTGCTGGAGGTGACGGCGGAGGAGGTCCAGGAGGTCGCCAAGGCCCGCCTGCGGCCCGACAACCGTGCGGTGCTCGTCTACGAGCCGATCGCCCCGGCCGACCCGGACGCCGAGAGCGCTGAAGGCACCGAAGACCCGGAGTCCGCGGCGACCGTGGAAGCCACCGACGAGAACGAGGAGGCGGCGAAGTGACCGAGCTCGCCACGATGGATTTCCACCCCCAGCCGCAGGGGGGCGAGCCCAAGCCCTGGGCGTTCCCGGCTCCTGAGCGCGGCACGCTCGGCAACGGCCTGACGGTCCTGCGCTGCCACCGCCCCGGCCAGCAGGTCGTCGCCGTGGAGGTGCTGCTGGACGCACCCCTGGACGCCGAGCCTGCCGGCCTCGACGGCGTGGCCACGATCATGGCCCGGGCCTTCTCCGAGGGCACCGACAAGCACTCCGCCGAGGATTTCGCCGCCGAGCTGGAGCGCGCCGGCGCCACCCTCGACGCGCATGCCGACCACCCCGGCGTCCGGCTCAGCCTGGAGGTCCCGGCCTCCCGGCTCGCCAAGGGGCTCGGCCTGATCGCCGACGCCCTCCGGGCACCCGCGTTCGCCGACAGCGAGGTCGAGCGGCTGGTCCGCAACCGCCTCGACGAGATCCCGCACGAGATGGCCAACCCCGGCCGCCGCGCCGCCAAGGAGCTCTCCAAGGAGCTGTTCCCGGCGGGCTCGCGCATGTCGCGGCCCCGCCAGGGCACCGAGGAGACGGTCGCCGCGATCGACTCCGGGGCCGTACGCGCCTTCTACGAGAGGCACGTCAGGCCCGCCACGGCCACCGCCGTGGTCGTCGGCGACCTCACCGGCATCGACCTCGACGCCCTGCTCGGCGACACGCTGGGCGCCTGGACCGGCTCTGCGGCCGAGCCGCGCCCGGTACCGCCGGTGACCGCCGACGACACGGGCCGCGTCGTCATCGTGGACCGTCCCGGCGCCGTCCAGACCCAGTTGCTGATCGGCCGGATCGGCCCGGACCGGCACGACCGCGTGTGGCCCGCGCAGGTGCTCGGCACGTACTGCCTGGGCGGCACCCTCACCTCCCGCCTGGACCGCGTGCTGCGCGAGGAGAAGGGCTACACCTACGGGGTGCGGGCCTTCGGCCAGGTCCTCAGGTCCGCCCCGGACGGGACCGGTGCCGCGATGCTCGCCATCAGCGGCTCCGTGGACACGCCCAACACCGGCCCCGCCCTCCAGGACCTCTGGACGGTGCTGCGCACCCTCGCCGCCGGGGGACTGACCGACGCCGAGCGGGACGTCGCCGTGCAGAACCTGGTCGGCGTGGCGCCGCTGAAGTACGAGACCGCGGCGGCCGTCGCGAGCACGCTGGCCGACCAGGTCGAGCAGCACCTGCCCGACGACTACCAGGCCACGCTGTACCGGCAGCTCGCCGCGACCGGCACCGTGGAGGCCACCGCGGCGGCCGTCAGCGCCTTCCCGGTGGACCGCCTGGTGACCGTCCTCGTCGGTGACGCGGCGCAGATCAAGGGCCCCGTCGAGGCCCTGGGCATCGGCGAAGTCTCGGTCGTCGCCGCCGAGTAGGAGCACGCGCGCGCAGGGGCCCTGGTTGTCTTCTAAGGCACCAGGGCTCCCTTATGCCCGAATTGGTGCGGAGGTTGCCTGTCTGCCCTGTGGGATGCGCTACAAAAACCGGGATTCGTTTGGGAATTGAAAGTGGCCCCGCTTAGGTTCGTCCGGGCTGTTCGTCAGGCAGTGCGCCGCACCCGCGGCACCGGACAGTCATCGCCGAGTCCCCGTACGGCGCGAGCCAGGGGAGCCGGGGACCCAACGCAGTCCCTGGGGTGAATCGGACGCCCGCGCGAGCCGCGAGGGGGTCCGTAGGAGACCTTCCTGCTCCGAACCCGTCAGCTAACCCGGTAGGCGAGAAGGAAGGAAAGGACCAGCCACTCCATGGCGTTCACCCGCGCCACCGGGAAGCATCGTCGTCCCAGCCGTATGCAGCGCGGCACGGCCCGCGCCGCGGGCGTCGCGGCCCTCGCCACCACCGGCGTCATCGGCACCGTGGCCGCCCCGGCCTTCGCCGCCGAGCCCGCCGTCGAGCAGACCGGTCTCACCCCCGTCGTCACCATGGGCGACACCGTGGCCGAGCAGATCGACGCTCAGGCCGTCGCCCAGAAGCAGGCCGCCGAGGAGGCCGCCGCCAAGAAGAAGGCCGAGGAGGCCGCCCGCGAGCGGGCCGCCGAGGCGGCCAAGGAGGCCAAGGAGGCGGCCGAGAAGGCCCGTGAGGCCAAGGAGCGCGCCGCCCGCGAGGCCGAGCGCAAGCGTCTCAACACCTTCGTGTCCCCGATCTCCGGCTCCTACGTCTCCACCGGCTACAAGGCCGGCGGCGCCGTCTGGTCCTCCGGCAGCCACACCGGCGTCGACTTCCACGCCGCCAGCGGCACCTCCGTCCACTCCGTGGGCATGGGCACGGTCGTCGAGGCCGGCTGGGGCGGTTCCTACGGCAATCAAGTAGTGATCAAGATGAACGACGGGACGTACACCCAGTACGGCCACCTGTCGTCCATCGGTGTCTCGGTGGGCCAGCAGGTCACTCCGGGGCAGCAGATCGGCCTGTCCGGCGCGACCGGCAACGTCACCGGTGCGCACCTGCACTTCGAGGCCCGTACGAGCCCCGAGTACGGCTCCGACATCGACCCCGTCGCCTACCTCCGCTCGCACGGCGTGAACGTCTGACGGCGTACCACCCCGTTACCCGAGGCCCCGGCTCCCGAGCCGGGGCTTTCGCCGTTTGTGACGTCCGACTGTCCAAAAAATAACCATGGATTCCGGTCCGCCGTCGGAAATTCCGGCTCATTGCAATAGAGTCACGGAACACGCGTCACTCCTCGACGTTTCACGGGGATTAAACGGAGGTCGGTCATGCGTATTCCCGCGCACTCGGTGTGCACGGCCATCCGGGACGACATCGTCGCGGGTGTCTACGAGCGCGGCAGCCGGCTGACCGAGGAACTCCTCGCCCGCCGCTACGGTGTCTCGCGCGTCCCCGTCCGGGAGGCCTTGCGCACCCTGGAGGCCGAGGGCTTCGTGGTGACCCGGCGGCACGCGGGCGCGTGCGTCGCCGAACCCACCGAGCAGGAGGCCGCCGACCTGCTGGAGATGCGGACGCTGCTGGAGCCGCTCGGCGCCGCCCGCGCCGCCCAGCGCCGCACCGAGGCCCATCTGAAGGTCCTGCGTGGCCTGGTCAGGCTCGGCCAGGAGCGCGCCCGCCGGGGCAACAGCGACGACCTGCGCTCCCTGGGCGGCTGGTTCCACGAGACGCTCGCGCAGGCCTCCGGCAGCCCCGCGCTGACCTCGACGCTCACCCAGCTCCGCCACAAGATCGCCTGGATGTACACCGTCGAGGCGTCGGCCGGTCCCGTGGAGTCCTGGACCGAGCACGGCGCGATCGTGGACGCGGTGGCGCGCGGTGACAGCGAGCGCGCGCGGGCGGTCACGGCGCTGCACGCCGAGCGCGCGACGGGTGCGCACCGGCTGCGTTTCGGCTCCGCCGGGGAGCGGGCCGAGCGTGTGAGGAACTCGCAACATCCCGTAAACACGGCGAGCCTGCGGCATTAACACGAGAGCCGTATACAAAGAGCAGCTAATTCGCGGGGGATTATTTCTGCTGCCCGTGAACGAGAATTCGACGACCCGCGACCGGAAATGGCGAAGGGCTCGCCCGAGAAATTCGGACGAGCCCTTCAGTGGTGCACCGGATCAGGTGCGGAAGAAAGCTCAGACGGTCTCGGGCAGTTCTTCGAGACCCTCGGAGACCAGCTTCGCCAGCCGGTCCAGGGCGGCGTCCGCGCCCTCGGCGTCGGAGGCGAGGACGATCTCCTCGCCCCCCTGGGCGCCGAGGCCGAGGACGGCCAGCATGGAGGCCGCGTTGACGGGGTTGCCGTCTGCCTTGGCGATCGTCACCGGGACGCCTGCGGCCGTGGCGGCTCGGACGAAGATGGAGGCGGGGCGGGCGTGGAGGCCCTCGGCCCAGCCGACGTTGACGCGGCGCTCAGCCATGTGTTGCTGCCCTTCGGTTTTCAGGGTTGTCTAGACCAGTTTCCCATACGTGAAGCTGCACCGGAGCGGTCCTGATGTCCCGCCCCGGGGTGCCGTCGGATCGCGGCCTCGACCCGACTGACGCCCTCCACAGACTGCCTCGCGCCGCTGTCGGACGCTAGCCGTACTCTGGGGCCCATGCAGACCTCGCCGGACCGGCACGAGTATCCCGCCCACTGGGAAGCCGACGTGGTGCTGCGCGACGGTGGTACCGCGCGCATCCGGCCCATCACCGTTGATGACGCCGAGCGCCTGGTCAGCTTCTACGAGCAGGTCTCCGACGAGTCGAAGTACTACCGCTTCTTCGCGCCGTACCCTCGCCTGTCCGCCAAGGACGTCCACCGCTTCACGCACCACGACTTTGTGGACCGGGTGGGACTCGCGGCCACGGTGGGCGGCGAGTTCATCGCCACCGTACGCTACGACCGGATCGGCTCGGACGGAACGCCCGCGTCCGCACCCGCCGACGAGGCCGAGGTCGCCTTCCTCGTACAGGACGCCCACCAGGGCCGCGGGGTCGCCTCCGCCCTGCTGGAACACATCGGCGCCGTCGCCCGCGAGCGCGGCATCCGCCGCTTCGCCGCCGAGGTCCTGCCCGCCAACACCAAGATGATCAAGGTGTTCACGGACGCCGGGTACACCCAGAAACGCAGCTTCGAGGACGGCGTCGTCCGTCTGGAGTTCGACCTCGAACCCACCGACCGCTCCCTCGCCGTGCAGTACGCGCGCGAGCACCGCGCCGAGGCGCGGTCCGTGCAGCGGCTGCTCGCGCCCGGCTCGGTCGCCGTCATCGGCGCCGGGCGCACGCCCGGCGGCGTCGGCCGGAGCGTCCTGGCCAACATCCGCGACGCCGGGTTCACCGGCCGTCTGTACGCCGTGAACAAGGCCCTCCCCGAGGAGCAGAAGGATCTCGACGGGGTGCCCGCCCACCGCTCGGTGCGGGACATCGACGGCCCGGTCGACCTCGCTGTCGTCGCCGTGCCGGCCGAACACGTCCCCGAGGTCGTCACCGAGTGCGGTGAACACGGCGTGCAGGGGCTGGTCGTGGTCTCCGCCGGATACGCCGAGAGCGGCACCGAGGGGCGCGAACGCCAGCGCGCCCTCGTGCGGCAGGCGCGCACCTACGGCATGCGGATCATCGGGCCGAACGCCTTCGGCATCATCAACACCTCCCCGCGGGTACGGCTCAACGCCTCCCTCGCCCCCGAGACGCCGCGCCCGGGCCGGATCGGCCTGTTCGCCCAGTCCGGCGCCATCGGCATCGCCCTGCTGTCCCGGCTGCACCGGCGCGGCGGCGGCGTCACGGGCGTGACCGGCGTCTCCACCTTCGTCTCCTCCGGCAACCGGGCTGACGTCTCCGGCAACGACGTCCTCCAGTACTGGTACGAGGACCCGGACACCGACGTCGTCCTCATGTACCTGGAATCCATCGGCAACCCCCGCAAGTTCACCCGCCTCGCCCGCCGGACGGCCGCGGCCAAGCCGCTGGTCGTGGTCCAGGGCGCCCGGCACGGAGCGGCCCCCCAGGGGCACGCCGTACGGGCGACCCGCCTGCCGCACACGACCGTCTCGGCGCTGCTCCGGCAGGCCGGCGTCATCCGGGTCGACACCATCACCGAGCTGGTGGACGCCGGCCTGCTCCTCGCCCGCCAGCCGCTGCCGGCCGGGCCCCGGGTGGCGATCCTCGGCAACTCCGAGTCGCTCGGCCTGCTCACGTACGACGCGTGTCTCGCCGAGGGGCTGCGGCCGCACCCCCCGCAGGACCTGACCACGGCGGCCTCCGCCGCAGACTTCCACACCGCCCTGTCGCGGGCCCTGGCCGACGACCGGTGCGACGCGGTGGTCGTCACCGCCATACCGGCGGTGGGGGAGGGCTCGGTCGCGGACGCGGCCCTCGCCGGCGCGCTGCGCTCCGCGGTGGCCGCCGCCCCGGCCAAGCCGGTCCTGGTGGTGCACGTGGAGCTGGGCGGCCTGGCAGAGGCCCTGTCGGCGGCGGCGAGCACGGCACCGCAGGCCGACGTGGGCAATCCGCCGCGGACCCGCCCCGAGAGCCCTCAGTCCGCCCTCAGCCCGACGCTGCCCGGAGAACCCCCCGAGGACTCCCACCTCATCCCCGCCTACCCCGCGGCCGAACGCGCCGTCCGCGCCCTCGCGCAGGCCGTCGCCTACGCGCAGTGGCGGCGCGACGCCGCCGACCCCGGCAGGGTGCCGGAGTACGAGGACATCGACGAGAAGGGCGCCGCCACGTTGATCGACGGGCTCCTCGCGCGCGGGCAGGGACTCACGCTCGGCCCGGAGGAGACCTGCGACCTGCTCGGCCACTACGGCATCCACGTCCACCGCGCCCTGCCCGCCCCGACCCCCGACGCCGCCGCCGAGGCCGCCCGCACCCTCGGCTATCCCGTCGCCCTCAAGGCCACCGCCCCGCACCTGCGGCACCGCGCGGACCTGGGCGGCGTACGCCTCGACCTCGTGGACGAGGACCAACTGCGGCGGTCGTACACCGAGTTGACCGAGCTGTTCGGCGCGCCCGAGGAGCTGAGCCCGGTCGTGCAGCGGATGGCGCCGCGCGGCGTGGACGTCGTCGTACGGGCCGTCATCGACCCGGCGGCCGGAGCCGTGCTCTCCTTCGGGCTCGCCGGGGCGGCCTCGCAGCTGCTCGGGGACACGGCCCACCGGCTGGTCCCGGTCACCGACAAGGAGGCGACCTCGCTGGTGCGCTCGATCCGCACCGCACCCCTGCTGTTCGGCTGGCGCGGCTCCGCACCGGCCGACACCGGCGCCCTGGAGGAACTGCTGCTGCGGGTGTCCCGGCTGGTCGACGACCACCCCGAGGTCGTCGCGGTCACCCTGGAGCCGGTCGTCGTCGCCTCGCACGGCCTGAGCGTCCTGGGCGCCTCGATCCGCCTCGCGCCCCCGCCCGCCCGCGACGACCTCGGCCCGCGGACCCTCCCCGCGTACTGACAGAGGACCGCCCCGCGTGCTGACAGGGCCCTCCCCGCGTACTGACAGGGGGCGAGCGGTGCCTCGCAGTCAGTGGGCCCCCGTAGGATGGGCGTCATGGCCAAGACCAGTACGACGACCCAGGGGCTGCGGGCGGCGATCGAGCGCAGCGGCTACTACCCGGCCCTCGTGGCCGAGGCGGTGGAGGCCGCCGTGGGCGGCGAGCCCATCCGGTCGTACCTGGTCCATCAGGAGACGACGTTCGACCAGAACGAGGTACGGCGGCACGTGACCGTGCTCGTCCTCACCGACCACCGCTTCATCGTCAGCCACACCGACGAACAGGCCGCCGACAGCACCTCCCCGACGCCGTACGCCACGACGTCGACGGAGTCCGTGAAGCTGAGCCGCATCTCGTCGATCGTGGTCAGCCGCGTGGTCGCCAACCCGGAGTCGTACAAGCCGGGCACCCTGCCCCGCGAGGTCGTCCTCACGATCGGCTGGGGCGCCGTCTCCCGCATCGACCTGGAGCCGGCCGCCTGCGGCGACCCCAACTGCGAGGCGGACCACGGCTACACCGGCAACTCGACGGCGGACGACCTCAGCCTGCGCGTCAGTGAGGCCGGGGACGGACCGGAGACCGTGCGCCAGGCACTCGCCTTCGCTCAGGCCCTGTCCGAGGCGACCGCGGACAGCGCCCGCTGATGGCACAGCCGAACACGGCCTGGGACCACCATCCCGAACCGCTCACCGTCACCTCCGCGCCGGTCCCCGAGTACGGCAGCGGCTCCCTCGCCGACCTGCTGCCCACGCTGGCCGCAGGCCTGGGCGTGCCGGGCATGACCGCCGCGATCTCCGAGCTGACCCCCGCCGACCGGAACTGCGTGTTCCTGATCGACGGCCTCGGCTGGGAGCAGCTCAGGGCGCACCCCGAGGACGCCCCCTTCATGACGTCCCTGCTCGCCACCTCGCGCGGCGGCACCGGACGTCCGCTCACCGCCGGCTATCCGGCGACCACGGCCACCTCCCTGGCCTCCGTCGGCACCGGCCTGCCGCCCGGCGTGCACGGCCTGCCCGGCTACACCGTGCGCGATCCGGACACCGGCGAGCTGATGAACCAGCTGCGCTGGCAGCCGTGGACACCACCCGGCGCCTGGCAGCCGTACCCGACGGTCTTCCAGCTGGCCCACAAGGCGGGCGTGCACGCCGCGCAGGTGTCGTCCCCGACCTTCGAGAACACCCCGCTGACCAGGGTCGCCCTCAGCGGCGGAACGTTCCTCGGGCGGCTGACCGGCGAGGACCGTATGGACCTGGCGGCCGAGCAACTGGCCGCGGGTGACCGCTCCCTGGTCTACACGTACTTCGCCGAGGTCGACGGCGCCGGCCACCGCTTCGGCGTCGACTCCGACACCTGGCGCGGCCAGCTCATGTACGTCGACCGCCTCGTCCAGCGCCTGGCCGAGCAACTGCCCCCGCGCAGCGCCCTCTACGTCACCGCCGACCACGGCATGATCGACGTGCCGTTCGACGAGCAGCACCGCATCGACTTCGACGAGGACTGGGAGTTGAGCGCCGGCGTCGCCCTGCTCGGCGGCGAGGGCCGCGCCCGGCACGTCTACGCGGTGCCCGGCGCCGCGAACGACGTCCTGACCTGCTGGCGCGAGGTACTCGGCGAGCAGTTCTGGGTGGCCTCACGCGACGAGGCCATCGCGGCGGGCTGGTTCGGCCCGAAGATCGACGAACGGGTGTACGGCCGGATCGGTGACGTGGTCGCCGCCGCGCGCGACGACGTCCTGCTCATCGCCTCGGAGCGGGAGCCGAAGGAGTCGGCGATGGTCGGCAACCACGGTTCGATGACCCCCGCCGAGCAGCTGGTCCCGCTGCTCGAAGTACGCTCCTGAAGCCCCGCCCCGACCTCTCCGTCCGACCTCCCACGCCGAAAGGTGCTCAACTCGACATGCCCGAGCTGGTGTTCTTCTCCGGAACGATGGACTGCGGGAAGTCGACGCTGGCTCTCCAGATCGAGCACAACCGTTCGGCGCGAGGCCTCCAGGGCATGATCTTCTCGCGTGACGACCGCGCCGGCGAGGGCAAATTGTCCTCGCGCCTCGGACTGGTCACGGACGCGGTGGAGGTCGAGGACGGCCAGGACCTCTACGCCTACATCGTCGACCACCTCTCGCAGGGCGGACGCGCGGACTACGTGATCGCCGACGAGGCGCAGTTCCTGGCGCCGGAGCAGATCGACCAGCTCGCGCGTGTGGTCGACGACCTGGGCCTCGACGTCTACGCCTTCGGCATCACGACCGACTTCCGCTCCAAGCTGTTCCCCGGCTCCCAGCGGCTGGTGGAACTGGCCGACCGGGTCGAGGTGCTCCAGGTCGAGGCCCTGTGCTGGTGCGGCGCCCGGGCCACGCACAACGCCCGCACGATAGGCGGCGTCATGGTCGTCGAGGGCGCCCAGGTGGTCGTCGGGGACGTCACCCACTCCGCCGACGAGGTCGGCTACGAGGTCCTGTGCCGCCGCCATCACAGGCGCCGCATGACCTCGGCGACAGCACATGCGGCGGCCCTGTCCCCGGACGTGCTGCCGGTGTCGTCTTCCTGACCGTCCCGGCGGTGACTTGCTCCTGACCACCGCGGCGGTGCCGTCCCGGTCACTTGGCGAAGCCGTCCGACCACCCAGCGGTGCCGTCCCGCTTTCAGGCGGGCCGGGCCGGCAGACCGTCAGCCCCGCCGTTGCAACAGCGCGAAGCGCGCCCCCTCTGGATCCGCCACCGCCGCCACCCGCCCGTGCGCGGTGTCATGGACGGGCTTGAGGACCTGCCCGCCCAGATGCACCAGGCTGTCCAGGGCGTCGTCGACGTCGGCGACCTGGAAGTACGTCACCCAGTGCGGGCCCCGATCGCGGGGCAGGGCCTGCCCCAGCCCGTGGATGCCTACGACGGGCGCGCCCCCGAGATTCAGGGTCACGTAGTCGAAGTCGGCGGACACCACTGGCTCCTCCTGGAAGCCGAACACCGTCCGGTAGAACTTGGCGACGGTCGCCGACTCGAAGGTCAGCAGCTCGTTCCAGGCGGGCGTGCCGGGGACGCCCGAGACGGATGTGCCGAGATGCGCGGCGGCCTGCCACACGCCGAAGACCGCCCCCGAGGGGTCGGAGCCGATCGCCAGGCGGCCCGCGTCGGCGGCGTCCAGCGGGCCCACGCCGATCGTGCCGCCGCAGCTGCGCACCGTCTCGGCGGTCAGATCCACGTTCTCCGAGGCGAAGTAGGGGGTCCACGCGATGGGCAGATGGCGGTCCGGCGGCAGCCGGCCGATCCCCGCCACCTCGTGCCCGTCGAGCAGCGCCCGTACGTACGGGCCGAGTTGCTGAGGGCCCGGCTGGAACTCCCAGCCGAACAGCGCTCCGTAGAACTCCTGGGTCGCGGCCGGCCCGTGCACCATCAGGCTCACCCAGCAGGGCGTGCCGGGCGCGTGCCGAGCGGGTGTTGGGCCGTTCGGGCCGGCTGACTCCCGTGCGTCGGTCATCGTCACTCTCTTCTCGGCCTCGCGGTGGGCGTGCTCTGCGCAGCCCTCGTGGGCACGCCCTGCGGGGCGGCCCCCGTCCGGGAGAATGCCTGATGTGCGGTGCGCTGTCCCTTGCGGCGCGCTTGTCGGCACGTGTCGTTCAGCTGTACAGGATGTGCTTGTTCCCGTACACCGCGTGATGACCCCGGCTCGGCCGAGCAGAGCAGCCGGACCCGGACGGCTCGGCCACCCCTGTGCGCGAGGATGGAGCCATGAACGCCATCATCTCCGCATCCGACCTGGCGAGCGACCTGGCGGACGCCGGCCCGCCCGTCCTGCTCGACGTCCGCTGGCAGCTCACCGCGGCCAAGGCGACTGGTGAGCCGCCGTACGACGGCCGGGCCGCGTACGAGGCAGGGCACCTCCCCGGGGCCGTCTTCGTCGACCTGGACCGGGAGTTGGCCTCGGAGCCGGGGGAAGGCGGCCGGCATCCGCTGCCCGACCTCGCGCGCTTCGGTGCCGCGATGCGCCGGGCGGGAGTGTCGTCCAGGACGCCGGTGGTCGTCTACGACGGCAGCCAGGGCTGGGCGGCGGCCCGGGCGTGGTGGCTGCTGCGCTGGACGGGTCACCCGGACGTGCGGGTCCTCGACGGCGGGTTGCCGGCCTGGGAAGGACCGTTGGAGAAGACCGTGCCGACACCGGCCGAGGGCGACTTCGTGCCCGAGCCGGGGCCGGGAGGCCTGCTCGACGCCGACGCCGCCGCGGAGTTGGCGCGGTCCGGGGTGCTGCTGGACGCGCGGGCGGGGGAGCGGTACCGGGGGGAGGTGGAGCCGATCGATCCGGTGGCCGGGCACATCCCGGGCGCGGTGTCGGCCCCCACCACGGAGAACGTGGGGGCGGACGGGTGTTTCCTCTCCGCCGGGGAACTGCGCGCGCGTTTCGAGGGACTCGGCGTGACCGAGGACGCGCGGGTCGGTGTGTACTGCGGGTCGGGGGTGTCCGCGGCCCACGAGGTCCTGGCGCTGGCGGTCGCGGGCATTCCGGCGGAGCTGTACGTGGGTTCGTGGTCGGAGTGGTCCTCGGACCCGGACCGGCCGGTGGCGGTGGGACCGGACCCCCGGTAGCCCTGACCCCTCATGAGTGAGGGGCCGCGCCCGGAAGGCGCGGCCCCTCGTCCTCGTACAGCATCCTCGTACAGCCGAAGCCGAAGCCGAAGCCGATCCGGCTACTCCTGCTTCTTGCGCCGTGTCCCGAACACGATCTCGTCCCAGCTCGGGACGGCGGCTCTGCGCCCTGGTCGGACACCGTCGGCCTCGGCCTGGCGGTCGGTTGCGCCGATGAGCCGGTCGCGGTGGCTGCCGACGGAGCGCGGCATGAGAACGTCCGCGTAGGCGGAACCGGCCGAGGCGGCGGGAGCCGGGGGCTCCTCTTCCTCGGGTTCGGCGACGGGCTCTTCCTCGGGCTCCGGTGCCGGGCGCTCCGGCACCACCAGGTCGCCGCGGAAGCTCGGCACCGCTTCCAGCAGGCTGGTCAGCGAGTCCCGCTCACCCGCGCTCTCCTCCACCGGCTCGGACGCCGCGGGCGGAAGGCTGGGCCGCTCACGGTCGGCGGAACGGTCCAGCGGCCGGTCGCGCGGCAGCCGGGCGATCCGCGGGACGAACGGGAAGCTGGGCTCGGGCGCGGCCAGGTCGTCGGTCTCGCCGATGAGCATGCGCGCCTCGTCGTCGACGGCCTGGACGAGCCGCCGGGGCGGGTCGTACGTCCAGCTCGCCGAGTGCGGTTCGCCCGCGACGCAGTAGACCAGCAGGACTTCCCACGTGCCGTCATCGCGACGCCACGAGTCCCACTGGACGGTGTCCTTCTCGGCACCGCGCAGCAACAGCCGCTCCTGCACGGCCTCGCCCAGCGGCGGACCGGAGTTCTCGCCGGGGCGGCGGACCGGGGTCTTGCGGGCCCGCTCGGCCATGAACGCGCGCTCGGCCAGCACCGGACCCTCGAAGCGGCGGACCCGGTCGACCGGGATGCCTGCCATCTGCGCGACCTCTTCCGCGGTCGCGCCGGCACGTATACGCGCCTGGATGTCGCGGGGGCGGAGGTGGCTTTCCACCTCGATCTCGATCTGGCCGAGGCGAGGACGGTCGCCGCGCACGGCGGCGCGGAGCCGTTCGTCGATCGGAAGCGTGTACTCCGTGCTGTCCGCAGCCTTCAGCACCAGCCGTGTGCCGTCATTCGAGACGGCCACGACACGCAGTTCGGGCATGGGGACCTCCCGGGTGGTGCCTGCCGACGTCACGTGCGTCGCTGCTTCCGCTAGTCGAGTGTGGCCTGCCCGGGTGCAGCCTGCCACAACCTTGCCGAGTTGCCCGGCGTGTCGGGCGCGGGCCCTGGATCGCCGTTATGGCACGGTTACCTATTCGCAACGCTAAGTGACGAACTCTGTCACCCTGTGCAACTAGCCCCCTCCCGGCGGTCCTTAAAGGCCCCGTACACCCTGACAGGAGACCGGACCCAGGGCTCGCCACAGTACTCCATTTGGGCCACGTGCGTGGATTGGCGCGCCGTCCAACTTCTGGCGGGGGGACGGACTTGGTCGCCCCTCCCCGCTTTTCTTGATCTTGAACGTGGGGAACTTCACGTAATCTCCAGAAGCGGAACTGTCACTTCCGGACACGCGCCCTCTTCTTGTGCAGTTGAACGGCCTTGTGCGGGAGCTCCTGCGGTGAGGGCGACGCCACGACCGGGGGAGCGAGGCTCCGGGGAACACAACCCCCCAATGCGTCGCCTACGCCCCCAGAACCCTCCGCAAGTAGTCGTTCTGGAACCGCCGGTCAGGATCGAGACGGTCCCGCAACTCCGTGAACTCGCCGAAGCGCGGATACACCCGGGAGAAGTACTCGGCGTCCCTGGTGTGCACCTTGCCCCAGTGCGGACGGCCCTCGTGGGCGGTGAAGATCCGCTCGGCCGCTGTGAAGTACCGCTGGTAGGGCGTGCCCTGGAACATGTGGACGGCGATGTACGCGGTGTCCCGGCCCGACGCGGTGGACAGGGTGATGTCGTCCGCCGGAGCGGTGCGCACCTCCACGGGGAAGCTGACCCTCAGGCCGGAGCGGTCGACCATCGTCTTCAGCTCGCGCAGCGTCTCGACGACGGCCGCGCGCGGAACGGCATACTCCATCTCCACGAAGCGCACCCGGCGCGGAGACGTGAAGACCTTGTAAGGGATGTCGGTGTAGGACCGCGCGGACAGGGCCTTGCTGGAGATCTGGGCGATCGCGGGGATCGTGGCGGGCACCGCGCGGCCGACCCAGTTCGCCACCTGGAAGACCCCGTTGGACAGGAACTCGTCCTCGAACCAGCTCTGGAGCCGGGGCACCGGCCTCTCAGGACCCGCGCTGCGGTTGTTGCGCTTGGTGTTGGTGCTCCCGGTGTGCGGGAACCAGTAGAACTCGAAGTGCTCGTTCTCGGCCCAGAGTTCCTCGAAGTCGGCGAGGACCCGGTCGAACGGCATCGGCTCCTCGCGGGCCGTGAGCAGGAAGACCGGCTCCACGGCGAAGGTGATCGCGGTGACGATGCCCAGGGCGCCGAGGCCGATGCGGGCGGCCGCGAAGACCTCCGGGTTCTCCTTCTCGGAGCAGGTGAGGACCGAGCCGTCGGCGGTGACCAGCTCCAGGCCCTTGATCTGGGCGGCGATCGAGCCGGAGTCGCGGCCCGTGCCGTGCGTTCCGGTGCTGGTGGCGCCGGAGACCGTCTGCTCCATGATGTCGCCCATGTTCGTCAGCGACAGTCCCTCGCGCGCCAGAGCGACATTGAGTCTCTTGAGCGGGGTGCCGGACTCCACCGTGACGGTCATGGCCTCGCGATCGATGTCGCGTATGCCGGTCAACAGTTGAGGGCGGATCAACACACCGTCCGTCGCGGCTATGGACGTGAAGGAATGCCCGCTGCCGACGGCCTTCACCTTCAGGCCGTCCTCGGCGGCCCGCCGCACGGCGGCGGCCAGCTCGTCGACGGAGGCCGGGGTGACCTCCCGCGCGGGCCGCGCGGAGACGTTGCCGCCCCAGTTACGCCACGTGCCGTTCTTTCCGTTCGCTGTGCTGCTCAACGGAGCCTCCCCGACCCGTAGCCGGCCGCTTGAGCCGACGGAATCCGAGGAAACCCACCGCGACCGCGACGGCCCCGGCCACCGCCGGAACCCCGTACCCGGCACGCGCCCCGGCCGCGTCGATCACCCAGCCGGCCGCGGAGGAGCCGAGGGCGACCCCCACCGCGAGCCCGGTGCTCACCCAGGTCATGCCCTCGGTGAGCTGCGCGCGTGGTACGTGCTCTTCGATGAGGGACATCGTCGTGATCATCGTCGGCGCGATGGACAGACCCGCAACGAACAGCGCCACGGCCAGAAACGGCAAGTTTCCGACCAGTAGGAGGGGGATCATACTCACGGCCATGGCGCAGACGCCCAGCAGCCACCGGCGTTCCGGCGCTCCGGCGAAGTGCAGCAGGCCGAAGATCATGCCCGCCGCGCAGGAACCGGCCGCGTACAGCGCGAGGACGACGCTCGCGGCGGCCTTGTGCCCCTCCTCGTCGGCGAAGGCCACGGTGACCACGTCGACCGCCCCGAAGATCGCCCCGGTCGCCACGAAGGTGGCCACCAGGACCTGAAGGCCCGGCGAGCGCATGGCCGTGCCCCCGCCACGGTGCTCGCGCGGATGCGGCTCCGGCTCGGTGGCGCGCTGCGCGGTCAGCCAGAAGACACCGACGGCCAGGAAGCAGGCGGCGAGCAGCGGGCCGGCCTCCGGGAACCAGGCCGTGGACAGGCCGATGGAGATGATCGGCCCGAAGATGAAGCACACCTCGTCCACCACGGACTCGAAGGAGTACGCGGTGTGCAGCTGCGGCGTGCCCCGGTACAGGGCCGCCCAGCGGGCCCGGATCATCGCGCCGACGCTCGGCACGCAGCCGATGCCGACGCACGCCACGTACAGCACCCAGTCCGGCCACCCGTAGTGCGCCGCGAACAGCAGGAGGGCCGCCGCGGCCAGCGAGATCAGCGTGGCCGGCCGCAGCACCCGCCGCTGTCCGTACTGGTCCACCAGTCGCGAGACCTGCGGTCCGGCCACCGCCGCCGCCAGCGCGATGGTGGCCGACAGGGCGCCGGCCAGGCCGTAGCGTCCGGTGACCTGGGAGACCATCGTGACGACGCCGATGCCCATCATCGACAGCGGCATACGGCCGAGGAAGCCCGCGGCGGAGAAGGCCTTGCTGCCGGGAGCGGCGAACAGGGCGCGGTAGGGGCTGGGCACGGGGTCTCCGGGAGGCTCAGTAAGCTGCGAACGCAGTCGACACAGATTACGCCCCGGGGTGCGCCCGACGCACCCGGCCAGACCCACTTCGGGCCGTCCGCCGCGCGGGTGTCACCCCGCCGTTTCCCGGCTGTCAGTGCCGGGTGGCAGGATCGACTCATGCCAGACGCGCGCGATGTCAGCCCCTATGACGCCCTGCTCCTGCTCTCCTTCGGCGGCCCGGAAGGCCCGGACGACGTGGTCCCGTTCCTGGAGAACGTGACGCGGGGGCGCGGCATCCCCAAGGAACGCCTCAAGGAAGTCGGGCAGCACTACTTCCTCTTCGGCGGGGTCAGCCCCATCAACGACCAGAACCGCGCCCTGCTGGACGCGCTGCGCAAGGACTTCGCCGACCACGGCCTGGACCTGCCGGTCTACTGGGGCAACCGCAACTGGGCGCCGTATCTGACGGACACGCTGCGCGAAATGGTCAGCGACGGCCGCCGGCGCATCCTGGTCCTCGCCACCAGCGCCTACGCCTCCTACTCGGGCTGCCGCCAGTACCGCGAGAACCTCGCCGACTCGCTCGCCGCCCTCGAGGCCGAGGGGCTGGAGCTGCCGAAGATCGACAAACTGCGGCACTACTTCAACCACCCGGGGTTCCTCGAACCCATGATCGACGGGGTGATCCGGTCCCTCGCCGAGCTGCCCGAGGACGTCCGGGACGGGGCGCACATCGCCTTCTCGACGCACTCGATCCCGACGGCCTCCGCCGACACCTCCGGGCCCGTCGAGGACCACGGCGACGGCGGCGCGTACGTCAGGCAGCACCTGGACGTGGCGCAGCTGATCGCGGACGCCGTCCGTGAGCGCACCGGCGTCGACCACCCCTGGCAGCTCGTCTACCAGTCCCGCTCCGGCGCCCCGCACATCCCGTGGCTGGAGCCCGACATCGGCGACCACCTGGAGGAGCGGCACGCGGCAGGTGTCCCGGCCGTGGTGATCGCCCCCATCGGGTTCGTCTCCGACCACATGGAGGTCCTCTACGACCTCGACACGGAGGCCGAGGCCAAGGCGGAGGAGCTGGGGCTGCCGATGCGCCGCTCCGCCACCGTCGGCGCCGACCCGAGGTTCGCCGCCGCGATCCGGGAGCTCGTCGTGGAGCGTGCCGCCGTCGAGCGCGGGCAGGAGGTCACCCCCTGCGCCCTGGGCGCCCTCGGGCCCAGCCACCACCTCTGCCCGGTCGGCTGCTGCCCGGCCCGTGCCCCCCGCCCCGCCGCCGCGGGCGCCGACAGCACCTACGCGTGAGGAGCCCCGTGACCGACCCCCTGCACAAGGACCTGCTCGAACTCGCCCAGGAGGCCGCTCGCCGCGCGGGCGCGCTGCTGCGGGACGGGCGCCCGGCCGACCTCGCGGTGGCCGCGACCAAGTCCAGCCCCATCGACGTCGTCACGGAGATGGACATCGCGGCCGAGAAGCTGATCACCGGCCTGATCGCCGAGCGCCGCCCGGACGACGGCATCCTCGGCGAGGAGGGCGGCACCACCGAGGGCACCAGCGGCGTCCGCTGGGTGATCGACCCGCTCGACGGCACGGTCAACTACCTGTACGGGCTGCCCACCTGGTCCGTCTCCATCGCCGCCGAGCAGGACGGCGAGACGGTGGTCGGAGTCGTCACGGCCCCGATGCGCGGCGAGACCTTCCACGCGGTGCTCGGCGGCGGAGCCTGGGCCACCGGGGCCTGGGACGGCGAGCGCAGGCTGGCCTGCCGCCCCGCGCCGCCCCTGGACCAGGCGCTGGTCTCGACGGGCTTCAACTACGTGGCCGAAGTCCGCACCCACCAGGCCGAGGTCGCCCGGCGGCTGATCCCGCTGCTGCGCGACATCCGGCGCGGCGGTTCGGCGGCGGTCGACCTGTGTGACCTGGCCGCGGGACGCCTCGACGGCTACTACGAGCGCGGTCTGCACGCCTGGGACCTCGCGGCGGGCGACCTGATCGCCCGGGAGGCGGGCGCGCTGACCGGTGGACGCCCCGGAGAGCGTCCGTCGGGGGATCTGACAGTCGCGGGTAGCCCGGGCGTCTTCGAGCCCCTCCAGCGCCTGCTGGAGGACCTCGGGGCCTGGCACGACTGACTTCGGGACCTGGCACCACTGAGGACGGCCCGGCCGTCGTACGACAGCCGGTGACGCACCCGCAGTCGTACGACGGCCGACGGCGCACCCGACACCGAGTGAACGGGGCCGCAACACGACGAAGCGGGCCCCGGCGCTGGATTCGCCGGGACCCGCTTCGTACGGCCTGATCAGACGCTCGTCGCGCCGACCTCCACACCGTGCTCGGCGGCGAGACGGCGCAGGTCGTCGAGCTCGCCCTGCTCCACCTCGACGAGGAAGTCGTCGCCCTCGTCGCGAGCCCGGGACAGATCGGACTCGGTCGCCCTTATGCGCTGCAGAAGTCCTGCGGTGAATGCGTCCATGCTGCGCCCCCTCGTCCTGGGTCGTGGGTCGATGGCACGGGGGTGTGCCGTTCGGAAGGGACGATCACGTCTCCGGTGGATGCCCAGCGCCGCTCAGCTGGGCGGCGACGGTGCCGGACACCCACGCCCGCCCTGCGGAAGCGGGTTGAGCCGCACCGCATGGTGGTGCGGTACAAGCAGAGCGTGATCGTGGGATGTAAAGCCGTCCTCCCCAAGCTCCCTTCCGTGGAAACCTAACCGGAGGAGAAAATCTCTTATTCCGCCTCGGGCCCCGTCCCCTCACCCGCCTTACCTCCGACTTATGGCCGAAAAGGGCAGGATGGAGGGCAACACACCAACGAACCGTCGAAGACCCCTGCCCGTCTGCGCCTGTGCGGCGCTACGCGGGAGGACATGAGGAAGGACCAGGGACGTGCGCGTACTCGTCGTCGAGGACGAGCAACTGCTCGCCGATGCGGTGGCCACCGGGCTGCGCCGGGAGGCCATGGCCGTCGACGTCGTGTACGACGGTGCGGCCGCCCTGGAGCGCATCGGCGTGAACGACTACGACGTGGTCGTCCTCGACCGCGACCTCCCGCTCGTGCACGGCGACGACGTCTGCCGCAAGATCGTCGAGCTCGGCATGCCCACGCGCGTGCTGATGCTCACGGCCTCCGGTGACGTCAGCGACCGGGTGGAGGGCCTGGAGATCGGCGCCGACGACTACCTGCCCAAGCCGTTCGCGTTCAGTGAGCTCATCGCGCGCGTGCGGGCCCTCGGCCGGCGCACCAGCGTGCCCCTGCCGCCGGTCCTGGAGCGCGCCGGGATCAAGCTCGACCCCAACCGCCGCGAGGTCTTCCGCGACGGCAAGGAGGTCCAGCTCGCGCCCAAGGAGTTCGCCGTCCTGGAGGTGCTGATGCGCAGCGAGGGCGCCGTCGTCTCGGCGGAGCAGCTGCTGGAGAAGGCCTGGGACGAGAACACCGACCCGTTCACGAACGTCGTCCGCGTGACGGTCATGACCCTGCGCCGCAAGCTCGGCGAGCCGCCCGTGATCGTCACCGTCCCCGGCTCCGGCTACCGGATCTGATCGACTGTGGCCACCACTCCCGCGCCCCCTCAGGCGCCCCCGAAGCCCACCTGGGATCCCCGGCGACCAGCGCCGCCGTTCCCCTGGCTGCGCCCGACCATCCGCATAAGGCTCACGCTGCTCTACGGCGGCATGTTCCTGATCGCCGGCATCCTGCTGCTGTCGATCATCTACCTGCTGGCCGCGGAGGCGCTGAACGTGGGCAGCGAGCTGCCGTTCAAGATCGTCGAGGGCAAGGTCACCAGCGACATCTGCAACCTGCCCGACCAGGCCTCGCCCAGCGAGTTCAACCACGCCATGAACCAGTGCGTGAACGACCAGCGCCAGGCCGCCCTGGACAACCTGCTCAGCCGCTCGCTCCTGGCCCTGCTCGGGCTGGCGGTCATCGCCTTCGCCTTCGGCTACGCCATGGCCGGCCGCGTCCTGTCGCCGCTGGGCCGGATCACCCGTACCGCCCGCGCGGTGGCGGGCTCGGACCTGTCCCGCCGGATCGAGCTGGACGGCCCGGACGACGAGCTGAAGGAGCTGGCGGACACCTTCGACGACATGCTGGAGCGGCTCCAGCGCGCCTTCACCGCCCAGCAGCGCTTCGTCGGCAACGCCTCGCACGAGCTGAGAACGCCGCTGGCGATCAACCGCACGCTGCTCGAGGTGCACCTGTCCGACCCGGGCGCGCCCGTGGAACTCCAGCAGCTCGGCAAGACGCTGCTGGCCACCAACGAGCGCAGCGAGCAGCTCGTCGAGGGCCTGCTGCTGCTCGCCCGCAGCGACAACCAGATCGTCGAGCGGGGCCCGGTGGACCTCGCCGAGGTGGCCGGGCAGGCCATCGACCAGGTGCACGGCGAGGCCGAGGCCAAGGGGGTGCGCATCCGCGGCGAGCAGAAGTCCGCGGTCGTCCAGGGCAACGGCGTGCTGCTGGAGCGGATCGCGCTCAACCTGGTGCAGAACGCCGTGCGCTACAACGTGGCCGAGGGCGGCTGGGTCGAGGTCACCACCGAGGTCCAGCACGGCCAGGCGGTCCTGGTCGTCTCCAACACGGGCCCCGTCGTGCCGGCGTACGAGATCGACAACCTCTTCGAGCCGTTCCGGCGGCTGCGCACCGAGCGCACGGGGAGCGACAAGGGCGTCGGACTCGGTCTGTCCATCGTCCGGTCGGTGGCCCGGGCGCACGGCGGGCACATCTACGCACAGCCGCGGGAAGGGGGTGGGCTCGTGATGCGAGTCACGCTGCCCATCTGAGATCATGTCGCCGATCAACTCGGCGGAACATGGGGATGTTCGCTTTGCGCTGAATTTTCGACATCGCACCGCGCGTGTCCCGTGTGTGATCGATCACAGGCACGCTTTTCCGGCCATCTACTCTCCGTGATCATGGTCCTGTCGGAAAGCCGGGAAAATCCCGGTTTTCGGGGGTCTTGATCACGGGAAGTACACGGTGAGACGCCTTTGAAGTGCGGCATTCGGACCGTGTACGGTCCCCATCGCCATCCAAGCCGATCACTCGTGAGGAGTCCGGTTGGGTGTCGATTGAGTAACAGACCTTGATGTGAGGCAAAATCTCCGCCTCAGGTCGGGCACAAGTCCGGCCTCTCACGCGTTACGTGCGCTGGAGACACCGCAGACACCCAGAGGGGGAGAGCGACATGGCAACCGATTACGACACTCCACGCAAGACCGATGACGACGTTGACTCGGACAGCCTCGAAGAGCTGAAGGCTCGGAGGAACGACAAGTCGGCCTCCGCAGTGGACGTCGACGAGTTCGAGGCCGCAGAGGGCCTCGAGCTGCCCGGCGCCGATCTCTCGAACGAGGAGCTGGCAGTACGAGTGCTCCCGAAGCAGCAGGACGAGTTCACCTGCATGAGCTGCTTCCTGGTGCACCACCGCAGCCAGCTGGCCCGGGAGAAGAACGGCCAGCCGATCTGCCGCGACTGCGACTGAGGCGGGGTCGGCCGTGACTGGCTCGACCCCTCCCTGGAAGCGCCGCTTCTCCAAACGGAAAGCGGACGAAGGGCCGATCGACGGCCCGCAAGACGGCGCGCGTGACGACGAGCGAGGCTCAACCAGTACGGGGGCGGCCTCGCTCGAACCGGCAGCGGACCGGAGTGACCTTCCGGCGTCCGTGGACGTCCCCGTATCCGTCGCCCGGACGGCGGGGACGCTCCGGGAGCGGGCCATGGACAGTGCCCGCAAGGGCTCGGTCCGGGCCCGGGCCGGCCTCGCCCATCTCGCCGACCGGATCATCGAACTGGCCCCGCGCGTCCCCGTACGGGACCTGGCGACGCTCCGCAGGCAGTTCCCGGGCCTTGGGCCCGAAGAGCTCGCGGACAGACTCGTCGCGGGCGCGGCGAAGGCGACGGCGACGGTCGGAGCGGGCATCGGCGCGGCGGCGATGCTTCCCGTGCCGCCCGCCATGCCGACGGAACTGGCCGCCGAGATCACCGGCGTCGCGGCGATCGAGCTGAAGCTGATCGCCGAACTCCACGAGGTCTACGGCGTACGGCCGCCCGGCAACCTCAAGCAGCGCAGCACCGCGTACCTCCACTCGTGGTCGGGGGAGCGCGGGATCGACGCGACCAAGCCGTCGACGCTGAGCACGGCGCTGAACAGCCGCATGAAGCGGGACCTGCGGCAGCGGATCATGAAGCGGATGGTCCGCAGCATGCCGAACCTGGTGCCGTTCCTGATCGGCGCCGCCGTCGGGGCGGCCATGAACCGCAGTGAGACGAGAAAGCTCGCCGTCCGGATCCGCGAGGACCTGCGCGGGATCCAGGTCCCCTGGGACGCTTTGGAGCCGCTCCCCGCCCTGGAACGTCCGGCGGACGCCCTGGAGATGGGCGAGATCACTGACGACCCCCTGGGCCGCTTCGGGGACGAGAAACCCGAGAGCGAAAAGCACCACGAGAAACGCGACGAGCGCGACGACGGGCACTGAGGCGACGCCGAGACGATGGGCACGGGGAGACGCCGGGCCCGCGTGTGCGCGTGCCGTCGGTCCGCCGCCCGCCACCGGATGACGCCCCGCGCAGGTGTGCTAGACCGGCTTGGCCGCCCTCAGCGCTTCCGCCAGGCGCTCCGGCTCGCGCGTGGACAGGTACAGGTACGGAGTCGGGTCCTCCGGGTCCGTGACCTCCACGCGCAGGGCCCTGGGGATGTAGGCGCGCAACAGCATGAAGGCGCGCGGGTCGGCCTTGTGGGTGCGCCAGGCACGGGTTTCCTCCGCGTCCAGGACCTCCGCCTCGCCCAGCGCCGCCAGCGGGATCTTCGCCTCGCCGGCGATCAGTGAATCTCCCACCACGCGGATGCGGACCGAGCCGTACGAACTCGCGGCGACGGCCGCGACCGCGGTGCCCCCGGCCAGGCCGCCGAGCATGGGCAGCGTGCCGAACGGGAGCAGGACGAGGGCCATGGAGACCCCGACCAGGAACGAGATCAGCCACCAGGACCGGGGAGCGGTCAGGCGTTCTTCGTACGGGGCGGCGGAGAGCTGCATGGAGCCAAGCTTGACACGGTGTCCGGAAGGGGCCGACGCGCGGGTAAGGTCTCCGGCTGTGAGTCGTACTTCCGCTGCTCTTCAGCCTCCGGCCGACGCCGTGCGACCGGTGCGGCATCCGGACGCGCCGGTGCCCGGTGAGCTCCTCGGTGCGCACTACGGCCAGTGTTTCGGCTGTGGCGGCGACCAGCCGCACGGGCTGCACCTGGAGGCACGGGCCGGCGAGGGCGTGTCACTCACCGCGGAGTTCACCGTGCAGCCCGCCCACCAGGGCGCCCCGGGCCTCGCCCACGGCGGTGTGCTCACGTCCGCCCTGGACGAGACCCTCGGCTCGCTGAACTGGCTGCTGCGCACGATCGCCGTGACCGGCCGGCTGGAGACCGACTTCGTAAGGCCCGTGCCCGTCGGCACCACGCTGTACCTGGAGGCGGAGGTGACGGCGGTCGCCGGGCGGAAGATCTACTCGACCGCCACCGGACGTGTCGGCGGCCCCGACGGGCCCGTCGCCGTCCGTGCCGACGCGCTCTTCGTCGAGGTGAAGGTCGACCACTTCGTCGACCACGGCCGCCAGGAGGAGATCCAGGCGGCCATGAACGACCCGGACCAGGTCCGGCGAGCCCGTGCCTTCGAGGTGAACCCGTGAGTCCGGACGGCCTCTTGAGCCCCATGGCCCCCACAACTCCCATTACCCCCACGAGCCCCGTCAGCCCGGAAGGCCCCATGACTCCTGCGAGCCGTCAGCCCGTGGACGTGCTGATCCGGCGCGTCGATCCGGACGTACCGCTTCCGTCGTATGCGCACACCGGGGACGCGGGAGCCGATCTGCGCACCACCGAGGCGTGCCAACTGGCGCCGGGCGAGCGGGCCGTCCTGCCCACGGGAGTGTCTGTGGCGCTGCCGGAGGGGTACGCGGCCTTCGTGCACCCCCGGTCCGGCCTGGCCGCCCGCTGCGGCGTCGCCCTGGTGAATGCCCCGGGGACGGTTGATGCCGGGTACCGTGGGGAGATCAAGGTGATCGTGGTGAATCTCGACCCGCGCGAGGACGTGCGGTTCGAGCGCTTCGACCGGATTGCCCAACTGGTCGTCCAGCAGGTCGAGAGGGTCCGCTTCCAGGAGGTGGCGGAGCTTCCCGATTCCGCGCGGGCCGAGGGGGGCTTCGGGTCCACCGGAGGACACGCCGCGGTGCACGGGACGAGCGGCACAAGCGGTCAGGCCGCCCTGGGCGGTCAGGCGGGTGGGAATCGATACGCTTCGGTCGTATCCGACCGGGAAGGACAGTGACGTGTTCGGACGTCGCAAGAAGAGGGATGCCGCCGAGGACGCGGCCGGCGAGGCCGAGCAGGTCGTCGACGGTGTCGACAGTGAGGCGGGCGGCGAGGGCGAGCGCCTGAGGCTCGAGCCGGCGCCGCGGCCCGACGGGCCCTGGGACAGCTCCGAGGTACGGGATCCGGGCGAGGGCCGGGTCGACCTGGGCGGTCTGTTCGTGCCGGGCGTCGACGGCATGGAGCTGCGGGTCGAGGTCGCGGGTGACGCGATCGTGGCGGCGACGGTCGTGCTGCGGGACAGCGCCATCCAGTTGCAGGCCTTCGCCGCGCCCAAGCGCGAGGGCATCTGGGGCGAGGTGCGCGAGGAGATCGGCTCGGGCATCACCCAGCAGGGCGGCATCGTCGACGAGGTCGAGGGGCCGCTCGGCTGGGAGCTGCGGGCCCAGGTGCCGGTACAGCTGCCGGACGGCACCGGCGGCTTCCAGGTCGTGCGGTTCGTCGGTGTGGACGGCCCCCGCTGGTTCCTGCGCGGGGTCATCTCGGGCCAGGGCGCGGTGCAGCCGCAGGCCGCCGGGTTGCTCGAGCAGATCTTCCGGGACACGGTCGTGGTCCGAGGCGAGGGCCCGATGGCGCCCCGCGACCCGATCGTCCTGAAGCTGCCCAACGACGCCCAGATGGTCCCCGAGGGCATCCAGCAGGAGGAGGAGGGCTCCCGTTTCGCCGGCGGAATGGGCCAGCTCCAGCGCGGACCGGAGATCACCGAGGTTCGCTGAGCGTCGTAGAGACACCAGGGCCGCACCCTTCGGGGTGCGGCCCTTTCTCATGCGGGGAGCCTTGACGGGTCATTGGTCTGTACCTAGCGTCTCCGTCCGACGCGTCTGTTCATAAAGGCGCTTCATGTTCACATACGAGAACGGAAGGCCCTCACGTATGCGCAGAACCGGACTCTTAGCGGCCGCGGCCGCCCTCGTCGCAGGCGTGCTCGCCTGGCCCGCCGACGCCGCTCCCAGCACCTTTGTCCACCCCGGAGTCGCCGTTTCCAAGGGTCAGTTGGACTTCACTCGCGCCAAGGTCAACGCCGGGGCCCAGCCCTGGAAGGGCGCCTTCGGCCAGATGATGGCGAGCAAGTACGCCGACCTGAACCGCACGCCCAAGCCCCGGGCGGTCGTCGAATGCGGTTCGTACTCCAACCCCAACAACGGCTGCACCGACGAACGCGAGGACGCGATCGCGGCCTACACCCAGGCCCTCGCCTGGTACGTCACCCGCGACGAACGGCACGCGCGCAAGGCGATCGAGCTGATGGACGCCTGGTCCGCCGTGATCCGGGACCACACCAACAGCAACGCGCCCCTCCAGACCGGCTGGGCCGGCTCCTCCTGGCCCAAGGCCGCCGAGATCATCAAGTACACGTACACCGGCACCTGGGCCAACTCCGGCCGCTTCGCCACCATGCTCCGCACCGTGTACCTGCCCGAGGTGATCAACGGCTCGAACTCCAACGGCAACTGGGAGCTGTCGATGATGGAGGCCGCCGTCGGCATCTCCGTCTTCCTGGAGGACAAGGCGTCGTACGACAAGGCCATGGCGAAGTTCCGCACGCGTACGGCCGCCTACGTCTACCTGGCCTCCGACGGCGACTTGCCGAAGACCGTGCCGAGCCAGAACCTCAACACCCGCGACAAGATCGTCAAGTACTGGCAGGGGCAGTCGACCTTCGTCGACGGGCTCAGCCAGGAGACCTGCCGGGACTTCACGCACACCGGGTACGGCCTCTCCGCCATCTCGCACGTCGCCGAGACCAGCCGGATCCAGGGGCAGGACCTCTACGGCACCGACGTGGGGGAGCGGCTGCGGCACGCGCTCGGCTTCCACGCCAAGTACCAGCTCGGTGCCGCCGCCCCGGGCTGGCTGTGCGGCGGCTCCCTGAAGCCCGGGCTCGGGCCGGTCCCCGAGGTCGGCCACAACGCCCTGGCCAACCGTCTCGGACACGCCATGACCAACACCGAGACGCTGACCCTGCGCGGCCGCCCCGCCGGCAGCAACAACCTCTTCGTCGCCTGGGAGACCCTCACCCACGGCGACAACCCCGCGTAAGGCCCCGGTCGGCCGGGCGCGTCAGAGTTCCGTCAAAGACGGCCTGCTGCCGCGCCCGGAACCCATATGTCGTGATTGTTGGCCGTAAGGTCGACGCTGCGCAGTGGGCGGACCGGAAGACAATGAGGCCATGGGACGCGGCAAGCTTCGGATCTACCTCGGTGCGGCACCGGGTGTCGGCAAGACGTACGCGATGCTGTCCGAGGCGCACCGCCGCGTCGAGCGGGGCACGGACTGCGTGGTGGCCTTCGTCGAGCACCACGACCGCCCCCGCACCGAGGTGATGCTGCACGGCCTGGAGCAGGTGCCGCGCAGGCGGCTGGAGTACCGCGGCGGCGTCTTCCCCGAGATGGACCTCGACGCCGTTCTCGCCCGCCGCCCCCAGATCGCCCTGGTCGACGAACTCGCCCACACCAACATCCCCGGCTCCCGCAACGCCAAGCGCTGGCAGGACGTCGAGGAACTGCTGGCGGCCGGCATCGACGTGATATCGACCGTCAACATCCAGCACCTGGAGTCACTGGGCGACGTCGTCGAGTCGATCACCGGGGTGCGGCAGCAGGAGACCGTGCCGGACGAGGTGGTACGGCGTGCCGACCAGGTCGAGCTGGTCGACATGTCGCCCGAGGCGCTGCGGCGGCGGATGGCGCACGGCAACATCTACCAGCCGGACAAGGTCGACGCGGCCCTGTCGAACTACTTCCGGCCGGGCAACCTGACCGCCCTGCGCGAGCTGGCGCTGCTGTGGGTGGCCGACCGGGTCGACGCCTACCTCACCCAGTACCGCAGCGATCACCGGGTGTCGAGGATCTGGGGCTCGCGCGAGCGGATCGTGGTCGGCCTGACCGGCGGCCCGGAGGGCCGGACGTTGATCCGCCGGGCCGCGCGGCTGGCCGAGAAGGGCGCCGGCGGGGAGGTGCTGGCCGTCTACATAGCCCGCAGCGACGGGCTGACCTCGGCCTCGCCGAAGGAACTGGCGTTGCAGCGGACCCTCGTCGAGGACCTCGGCGGAACGTTCCATCACGTGGTCGGCGACGACATACCGGCCGCCCTGCTCGCCTTCGCCCGCGGTGTCAACGCCACCCAGATCGTGCTGGGCTCCTCGCGCCGCAGGACCTGGCAGTACGTCTTCGGGCCCGGCGTCGGCGCGACCGTCGCCCGGGAGTCCGGGTCCGACCTCGACGTGCACATCGTCACCCACGACGAGGTCGCCAAGGGCCGCGGACTGCCGGTGGCCCGGGGCGCGCGCCTCGGACGGTCCCGGCGGGTGGGGGGCTGGATCGCCGGGGTCGCCGGCCCGCCGGTCCTGGCGGCGCTGCTCAGCGCCGTCGACCTCGGCCTCGCCAACGACATGCTGCTCTTCCTGGCGCTGACCGTGGCGGCGGCCCTGCTCGGCGGGCTGATGCCGGCGCTGGCCTCGGCGGCGGTGGGCTCCCTGCTGCTGAACTACTTCTACTCGCCGCCCCTGCACCGGTGGACCATCGCCGACCCGAAGAACATCGTCGCCATCGTGATCTTCGTCGCCGTCGGTGCCGCGGTGGCCTCCGTGGTCGACCTCGCCGCCCGCCGCACCCACCAGGCGGCCCGGCTGCGGGCCGAGTCCGAGATCCTGTCCTTCCTCGCGGGCAATGTGCTGCGCGGCGAGACCGGCCTGGAGGACCTGCTGGAACGGGTCCGGGAGACCTTCGGCATGGAGTCGGCGGCCCTGCTGGAGAGGGCGAGCGACGTCGAGCCGTGGACCTGCGCCGGCCGCGTCGGGCAGGGACGTCCCGTCGAGCGGCCCGACCAGGCGGACGTGGACATGCCGGTCGGGGACCACATGGCGCTCGCGCTGACCGGCCGCGTCCTGCCCGCCGAGGACCGCCGCGTGCTGGCCGCCTTCGCCGCCCAGGCCGCCGTCGTCCTGGACCGCCGCCGGCTCCAGGAGGAGGCCGACCGGGCCCGCACCCTCGCCGAGGGCAACCGCATCCGCACGGCGCTGCTCGCCGCCGTCAGCCACGACCTGCGCACCCCGCTCGCCGGGATCAAGGCGGCGGTGACCTCCCTGCGCTCCGAGGACGTCGAGTGGTCCGAGGAGGACCGGGCGGAGCTGCTGGAGGGCATCGAGGAGGGCGCCGACCGCCTCGACCACCTCGTCGGCAACCTGCTCGACATGTCCCGGCTCCAGACCGGCACGGTCACCCCGCTGATCCGCGAGATCGACCTCGACGAAGTGGTGCCGATGGCGCTCGGCGGCGTACCCGGGGGCAGTGTCGACCTGGACGTCCCGGAGACCCTGCCCATGGTCGCCGTGGACCCCGGGCTGCTGGAGCGGGCCATGGCCAACCTCGTCGAGAACGCCGTCAAGTACAGTCCGTCCGGCACGCCCGTGCTGGTCGCCGCCAGCGCGCTCGCCGACCGGGTCGAGGTACGGGTGGTCGACCGGGGGCCGGGCGTCCCCGACGAGGCCAAGGGCCGCATCTTCGAGCCCTTCCAGCGCTACGGCGACGCTCCGCGCGGCGCCGGCGTGGGACTGGGGCTCGCGGTGGCCCGCGGCTTCGCCGAGGCCATGGGCGGCACGCTCGACGCCGAGGACACCCCGGGCGGCGGGCTCACCATGGTCCTCACGCTCCGGGCGGCGGGAGCGCGCCCGGACCTACTCCACGTGGCGGAACACGCAGCCGAACCGGAAAGGCAGGCCTCATGACCCGTGTGCTGGTGGTCGACGACGAGCCGCAGATCGTACGCGCCCTCGTGATCAACCTCAGGGCACGCGCGTACGAGGTCGACGCGGCCCACGACGGCGCCACCGCCCTCCAGCTCGCCACCGCCCGCCACCCCGACGTGGTCGTCCTCGACCTCGGCCTGCCCGACATGGACGGCGTCGAGGTGATCAGGGGCCTGCGGGGCTGGACCCGGGTGCCGATCCTGGTGCTGTCGGCCCGGCACTCCTCCGACGAGAAGGTCGAGGCGCTGGACGCGGGCGCCGACGACTACGTCACCAAGCCCTTCGGCATGGACGAACTGCTGGCCCGGCTGCGGGCCGCCGTGCGCCGGGCCGAACCGGCCGGGGGCGGTGAGGACGACGTGATCGTGGACACCGGAGAGTTCACCGTGGACCTGGCCGCGAAGAAGGTCAACCGCGCCGGGAAGGACGTACGGCTGACCCCCACGGAGTGGCACCTGCTGGAGGTCCTCGTCCGCAACAGCGGCCGACTGGTCGGGCAGAAGCAGCTGCTCCAGGAGGTGTGGGGGCCGTCGTACGGGACGGAGACCAACTATCTGCGCGTGTACATGGCGCAGCTGCGGCGGAAGCTGGAGGCGGATCCCTCCCATCCGAAGCACTTCATCACGGAGCCGGGGATGGGCTACCGGTTCGAGAAGTGAGGTCCTCGCCCCGGGGCTACGTGGGTGTCAGCGTGCCCCGGTAGGCTCTAGACATGAGTGCTGTTCCTCGTTCGCAGAAGCAGGCGGGCCGGTTCCGGCGCATGCTCGACCGGCTCTCCTCGTCGCAGGAGGACCTGGAGTCCGAGGAACTGCGCGAGGACACCGAGACCGCGGGCTGTATCCGGATCGGAGACTGCCATGACCGGCAGATAGTGACGGTTACTGGTACCTTGCGCACGGTCACCCTGCGACCGCGCGCCGGAGTCCCGGCCCTGGAGGCCGAGCTGTTCGACGGCTCCGCGGCGCTGGACGTGGTGTGGCTCGGCAGACGCTCGATCGTGGGCATAGAGCCGGGGCGCAAGCTCATCGCATCGGGCCGGATCTCCATGAGCCGGGGCCGCCGGGTGCTGTTCAATCCCAAGTACGAACTGAGACCCCTCGGACGGGAGTAGCCGGTGACGTCGCTCGACAAGCCGACCGAAGAGACATCTGCGGACGACGCCCGGGCGGTGACCGAGGCCGCCCTGTTCGAAGCGTTCGGCGGCGTGCGGGGCATGATCGAGACGGTGCTGCCCGGCCTGCTGTTCGTCACCATTTACACGATCAACAAGGACCTGCACCTGTCGGCGATCGCGGCACTGGCCGTGTCGGTGGTGCTCGTCGTGGTCCGGCTGGTGACGAAGGACACCGTCAAGCACGCTTTCAGCGGTGTCTTCGGCGTGGCCTTCGGTGTCGTCTTCGCGATGATGACCGGCAACGCCAAGGACTTCTACCTGCCCGGCATGCTCTACACGCTGGGCCTGGGACTCGCCTACATCATCACCACCCTGTGCGGTGTCCCGCTGATCGGGCTGATCCTCGGCCCGGTCTTCAAGGAGAACCTCTCCTGGCGCACGCGGAACCCCGGCCGCAAGAAGGCCTACGCGAAGGCCAGTTACGCGTGGGGTGCGATCCTGCTCGCCAAGTGCGCGATCCTCTTCCCGCTGTACTGGTGGGCCGACACGACACAGCTGGGCTGGGTCCTGGTCGCCCTCAAGATCCCGCCGTTCCTGCTCGCCGTATGGCTGACGTGGGTCTTCCTGGCGAAGGCGCCCGCGCCCATCGACGTGTTCGCGGAGATGGAGGCGGAGGAGAAGGCCGCCGAGGAGAGGGAGCGGGAGGCTGCTGCTCGGTCCGCCGAGCAGTGAAGCTCCAGAGCTGAAGCCTCCAGAGCTGTAGGGCTCCAGAGCTGAAGCCTCCAGAGCTGTAGGGCTCCAGAGCTGAAGGAAGGGGCTTCCCGGAGATCCGGGAAGCCCCTTCCTGCTGGTCCCCGCGGGGCCACGCTCAGCTCGCCGCGCTGTCCCGGCGTACCGACAGCAGGTCCTCCAGCTGCTCCTCACGGGCCTGTGCGGCCACGAAGAGGAGTTCGTCGCCCGCCTCCAGGGAGTCCTCCCGGGAGGGCGTCAGGACGCGGGTGCCGCGGATGATCGTGACCAGGGACGTGTCCTCGGGCCACTCGACGTCGCCGACCTGCGTGCCGGCCAGGGCCGACTCCTCCGGCAGGGTCAGCTCGACGAGGTTGGCGTCGCCGTGGCTGAAGCGGAGCAGGCGGACCAGGTCGCCCACGCTCACCGCCTCCTCGACCAGGGCCGACATCAGACGCGGCGTGGAGACGGCGACGTCCACGCCCCAGGACTCGTTGAACAGCCACTCGTTCTTCGGGTTGTTCACCCGGGCGACCACCCGCGGGACGCCGTACTCCGTCTTGGCGAGGAGCGAGACGACCAGGTTCACCTTGTCGTCGCCGGTCGCGGCGATGACGACGTTGCAGCGCTGGAGCGCCGCCTCGTCCAGGGACGTGATCTCGCAGGCGTCGGCCAGCAGCCACTCGGCCTGCGGGACGCGTTCGACCGAGATGGCGGTCGGCGCCTTGTCGATCAGCAGGACCTCGTGGCCGTTCTCCAGCAGCTCGCCCGCGATCGAGCGGCCGACCGCGCCGGCTCCGGCAATGGCGACCCTCATCAGTGACCGCCCTCCTCTTCGGGACCCTTGGCGAACACAGCCTCGACCTTGTCGATCTCGTCGGTGCGCATCATCACGTGCACCAGGTCGCCTTCCTGCAACACCGTCTGCGAGGTGGGCAGGACCGCCTCGCCGAGCCGGGTCAGGAACGCCACGCGCACGCCCGTCTCCTCCTGGATCCGGCTGATCTTGTGGCCGACCCAGGCGGTGGAGGTGTGCACCTCGGCGAGCTGGACGCCCCCGGTGGGGTCGCGCCACAGCGGCTCGGCGCCCGAGGGGAGCAGGCGGCGCAGCATCTGGTCGGCCGTCCAGCGGACGGTCGCGACGGTGGGGATGCCCAGGCGCTGGTAGACCTCGGCGCGGCGCGGGTCGTAGATGCGGGCGGCGACGTTCTCGATGCCGAACATCTCGCGGGCCACGCGCGCGGCGATGATGTTGGAGTTGTCACCGCTGGAGACGGCGGCGAAGGCGCCGGCCTCCTCGATGCCCGCCTCACGCAGGGTGTCCTGGTCGAAGCCGACCCCGGTGACCCGGCGGCCGCCGAAAGAGGAACCCAGGCGGCGGAAGGCGGTGGGGTCCTGGTCGACCACGGCGACCGTGTGGCCCTGTTGCTCCAGGGTCTGGGCCAGGGCGGAGCCCACCCTTCCGCAACCCATGATCACAATATGCATCGCGTCACACCGTGCTTCCTACGGGCCCTCTGACCATCAACATTGTCCTGCTCATGTCTCTCTTTCGGCTCGCCAGGCACCATGTCGCGGCCTGAGTTCGGGCCGCCAGGCAACATCATGCCGGTGGAATCACGTCATGATGCCTTCCGGGGCCGGTGCCGCGTTCGACTGCCCGACTCCAACGTATCGGCAAAGTCGAGGGGGTTGCCGAGGGCCCTGCCGGCCCTCGGCCGGGGGAGGAAGCCGGCATGAGTACCGAGATCGACGTCCTGGTCCTGGGCGGCGCGGGCGTCGACACGATCGTGCACGTCCCCGAGCTGCCCGTGCCGTTCGCCGACAGCCACATGATCAGGCCCGGGATCGTGACGCGTGCGGGCCAGAGCGGTGACTTCGTCGCGCTGGCCGCGAGCGCGCTGGGGCTGCGCACGCACCACCTCGACATGCTGGGCGACGACCCCGAGGGCGACCTGGTCCGCGCCCTGCACCGCGACCGCGGCATCGCGCTCACCGCCGTGCCCCAGCCGCTCGGCACCAAGCGCGCGGTCAACCTCGTCGGACCCGACGGCAGACGGCTGTCCCTGTACGACGCCACCCGCTCGGCGGAGACGGACCGGCTTCCCGAGGCCACGCTGCGGGAGCTGGCCGCGGCCAGCAGGCACGCGCATGTCGTCATCACCCAGCCCTGCGCCCACGCGCTGCCCGTCCTGCGCGAGGCGGGCCTGACGATCTCCACCGACCTCCACGACTGGGACGGGGCCAACCCCTACCACGAGCCCTTCGCCCACCAGGCCGACCTGGTCTTCCTGTCCAGCACGGCACTGGCCGACCCCGAGCGGACCATGCGGCGGATCACCGAGCGGGGCCGCGCCCGCACGGTCGTCGCCACCGCCGGCGCGGCCGGCGCGTACCTCCTGGCCGACGGCGAGCTGACCCACGTACCCGCCGCCACGCCCCCGGCACCGGTCGTCGACTCCAACGGCGCGGGCGACGCCTTCGCCGCCGCGTTCCTCCACGCCTGGCTGAACGGCGCCCCACCCCACCAGTGCGCCCTGCACGGCGCGGTGGCCGGGGCGTACGCCTGCACGGTCCCGTCGACCCGGACGGACAGCATCGGGCGGGAGGAGTTGCTTGCCGGGGTGGCGGAGCTGGAGCGGGCTGTCTTCTAGCGTGTCCCCGGCGACACGTCCTTGCGGCGGCCGATGCTCCGCACGCTCGCCGCGGTGAGGATGACGAGGACGAACAGGGTGGCCGCGGCGCCGATCAGTTCTGCGGTCGTGTGCATGGGACCTCCAGGGGCGGCAACGGCCGGGGGACGGGCGGGGCTTAGTCATATAGGCATGGGAGCCGGGTGACCTGCTGACTCCCCAGCCGCAGGGGCCCCTGAATTCACTCGGAGAGCAGACGGATCGCCGATGGGGGGTGGCGGGTGGGCGAGCCCGCAATCGAACGCTTACGATCCTCTGTTGTGTCCAAACTGACCGACGTGCCCAAACGGATCCTCATCGGGCGCGCACTGCGCAGTGACCGGCTGGGGGAAACACTCCTGCCGAAGCGCATCGCACTACCCGTTTTCGCTTCCGACCCGCTGTCCTCCGTCGCGTACGCGCCGGGGGAGGTGCTGCTGGTCCTGTCGATCGCGGGTGTGACGGCGTACCACTTCAGTCCGTGGATCGCGGTCGCGGTCGTCGTGCTGATGTTCACCGTGGTCGCGTCGTACCGGCAGAACGTGCACGCCTACCCCAGCGGCGGCGGCGACTACGAGGTGGCGAACACCAACCTCGGCCCCAAGGCGGGCCTGACGGTCGCGAGCGCGCTGCTCGTCGACTACGTCCTCACCGTCGCCGTGTCGATCTCCTCCGGCATCGAGAACCTGGGCTCCGCGATCCCGTTCGTGGTCGAGCACAAGGTGCTCTGCGCGATCGGCGTGATCGTGCTGCTCACGCTGATGAATCTGCGCGGCGTGAAGGAGTCGGGCTCGCTGTTCGCGATCCCGACGTACGTCTTCGTCGCGGGCGTCTTCACCATGATCGCCTGGGGCGCCTTCCGCGGACTGGTCCTGGACGACACCATGCGGGCACCGACGGCGGACTACGTCATCAAGCCCGAGCACCAGGGCCTGGCCGGCTTCGCCCTCGTCTTCCTGCTGCTGCGCGCCTTCTCCTCCGGCTGCGCCGCGCTCACCGGCGTCGAGGCGATCTCCAACGGCGTCCCGGCCTTCCGCAAGCCCAAGTCCAAGAACGCCGCGAACACGCTCGCGTTGATGGGCCTGCTGGCCGTCACCATGTTCTGCGGCATCATCGCGCTGGCCGCCGCGACCGACGTCCGCATGGCCGAGAACCCGGCCCGCGACCTCGTCCACAACGGCGTCCCGCTCGGGGCGGACTACGTCCAGAATCCGGTGATCTCCCAGGTCGCCGAGGCCGTCTTCGGCAAGGGCAGCCTCCTGTTCCTCGTGCTGGCCGCGGCCACCGCGCTGGTGCTGTTCCTCGCCGCGAACACCGCCTACAACGGCTTCCCGCTGCTCGGCTCGATCCTCGCCCAGGACCGCTACCTGCCGCGCCAGCTGCACACCCGCGGCGACCGCCTGGCCTTCTCCAACGGCATCGTGCTCCTCGCGGGCGCCGCCGCCCTGCTGGTGGGGATCTACGGCGCCGACTCCACCCGCCTGATCCAGCTCTACATCGTCGGCGTGTTCGTGTCCTTCACGCTGAGCCAGACCGGCATGGTCCGGCACTGGAACCGCCACCTGGCCACCGAGCAGGACAAGGCCAAGCGCCGCCACATGGTCCGCTCGCGCGCCATCAATGCCTTCGGTGCCTTCTTCACCGGCCTGGTGCTGGTGGTCGTCCTCGTCACCAAGTTCACGCACGGCGCCTGGGTCGCCCTGCTCGGCATGGTGATCTTCTACGCGACCATGACGGCCATCCGTAAGCACTACGACCGGGTCGCCGAGGAGATCGCCGCCCCCGAGGGGCCGAGCGACGACAGCGTACGGCCCTCCCGCGTCCACTCCGTCGTCCTGATCTCCAAGATCCACCGCCCGGCGCTGCGCGCCCTGGCCTACGCCAAGCTGATGCGCTCGGACACCCTGGAGGCACTGAGCGTCAACGTCGACCCGGCGGAGACCAAGGCGCTGCGCGACGAGTGGGAGCGGCGCGGCATCGACGTACCGCTGAAGGTCCTGGACTCGCCCTACCGCGAGATCACGCGGCCGATCATCGAGTACGTCAAGGGGCTGCGCAAGGAGTCGCCGCGGGACGCGGTGTCCGTGATCATCCCCGAGTACGTCGTCGGCCACTGGTACGAGCATCTGCTGCACAACCAGAGCGCCCTGCGGCTGAAGGGCCGGCTGCTGTTCACGCCGGGGATCATGGTGACCTCGGTGCCCTACCAGCTCCAGTCCTCCGAAGCGGCCAAGCGGCGGGCCCGCAGGCAGCAGGAGTGGAACGCGCCGGGCTCGGTGCGGCGAGGTCCGGCTCAGGACCGGCCGAGGGAGTCCTCGGACCCGAAGACCTGAGGGCAGCCGACTGCTCGTGCCGAAACGGGCGTGAATCGGCCGGGCGGCGCCCACGTAGACTGGTGGGCTGTTGTCCGGCCGATTTTCTTCGGCCCTTTCCCCTCACGTTTTTGGAGTCACCCCACCATGCAGGCAGAACCGAGGAAGTCGCTGGTGGGGGAGGAGTACGAGGTCGAGATCGGCCCCGTCGCCCACGGCGGCCACTGCATCGCGCGCACGTCCGAGGGCCAGGTGCTGTTCGTCCGGCACGCGCTGCCCGGTGAGCGGGTCGTGGCGCGGGTGACGGAGGGCGAGCAGGGCGCCCGGTTCCTGCGTGCGGACGCGGTGAAGATCCTGGACGCCTCCAAGGACCGGATCGACGTCCCCTGCCCGTTCGCCGGTCCCGGCCGCTGTGGCGGCTGCGACTGGCAGCACGCCAAGCCGGGCGCGCAGCGGCGCCTGAAGGCCGATGTCATCGCCGAACAGCTCCAGCGGCTCGCCGGGCTCACACCGGAGGAGGCCGGCTGGGACGGCACGGTGGTGCCCGCCGAGGGTGACAAGGTGCCCGCGGGCCAGGTCCCGTCCTGGCGCACCCGCGTCCAGTACGCCGTCACGGCCGACGGCCGCGCGGGCCTGCGCCGGCACCGCTCCCACGAGGTGGAGCCGATCGACCACTGCATGATCGCCGCGGAGGGCGTCAGCGAGCTGGGCATCGAGAAGCGGGTCTGGACCGGCATGGACTCCGTCGAGGCGATCGCGGCCACGGGTTCGCAGGACCGCCAGGTGATCCTCACGCCGAAGCCGGGTGCGCGCCTCCCGCTGGTCGAACTCGACCACCCGGTGTCGGTGCTGCGCGTGGACGAGCGCTCCGGCGGCGTCCACCGCGTCCACGGCCGCCCCTTCGTCCGCGAGCGCGCGGACGGCCGCACCCACCGGGTCGGGGGCGGCGGCTTCTGGCAGGTCCACCCGCAGGCGGCGGACACCCTGGTGACGGCCGTCATGCAGGGCCTCCTGCCCCGCAAGGGGGACATGGCCCTCGACCTCTACTGCGGCGTCGGCCTCTTCGCGGGCGCCCTCGCCGACCGGGTCGGCGAGCAGGGCGCGGTCCTCGGCATCGAGTCCGGCAAGCGTGCGGTGGAGGACGCCCGGCACAATCTCGCCGAGTTCGACCGCGTGCGCATCGAGCAGGGCAAGGTCGAGAGCGTGTTGCCGCGCACGGGGATCACGGAGGTCGACCTGATCGTCCTGGACCCGCCGCGGGCCGGGGCGGGGCGGAAGACGGTGGAGCATCTGTCGTCCCTCGGGGCGCGGCGGATCGCCTATGTGGCTTGTGATCCGGCTGCTTTGGCGCGGGACTTGGGGTACTTCCGGGATGGGGGGTATCGGGTGCGGACGCTTCGGGCGTTCGATCTGTTTCCGATGACGCATCATGTGGAGTGCGTGGCGATTCTTGAGCCTGCACAGAAGGGCTTCTGACCTGCTGTTTTGCAGGATGAGGCCGATCTTGGTGTTGTGGGTCGACTTCTTTTCGGGGGTGCAAGGGGTGGAGCACGTCGCATGCCGTACGAACGCCCCTGACCTGCGGCTCCGGTCATTGCCGGGAAGGCGGGAGTGTGCTGCCCCGGGGCATCGCCGGGGGCAGCACACGGCAGTCCTGACGCTCATGTGACGCTCGCGCTGATAAGGCGTCAGACCGTAATCCCTACGTATCTCTGTTACTTGTCGACCAGGGACATGTGGTGCTCGTTGTAGCGGTCGCCCTGCACGCCGATCCGGCCGGCCAATGCGTTCAGGTCGGCCAGTTCGTCGGCCGAGAGAGGAAGTTGAGTGGCGTCCGTGTTCTCCTCGACACGGGACAGGCGCCGTGTCCCGGGGATCGGGACGATCGACGGGTGCTGGGCGAGGAGCCAGGCGAGGGCGACCTGGCCGGGTGTGGCGCCCTTGGCCTGGGCGAGCGTCGCGACATGGTCCACAAGAGCCTGGTTCGCCGTGCGGTTCCCCGCGGAGAACCGGGGGATGGTGGTGCGGACGTCGTCGTCCGTGAACGACGTGGACGCGTCGACCGTTCCGGTCAGGAACCCCTTGCCGAGCGGGCTGAACGGCACGAAGCCGATGCCGAGGGCCGCACAGGTGGGCAGCACCTGCGGTTCGGGGTCCCGGGTCCACAGCGAGTACTCGCTCTGCACCGCCGTAACCGGATGCACCGCGTGAGCGCGGCGGATGGTCTGCGCGCCGGCCTCCGAGAGCCCGAAGCAGCGCACCTTGCCCTCCTGAACCAGTTCACCCACCGTGCCGGCAACGTCCTCGATCGGTACGTCCGGGTCGACGCGGTGCTGGTAGAAGAGGTCGATCGTGTCCACTCCGAGGCGCCTGAGGGAGGCATCGGCCACGGCGCGGATCTGTTCGGGGCGGCTGTTGAGCCCGGCGGGCGCGCCGTTCTCGATGTGGAAGCCGAACTTGGTGGCGATCACCACCTGGTCGCGCAGCGGTGCGAGGGCTTCTCCGACGAGTTCCTCGTTGACGTACGGGCCATACACCTCTGCGGTGTCGAAGAACGTGACGCCGCGTTCGACGGCGCCGCGGAGTACGGCGATCATGTCCTTGCGGTCACCGGGATTGGGACCGTAGCTCTGGGACATGCCCATGGCGCCGAGCCCGATCGCGGAGACGCGCAGGTCCCGCCCCAGCGTTCGTGTGTGCATTGTTCTCCTCCTTGCCGGTCGACCCTCTCGATGAGCCGAGTGGGTCTGTCCTGCCGAAGTCGGACCGTCAGTTGCCGTGGTCGAAGGTCAGGACGATGCGTTCACGCAGGGTGCCTTGTTCGAGTCGTATGTGCGCGGCTACTGCGTCATCCGCGTCGAAGGGCAGGGCGGGGCGCAGGGTGATCGTGCCGTCTTCGGCCTGGTCGCGGAGCCGTACTATCGCGTCCCGGTCCCGGTCCCGTTCCCGCACGTTGAGGTGTTTGACCGTGATGCCGCGTCCTGGGTCGCCGTCCCAGGAGCGCAGGATGCCGATCTGGCCGCCCTCCCGGACGGCGGGAGCTATCCGCTTGTGCAGCAAGGCCGCGTCCGCCACCGCGTCCACCGGGCCGCCTAGTTCCTTCAGTGCGCGCTCGGCGATGCCGGGGCCGCGGGGCACGAGTGTCTGCGCGCCGAGTGAGCGGAGCAGGTCCGCGTCGTCCTCGGCCGCGACGGCTACTACGTGCAGGCCCTCTGCGACACCGAGTTCGACCAGGTAGCCACCGACCGAACCTGCCGCGCCGGTAACCAGGAGGGTGGCATCCGGGGGCAGTCGGAAGGCGTCGAGCACGTTGCGGGCGGTGAGCGCGTTGTTCAGAAAGCCGGCCGCCGCGGCGGTGGACGCGCCGGTGGGGGCCGGGACCACAACATCGCGGTCGTGATGCCGTTGCGGTCCATGAGGTCGAGGTGGGCTTCCACCGACCAGGACGGCCAGCTCCCCATCCCGTCGGGGTGGGTGTGACCCGCCGCCGTCGCCTGCCGGACGTAGAAGTCGGGCAGGAGGTGGGCGTGGACGTCGATGAAGCCGGAGGGCATGACGGGGTCCTTCCTCGTGGGTTTCGTGCCGGGCCGGTGGCGTCGGCTCACTCCACCTCCGTTCCGGCCAGCCGCACCTCCTCGTAGTCCAAGGTGGTCTGGAGCCGGCGCAGAACGGTGTCGTCGATCCGTTGCTCGTCGCGCAGCCGGACGACGGTCCCGCGCTTGTGGGCGATGAGGGCGAGCCTCAGCGCGTTGTAGTGACGGTTGTGCAGCAGGGCGGGGTCGCCATCGGCGCCCGCGCCCCGCGCCCGCACGGCGGCCAGTTGGGCCTCGTACTCCTGGCGCAGCCACTCCGCGACCCGTGGGGACGTGCCCAGATCGGCGGCGAGCCGAGGCAGTGCCTCAAGGGCCTCCTCGCCGGCCTTGGTCTCGGCCAGGAGTTCTTCCTCCTCGACGGAGGTGTCCCGCGGCAGCCGGGCCCAGCGCACCACCCCTGGCAGCAGCAGTCCCTGCCCCACGAGCGTCACCACGATGACGCCGGAGGTGACGAAGACGATGAAGTCACGGTTCGGGAAAGGCGCACCGGAGTCGAGGATCTCCGGTACCGACAGGGCCACGGCCAGGGACACCGCCCCCCGGAAGCCCGCGAACCCGCTGACAGTGCGCGCCCGGTCGCTCATGCGCCGCAGCCGCTGCTCCGGTCGCCGGTCGAGCGCGCGGATCAGGTAGGCGGAGCCGAACAGGAACGCGAACCGTACGACTACCAGCACCACGCTGACCACACCGATCGCGATCAGCGCGTCCGTGAGGTCCGGCCGGCTCATGTGCCGTAGCGCGTACTGCAGTTCCACACCGACCAGGACGAACAGCGTGGCGTTGATGATGAACGTGGCCAGAGGCCAGAGCGCCAGGGCCTGCCTGCGGTGCTCGGCGCGGATGAGGCGCGGCGCCACCTGAGCCATGATCAGCCCGCTCACCACGACCGCGAGGACGCCCGAGGCATGGATCAGCTCGGCGAGCAGATAGGCCGTGAACGGCGCCAGGATCATGACGAGATTGCCCAGCAACGGGTCCTGGAGGCGGCGCCGCAGATTCATGTTGACCCAGGCGACCGCCACGCCCACGGCAGCCCCACCGCCGTAGGCGAGGAGGAACAGCGCCCCGACGTGGGGGACGGTGAGATGCTCCTCACCGACGGTCAGACCGACCGCCAGGCCGAAGATGACCAGCGCGGTGCCGTCGTTGACGAGACTCTCCGCGCGCAGCACCGTGACCTGGCGACGCGGCAGCGCGCGGGCCAGGGCACCGACCGCCGTGGCGTCGGTGGGCGCCACCGCCGCGCCCAGCACCCACGCGGGCCCCCACGGCAGCCCCAGCGCGTGCCCCGCGGCCGCCACGGCACCCGCGGTGAGGATGACCAGGAGTGTGCTCATCAGGACGATGCCGCGCAGGTTCGAGCGGATCTCCCGGCTCGAGGTCGTCAGGCTCTCCCAGTACAGAAGCACGGGAAGGAAGAGCAACAGTACGACTTCGGGCGGTAGTTGGGTCTGACGGACGGCCGGGACCAGACCGAGCAGGGCGCCCAGGGCGAGCAGGACGACGGGCGGCGCGATGCCGAGACGCTGTGCCAGGACGTTGCCCGCCAGCACGGCCACGCCGAGGAGTACGACGAGTTCGAGACCGAGCATGGGACTTACTCCTGTGAGAGTTCGGGTGCCGGCGGGGGCTCGGCGGCCTCCCACCGGATCGTCCCGCTCATCTCGGGACCAGACGCAGCGTCGTGGCGCGGGAGGCGACCATGGGGTCGACGTATGTGCCGCCGTAGTGGCCGTACTTGGTGCGGTAGGCGGTGTCGATACGGTCGTTGGTCTCGTCGTCGCGTACGTCGGTGAAGGCGACGTCCTTGTCGACGCCGCCGGAGCGGATGTGTCCCGCGCGCCCGGCGCGGGCCGTACGCCACCAGCCGCCGTCCGTGCCCCGGAAGGAGCGCACGTACAGGTCGTCACCGTCGCGGACGACCCAGACCGGCACCGGCGCGCGCCACGTGCCGTCACGCCGCAGTGGGGCCAGTTCCAACTCCTCCGCCTCGTCGATGCGTTGGAGCTCGTCGCTCGTCCATGTCGTCATCGGTGGTTCTCCGTCGGGCGCGAGGTCACGGATGCAGCAGCGTCTTGATGGCGCGACGCTCGTCCATGGCTTTGTAGCCCTCGGCGACTTCGTCCAGGGGCAGGGTGAGGTCGAAGACCCTGCCGGGGTCGATACGGCCGGACAGGACGCGGTGGATCAGGTCGGGCAGACAGGCCCGCACGGGCGCGGGACCGCCGCGCAGGCCGACGTGGGAGAAGAACAGTTCCTGCCCGTCGATCCGCACGTCGTGCGGCATGCCGACGAAGCCGACGTTGCCGCCGGGGCGGGTGGACCGCAGCGCCTGCTGCATTGACTGCTGGGTGCCGACGCATTCCAGCACCGCGTCGGCGCCTGTGCCGTCCGTCAGCTCCTTGACCCGTGCCACCCCCTCATCACCGCGCTCGGTGATGATGTCGGTGGCACCGAACTCCCGGGCCAGCTTCTGACGGGACTCGTGCCGGCTCATGGCGATGACACGCTCGGCACCCAGTTCCTTCGCGGCGATGACGGCGCACAGGCCGACCGCCCCGTCACCGACCACCACGGCCGTCGCACCGGGCCTGACCCCGGCAGCCTTGGCCGCGTACCAGCCGGTGCCCATCACGTCGGACAACGCCAGCAGGCTCGGTATCAGCTCCTCGGTCGGCTGCTCCGGTACGGCGACCAGGGTGCCTTCGGACAGGGGGACGCGGACGTACTCGGCCTGGCAGCCGGTGACCCACTCCGCGTGCTGACAGGAGGTGTGGTAACCGGCGCGGCAGACCGGGCAGGTGTTGTCGGATGCGACGAAGGAGCCGATGACGAACTGGCCGGGCTCGACGCCCGACACCTCGCTGCCGACCTCCTCCACGACGCCGACGTACTCGTGGCCGATCGGCTGCGGCTCGTCGACCGGCATGACGCCGCGGTAGCTCCACAGGTCGGAGCCGCACACGCAGGTGGCGACGGTGCGGATGACGGCGTCCGTCGGTGCGGTGATCTCCGGCTCGGGACGGTTCTCCACCCGGATGTCGCCGGGCGCGTGGATGACGGTTGCTCGCATGGCGTGCCTCTGGTCTTCGATGGGTCGGGTTGCGGAGGCCGGGCGTGGGAGCGGGGCAGACGAGGGGCCCGCGCCCTGGGAGCGACGGGTGGGGCGGATCTCAGGCCGACTCGTCCGCCTTGTCCACGATCGCCTTGAGCTGGGTCACCGCTGACATGGCGTTGGGCCACCCGGCGTAGAAGGCCAGATGGGTGATGGCCTCGACGAGTTCGTCCTTGGTCACGCCGTTCTCCAGCGCCTTGCCGAGGTGGAAGCCGAGCTGGTCGGTGCGGTGGAGGGCGACGAGCGCGGTGACGGTGACCAGGCTGCGGTCACGTGGGGACAAGCCCGGCCGCTCCCAGATGTCACCGAACAGGACCGTGTCGGTGACCTCGGCGAGCTTCGGGGCGAACTCCTGGATCGCCGCCGGCGCGAACTTCTTCCGGTCGGTCATGTGGTGGTGCTCCTGGCGGGTGTTTCGGATCAGGTCGCCTGGCGCTCGGCCGGGCATTCCTGGGGGATGTGTATGTGCGTGTCGTCATTCGCCGGTCGCGTGAAGTGCGGAATGCGGGTGATGTCCAGAAACAATTCCGCCCGCGCCCGACGGGACGTCTGCTTCCCTTTCCTCGACCCTGGCCTCTTCGCGCGAACTCGCAAAGGGGAGAGTTCCACTCGAGGGGGGACTTATCCAGGGGAGAAATCCTTACCCCCCTTGGCTCGGGACACGTCGGCGCGTACCGGGAGCCGCGCCGTGCGGACGTCGTCCGGCTCGCGGGCAGCGACAGAGGGACGGCTGTTCGAGCGCCGTCGGCCGACGCGGTTCGACCGGGGGACGATCGCTCGACATCGCGCACTCCGTCCCATGACGGACTGCGCCTCCTCGCGTCGTGGGGCGCGGAGCGACCTGGGACACCGTGTGGCGGTGCCGCTCGGCGCGACGGACAGGGGAAGGATTAGCCCCTGGATGCATCCCACCCGGGCCGGAATGGACTGGGCGATCGCCCGGAACAGGCAGCGGGCTATGGGAATTGTCGGCGGACCTCACGGGCGTGAACGCTGTGAGGTAGTCCTCCTCCGGCCTCTCCGGTCCCGGAGAGGCCGGAGGCTCACGCGACGGTGTCGGACGCCGTCCGCTTCTGTTCCGCCGACCAGGAAGCCAGAAGGCGCAGGGCGTCGTGGGACGGGGAACCGGACTCGGCGTTCCAGACGATGATGTGCTGCTCGGGGTCCGTACCGCACGTGAGCGTGTTCCAGTCGAGCGTCAACTCGCCCACCACCGGGTGACGGAGCTTCTTCGTGCCCTTGTCCCGCATGGCGACGTCATGTTCGGCCCACCACTGACGGAACTGGGCGTCGCGGGCGGAGAGGGTCTCGACCAGAGCGGCGAGGCGCGGTTCGCCGGGATACCGTGCGCTCTCCATGCGCAGGTGAGCGATGGCCAGTCGGGTGACCTCCTCCCAGTCCGCGTACAGCTCGCGCATCCAGGGCTCGGTGAACAGCAGCCGGATGAACACACGCTCTTCTTCCGGGTAGCGGCCGAAGTCGGTCCACAGCCCTGCGGCGAGCTGGTTCCAGCCGAGAACGTCGGTCCGTCGGCCGATGACGAAGGCAGGAGTGGCGGTGAGATCGTCCAGCATGCGCTGCAACTGCGGATCCACCTGCTGGCGGTCGCCCGAGAACGGCGGGCGCACCCTCTGCCTGGTCGCGAGATCGAAGAGGTAGGTGTGCTGAGCCTCGTTGAGCCGGAGCACCCGGGCGATGTCGTTCAGGAGAGCGGCCGATGCCTGGAGACGACCCTGTTCGATGCGCGTGTAGTACTCGGTGCTGATCGAGGCGAGAAGAGCCACTTCCTCGCGGCGCAGCCCGCTCACACGCCGCCGTTGCCCGCCGCGGAGCCCGACTTCGGAGGGACTGAGTTCGGCACGGCGGGCCTTGAGGAACTCGCCCAGCTCGTTCAGGTGCGGGTCGCGGTGCATGATCTCCAGCCTCGCACAAGGGCCCGGCACTGTAAGTGATGGGGAGGTAATCCTCCCCCGGCTTTCGGCTGCCGGCGCACGAGAATCTTATCTCCCGCTCATGTGATTACACGAGGTGAGACGCGGGCCAGGTACGCGCCGTGGGCGTACCTGGTGGCTGGGGATCATGCGGTGCTGTGTGGTGTCAGCTCAGTGCCTTGACCAGTTCCTGGGCCAGAAGGACGGCCGAGTAGGGGTTCTGGCCGGTGTACAGCGTGCGGTCGACCTCGACGTGCGGGGTGAACGGGTCGGCCTCGCGGTAGTCGGCCCTGAGCTCGTTCACGAGCCGGTCCTGGAGCAGCCACTTCGCGCGGTCCGCGAGACCGTTCTGCTTCTCCTCGGCATTGGACAGCCCGGTCAGGCGGTAGCCGGCGAACGGGGAGGTCCCGTCGGGGCCGATGGTGGCGAGCAGGGCGGCGGGGCCGTGGCACACCAGGGACACGGGCTTGCCGGAGGCGAGCCAGTCGGTGAGCAGCCTGCCGGAGGCGCCGTCGTCGGGCAGGTCCTCCATGGGGCCCCAGCCGCCGGGGTAGAAGACGGCGTCGTAGTCGTCGATGTTCACGTCCTCGATCCGCATGGGGTGTGCCAGCTCGGTGGCCTCACGCAGCGCGGAGCGCATGCGCTCCGCGCCCTCCTCGCCGCCGTTGAAGTCGGGAGTGAGGCTGAGGGCGTCCACGGTGGGCGGTACGCCGCCGGGGGTGGCCGCGGCGATCCCGTATCCGGCCTCCTTGAAGACCTGGTACGGGCCGATCGCCTCCTCGGCCCAGAAGCCGGCCGGGTGGCGGGTGCCGTCGGCCAGCGTCCAGTGGTCGGACGCGGTGATCACAAAGAGGATCTTCGTCATGGGGGTGTTTCTCCCGGTGGTGATGTCAGCCGTTGAGGGCTTCCTGGAGGACGTGGCTGTCAGCGGCCTGCCGCATGCTGACAGCCTTGCCGTCGCGGACGGTCCACAGGTGGATGAAGCGGACGTCGGCCTTGTTCCCGGTCTTCGTCTCAGCGTGGTAGTGCCCGAACACGAAGACGTGGCCTTCGTCGTCCGCGTAGAACTCCTCCGGTACCGCGCCGAAGGACTCGTAGCTGGTCATCGTCGCGCCGAAGAAGTTCTTCGCCACGTCGTCCCAGCCGTGGTAGACGCCGCTGTTCGGGAATCCGGGGGTGATGTCCCAGACGAGGTCCGGCGCCATGACCTCGCTGGTGACCTCCGGGGCCATGCGGGATTCGTACACCCGGCGGATGAGGGCCAGGCTCGGGGATTCGGACACGGTTCACTCCTCGTGTGCGTGGGGTGTTTGTGTGGCTGTTACGGGAAGTCCGCGTGGTCAGGCGGCGAGGGTGGCATGCCCGGCGCGGAAGATCGCCGCCTGACGGGCGACGCGCGCACCCAGGTGCTCGGCGGTGGCGATGTCGGAGCGGTGGACCGCATCCGGACCCGCGTCGGTCTCGCTCTGGGCGCCGGCGTTGGTGAACCCCGCGGCGAGCTTGTCCACCCAGGCGTGGGGAAACCAGCGCTTGCTACTGGCCTGGGCGAACGCGTGGAAGGCCGCCGAGGCGGTGCCCATGTACGTGGCGGAACCGAAGATGATCGCGTCAGCGGCGTCCAGCTGGGCCCACTGCTCGTCGGTGATCGTGTCGACGGAGATCGAGACGACCTCGGCACCGGAGTCGGCCGCGCCACGGGCCACGGCTTCGGCGATGACGGCCGTGTGGCCGTAGCCCGAATGAAGGGCTATGGCGATTCCGGGAGGGCCGGAAGGGGACATGCGGATCGTGCTCCTCGAATTTCTTTGTCCGGGTGAACCGAGCTGTGCGTCGGAAGAGCGCACTGCTATAGGACGGCGAAGAACTTCACCATCTTGCTGATCGCTTGATCCACGTACTCCGGTACGTCATACATGGCGATGTGCGTCGCGCCTTCGACGACGAACAGCTCCTTCGGGCCGTTGGAAATCTCGTACGCCTGATCGCTGAAGATCTTGGTGTCCGCCTTGCTCCCCGCGATGAGGAGCATCGGCTGGGTCAGCAGTTCCGGAATCTGGTCGAAGGCCGAGAAGGCATACATCCTGTCCATGCTGCTCAGCAGGAAACCGCCCTTCGAGCGGGGATGCTGACCGCGGGGCGTCCTGTAGTAGTCGTACCCCTCACGCAGGAGGTCCGGGGTGTTGTCGTCGATCTCTTCCAGCGTTTCCGGGACGAACGGGGCGTAGACCGGGTCCCCACCCCTGGCCTCCGCCGTGCGCTGCTGGGCGACCATTTCCAGCGTCTTGATCTGGTCGGACACCGGTGACAGGTGTCCCAGGAAGCCTCTGGAGCCCTCACCCATCGGAGCCGCGCTGACGGTGGCCACCGCCTTGAAGCGGCGTTCGGTCTGCGCCACGCTGATCGCGTAACCCCCGCCGGCGCAGATGCCGAAAACGCCGATCCGTTCGGTGTCGACGAACGGGAGAGTGGTGAGGAAGTCCGCTGCGCAGCGGGCGTCCTCGACTCTCGCCGTCGGGTCCTCCAGAAGACGAGGCTCGCCGCCGCTTTCTCCTTGGTAGGAGGAGTCGTAGACCACAGTGACGAATCCGTGCGCGGCCAGCCGCTTCGCGTAGTGGCCGATGGTCTGTTCCTTCACTCCGCCGGCCGGGTGAATTCCGACGAGAGCCGGGTATTTCTTGTCCTCTGAGAAGTCGTCCGGCAGGTGCAGGTGTGCCGCGATTTCCACGGCCTTGTTCTTGAAGGAAACCGTCTCGATCATGGCAGTCTGTCCCTTTTCGTCATCCGTGACCCGCTGGCGGGTGGTCCTGGCACCATGCTTCGTCGAGGCCGTGATGATGTCCACGTCTGTGAGGGGGAAGGAATTTTCCCCTGGATGCGGATTTCCGGGTGGATGAATCCTTTTCCTTGGTCCAGAGCCTTGGCCAGGAAGAGGTGAGGGGCTCCTGGTCCTCAGTTCCGTGCGAGGAAATCAGTGTCGTTGCAGAGCGGGGGAGATCAGGGGGTCGGCGGTGGTGATGACGACGAGTGTCGGTACGGAGATGCCGGCGAGATCGGCGCGGACGTCGACCCGCCGGACCAGGCCGAGCTGGTCACCGGTGCCGGAGGGGAGGGTGGTAGCGAGTTGCTCGGCTCTGACGTGGGCCTGGTCCGGGGTAAGGGCGTTCAAAACTGCTTCACCGAGCCCCATCAGGTTCAGGTACTCAGCGAGCAGTGTGTGCTGACCGGACGCGAACAACTGGTGCCAGACGGAGGCTGCGAGATCGGTGCGGGTGTCGGCGTGCGCGAAAGACGCGTTCAGCACGAGTGAGCTGACGCGCTCGGGATGGCGCGCGGCGAGGCGGATCGCGACGGGGCCGCCGAGTGAGTACCCACTGACTGCAAATGTGTGAGCCCTGCCGCGTCGGCAGCCGCGACCAACCGTTCGGCCAGTTCGTCGATGTCGAGGGGGTTCCGGGCCTTCGGGGTGGCGCCGGTGCCGGGGTCGATCGCCGCCCGCATCCGCGACGACATCGATGCAGGACTGCTCGGCGCCGACGTGGACGCCGATGGGCTCGCGGCCTTCCATACGGCGGTCATCCAGGGGATGAACCAGCAAGCGTGCGACGGGGCGACACGGCAGACCCTGGAGCGGGTGGTCGACGCGGCGATGGCTGCCTGGCCAGGCGCACCACACCGGTCAGACTCGACATAGCCGTCCCCACCCCGTCAGGCGATCATTTGCTCCGCCCACCGGTCGACCCGAGCACCATGAGGATTGACACCACACTGGCCGCTCGGGCAGTCCCGTCCGACCTGACGCACCTCGAAGTCCTAATTGGTGGCCTGGCGGCGTCGGTGAAGTGGACGGACTGTCCGTCATGACGCTCGTTTGATGCTCGGGACGTCCGCACGCCGGTCGGTTGGCCGAGAAACCGGCGCTGACCTGGTAGTTTCCGCAGCTCGTCCAAGCCGACATCTTTCCGATGACGCACCATGTGGAGTGCGTGGCGATTCTGGAGCCTGCGGACAAGGGTGTCTGACCTGCTGCGTCGGCGACGTGCATTCATCACTCTTGACGCTCGAATGACGCTCGGTTCGTGAGACTGAAGCAGGGTCGCGTTGCTTGGCCCGCCAGGGGCGAGTGGGGCCGGCAGGTTGCCCTCGTTCGCAACGCGTCGGCGTGACTGTCGCCCACGAGGGACAGCCGACAGCCGGCTTGCGCTAAGGGCGCGAGCCGGTGATCGGTCGTAACTTCCCCCGGCCCCCATCGGTGACGACGGAGCGCATGCCGGAGGAGTCTCGTAGCCACTCCCGGGCCGCCCGGTCGCGGACGCCAGGACGTCACCCGCACGGACCGGTGCGACTCGGTGCGCGGCCCGTCCTGGGTGCTCCGATCCGCTTCAGCCGTCCGATGGGCGTGACCCCTGACGGAGCCGGGGCCAGTCGGTACCCGCCGTCCTCGCGTCGCACGTGTCCGGCGGTCGGCGGCGGGAAGTGGCTCCCCAGCAGGAGAGTTGACGTACCGGCCAGTGAGCCGAGCACCTGGGTCCGGGTCCTGGCCGCGAGTTCGGGAGCGACGTCCACACAGCTGCAGAGCTCCGGATGCGCCATCTGGACCGGGTGGTGGATGCTGTCGCCGGTGACCAGTGCGGTCTCGCCACGGCTGCTCAGTTCCACCGCTACCTGCCCCGGTGTGTGGCCGGGGGTGGGCAGCAGACGGATGCCCGGCGCGACGTCCGTGCCCTCGTCCGCGACATCGATGAGGTCGAACAGACCTGCTTCCCGGACGGGATGGACCGAGTCCCGGAACATCTGTCGACGCGCCTCCTCCATGTCGACACCCGCCCAGTAGTCCCACTCGGTGCGTGAGGTGAGATAACGCGCGTTCGGGAAGGTGGGCACCCAGGCGTCGCCCTCGGCACGCGTGTTCCACCCCACGTGGTCGGCGTGGAGGTGGGTCAGGACCACGACGTCAACGCTCTCCGGCGCGAAGCCCGCCGCCCGTATCCGTGCTTCGTAGTCGCTGTTCAGGTTGTGCCAGGCGGGGTTGGAGCGCCGCTTCCCGTTTCCGATGCCGGTGTCCACCAGCACCCGCATGCCGTCCACCTCGACGGCGAAGCTGTGACTCGCCAGGCGCAGGACGCCTTGTTCGTCGACGAATTCGGGGCTCAGCCAGGGAGTCCGGCTCACGAGGTCGGTGGTTGCCCCGGGCAGCAGCCACGGACCGGTCTGGGCGGGCAGGACCACTTCGTCGATGCGTCGTACGGTGTGGTTGCCCACCGTCCAGGCAGAGGCGGGGCGAGTAGTGGACTTGGTCGTCTGCGATGAGGTGAACACGAAGACCTTCCTTACCTGTTATGGGTCGCGAGGACCGAGATGTCTGGGGCGGGTGTGTCCGGTGAGGCGGATGTGTAGTTGCTCGTTGCCGGGCGGGAGTGGGCGTCCGCAGACGGTGTCCGGCGCCGACTGCGCAGCGGGGCGGTCAGCGTCGAGACTGCGACGGTCGCCAGTACGGCCACGCAGCCGGCATGGGCCAGTGCTGCCGCACGCAGTCCGAAGCCGGCGGTGAGGGCGCCGGCGCCGATGGCGGGCAGACTCATCGCCAAGTAGCTGAGTACGTAATAGGAGGCGAGCGTGCCGCCCTTCTCCCAGGCCGGTACCGAGTCGACGACCGCGCGCAGCGCACCCTGGGAGACAGCTCCGAAGCCGAACCCGGCCAGCGCCGCCCCGGTGAAGACAAGTACGGGGTCGGCGAGATAGAGGGCACCCAGGGTCAGGACGGCCGCCGGAATCACCGCGCAGCTCCCAAGAAGAGCGGAGACGTCGGCACGCATCCTGCGCGTGAAGTACACCGTCGGGGCGGCGACGGCCGTCAGCGTGAAGAAGACCAGGCCGCCGGCGTATTCGGATCCGTCGGGGGAGATGAGCCGTGTGAAGCCCGGCCCCAGGGACGAGTAGAAGCCGCCGAGTGCCCAGACGGCGACGACGCCGGCGCCGTTGAGCAGGAGAGCGTGGGCGGCCGCCGACGGCAGCGCCAGGTGGGGCCGCGTCGAGCGCAGTGCTCCGGGACGGCGGCGGACGGTCTCGGACGTCGAGACCAGGGCGATGGCCTGCGCGGCGAACACGGCGATCAGGGCCGCGTACACCGTGATCGCCGGAATGGGGGCGAAGCGCACCATCAGGGTGGCTGCCAGGACGCCGGCCGCCATGCCCGTCACCGGCGCGATGCTGTTGGCCAGAGCGGGGCGCCCCGGCCGGGCGGGGTCTTCCAGGTCGAGGAGAGCCGCACCTGCTGCGCTGGTCGCCGCGCCGGTCGCGATGCCCTGCAGCACGCGGGTGCCGATCAGGGTGGTCAGGCCGTCGGCCGTCGCGAACAGTGCCATGGAGGCGACCTGGATCGCGAGCGCGCCCAGGAGCACGGGGGGGCGTCCGACATGGTCGGAAAGGGTTCCGGTCGTCAGCAGTGCGATCAGGAGTGCCAGAGCGTAGGCGCTGAAGACCACCGTGATGTCGAGGGCCGACAACTGCCACTGAGCCTGGTAGTGGGGGTACAGCGGGGTCGGCGCGCTGGATGCGGCGAGCAGCGCGATGAGGATCGAGGTGTGCAATGCGAACGGCAGGCGTCCGGATGGGGAGGTGCGGGGAGGCGTCAGGCCCGCGGGGACGCTCTGCATGAGGGTCCTTCCCGTACTAAAAGCGATTGGTTTGCTTTAAGGCACCGTAGGTCCTACGATCGACTAAAGCAAATGATTCGCGTTTACGGTGGTCGGAGGTCCTGTACAAGCCCCGGCCCGTCGCGCCGCACAGATCCGGAAGGACGCCATGACCAGCGAACTCACCCCCCAAGAGGCAGCCCGAGGGGCGCTGCGGGCGGGGCTCCCCCTCGGGGACGGCCGACACGAGGAAGTGGCCATGACGGCCAACTACATCCACTCCGTGATCAGCAGGTTGCGCGAGCTCGATTTCGGCGAGACCCCTCCCGCGTCCTCCTACCGAGCCGGGCAGGGGAACGCCGATGCAACCGTTTGAGCTGTCGCTGGTCGAAGCCTCCCGTGCGGTGCGCGCACGGGAGCTGTCCCCCGTCGAACTCACCGAATCGGTGCTCGCCCGTATTTCCGCCGTCGAAGGACGGCTGGGCGCCTACGTCACCGTCGCCGCCGACGCGGCCCTGGCCGCAGCGGTCCGCGCCGAACGGGAGATCTCCGGAAGCGGACCGCGCGGGCCGCTGCACGGGATCCCCATGGCGCTCAAGGATCTGATCGACGCGGAGGGGATACCCACCACGGCGAGTTCGCACGTCCGGACAGGGCACGTGGCGGAACGCGACAGTCGGGTGGCCGAACGGCTCGGCACCGCCGGGGCCGTCCTCCTGGGCAAGACGCACACGCACGAGTTCGCCTACGGCCTGACCACTCCGCAGACGAACAACGCCTGGGATCACAGCCGGGTCGCGGGTGGGTCGAGCGGCGGCTCGGCGGTAGCTGTCGCCGCCGGCGGGGCGACGTTCGCCATGGGCACGGACACGGGCGGTTCCATCCGGGTCCCCGCGGCCCTGAACGGCGTCGTGGGCCTCAAGCCGACCTACGGCTTGGTCCCACGCACAGGCGTGACCTCGCTGTCCTGGTCCCTCGACCATGTGGGCCCTCTCGCCCGCACCGTCCAGGACGCCGCGCTGGTGCTGTCGGCGACCGCCGGCCACGACCCGCGCGACCCGGCGAGCGTGTCCGGCCCCATGCTGGACCGCTTCCCGGGAGGCGACCTGCGAGGACTGAAGGTCGGCGTACCGCGGAACCACTACTTCGACCGGGTTACGCCCGAGGTCGAGGAGTCCGTACGCGGCGCGATCGAGCGGCTGGCGGAGCTGGGGGCGGAGCTCGTCGACGTCGAGATCCCGATGGCGCGCTACATCCAGGCCGTTCAGTGGGGGCTGATGGTTCCCGAGGCCACCGCGTACCACGAGCGGTCGCTGCGGGCCACCCCCGACCTGTACGCGGCGGACGTTCGCGCGCTGCTGGAGGCCGGCGAACTCACCTCTGCGGGCGACTACCTCCGCGCCCAGCGGGCCCGCACCATGATGCGAGACGCCTGGGCTCGCATGTTCGACGGAATCGACGTTCTCGCCGCGCCGACGGTGCCGATGACCGCCGCCGAGGCGGGGCAGCAAGCCGTCGAGTGGGCCGATGGCACGACCGAGGCCGTGTCGGACAGCTACGTCCGCCTCTGTGCCCCCGCCAACATCACCGGCGTCCCGGCCCTCACCCTGCCGGTCGGTCACGACCACGCCGGACTGCCGATCGGAATGCAGCTGATGGCGCGCCCCTTCCACGACGCGACGGTGCTCCGTGTGGGCCGTGTCTACGAGGAGTCGGTGGCCGGCGCGGGGCGGCTTGCTCCCCTCGCTGCCTGAGGGAAGGCGGACGTTCCAGCCCGGCATGCGGTTGCATCGCCGCAGGGGCGTCCAGCGTGCTCGGGCGCCCGGATACGCAGCCCTGCGGGTCGCCGACGCCGGCCATCGGCTAGAAGCAACAAATTTGCATTAAGGTGGATCGCATGAGTCCCAGGCCCATGGCCCGCCCCGGCGGGCGCAGCGCACGCGTACAGGAGTCCGTCCATGCGGCGGTACGTGAACTCGTAGGGGAGGTGGGCCGCGACGCGCTCACAGTCCCGATGGTGGCCACTCGGGCGGGCGTCACCCCCTCCACGATCTACCGTCGTTGGGGCGATCTGCAGGAACTCCTGTCCGACGTGGCCGTCGAACGACTGCGCCCGGAAACGGGTCCGCCCGATCTCGGAAGCCTGCGGGCCGATCTCGACGCGTGGGCGGAACAGTTCCTCGACGAGATGGCCTCGCCGCCCGGGCGTGCCTACATCCGGGACGCCCTGCTCGGCGATCCCGACGGCATCAATGCCGGTCAGTGTTCGGCGTATGCCGCAGAGCAGATCGACGCCGTGTTGGCCCGTGCGGTGCAGCGGGGGGAGCCGGTGCCCGAGAGGGAACTGCTGATCGACCGTGTCGTGGCGCCGATCATGTACCGCATCCTCTTCCGCCCTGGTCGACTGGACGCCGCATACGCGCGTGAACTCGTGACGAACGCCGTGTACGCACTGCAGATCGAGGCCGGCGCTCGCCCCACCCAGGCCGCCGCCCCGCGACGCTCGAAGAAACCCGACAGCTGACCACTTCGCTCATCGGGCGGTCTGGCCACCGGGCCGTGGAGGCCAAGTGGTTGGCTCGGTCCGGTCGGCGAGGGCCCCGATCAGCGGCGGGCCGCAGACGAAGCCGCCGTAGCCGATCGAAGTGATCACCCCGACCCGGGCGGCCGTGTGGGCGGGATCGTCCGAGCCGGCGCTCAGGCTGAGGGAGCCGTGGCTGCCCGGATCTCCGCACGCGGTTCCCGTTCCGTGGACAGCAGCGTGTCCATGATCATTCCTTCCAGAAGGGCGTCGAGGCGGGCGGCGGCCTCGGGCCCGGTGAAGCGGGCCAGCACCGCCCGGCTGGACCTGGTCCACTCCTGGGTCACGAAGCCGAGGACCGCGCTGCGGTGCCGGGACGGCCCTCCCCGCACCCGTTCCACCAGGACCTCGGTCAGGTCCTCGCGCGAGGTCACCTCGGCGAAGAGCGCCTCGTACTCGGTGCTCCGCTGCTCGATGTACCGGGCGAACGCCCGCGTGCACAGTTCGGTCAGGCTCACGAAGTGATACGTGACGGAGCCCAGCGGTACGTCCGCCCGGGCGGCCACCTTGCGGTGCGTGATCCCGGCGACCCCGTCCTCGGCGAGCACGTCCAGCGCGGCGTCGAGTACGCGCTCCCTGCGCCGTGGATCGCGGCGGCGGGTGCGTCGCCCCTCGCCGTCCGCTGTCTCCCGCCCTTCGGATGTTTCCTTCTCGCGCATAAGCACAAAGCACATTACGTAAGGAAACGAATGTTCTTAGCGTGTCGCTTTTCCGCGGGCGGACGACGGATCAGGCGGCGGTGAAGCCGCCGTCCGCGGGGAGTACGGCGCCCGTGACGAAGGCGGACCGCGGGGAGACCAGGAAGCACAGGACTTCCGCGATCTCGCGGGGCTGCGCCACCCTGCCCAGGGGGTGGACGTCCGCGAAGGACGCGAGATAGGCGCGGCTGTCGGGGCGGAAGGCGTCGAGGAAGTCGGTCTCGACAACGCCTGCGGCGACGAGGTTCGCGCGGATGCCCAGCGGGCCGCCCTCCAGTGCCAGCACCTTGGTCAGCTGGGCGAGAGCCCCCTTCGATGCGCTGTAGGCGACCCCTTCGGGCAGGCCGACCGTGGACGCGTACGAACCGGTACTGACGATGGCGCCGCCGCCGCGCTCCTCCATGGCCCGGAAGGCTTCGCGGGCGAAGAGGAAGGCACCGCGGGCGTTGACGTCCATCACGCTGTCCCAGTCCCGTGCAGTGGTGTGCGTGACGGGCTTGGTCAGGGTGCGTCCGGCGTTGTTGACCAGGATGTCCAGTCCGCCGAAGGCGTCGACGGCGGCACCTACCGCGCGGGTGGCGGTTTCTTCCTCGGTGACGTCGCCGGTCACGGTCACGACCCCAGGCAACTCTTTCGAGAGAACGGCGAGTTCGGGACGTGTGTCGAGGGCGACGACGTGTGCGCCGCGGGTGTGGAGGAGGGATGCGGTCTCCTTGCCGATACCGCGTGCGGCGCCGGTGACGAGGGCCGTCTTCCCGGCGAACTCGGCGGCTCCGGTGGACGGGGTCGTGGATATCATTTGGGTGCTCCCTGGTGGGGTCGGGTCGGGGGTCCGTGCGCGGTCACGGACGGCTTCGTGGCCGAAAGAGGGGCCGTCGTCAGTGGTCCCGGCTGTCGGGCCGGTGCCGGATGAGGAGCGCGGCGCCCAGGCCGACGAGCACGGTGGCGACGATGACGCCGGTACCGAGGCCGTAGCCCGCCAGGGGGTCACCCCGGTTCGTGCGCTGTCCGGCTTCGACGACCGCGGTGACGAGGGCGAGGACGACGGCACCGCCGATCTGCATGAAGGTGTTGAGCAGGGCTCCCGCCAGCCCTTGGTCACGGTCCGGTACCCCGGTCACGGCGCTCATGTTCAGCGCGGGAAAGGTCGCCGCGGTGCCGATCCCGTTGACGACCATGACGGGCAGGACCACGGTGAGGAAGGAGCTGTGGGGGCCGATCCGGAAGAACAGCGCGTAGGACAGCGCGAGGAGCAGCATCCCGGTGGCGATCATCCTGTGCGTTCCGAACCGGGCGGCGAGCCGCCCCGCGAACGGCGCCAGCGCGCCGTTGGCGAGGCCCAGCGGGACGAAGGCACCGGCGGTCTGCAACGGCGACCAGTCCAGCACGTTCTGCAGGTAGAGCGTGGCGAGGAACGCGAACGATGTGTAGGCGCCCCACATGGCGAAGATCGTCAGGTTGGCGCCGGCGGTCGTGCGCCGGGTGAGGAAGGACAGCGGGACCAAGGGCCTGTTCGTGCGGGACTCGACCCGCACGAACAGTCCGAGCAGACCGGCCGCGGCGAAGAAGAGAACGAGGGTGCGGGCGGACAGCCAGCCGTGCGACGGAGCCTGGGCGAGGGCGTAGACCAAGAGCACCAGGGCTCCGGTGGCCGTCAGCGTGCCAGGAACGTCCATCTTCTCGCGAACGCTGCCCCGGGGGTCCGCCGGGAGCACGCGCAGCCCCGCGAGCAGCGCGCCCACAGCGATGGGCACAGGGAGCGCGAAGACCAGCCGCCACGACAGTTCGGTCAGCACGCCGCCGAGAACGAGTCCGCCGATGAAGCCGCAGGCGCCGGCGGTGGCGTACCAGCCGAGGGCACGGCCGCGCCGCGGACCCTCCGGCCAATTGGTGGTGATCAGAGAAAGAGCCGCCGGGGCCAGGAAGCCCGCGGCGACCCCCTTCACCAGCCGCGCCACGACCAGCACGCCACCGGTCGGAGCGAGCGCTCCCAGCACGCTCACCACGCCGAAGACGGCGACCGCGGTCAGGAAAGCGCGTCGCCGGCCGAACAGATCGGCGACCCGGCCGCCCAGGAGGAGGAACCCGCCGTAGCCGAGGGCGTAGGCGGACACGACCCACTGCAAGGAGCCCGAAGCCATGCCCAGGTCACGCTGGATCGCGGGCAGGGCCACGCCCACGTCCGAAAGGTCTATGGCGTCCATGAAATGAGCCACGCACAGCACCAGCAGGGCCGGCATGCCGGGTGGCGGGGAGACCTCCGCAACGGCCCCGGTTCCGCCGGCGCCCGTGGCGATCTCGTCGGTCTGCTTCATTGCTCTGCCTTCCCTATGTGACGGGGCGGCGGCCAGGGGCCCCACCGCGGCGGACTCCGTATCCGTGGGCGTGAGAAACGAGGACGCTGGCGCGCCTTCTCACGAGGGCTTCTCCGTCCGGTCCTCGCGGTAGAGCACGAGGTGTTCGTGGTGGAGCACGCCGTCCCTGATGTCGCCCGTGGCGGTGAAGCCGGTGTCGTCGACGTAGTCGAGGTGGTCGCCAGTCACCGTGTACCGGCCGGTGTACGCGCTGCGCCGGTCTCCCCGGGCCTCGTCGTAGCGCCCGTCCGGCAACAGCTCCTGTCGGATCTGACCGTCCGCGGTCACCCACATGCCGACCACGTCGGCATGCCCGGAATCGCGGCCGCTCCGCGCATCGCCTGTCATGACATTGCCTTCCTCGGTGGGTGCGGGTGTCTTGCCCGACCGAGTCTGCGCAGGTCATCGCGGGTGTACCAGGGTGCTCTCTGCCTGGGTGCGGCACACCCAGGCAGAGAGCGGAGCCACTGCCTAGCCTGGAGGCCATGGACGACAACCATCTCGGGGAATTCCTCCGCGCGCGCCGTGCCCACCTGCGGCCACAGGACGTCAACATGGCGAGTCACGGCGTACGCAGGGTCGCCGGACTGCGCCGCGAGGAGGTCGCCGTCCTGGCCGGCGTGAACGCCGACTACTACACCCGGCTGGAGCAGGGCCGCGAGCGCCATCCCTCGCCACAGGTGCTGGACGCGCTCAGCCGTGCCCTCCTGCTCGACAGGGACGCCCGCGGCCACCTGCGCCGCCTGGCCGGAGTGTCACCGGACGGCCAAGGCTCCTTCCACACCACCGAGCACGTCGGTCCCGCGCTGCGTCAGCTGATGGACGGCTACCCGCACACCCCGGCGTTCGTGATGAGCCGCACCCTCGACCTCCTGGCCGCCAACGCCCTGGCCGACGCGCTCTACGCCCCCTTCACCCCTGCGGACAACCTGGCCCGCATGACCTTCCTCGACCCAGCCGGACGGGAGTTCTACCAAGACTGGGACCGGGCCGCCCAGGCCGCCGTCGCCAACCTGCGCCAGGCGAGCGGCTTCGACCCCGAGCACCCACGTCTGCGAGACCTGGTGGGCACACTGACCGAACACAGTGCCGCATTCCGGCGGCTGTGGGCGCAGCACACCGTGCGCGGAAAGACCCATGACGCCAAGCGACTTCTCCACCCGGATGTCGGCCCTCTCGCCCTCATCTACCAGTCTTTCGACGTCCGGGACGCTCCGGGCCAGCAACTCGTCATCTATCACGCCGAACCGGGCAGCCCCTCCGCGCAGGCCCTGGCCCTTCTCGGCTCCCTGTACGCCGACGGCAGGCGGAACCCGTCCCGTTCCGCCGGACAGTGAGACCCGTGACGCGCCCCCGAACGGGAGGGTCCGTGCTCGCGGGTGCCTTCGGGCCGGATCAGCCGCTCGGCCGCCCCGCAGCTCAGGTTGATGCGAAACCAGATGTCAGGCAGGCCAACAACTGGCCGGGCGCGTCCTCCTGGAGGAGGTGGCCGGCGTCATCGATCCAGTGCAGTTCGGCGTGCGGAACGCGTTCGTGCAGCCACTCGGCGTACTCCGGAGGGAGAATGCGGTCCTCACGGCCCCAGAGGATCCGCACGGGAATCGACACACCGCCCAGCAGGTGCTCGTACGCGGCCGTGTCCGCCTGCCTGATCTGGCTGTATTGACGGTAGAACGCCGGCTGCCCTGCCTTCCCCCGCCACGGTGCGAGGAACTTGTCGAGGATTCCCGGCCGGAAGCCGGCGTGCGTGGCGTGCCGCAGATGGCTTGCGACCAGCGCTTCGTGGGCGTAGGCCGGAAGCTTGCGGAAGACTTCGTCGTGCTCCAGGAAGAGCCGGAACAGTCCCCGCTCCCACTCGCCGCCGCTCACCGCGTCGAAGAGGGTCAGGTCCCGGTAGTTCCTCTCCTCCAGCAGCAGGGTCCGCAGCGCGACCGCCCCGCCGATGTCGTGAGCCACGACGCTGGGGCGGGACAGTCCCCAGTGGTCGAGGAGCTGAGCGAAGTTCCTTGAGTGAGCCGCGAGGCTCAGGTCTTGGCCCTCGTGCTGCTCGGACTGGCCGAAGCCGAGATGGTCGAAGAAGAAGACCGTGCGGGTATGGGCGAGCGCGGGAGCGATGTCGCGCCACAGGAAGGAGGAGTACGGCGTGCCGTGCACCAGTACGAGTGGGTCCCCGCTGCCCAAGGCCCCCCACCGCACCACCCCTCCGGGTGTCTCGAATCCCTCGTCCAGCGTCCAGTCCACCATTTCTCCTCTCCTGCCTCGTGAGCACCACCTTCCACGCGGAGCGTTCTTCGATGCCCCAACAGCAAGAACCTGCCGCACTCCCTGAGCCTCGGGCTCGGCAGCTTCATCCTTTGTCTGGCCTTGTCTGGTCGGCTGGGTGGCGCCCCTCCGTCGGAGTCATCGTGGGGGAGCGGTGACGCTCATTTGACGCTCCGGACGTTCAGCAGACCGCCGAAGGGTCCCAGAAAGCTCAGCTGACCTGCGCATTGTCGAGGCGTCTACCGATGCGACATTTTTCCTATGACGCATCATGTGGAGTGCGTGGCGGTGCTGGAGCCGATCGGGGCCCGACGTTCGGGATGTCGCGGGCTCCGACGCCACGTCGGTGACTGCCGTGCGGAAGAGGAGTCGCCCTCCGGCCGGCAGGTACGGGCGATGCACAGACTGCACATGCGGTGGTGGTGGTCCGGCTTCAGGATGCGGTCTCCGGTGTGTCGATCCACGAGTCGTCGAGGAACGGGCTGGGCTTTCCGTGCCGGGTAGCTCGACGTGTAGGAGTCCTCGTAGATCTTGTCCCACGCCGTGGGGATGGAATCGTAGGTCGAGCGGCTGCCTCGCGAGCGCAATGAGGAGGGTGTGCACGTACCGACCGGCCCTCTCAGACCGGATAAGCCGTATGAATATGGCCGTCACGGATGACGACTTCGACGTCTCTGGTCTCCCGCCCGCTGCCGTTGATGCCCACGGGCTCGCCGTGTTCGAAGCGGTGCAGGTGGCTGTCCTGCCCGGCCCTGGCACGCGGGTTGGGTATGGCCGGGGTTCCGTCGACGCCCTCCCGGAGCCGTCGGCCCAGGACGAAGTCGTCTCCCTCCCAGAAGAAGTCCTCGTAGAACTCACCGGGCAGTGCGGGCTCCGGCCCGGTGGGGTCGGCATTCTCCCGTACGCGGTCCTGGGCACCGGGACCGTGCTGGCCCTCGATGTGGGCCTCGCGTTCCTCCGTGATGCCGTGCCGGCTGCTTTCGCAGCTGACCAGTCCCCACGGGTCGGTCCAGCGAAGAGGGTCGGGGACGTAGGCGTGGTGGTTCGGTGCGGGAGCGAGGCCCAGCGGGTCGGGGCTGATGTAGCGGGCGTTCTCGGGGTCGTAGTAGCGGCGGAAGTTGTAGTGGAGGCCGGTCTCGGGGTCGTGGTACTGGCCCGGGAAGCGGAGGGGACAGTCGACCGGACCCGCGGAGCCGCCTACCGGTGTGCCCCATAGCGTGGTGCGTGCCCGCCAGGCGATCCGGCCCTCGTCGTCGACCAGTTCGGTGGGTGTACCGACCAAGTCGGTGACGATGGCGTAGAAGCGGCGGTCGACCTCGTCCTGGTCGATCTGCAGCAGCACACGGTTGGTGCCGGGAGCCCATTCCCAGCTTCTGGTGGGGCCGTCGACGGAGCTGCTCTCTTCCACCAGGTGGGCACCGTCCCAGGTGAAGACGGTTTCCTCCGCCGGTCGTCCGGCGTCGGACAGCAGGCGTTTGGCGACACGACGACCGAGACCGTCGTAGACGTACGCCCAGCGACGCCCGTCGGGGGTCGTGACCTGAGTCAGCCGGTCCTCGGCGTCCCACGCGTAGGTCCATTCCCGCGTTCCCCCGGACAGCAGCTTGCGCGCCTGCCGGACGAGGCGCCCCTGTGCGTCGTGGGTGTAGGTGATGTGGCCGGTCCTGCGTATGAGTGTGCCGTCGTGGACCCGCTCCCCCTGGGGGCCTTCCGGCGCGTCCGCCCGGCTGACGTTGCCCGCCGCGTCGTAGGCGTAGCGCTCGGATCACCCGGTGGCGGAGACCGCTTCCACCCGGCCGAGACGATCACGGCTGAATCGTCGGGTGCCGTAGGTCTGGTCCTCGATGGCGGTCAGGCCGCCGTCCTGTCCGTACGTGTACGAGCGGCGCAGAAGTGCCTGGTCCGAGGGACCTGCGTCAGAGGTGGCTGGTCGGAGAACCGTCTGTTCGGTCAGACGGTGGCCGGCATCCCACTCCTGGGACAGTACCGCCGTCTCCCCGAGCCGCCGCTCGATCTCGTGGCCCGAGGCCGCGTACGCGAAGGACAACGCGTTGTCGGCGAGCCGGACCCGGGTGGGGCGATTGTTCGCGTCCCATTCCCAGCGACTGACGGCGCCCGACGGAGTCCGGCGTTCCACCCGCCGGCCGAGTATGTCGTACGTCGTGTGCACCGCGCGGCCGTTGCACTCCTCGACGACGACACGGCCCACCGCGTCGCGTGCGAGTGTGAGTGTGGTGTCCGGGGTGACTGCTGCGACCAGTTGGCCGGTGGAGTCGTAGGTGAAGGTCGCGATGGCGTCGCCGGAGCGCCGCTCCACGACCCGTCCGCACGCGTCGCGCACATACGTGGTGATCTCGCCCGCGCCGTTGGTGCGCTCGACCAGACGGCCCGCGGCGTCGTAGGCGTAGGAAACGGCGCGGCCGTTGAAGTCCACTTCGCGGACGAGGCGGCCCGCCGGGTCGTACGCGTACGACCACACCGCACCCGACGCGCTCGTCACGGACGTGAGCCGCAGTTCGGTGTCGTACGCGAACCACGTCGTCGAGCCGTCGGCCTCCGTCCGGGCGCGGAGCCGGTCGAAGTGGGTGAAGGCGTGGGTCGTGCTCCGGCCGTCAGGGCCGGTGTAGCGGACGATGTTGCCCTCACCGTCGTAGGACCAGCTCTCGCTGCTGCCGTCGGCCAGGATCCGCTCGGCGGGGTAGCCCTCCACCGTCCAGGTGGTGCGTGTCGTAGCGCCGGTGGCGTCGACGGTGCCGACGATGCGGCCGAAGGCGTCGCGGGTGACGCGAGACGTACCGCCCAGTGGCGCGGTGACGGAGTCGGGCAGGCCCAGTGGTCCTGAGTGGACACGGTGAGTCGCTCCCAGGGCGTTGGTGACGCCGAGCAGCCCACCGGAGGCGTCATAGGCGTAGGTGGTCACGGCACCGTCGGCGTCGACGGTCGCTGTCGGGTGGCCCTGCTCGTCGTACGCGTAGCCACGCCTGCCGCCGGTGGGCAAAGTGATCCACAGGGGACGGTCGGAGGCGTCGTACTCGCATGTGGTGACCGTGCCGTCGGGCCGGACGACGGAGATGAGGTTGCCGCGCTCGTCGTAGCCGAAACGGGACGTGTGGCCCAGCGGATTCGTGCGTGAGAGCAGCCGGTCGTAAGCGTCCCACTCGGCGTAGGTGGTGTTGCCGAGCGGGTCGGTCTGGGCGATGACCTGCCGGCGCTCGTTGTACCGGTAGGTCGTGGTGTGGCCCAGCGAGTCGGTGTAGCGCGTCTCACGAGCTTCCGGGTCGTAGGCGATGGAGCAGGACAGGAACCCGTCGGCGCCTCCGCCTCGTATGCACCGGTCCTGGTCGTCGTAGGTGAAGCGGTACCAGGTGCCGTTGCGGTCGGTCCAGGATGTGATGCGTCCCTGGACGTCGTAGGTGAACCTGAGCGGAAGGCCGCTGGAGTTGTCGATCTCGGTGAGGTGTCCGTCAGGGCTGTAGCCGTAGCGCAACAGCGTCGTGCCGTCGGGCCCGGCCTCCTCGTCGCGCAGCCGCAGCCCGACGATCCGGTCGTCCTCGGTGTCGATGTGGAGGTGGCGGCCACCGGAGTCGCGGACGGCGATGGGGGTGCCGGTTTCGTTCCGGTCGATGTCGATGCGCCGTCCGTCGCGGTCGGTCACCGCGGCCAGGGGAAGGGCGAACGCCTCGTGTGCGGCGACAGGTCCGGCGAGTGGGGCGAAGTGGCGAGTGCGTCCCGTGGCCGGGTCGGTGATGCGGATGGGGGCGTCGGGCGTGCCGTCCCAGTCCAGCGGCCAGCGCGGGCCCTCCGCCGGCATCACCGGGATACCGGGTGCGGGCACGGGATACACGAGGACCATGCCGTCGTCAGCGGCGAAGACGACGCCTTCCCCGTCCAGTTCGACACGCTCGTCGAGCGTCGAGGCCCAGGACGGACCGAACCACTGGCCCCAGTTGTACGTCGAGAGATGTGTACGCCGCAGCACGAGCGGAAGGAGCCCGGGAAGCTCCACGTCGGTCTCCTCCACGAGCATCTCGCCGGAGACCATGTCGACGGGATCGCCGTTCTTGCACCGCCCCTTGGCCGGCTTGCTCTTGCCGACGGCGTCGTCGGCTCCCTTGCGCAGACCTCTTCCGAGCCCCTTGGCCATCGCCTTGAGGCCACCCTTGCCCAGGGCCTTCATTCCGGTGGCGAGCTTGCCGAGTGTGGTGAGGCCCTTGACGCCCGGTATGCAGTCCAGCGCCGCGAATCCCACATCCCACAGGGACGCTTGGCCTTTGGAGTATTTGTTGAGTGTGTCGGCGAGGACGACGAGGGCTGCCACGACGACGATCGCGGCCAGGATCGGTCCGCCGATGATCATCGCGATGACACCGACCACCGCGACGACGACCTTGCAGACCGCGACGATGGTCTCCCAGTTGTCGGTGAACCAGTCGCCGATGTCCTCCCACCACGAGCGGTTCTGGATGCCGGCGTCGGACGCCTCGTCGATCTTGTTCTTGGCCTCGCGGGCGGCGTCCTCACGCATCTTGCGCGCGTCCTCGGCCATCTTCTTCGCCGCGTCCAGCGCACTCTGGGCGTCGTTGACGGCCGACTGCGCGTTCGTCTGCGCCGCCTTGGCGTGCTGGACGTCCCGCGTGGCCGCCCGCACCTTGGCTTCGTCCGGCTTGTCCGCGTCCGACTTGCTGCCGGTCGGATCGTCCTCGTACTTGTCGGCCTCCTTCGAGGCCCGGGTCACCCAGGAATCGGCCGAAGAGAGCTTCGACTGCGCCGAGGACAGGTTCTCACGAGCCTCCCGCGCCTTCACCAGCGCCTTGTCCGCCAGAGCCTGGGCGCGCTCCAGCTTCGGCCAGAAGGCCGCGAGGGCGTCGCCGCACATCCCGTACGACTTCTCAAGCTTCTTCAAGTTCTTCGGGACGCCCGGGACTCCTCCTTGAAGACCGTGGCCGACTTGCCCGCCCACTCGGCGAGCGTGCTCTCGCCCGCCATGCCCTTGACCAGGCGCAGCGCGTCGGAGACGTCGTCGGCGAAGTCGTGCAAGATCTTGGCGAGCTTGCGCACCCGCTCGGGATCACCGGGGGTCGGGTCCTTGTCCAAGTCCAGGACATGCCAATCCGTCGGCCGGTATCCCACGCTCTCCCCCCGTCGCACTGTTTCACCCAAGGCACGTATGCCTCAGCAAAGTTACTTGATCTCCTGCTCGTAGACTCGGAGCGTGAGCCACAACCAAGTGACGCCCGGCGACGACGCTTCTGATCGACCTCTCTGGGAGCGGTCCGGACCAGAGTTGCAGCATCTGGCCGAGCGCAGGCCGGAGGAGCTGTACGCAGCGGTGGAGCAGTTGTGTCGGCGGGCGTCCGCCGAGGGGCCCGGAGGCGCCTCTGTGGCGCGGGCCGCCGGGCGGATCGCCGAGACCCTCGCCGACACCCGCTCGCGGGACTGTGCGACGTTTGCCGTGGACATCGTGGGCCGGCTGCTGCCCCTCGAGGCCACGGATCGTGGGGAAGCCGACCGGTTGCTGCGCTCGGTGGCCGCGAAGCTGGTCAAGGCTCAGCAACTGCGGGACCTTGAGCCTCTGTTCGGCGAGTTGCCGGACGGAATCCCGAGTCCGAGTGTGGAGCTTCGGGCCTGTGTTCTCGGAGAGTTGGCACTGACCGGTTCAGGGACCGGTCGGCGCACCTTGGACGCGTACGCCGAAAGGCTGAGTGAACTGGGACACCCGCTGGCTAGACTGCCCAGGACGCGCCTGGACATCGAGCACCGCTTCACGGTTCGTGTCCGGGGACTGGGGCCGATCAAGACGCCGAAGCAGCTCCGGTCGCGTTTCCCGGAGATTCCCCCGACCGACAGCGGTGCCGTCGCGGGCCGCCGAGCCGGTGACACACGTGACGACGGGCGGGCGAAGGCGGCTGCCCGGCCGTTCAGGGCCGGCGGATGGGCCTGTGAGCCTGAGGCACGGTTCTTCACGCTGCCGAGCCCGCTCAACCCTGACGACTTCGGCATGTCCTTCATCACGGAACTGCCCTTGCGCTGTCTCGCAGGTGAAGGCGGGCGCCGGGGCAGCGCCCTCGCCTGCGCGACGACGCCCGACGATGTCCTCAACGAACTCTTCTCGGCTTCGTACAACGGCGGAGTGAACGGCCAAGGACAGGGCGGCGCGTACGCGCGGCTGTATGCCTGGGACAGTCTGTACGCGCTCATGGGGCTGCCCGCAGGCGTACCGTTCCTCGAAGCGGTGCGGCAGGCCACAGATCACCGGTGGCTGCGGTTCATGGCGTTCACGGACTGGTTCCACCACGACACGTCGGACGCGGCCTTCGCCGTACTCGATCCCAGCCGGACCCGGGTCACGGTGCTGGCGGCCACCGACACCGACGTCGACCGCGACGTTCTCGGGTAGCCACGGTGCGGACGTGGCTCTCCGGTGCGACGCCGTGATCTGGCAGGGGCCGGGTGGCGAGGAGAGGGGTGTCCAAGTGCCGCGTCATCGCGGAGACCTGCGACTTCGAAAGCCGAGTGAGCCGAGCGGGACGGGCGGTGGCGACGATGCCGATGAGGGCCTGTCGGCCCGGCGGCGGCACTCCGGAAGCCGGCGCGGGAAGTAACGCCGGCCGCTGCTCGATCGGGCACGCAAGGTGCACGCTTGGCCTTCTCCCGGCTTCCCGGGCGGTGGCCGCCCCTCGCGGCCCGATCGAGCCTGGTCCGTTCTTACGCGGTCGTCTGCGGCTGTCGCGCTGATACGGCCCTCACTGCCGAGCCCGAGACGAGCACTCCTGACAGGGCGATCAGACTGGTCAGGATGTCCTGGATCTGTGCCGCCGGGGTATAGACGATCACGATGACGATGAGCAGGGTCGCCCAGCCCTTCGGGCGAGCGATTGGCAGTACGGAGCGAGTTGGAGCCACACTCATAGCGGTACCTCCTGGTACTCAGTGCTCGCCCCGCCGATCCTGCCGCCAAGCCGGTTCGGGAGGGCGGGCTTCCTGCTTGAGACCCATAGTGGGGCCTCTTCCGCCAGGACGTATCTTGAGCGCCTCGGAAAAGGTCCACGGTCCCTCGGACGGACGATGGTCGGGGCGATTGCCGGTAGCTCGTGCGCCCTGCGGCCCACTCGGGGCCAAGTCGGCACGCGCCATGCCCGCACCGCGGTCACCGTCGAGGTCACCGACACCACGTGCCCTCCCCAGGGACCCTCCGGACGGCCGCCGCGCCCCACGCGCGGTAGACCGTCCGGGAAGCCCGCGTCCCACTCACCGGCGGCGCGACATACGCCGTACCAGGTGCCGGCAGCGGGCTCGCCAGGTCGGCCGCGGCGAGCCGTGCAACGCGGCCAGGATCAGCGCCCGCTCCTGCGGGGTGGCCCCACGCGTGAGCCAGATCAGCGACAGCTGCCGTACGGTGGTCCGCGCCAGCATGAGCGAGGCGGTCACCGGGCCGGTCGGACCGGGCAGGGCCGGCAGGGTGTCCTGTGCGAGGCTCAGCAGTTCGTGCAGCGTGTCGAGTGACATGTCGGCTCCCTGGCCGTATGAGGTCTTGCCCCGCCTCGGGCTCAACTCGCCCTGCGCGGAGGCCGGTCGGCGACCAGCCCCCCAAGCAGGCCTCGCAGGCTGATTTCTTCTCGCGCTCCGCACTCCCGCATCCGCGCAACGGACGCTCGCAGACCGTCACGACCTGGCAGGATGTGGGGAATTCTTCAGCGCGGTGAGCCGGGGGAAGTGGTGAAGAAATCGGTGAACGCGCGGCCGCTGCCACCGGGACGCGGTCGTCGACTCGACTGGACGTCTGTGGCGGACTGTTACGACCGCGGTACGCGTCCGCAGACCGCGTGGTTGTGGCGGGCCCTGGCGCACTGGACGGCGGAGCACGGCGATCCCGATACCGGATTTCAGCCGCTGAACGAGACGGTCGGGAAGTGGGTCGGCGTCGGCGCGTCCGCCATGACGGCATGGCGCAAGGGCGAGTCGTGGAACCTCGAATGGTTCGCCGTCGTGCGCGCCCGGGTCGGCTGCGACCCGGCCACCTGTGATGCGCCGTACGCGGACGAGGACGAGCTGAGCAGGAGGCTCGAAGCCGCGGATCTGGAGGAGAAGGCGCACCGGCGGTCCGCTCGGGTGCCCGCCCGCCTCTCCCCGCCCCGCACCGGCACGCTCAACGCCCGGCTCACCGGGATGCCTGCCCGGCCTGCCCGGCCCCCGGCCCCTTCCGTCCCGTCCGACGAGGACGACATCCGCGTGGCCCTCCGCAAGGTCGACCTGGCCGACCGGCGGACCGTGCGCGCCTGGGAGGCCGTCGTACCGCTGCTGGACGACCCGATCGGGCCGGCGTCCACCTGCGTGACGTGTACGTCACACGCAAGGCGCAGAGGGTGCTCGTCAAGGGCCTGAGGAACCAGTTGCTCAACCGCGGCTCGCAGGGCAACGCCGTGCTCGGCGAGCCGGGCACCGGCAAGAGCTGCGTCCTGTGGGGTGTTCGGGAGGAACTGCGCGCAGCGGGGTGGACGGTCGTGGCCGTCTCGGCGGCCGCCCTGCTCGGCACTCCGGACCACCCGGCGGATCTGAAGTTCAGGGAGCTCGTGGCAGCCCTTGAGGCAAAGCAGTCCGCCGTGCGGGCACAGCAGGGGGCCGGCCGCGTCGCTCTGTTGCTGGACACCGCGGATCTGCTGCTCCACGACGACACGGACGAAGGACGGGATCAGCTGGTGGCTCTGGTCCGGCGCGCCCGCGCGCTGGGCGTGGCCGTGGCCCTCGCGTGCCGGTCGGTGGAGGCACGCAGACTGGAGGAGCGCGAGCCGGCGGGCATCGAGGCACTGCTGATCAAGGAGCACCTCGAGGGCTACGACGACGGCCGCACCGCCGCGAGCGCCGTGCAGCACGTCGGCGCCCCATGGGAGCCGGACTCCGAACTCGACCGTGCCGTGGAGGCTTACCTGCGGGTCTTCTGCCGCGGCCCCGGCCTGCCGAGCCCACGCGAGGGGGGCGGACATCACGGACCGGGTCCCGCGGAGCCGCTGGCGCAGCGGATGCGTTCCACGCTCGTGTACGCGGCCGCCCGAGGACTGCCGCTCGGACAACTGATCCGGCACCCCCTGTCCCTGCGCATGCTGTTCGACGTCTACGCCCCGGCCGGGCCACGCGACAGGGACCTCGACGTCACCGACCTCTTCCGGGAGTACTGGGCGGCTCGGGTGACCGAGGACATCCGCCACGCCGTGTTCGGCGACGAGCCGACGGACGAGGAGGCCGGGTGGAACCTGTCGGAGGAAGTACGGTTACTGGGCCTGGCCATGCTTCGCGAGGGCAAACCGGAACTGCGGCACGCTGACGCGGTGACCGCTCTCGTCGCCCGTACGGCCCTCGGGCGGCGACGTGCCGACCGGGCGGTGTCCGTGCTGTTGCGCCGGGGTGTGCTGCGCAAGGTCGAGGGCGGTCGCATCGCCTTCCACCACCAGGCGTTCGCCGAGCACGCGGCCGGACAGGCCCTGCGGTTCGCCGAGCGCGGGCTCGTCGCGACGGCCGACCGCGTCACCCATCACCCGGACGACCTCCTCCTCGCCGAGGCCGCCCGGCACGCCTTTCACATCGCGGACCGTGAGGGCGTGGCCGGCTGGTATCGCGCACTGGACAAGCTCATGCGGCACGACCACGCGGCCACCCGCCTCACGGCGCTGCGTATTCACGCCGGCCTGCGCCACCCGCCGGAGGACGCGGTGCGCACGGCCGTCGAGGCGCTGCGGTACGCCGATCCCTGGCAGACCACGTCCTACATGACGGTGCTCACCGGCACGAGCAAGCCGGCCCCGGCTGCCTGGCCGCGCACCCTGCGCGCCATCTGGGACCGCGAGGACCGCCAGGACCGACGCCGGGTCCTGATCGCCGTCACCCATCTCGCGTACCAGCAGCCCGACGAGGTCACGACCTTCCTCTCCGCCCTGCGCCTGCTCGGCTTCGAGGAGCGGGAACTGCTCGACTGCCTTCCGCTCGGCCGGGATCTGACCCTTCTCCTGCTGGGTCTCCACACGGCGGCCCCGGAGAAGTGCGCGACCGCTCTCACCAAGCTGCTGGACGCGGCGGTCGCCTTTCGCAACAAGCCGGTCCTGCTGCACACCCTGGCGGCGCTGTCCCACCTCGCCGCCGAGGACCTCACCCGGTACGGCGAACACATCGCGAAACTGCCCGAACTCCTCGACGGACTACAGGAGAAGGCGTGGCAGGCGAGCCTCGACAAACTCCTCCCGGTCGCGGCCCCCGCCTGGGCGGCCGGGTTGCGGACGGCCACCGTTCCGGAGATCGAGGAGGCTGTCGGACGTGTGGTGGAGGACCTGTCGGCCGGTTCCCCCGGCCCGTCCGCCGCCCTGCGCCTGCGAGCCCTGGCCGAGGTGCTCGCCACTCGGCCCTCCCGACCGGTCCAGCGCTTCCTGAAACTCCTCGCCGGCGCCGCCGGCTCACCCGAGTCGGCCGAGCACATCGCCAAGTACCTGCTGGCGCCCCTGCTGTCCCAGGAGTCGTCTCGGCGGGGCGTCGCCGCAGCCCGCGACTGGTGCCGGCGGCATCTGAGGCCCACGGAGACACTGGACGTCGAACAAGGCACGACGGGTGTGATCGCCAAGGCCCTCGACAGGGACAAGGTGCCCCTGCCTGCCGAGACCATCGCCGCCTGCCTGTGGCAGCCGCGTGACCCGGACCGTTTGTCCGAGTCCAGCCTCCGGCGCTGGCTGAGCGACCCGTGGCCGCACTCCCTCACGGTGGCGGCCGCGGCGGGCCGGCACCCCGTCGCCGAGCGGGCCCTCGCCCTCCACGTGACCACCGCCCCGCCCGCCACCGACGGCTACGCGGTACGGCTGCGGGAGGCCCTCGGCCGCCGTGCCGCGGACCACCCCGACCGCCTCCTCGGTCCGCTCCACGAGGACGCTGTACGCAGCGGCGACCTGACCGGCCTCAAGCGGCTCGCCCTGCTCGGCCCCGACATGCTGACCTGCGTCCTGGAGGATCCCGGCCACCGGGCGACGCTGATCGCGATCGGCAAGACCCTCCAGGAGTCACCCGCCGGCCTCAAGGCCGTCGGGCTGAGACTGGAGATGTTGGCGGCCACCCAGGGCGGCCTCCTCCCGGTGACCGTCGACGAGACTTTCGCGTGGCTGACGGCCACACGTAACGGGGAGGTCCAGAAGACGGTCCTGAAAGGCGTCGGCGAACAGCTGCACCAGCAGGCGGGGTTGTGGCGCGAGCAGGACGCCCTGGCCCGGCTGGACCCCGTCCTGCGAGCGGTGGAGGACCGGGGCAGGGAGGCGAGGGAGACGGCCGGTCCACCGTACGATCACCACGGTCGCCAGTTCATGCTGGCGGCCAATGAGGCGTATCTGCTGAGGATCGCCCTGCACGCCCACTTCGACGACATCGAGTCACGCCCGGTGGAGGAAGTCCTCGCGCCACTGGAGGAGCTGGTCTTCGCGGATCTCCCCGTGTACCTCCCGGAGGGCGACGGAGAAATTGCCCTGCCCGCATGGCGCCGCCGCTTCGAGCACCTGCCTCACCTGTGCTGCCGCCTCGCCGCCGCGGGCCACCGCGACGCGGCCCGCGCACTCCTGGACCGTGTCCTCGACTTCACCAACGGGGTGCACGCTTCCCGCAAGGGCAACTGGCGGGAGCGCCTGGCCGACGACTGGCGGTTCTACCTGCGGGTCGTAAGCCTCGAGGACCGTGAGCGTCTGACCGACACGATCCTCGGCTTCGCCCGGAAGGACATCTTCTTCGCCAGGCAGTTGGTGGAGGTGGCGGCCCAGGGCCTCGGCGACATCTCCCTGGAGCTGTACGCGCTGATGCGCGACGAGACGACCCCGGCGGCGCTCATGCCGGCCCTGCGCAGTACGGCGTCCTGGGCGGGCCGTGCGGGACACGGCGGGCAGTGGACGGAGGTCTTCGCGGAGGTGGCGTGAGAGGCGGTCACCCGCGCGGGGCGTTCTGCCGATGGAGCTCCAGGAGGGGCCGGCGGCCGAGTACCGCCGGCCCCCGAGGAGTGCGGCTTCGGGGCCCGTTCGTGGCTCCGGCATGCGGCTCGGGCCGAAGACCGCTCGCATAGTGCCTTGACGCCGCCCGGATCCCTGGGGCCCGCAGTCGCCAGGACCCGAAGCGGCCCCAGAGGATCCAGGTCACTGCTCGCACGCCTGGCACGTCGTCCGGTGAGGTGGGTGAACCGTCATGCGCGCCGTCGGGCCCACATCGGGGTGACGAACGCGATGAGGACGGCTGCGATGCCGATCTGGAAGATGTGGCGGATCCAGTCGATACCACCGGTGTCGCGCACACCGAAAGCGGTGGCGAGCGCGTTGCCGGCGACGGCCCCGAGGATGCCCATGATGACCGTCAGCCACAGGGGAATCGGCTGACGTCCGGGAATGACGAGCTTGGCCAGCAGGCCGATGATGAGTCCGGCGATGATCGCCCAGAGGAACGACACGACAACTCCTTCCGTTCGCTGCCCTTTCGGGCATCACACGTGTGCCCACGGGAGGCCGCCATAAGCGGGGTCCGCCCCTGGAGTTCCGTCCCGGTCATGGGGCGCGGCACCGGGGCGCAAGCGTGGTGGGCAGGTGCCGGGCGGCCTCGCGGTGGGCGAGACGACGCCGAAGGGCAGGTCGGCGAAGAGGGCCGATCCTCGCGCTGCTCGTCCGACCGACGGGGAACGCGCACGGTCACCGGCACAAGGGGAACTCCTCCGCGGTAGCGGCCGGATGCTGTCCGCCACCGGAGTGAAGTGGCGGACCCGCATGAGGTCGCCGGTTCGGGGGTGGCAGGTATCCCTGCTGGGTGGCGAGCCGGCGGAGGGCTGGACGGCGCCGGCCGCGCCCCCGGCCTCAGAACGACAAGGAGTGGAGAACCCATGGGACACGGCGGAAACGTCATCCAGGAACTGACCACGGATCACCGCGAGGTGGACGACCTCTTCGCGCAGATCGAAGCACTGCCCGGGGCCGACGAGCGGCGACGTGAACTGGCGGACCGGCTCACGATGGAGCTGATCCGGCACTCGGTGGCCGAGGAGGAGTATCTGTACCCGGCGGTGCGACGGTACGTCGACGGGGGAGACGATCTCGCCGACAAGGAGATCGCCGACCACAGCGAAGTCGAGCGCATGCTCAAGGAACTCGAGGACTGCCGGCCCGGCGACGGGCGTTTCGACACGCTGATCCTGCGGCTGAAGAACGCCGTCGCCGCCCATGTCAGCGACGAGGAGAACCGGCTCTTCCCGATGCTGGCCGACGTCTGTTCCGCCGATGCCCTGACGAAGCTCGGTGAGGAGGTCCGCTCGGCCAAGGAGCACGCGCCCACCCGCCCGCACCCCTCCGCGCCGGACACCCCACCCGCCAACAAACTCCTCGCGCCCGGCACCGGCATGGTCGACCGCCTGCGCGACATGCTCACCGGGCGCGGAAAGCGGGACTGACCAGCTGGACTGACGTAGCTGACAAGCCGGCCTGCCCGACGACCAGGTGGCTTGCCCGGCGTGCGGGCGATGCGGGTGGGCATCCGTGTAGTGCCGGCATCCGAGTAGTGCCGGCATCCGAGGAAAAGCACACGACCGGCTGGGTACTGGAAGGCACCGGAGGGGACGAGCCGGCGGTCCCGGCACGGTCGAGTCCGTCCGAGGAGGTCGGGATGCGTCTTCACCACAGCCGTCCCACTGACCCCGGTTACCGCCGCCTGCGCCACGGACGCGGCTTCCGCTACCTGGACGCCCGCGGGGAGCCACTCCGCGATTCCGAGGCGCTGGCCCGGATCCGGGGGCTGGTCATACCGCCCGCATGGAGGGACGTGTGGATCTGCGCCCGGCCCAACGGCCATCTGCAGGCCGTCGGTACCGACACCGCCGGGCGCCGCCAGTACCTGTACCACCCGCAGTTCCGTGCCGAACAGGAGCAGGCCAAGCACGAGCACGTGCTCGACGTCGCCGAGGCGCTGCCCGCGGTGCGTGAGGCCGTCGAGGGGCATCTGGGCGACCGGGGGCTGACCCGGCAGCGGGTCCTGGCCACCGCCGTACGTCTGCTCGACCTGGGTTTCTTCCGTATCGGCAGCGACCGGTACACCGAACAGAACAGCAGCTACGGCCTCACCACGCTGCTGCGCGAGCACTCCCGCTGCCACGCGGGTGCCGTCCTGTTCAGCTACACCGGCAAGCACGGCCGGGAGATCATCCAGACCGTCGCGGACCCCGCCGCCTGCCGCAGCCTCACCGCGTTGCTGCGGCGCCGGGGCGGCGGTGACCGGCTCCTGGCCTACTGGGAGCGGCGTGCCTGGCACGACGTGAGCGGTGACGACGTCAACGCGTACCTCAGGGAACTCGCCGGCCTGGAGATCACCGCCAAGGACTTCCGCACCTGGCACGCCACCGTCATGGCCGCTGTGGCACTGGCCGTCTCCCAACCCGTGGCGCGCAGTGAGACCGCCCGGCGCCGTGCCATCGCCCGGGCCACACGCGAAGTGGCCGGGTACCTCGGCAACACGCCCGCGGTCTGCCGGGCTTCCTACATCAACCCGCGGGTGATCGAGCTGTACGAGGAGGGCGTGACGGTCGCCGCCGCGCTGCCCCACCTCGGCGACGAGGGCGCGTACGGCATCCCGGCCACGCATGGACCCGTCGAACGGGCTGTGCTGCGCATGCTCCGGAGCGGACGCGGCGGACAACCAGCTGGCGAAGACCGAGCGGTCCGGGCTGGGCGCGCGGGTGGACGCGTGTTGCGTCTCCGGTGACGTCGGCATCCGCAAGCCGGACGTCCGGATTTTCCAACTGGCCGCCGCACGCTGCGGCTGCGATCGGTCTTCTGCTGGACGGGGCTCCAGGCGCACCACTCCGATAGCATGTTCGATCGCGTGACGATCACACTCATGAAAACCAAACAAATCGACTAAAACAATTGATACCTATAACAACGCGGATTTTCTCGCGAATAAGACGCCGAATGCCGCTCGCCGCATGGCCTCGACCGCGCACGATGCTGTGGGCCACGGCAGCTCTGGTGACCCTCGGCTTCCTCGTCGCGCTGGAGATCGCCGCGCGCCGCTACGGGCTGCCCGGGCCGATCACCTGCCAGGTGCAAGAGGTGATCGTCGCCCCCAAGTCGGGCTTCCTGCTGTACGCCTGCATGGCGCTGACGATGGTGGTGCTCACCCGGCGGCAACGGTACGTCGCGCTCGGCGCCGCGCTCGGCATCGACGCCGTCTTCCTGGTGGTGCGGTGGGCGGTCGGCGCCTATCCGGCCGACGGCCATCCGTTCGGCAACGGCGCGTTGTGGGTGATTCTGGGCTGCGCGGTCATCGCCGTCACGCGCCGCACCGGCCAGGAACGTGTCCTGCTGCTGAAGGGTGTCGGGCTGGGTCTGCTGCTGCTGGCCGGCCGCAAGACCGGTGACACCTGGCTGCTCATCACCTCGAAGACCCGCCCGACGGTGCTCGACCCGTACCTGGCGGTCGCCGACCACGCGCTGGGCAACCCGTCGTGGCTGGTGGGCCGGATCGTCACGGCCGCCGGCCCGGTCGCTGCCCGCGCCCTCGACTACGTCTACGCCCAACTGGCGGTGGCCGCGGTCGTCGTCGCGCTGTACCAGCTCCGTCACGTGGCGGCCGAGCGCCGCTTCCCGCGCCATCACCTGGTGCGCACCTTCCTGGTCATCGGCGTCCTCGGGCCCGGCATCTACATGATCTTCCCGGTCGTCGGCCCGATCTTCGCCTACGGCGCCGACGGCGGGCACTGGGCGGTGGCCAACCTGTGGCCGGACCTGCCGCCGCCGATCAGCGCTGCTCCGCACGAGATACCGTTCGACGAGATCACCCCCCGCAACTGCATGCCCAGTCTGCACACGGCCTGGGCCACCGCCATCTTCATCCATTCCCGCAGGGCCCCACGCGTGCTGCGGTACGCGGGCACGTTCTGGCTGATCGCCACGCTCACCGCGACGCTGGGCTTCGGCTACCACTACGGCGTGGACCTCGTGGCCGGCGTGGTGTTCACGCTCACGATCGAGGCCGCCCTGCGCTCGCTCGAACGCGGCTGGGACCGGTCGGGAGTCCAGCTGGTCACCTACGGAGTGGCCGTCTTCGCCGCGCTCTTGGCGTCCTATCGCTATCTGCCGATGGAGATGGCCGAACGTCCGTGGCTGTTCGGGCCGCTGCTCGTCCTGGCGATGGCCTCGGTGATCTACGGCTACGTACGGACCACCGGTCAGTGGGAGCAGAAGACCGTGCCGGCGCCGCGGTCGGAACCGGAACACGAACTGGTCAGCGGGTGAGCAGGACCGTCAGGGCGCTCACCCCGCCCGCGCCGGCCAGGACGGCGCAGGCGCAGGCGGCGTGGCGGCGGAGCAGGGTGTGCCGGAGGGCGGCGTAGCGGCTCTCGTACTCCTGGCGCAGTTCCTCGGCCCGCCGGACCGTGCTGTGCAGCAGCTCACGGGTGACGTCGAGGCGCCGGCGGACGTAGTGGCCGATGAGTTCCTCGGTTTGGGCCGTGGTCAGCCACGGCATGCGCGCGCAGAGGTCCTCGGCTTCGCGTCGTGCCTGGTCGCGATGGGCGTGGGCGAGGAGGTAGCCCTCGGCCTCGTCGGCCAGCGCGTGCCGCACATCGCCGTACGGAGCCTCGTGTCCGCCGGGTCTCACGGCCGTTCGCCCTTGTGCCCGCCGGGCTCGACGACATCGCGTCTGCCGGTGTTCTCCGCCTCGTCCAGCTGGGCCACGTCGGGATGGTGCAGGTCGAAGGCGGGGGATTCGGAGCGGATGCGCGGCAGGGTGACGAAGTTGTGCCGCGGGGGCGGACACGAGGTCGCCCACTCCAGCGAACGCCCGTATCCCCAGGGGTCGTCGACCTCGACCCGCTTGCCCTCCTGGGCGGTCTTCCACACGTTGTACAGGAACGGCAGCGTGGACAGGCCCAGCAGGAACGCGCCGATCGACGAGATGGTGTTCAGCCAGGTGAAGCCGTCCGCGGCGAGATAGTCGGCGTACCGGCGGGGCATGCCCTCGGCGCCCAGCCAGTGCTGCACCAGGAACGTGGTGTGGAAGCCGGTGAACAGCGTCCAGAAGTGGATCTTCTCGAGGCGTTCGTCCAGCATCGTGCCGGTCATCTTCGGCCACCAGAAGCTGAAGCCGCCGAACATCGCGAACACGATCGTGCCGAAGAGCACGTAGTGGAAGTGCGCGACCACGAAGTAGGAGTCGGTCACGTGCCAGTCCAGGGGCGGCGAGCCGAGGATGACGCCGGTCAGACCGCCGAAGAGGAATGTGACCAGGAACCCGGCCGCCCACAGCATCGGCGGCTCGAAGGACAACGAGCCCTTCCACATCGTGCCGATCCAGTTGAAGAACTTCACCCCCGTCGGCACGGCGATCAGATACGTCATGAAGGAGAAGAACGGCAGCAGCACCGCGCCGGTGGCGAACATATGGTGCGCCCACACCGTCACGGACAGCCCGGCGATGGCCAGCGTGGCGCCGATCAGCCCCGTGTAACCGAAGATCGGCTTACGCGCGAAGACGGGGATGATCTCGGTGATCACGCCGAAGAACGGCAGGGCCAGGATGTACACCTCGGGGTGGCCGAAGAACCAGAACAGGTGCTGCCAGAGGACCGCGCCGCCGTTCTCCGCGTTGAACACCTGCGCCCCGAAGCGGCGGTCGGCCTCCAGCACCAGCAGCGCGGCGGCCAGCACCGGGAACGCCAGCAGCACCAGCACCGAGGTGAGCAGCACGTTCCAGGTGAAGATCGGCATCCGGAACATGGTCATGCCGGGTGCGCGCATACAGATGATCGTGGTGATGAAGTTGACGGAGCCGAGGATGGTGCCGAACCCGGACAGGGCCAGGCCCATGATCCACAGGTCCCCGCCGACCTGGGGAGTGCGTTCCCCGCCGCTGAGCGGGGTGTAGGCCGTCCAGCCGAAGTCGGCGGCGCCCTGCGGGGTGAGCAGGCTGCCGAGCACGATCAGGCCGCCGAAGAGGAACAGCCAGTACGAGAGCATGTTCAGTCGCGGGAAGGCCACGTCCGGGGAGCCGATCTGCAACGGCATCACCGCGTTGGCGAACCCGGCGAACGTCGGCGTCGCGAACAGCAGCAGCATGATCGTGCCGTGCATGGTGAACGCCTGGTTGTACTGCTCGTTGGACAGCCACTGGATCCCCGGCCGGGCCAGCTCGGCCCGGATGGCCATCGCCAGCGCCCCGGCGATCAGGAAGAAGACGAACGACGTGATCAGGTACAGGTGCCCGATCTTCTTGTGGTCCGTCGTCGTCAGCCAGGAGACGATCACCTGGCCCGGGCCGCGGCGTTCCGCCGCCGGTACCGGAGCAACCGGTTCGGTATGTGTCGCCATGAGCCCCTCGATCGGCAGTGCGTGTCCAACTCGGCGGAAAGCTAGTCCCGCTGATGCGGCACAGCCGCCCGAAGTGGGGCTTCCTTGGGCTGAACGGCCGAGCGATCCACGCGAACGAGTGGTGTTCCGGCGATGCCGGGACGGTGTGCGAGCTTGCGGCCCCAGGCCTGGCTCGGCGCTTCGATACAACGGTGGGTCAGCAGACACAAGGGCAGGAGCAGGGCGAGGAAAGCCGCTTCGAGGACGGGATGGTCCTGTCGCCGGCGGCCGATCGTGTGGTCGAACACGGCCAGCAGGAGCGGATGGAGCAGGTAGACCGAGTAGCTGAGCGTTCCCAGCCCGGTCAGCGTGCTCGGGATGTGCCGGCGGCGGCACGCCAGTCCGGCTCCGAAGGTGAGCACGGCCAGCAGGAACGCCGTGATCCAGCCGCGTCGCGTGAAGTGGGAGACGTCACCGTGCCAGTACGCGCTGCCCACGGCGCAGGCGACCACCACGGCACCTGCGCGGGCCGCGCGCCGCCAGGTGCTCCGGCCGTGCTCGGCCCGGTGGACGGCGGTGCCGAGGAACATCACGGCGAGGATCACCAGGCCCTCCCAAAGGGGGACCGTGCCGTTGAAGGGGATCAGGACGAGTGCCGTCACACCGCCCAGCACGCCCCCGAACACCCGCAGCACGGGTGACGTGGCACTCGCACAGCAGATGGCGACCGCCATGGCGACCGAGGTGACGGCGACCAGCAGGCCGGTGCCGACCATGTCCGAGAGGGCGGAGACCGGCAGCACCACCCCTGCCGCCACGCTCACGGCGGCGGCCACGGCCAGGGTGACGGCGACCGCCGCCGACCGCTGGTGCAGGCGGACCGTGAAAAGCGCGACGACCAGCAGGTAGAAGGCCATCTCGTACGAGAGGGTCCACAGGACGAGCAGGAGATTGGGTGTCCCCAGCAACTCCTGGAGCATGGTCACGTGGGCGACAGCCACCGTCACGGCGCTCTGCCGGCCGAAGTCGGGCATCTCCGCGATGCCCAGGACGCCGGCGACGAGGGCCGCCGCGACGACAGCCGCCCACAGGGGGTACACACGGAGGAACCGTCCGATCCAGAACGCCCGGACGCATCCCCGGCGCTCCAGCGACGCGGGCACGATGTAGCCGCTCACCAGGAAAAACACCATGATGCCGTAGCGGCTGGTGTTGAACTCCGGCATCAGCTCCCGCCGGAAGTCCGGCATGAAGGTGTACGACGAGTGGTCGAACACCACGACGAGTGCCGCGATGCCGCGCAACGCGTCCAGCCAGCCCAGCCGTGACGGACCGTCCGGCACGGCCGGAGCGGGTAATCGCGACGTCACCGACGCCGGCCGCTTCGGACGTCAGGCACGGAGACCTTCATCGGAACGCAGGGTTCGGCCTCGCGTTCGGTCGCGTACAACTCGACCGCGCGGGGCCGGGAGTCGCCCCGGGTGTTCTCGAAGGCCAGCACGTTGCCCCGGCGCAGTGTGACGTCCCAGCCGGCCTTCACGGGGATCAGGGGGCGGCCGTCGACGATCAGGGGGCGGCCATGTATGTCGGTCACCGGGGAGACCTTGCTGCGCTCACAGACGTAGCCGGAGGGGAGCAGGTCAATGGTCACCTCGATGCCCCACGGACGCACCTTCTCGGCGAGAGCACGCTGGGCGGGGACGCCGATGTTCGGCTCCATCACCGTGAGCCTGACGCTGCCCTCTCCGACCGGCGCCACCGCGTACGCCTTCGACTGGGACGGCGCACCGGGCACGACGACCGCGGCGAGCCAGGCCGCCGCGCAAACCGCCGCGACGACCGCGATCCGTCGGGGAGCCAGACGAGCCAGAGAAGCGAGCGGAGCGAGGAATCGGCCGAAGGAAACCTTCGCTTGGCGCTCGCCCGTCCTGACGTCACCCGGCCCGGTCCCGGCGCTTTCACGCAGCCGGATCTCCCTCTTCAGCTCGTCGAGAAGACGGTCCTCGAATGTCGTCGCCCTCATGCTCGGGCACCTCCCCTTGTGACGTGCAGCAGCGACGGGTCCTGGGGCCCCGCTCCCGGGGGACTCGTGGGCCTTGCCCGTGGTGCCGCGGGATCGGCCTCCGGTGCCCTGACGTCCGCCTCCTCCCGCAGCGCCTTGCGCGCCCGGTGCAGCCGGACCCGGGCCGTGACCTGGCGGAGGCCCAGCGCGGCCGCCGCCTCCGTGACCGTGAGCTGGTCGACCGCGATGAGCTCCATGACGGCCCGCTCGCCCTCGGGAAGGCTCGCCAGCGCGGCAAGGGCGCGCCGCCCCGGGCTCTCCGCGTCGAGTCTGTCCTCGATACGGGCGATGTCGTCGGCCTCCAGCAACCGCCGCCCGGAGAAACGCCGATCGCGTTCCGCTTCGCGGGCGACCCGGCGGCGCTCCGACGACACGACGTTGCGGGCGATGCCGTACAGCCACGCCGTCTCGCTGCCGAGGCGGGGCCGGTAGGAGTGGGCCGAGTCGAGGACGGCGAGGAAGATCTCCGCCGTCAGGTCGGCAGCGGTGTGCGGATCGTCGACGCGCCGGGCCACGAAACGCATGACCGCGTCCACGTGGCGCCGGTAGAACTCCTCGAAGAGCCGCGGGTCACGTACCGCCGCGGCGGGCCCACTCCGTAACCGTTCCGCGCCATCCACAAACGACTCCTTCTCGTCGGAGGCTCCCCGGTCCTCCTCGGAGGTGCACCGGAGTCCCGTAAGGGCACTTCACTTGTTCTTGGACCCGGGCGCGAGAAGCGTTACAGGGGGCGCCGCCCACCAGCAGACGGTCGGGCTGTGGCATCGGGCACCTCCGCATGATGCCCGGCAGTGCCCGGGAGCCGCGCAGGAAATCGTCCTGGCCCACGGCGCCGACGGCGGGCTCGTATGAGTTCCGTCAAAGCCGTCGCCGTCGCCGTATGGGAGCCGTCAACGGGGGGCCGGATCCGGTCATGGAGGAGGTTTCGTCGATGCGTCCGTTCTTCTTCCGAACCTCACTCCAGGAGTCCGCGATGGCCGATCTGGCCTTCGTCGCCAAGGGGGTGATGAAGCTGTGAACGCCGATTGGGCTTCACCACCTTCGCCGACGGCGGCCTGACCCGGCTATAGCTCCTGCACCAGGTGGACAACACGGCCTCGTGCCGCGTCGCGTGGAAGTGCGGCTATGAACTGTCCTCCCCGCTGCCGGCGGCGCCACCGGCCTTGCCCCGCGAGGGGCACCTGCACACCCGGGGGAGGCTGTCGCCCGTCACCCACGTTCCCGCACAGCACTACTAGGGGGTGTCCAGGTCGGCGGCGAGTTCGTCGTGCCAGTGGAGGGAGAACCGCTGCTCGAGGATCGTCGCCGCGGCGACCGGGAGGGGGAGCAGGAGGAACTCGCGCAGTGCGTGGGCCGCCCGGTCGCGTGCGGTCCATGCGGTGAGGTCCTCGTGGGACACGGAGCCGGTGTCGCCGTCCCGCAGCAGCTCCCGGGTGGCGTGGACCTCCGCGGCCAGGGTGCGCATGCGTAAGCCCAGGGGACCGTCCTGGTCGACATCGACCGGCAGGCCGCGGTGGATCCGGTCCAGGGCCTCGGTCACCTCCGGGTAGGTGTCGAGGTGCGTTTCCGATGCCAGGCGCGACAGCTGGGCCCCGATGGCGGCGCGCAGGCGCTGCGGCGGCGTGCGCTCCACGAGTCCGGCCAGGTCCAAGTGCCCTGCCCGCTCCGGGAATCCGCACTCCGCCGCGGGGAGGTCGTCCAGGAGCGGCAGCAGCAGGGCACTGGTCAGCTCCGCCGGACCCTCCTCGTCCGGGGCGTAGGCGATGCCGAAGTCCTGTCGCAGTACGGAAAGGAAGCGGGTGTACGCGGAGGTCGAGCCAGGCCAGAGGTCCACGCCGAGACGCCGCGCCTCTGGGCCGCCGGCGGCGTTGCTCTTCCGCGGCGACGTGACGCGCCGGGTGTCCTCCTGCGGGCACGGCACGCCGTCCTCGGCGAAGGTGAGGACGACCTCGGGGCCCTGCCTGGTCAGGACCACCGCGCGCGTGCCGGCGGACAGGGCGCGCAGCACCTCCGGCCGGGCGAACTGCGCGGCGCCGCCCTCCAGCGTGGCGTACGCCCATCCGCCGGCCTCGCCCGCACGGGCCAGGGGCCGGTGCGCCGCCCACGCGGACCGAGCCGCCCGCCGGGCCTGCCGGCGGTCGCGCGGCCGTACCGTGGCGGGGATCGCGCCGAGCCGGCGCAGCATCTCTGCCGGGGTCAGCCCGGCGGCGAACGCGACGTCCGGCTGGTCCGGGAGCGGTGCGGGACGCGCGCGGTGGGTGCGGACGAAGAAGAGTCTCTGCGTCCCTTCCTGCGGGGGTGGCGGCGGGGCGCTCCCGGCGAAGTTCGTGAGGACCGGGCGCCGGAGGGCCGGCGGGTCCGACTCCGGCTCGGCGAGCGCGGCAGCCCGCGCCAGCGGGGAGACCGCGTCGGCGGGCACGGTCCGCTCCTCCTCCCACAGCAGCCTTCCGGCCACGGCGAGGGGGATGCGGTCGAGGAACGGGAGGCCGTCCTCCAGCGCGTCCGCGAGGCCGGCCAGCACATGACGCAGCGAGGGCCAGGGCGTGAAGGAGGCCGTGTCCCCGTCGAAGCGGCGGCCCACCTGTCCGTAGCGGGCCCCGGGACGGCAGGCGATGAACAGGCCGTCCGAGGGCCGCCGGCCGATGCCCAGGGTGAGGGGCAGCCCGGCCTCGCCCGCCCCGAGGCTCTGGAGGAAGGTCGTGTTCCGCACGATGTCCGCGACACCGCACAGCGGTCCGTAGTACGACAACTGAACTGCGTCTTCGTCGGGTTCCACCCCGTCGTGGCACCGCAGCGAGGCCACCAGATCCGGGTGGAACGGCACACCGAGCCTGCGCTCGGCGGCCTCGATGCCGGACGGTGGTGCGGGTGGGCGCAGGGCGGCGTGGGTGCGGGGAGCGTGCCGGGCCAGCCAGGCGTCGACGCGGGCCCAGGACTCCTCGACGGCGGGGATGCTCATGGCAGCGGACCCTATGCCGGGCCACTGACAGCGCCTCTGCCCTTCCTGGCACGGCAGCGTCGTAATCCCGCCGAATTTGTGTGCGGGTGTACGGCGAGGTGAGCGATGAGGCAAGCGGCGGAAGAATGGTGGTGAGGGCCTGGCGAGGTTCCAGGGCAGGTTCGGCGCAACGAGCCGCCAGGCACGCTCCGCAACCGCGACCGCTGTCTTCGGACCGGCGTGAGCGCGCCGAAACGGAGGATCACGCATGGCCACTCCGCTCACCGCCGCCCGGCTCGTCGCCGCACTGAAGGCGGAGGGTTGCGCCGTTCGCGAGGTCGGCGGATGGCGCACCAACAACCGCAACCACAAGGGGCCGTGGGGCCCCGTGCACGGCGTGATGATCCACCACACCGTCACCGGGCCGGGCACGGACGTCGTCGGGTTGATCTACCACGGCCACAGCGCCCTGCCCGGTCCGCTCGCCACCGGATGCATCACCAAGGACGGCGTCGTCCACCTGACCGGCAACGGCCGGGCCAACCACGCCGGCGGCGGTGACGGTGACGTGCTCAACGCCGTCATCGGCGAGTCGTACGGCACGTACCCGCCCGCGACGCACGAGCACGACGGCTCGGCGGGCGCGGTCGACGGCAACGCCCGTTTCTACGGCTGGGAGTGCGAGAACAAGGGCGACGGCAAGGACCCGTGGCCGGGTGTCCAGTACATCGCCATCGTCAAGGCCACCGCCGCGATCTGCCGCGCGCACGGCTGGGGCCCCAAGAGCGCCATCGGCCACCTGGAGTGGAGCGACTGGAAGGTCGACCCGCGCGGATTCGACATGGCCGACTTCCGCCGTGACGTCGCCGACGCCCTGGCCCACCCGGCGGGCCTGTGGGAAGGAGAGGACCCCATGCCTCAGTACGTCAACCTCGGTGTCACCGGGGGCTATCGGCTCGCGCCCGGTGCCTGGGACTCGGTCGAGTTCACCACGGAGTGGGCCGACGAGACCGGCGACCACGCTCCCGGCGGAAGCGTCTTCGCCCGTGGCCCGGCCCGCTTCAGCGGGAGTGTCAGCCTCCACATCGACGGGCTGCCGGCGGGTGCGGTCGTCCAGGCGCGCATGTCGGAGTACCAGGGGGACCAGCATCGAGTGGACCACCCGATCCACGAGATCGTCGGTACCGGCGGCGGCACCTTCGCGGTCGTCCCCCTGACGAAGAGGCTCCCGTCGGGCCGGAGCATGCGGGTGCGGCTGCTGAACCAGGCCGCCGTCCCGGTCACCGTCGCGAGCGCGGTGCTGACCGTGCTGGTGTGGAAGGAGACCTGAGCCCCGGGCGCTACCGGGCCGTCGGCAGCCCCGGGCCCGCGCAGCGCACGTTCCCCGACGGCACTTCTCCGCGCACCAGGTAGGCCGCCACGGTGTCGTCCACGCACGCGTCGCCGCGGCTGGCGAACACGCCGTGGGAGTAGTCGTCGTCGAGGGTGACCAGGCGTGAGCCGGGCAGCAGGGGCTGGAGGCGGCGGGCGCCCTCGATCGGCGTGACGGGGTCGTGCGCGGAGGCGACGAGGAGGACCGGGGGCGCGTCCGGGCTGCCGAGCGGGGTACGGCGGCCGGGCCGGTGGTGCCAGTAGGCGCAGGCGCTCGCCTCCATGCCCGTCAGCACCGGCTGCGGATCGAGGCGGCGGGTGCTGCGGATGTCCGCGAGGATGTCGCGGGGGCTGGGAGCGGGCCCGTCGGCGCACTTGACGACGCGGTTGGCCGCCTCGTAATTGCGGGAGTCGGCGCTGTCGAAGGCGCCGTCCGGGCGCAGGCCGTCCGGGTCGCCGTCCGTCAACTGGCCGCGCAGCCCGTCCGCGAGACCCGCCCAGCGTTCGGTGCGGCCCAGGGCGCGGTACACGGCGCGGTCGAACTCCGCCGGACCGAAGCCCGCCACCGGCCGCGCGGCGAGCTCCCGGCGTACGCGCAGATACGAGTCCCGCACCGCGGCCGGTGTCCCGCCCAGGCCGAAGCGCCCGGCGTGGGCGGCCGTCCAGGCGAAGAAGGTGTCGCGCTGCCGCAGCAGGGCCCGGCTCTGGAGCACGTCGAAGTCGTACCAGTCCCCGGGGCCGACCACGCTGTCGAGCACCATCCGGCCGACGCGGTGCGGGAAGCGGGCGGTGTAGGCCGCGCCGAGGTAGCTGCCGTAGGAGACGCCGAGGAAGCTCGTCCGCGGTTCGCCGAGGGCCGCGCGTATCGCCTCCATGTCGTACGCCGTCTGCTCGGTGGACAGGTACGGCAGCAGGCGACCCGCGTGCGTGGCGCAGTCGTCGGCCAGGGCGCGCAGGGACGCCAGGTACGCGCGTTCCGCCCGGGCTCCCGCGGGCACCGGGTCGTTGCCCGGACTGTCGAAAAGGCCGCCCATCGGGCCGCACGTGACGGGGGTGCTCCGCCCGACGCCGCGCGGGTCGAAGCCGACGACGTCGTACGCACGCCGCACGCTCTCGGGGAGCTTGGCCCGCTTGGTGACCGCGTAGGGGAGCCCTGAGCCGCCCGGGCCGCCCGGGTTGACCAGCAGGATGCCGCGCCGTTCGGCGGGCGTGCCCGAGGCGCGGACCCGGGAGACCGCCACCTCGATGCGCGGCCCCGAGGGGCGGTGCCAGTCGAGCGGCACGCTGAGCCGCCCGCACTCGACGCGCTCCGGCGCGGCCGGCCGGGGGACGGAGCCGGAGCAGGACGTGAAGCGGAGCGGGGAAGGCGGCTCGGCCGCCTGGACGGGGGCGGCGGGGAGCAGGGCGGTAGCAGCCGCGAGGGCGCACACGAGCGCGGTGTGGCGTGCGGGACGGGTCAAGGGGGTCTCCAAGAGATCTTCGCCCAATCAGATGACAATGAAAATGATTATCGATAACGTCTCTGGCGGCAACACCCGGAACCCTCCCCCCGGAGGGCCCGCCGGGCTGCCCTCACACCTTGAACCCACCGTTACGAAAGGGGAGTTGTGGCTCATCTGGTGGTGGTCGAGAGCTGGGTCGGGTCCATGAGCAGACTGCTGCCGCGGGCGATCCGGGAGAACGGGCACGCGTTCACGTTCCTCACCCGCGACCTGCACCACTACCTGCGCTCCGCGCCGGAGGGCACGGCCCATCCGCTGCTCGGCGCCCGCCACGTCATCACCGCCGACACCAACGACATCGAGGCGCTGCTGCCCGAGGTCGAGCGGCTGCACGGGGTCCTCGGCTTCGACGGGGTCGTCACCTCCTGCGACTACTACCTGCCGACGGTGGCCCGGATCGCGGGGCGCCTCGGTCTGCCCGGCCCCGGTCCCGAGGCCGTGGAGAACGCCTGCCGCAAGGACGCCACCCGCCGCGTCCTCGACGACGCCGGGGTGCCCGGACCGCGCTTCGCCGTGCGCGAGGAGTGGGCCGACATCGCGCGGGCCGCACGGGAGATCGGCTACCCGCTCGTCGTCAAGCCCGTCGACCTGTGCGCGGGCATGTACGTGCGCCGCGTGGACGACGAGGCCCAACTCGCCGCCGCCTGCCGGGCCCTGGCCGACTTCCCGGTCAACGCACGCGGACAGCGGCGGACGCCCGTGGTGCTGCTGGAGGAACTGCTGGACGGCCCCGAGGTCAGCGTCGAGACGGTGTCGCACGCGGGCGCGGTCCAGGTGGTGGGCGTGACCGACAAGAGCGTCGGCGGCGCGCCCGCCTTCGTCGAGACCGGCCACATGTTCCCCGCGGCTCTGCCGCCCGGCGCGACCGAGGCGGCCGAGCAGACCGCACTGGCCGCGCTCAAGGCCCTCGGTCTGACCGACGGGGTCGTGGCGCACACGGAGATCAAGCTGACCTCCGCCGGTCCGCGCGTGGTCGAGGTCAACCCCCGGCCCGCCGGGAACCGCATCACCGAACTCATACGCCATGTCACCGGAATCGACCTCGCCGCCGCCTTCGTGGACGTCGCCCTGGGCCGCGCCCCCGACCTGCGGCGCGTCGACACCGGCCTGCGCAGCGCCGCGATCGGCTTCCTGGTGCCGGAGTCCTCGGGCACCCTCGAAGCGCTGGACGGCAGCGGCGTCCGGGACCTGCCCGGGGTGCTGGAGGCGCAACTCGCCGAGCCCGGCAAGGCAGTGAAGGCGGCCGGCAGCAACAACGAGTACCTGGGACACGTCATGGCCGGTGACGCCGACGGGCCCGGTGCCCGCGAGCGCGTCGAGAGCCTGCTGGACGGGCTGCGCGCCGGGCTGGTGATCCGATGACCACCGCGACCTCCGGAGTGTCGTACGACGACCTCGTGGACCGGGTGCGCGCGGGTGCCCTCGGACCCGACCCGGCCACCCAGCGCATCGCCGTCGCCTTCACCACCCGGCAGGCCGTACGGCACGACGGGCGCGGCACCGGCTACCGCAACGAGGTGCTCAGCCTGCGCCTGGCCGAGGCCGTCGGCTCCTGCGCGGTCGAGCCCGGGGCACTGCCGGACAGCGCCGTCGAGGACTGCGTGGGCGCGGACGTGGCGCGACTGCTGGAGCACCCGCTGCCGCCGGTGCGCGTGGCGGCCCTCGACGCCTACCTGATGCACGTCCTGCCGCACACCCCCGCCCAGGGGGCCGGGACCCTCCCGCTGCCCGCCGGGTCCTCGCTGGAGAAGTCCCGGGCCCGTGCCCAGGCCGTCGTCGGCCTGCTCGACCTGCCGCCCGGCGCCACGGTGCTCGTGGTGGGCGTCGTCAACTCCCTGCTGGAGACGCTGCGTTCGCGCGGTCTGCGCTACGTCCCCTGCGATCTCAAGGGCGGCGAGACCGAGTGGGGCGAGCCGGTCGTCACCGACGCGCTCGCCGCGGCCGGCCCCTGTGACGCGCTGCTCGTCTCCGGCATGACCCTGGGCAACGGCACCTTCGAACCACTGCGGCACCACGCACTGGCGCACGGCAAGCAGCTGGTCATGTTCGCCCAGACCGGGAGCGCCGTCCTGCCCCGCTTCCTCGGACACGGCGTCAGCGCGGTGTGCGCGGAGCCCTACCCGTTCTTCTGGCTCGACGGCGGCCCCGGTGTGCTGCACCGCTACGACGGCTCCTGTCCGGGAGGCGGGCGATGACCGCCACCGCGCTCCGGCCCGCCGCGCGACGGGAACTGCTCTCCCTGGTCGGCCGTACCCCTCTGGCCCGCATCACCGCGGACCTGCCGGGTTCGCAGCCCGGCTTCTGGGCCAAGCTCGAAGGGCTCGCGGCGGGCGGGATGAAGGCACGCGCCGCCGTGTCCATGCTGCTGGGCGCCCGCGACCGCGGCGAACTGCTGCCCGGCGCCCCGGTGGTGGAGTCCACCTCCGGCACCCTCGGCATCGGCCTCGCCTTCGCCGGACAGGCCCTCGGCCATCCGATCGTGCTGGTCGGCGACAGCGAACTGGAGCCGTCCATGCGGCAGTTGCTGCGCGCCCACGGAGTGCGGCTGGAGGTCGTGGACCGGCCGGAGCCGCAGGGAGGCTGGCAGGCCGCGCGCCTGGCCCGGCTGCGGGAACTGCTCGCCGAACTGCCCGGCGCCTACTGGCCCGACCAGTACAACAATCCCGACAACACCGCCGGCTACGCCTCCCTGGCCGCCGAACTCGCCGTCCAGCTCGACCACCTCGACATCCTGGTGTGCAGCGTCGGCACGGGCGGCCACAGCGCCGGCATCATCGGCCCGCTGCGGCGGCACTGGCCCGCCCTGCGCCTCATCGGCGTCGACGCCACCGGCTCCACCATCTTCGGCCAGCCCGCCCGGCCCCGGCTGATGCGCGGCCTGGGCAGCAGCATCCACCCGCGCAACGTCGCCTACGACGCCTTCGACGAGGTCCACTGGATCGGCCCCGCCGAGGCCGTGGACAGCTGCCGCCGGCTGGCGCGCGGCGCCTTCGTCAGCGGCGGCTGGAGCACCGGCGCCGCCGCCCGGGTCGCCGCCTGGGCCGCCCGCGTCCACCCCGGGGCGGTCGTCGCCACCGTCTTCCCCGACGGCCCGCACCGCTACCTCGGCACGGTCTACGACGACGACTTCACCACCGCCCACGGCCTCGACCCGGCCACCGCGGCCACCCGGCCCGTCGAGATCCCGCACCCGCACGCGGCGGAGGCCGCCGGCTGGGCCCGCTGCACCCGCGTCAGCGACCCGCTCACCACCCCCGCCCTCCAGGAAGAGAGCCCGTGAAGTCCAGCCTGCGCACCGTACGCCTCGAACTCGCCGAGCCGCTGCGCATCTCCCGTTCCACCATGGCCGCACGCGACGCCGTGTGGCTGACCGTCGAGCACGACGGACTGCGCGGTCACGGCGAGGCCGTCACCAGCGTGTACTACGGACTCGGCACCGAGACGCTGCTGCGGACCCTCACCGCCGTGGACCTGGGCCGCTTTCCCGATCCGGAGAGTGCTCTGGAGGCCCTGCGGGTGGGGGAGCCGCCTCTCGGTGACGTGCCGCCCGCGGTCACCGCCGCCGTCGAGTCGGCGCTGCTCGACCTGGCGGGCAAGCGGGCGGGCGTCCCCGTCCACCGCTTGCTCGGAGCCGCCGCACCGCCCGTCGTCGCCACCGCCCGCACCATCGGCATCACCCACCCCGGCCATGCGGCCGCCGAGGCCCGGCGGCTCACCGTGAGCGGCTTCGCGGTCCTGAAGGTCAAGGCGGGCGCCCCCGACCCCGAGGACGACATCGAGCGCGTCCGCGTCATCCGCGACGCCGCGCCCCGGGCAAGGCTGCTCCTGGACCCCAACGGCGCCTGGTCCGTGGCGCAGGCGGACGCCCTGCTGCCGCGCTTCGCCGACCTCGGCGTGGAGGCCGTCGAGCAGCCCGTCGCCCCCGGCGACCCGGACGCCCTGGCCGCCCTCGCGGAACGCGCAACGCTGCCCGTCATCGCCGACGAGGACGCCGTCGGCCTGGACGACGTCCGCCGCCTCGCCGGACGGGTCCACGGCGTCAACGTCAAGCTCGCCAAGTGCGGCGGCGTGCACGCGGCCCTGCGCATCGCCGAGGCCGTCGAGGGCAGCGGCACCGCCCTGATGCTGGGCTGCCTCACCGCCAGCAGCCTCGGCCTCGCCCCCGCCGTCCACCTGGCCGACCGGGCCCGCTGGGCCGACCTCGACGGGCATCTGCTGCTCGCCCGCGACCCGTGGACCGGGATCGGCGGCACCGACGGCGTCGTACGCGCTGCCGACCGTCCCGGCCTGGGCGTCGAGGAGGTGGCTGTCGTTGAAGACGTGGCGTGAGATGAAGCGCTTCCCCCTCGCCGTGCGGCTCCTGCTGGTCAACCAGCTCGGCGTCAACACCGGCTTCTACCTGCTCATCCCCTACCTCGCCACCCACCTCACCGAGAACCTGGGCCTGTCGGCGGCGGTCGTCGGCATCGTCCTCGGGGTGCGCAACCTCAGCCAGCAGGGCCTGTTCATCATCGGCGGCTCCGCCTCCGACCGGCTCGGCGCGCGCGGCGTCATCATCGCCGGGTGCGCCCTGCGCACCCTCGGATTCGCGCTGTTCGCGCTCGGCGACGGGCTGGCGGTGCTGCTCGCCGCCTCCGTGCTCAGCGGAGTCGCCGGGGCCCTGTTCAACCCGGCCGTGCGCGCCTATCTCGCCCAGGAGGCGGGGGAGGACAAGGCCGAGGCGTTCGCCCTGTTCAACGTCTTCGCCACCACCGGCGCCCTGATCGGCCCGCTGCTGGGCAGCGCCCTGTTGCTCGTCGACTTCCGCACCTCCGCGCTCACCGCCGCCGCCATCTTCGCCGTCCTCACCGTGGCGCAGGCCCTCGTCCTGCCCGCGCGGAAGGTGGAGCCCAGCGGAAGCGGTGTCCTCGGGGACTGGCGGGAGGTGCTCGGCAACCGGGCGTTCCTGGCCTTCGCGCTCGCCATGGTCGGCATGTTCACCCTGGAGAACCAGCTCTATCTGCTGCTGCCGGACGGGGCGAGGGAAGCCACCGGCTGGGACGGGGCGGCGGGCATCGTCTTCCTCGTCGGCACGGTGGCCAACCTGACGCTGCAACTGCGGATCACGAGGAGCCTCAAAACCCGTGGCAGCAGAGGGCGCTGGATCGCCCTCGGGCTCACGGTGATGGGGCTGGCCTTCCTGCCGTCGGCCTTCCTGCCGGGTGTCGTGCCCGTCCTGGCCGGCGCCCTGCTGCTGTACATCGGCGTCATGGTCGCCCAGCCCTTCGTGATGGAGCTGATCCCCGGCTTCGGCCGCCCCGAGCTGACCGGCACGTACTTCGGGATCTTCTACGTCGTCTCCGGCGTCGCAGCGGCGCTCGGCAACACCGTAGTCGGCTGGGCGATGGACACCGGTGAACAGGGCGCCGCGTGGCTGCCGTGGGTGTGCTGCGCGCTCTTCGGCCTCGCCTCCGCGCTCGGTGTGGCCTGGCTGCACCGGCTCGGCGCCCTGCCCGCGAGCCCGGCCCCGGACGTCCCCGCCCCGGCGGGGCAGAGGAGCAGAGCATGACGAGCGGCAACCTCCTCACCGACAACCCCGCGCTGTACGAGGCCCGTTTCCCCGACACCGAGCTCCTTGCCGCACGCTGGACGGAGGACTGCCTGCGCCGCCACGGAGCCGGGCCGCGCGTACTCGACATGGGCTGCGGAACCGGCCGCGACGCCGCCGCCCTGCACGCGGCCGGCCGGACCGTGACCGGCGCCGACCTCTCCGAGGCGATGCTCACCCACGCCCGCACCCACCATCCCGGTCCCCGGTACGTCCGGGCCGACCTGCACGGCTTCGACCTCGGCCGCTTCGACGCCGTCGTCTGCCTGGACAGCTCCCCGCTGTACTGCCACACCAACGACCAGCTCGACGGCTTCCTCGCCTCCTGCCGCACAGCCCTCGCACCGGACGGCCTGCTCGTCGCGGAGATGCGCAACGGCGCCTACTTCCTGGGCCGCACCGACCTGCTCGACCGCTCCACCGTCAACGAGTTCACCTGGCAGGGCAGGACCTACCGGTCCACCACCACGCTGACGGTGGACCGGACCGCCCAGCTCCTGCGCCGTACCCGCGTCTGGACCACCAACGACACATCCCCGCCCGTCGAGCAGCGCTCCGCCTGGCGGCTGCTGTTCCCGCAGGAGCTGCGGCACTTCCTCGCCGCGCACGGCTTCGAGGTGCTCGAACTCCACGACGGCCCGGGCCCGCGCACCGACCCCCCTTGGCAGCAAGGCGACTTGCCCGGCACCACCACGGACGCGGACCGGCTGCACGTCGTCGCGCGCCTTTGCACCCTCTGACCCGAAGGACCAGTCATGAACGACGAACGTTTCCCCGGCCTGCGCCGTCGCGGCTTCCTCGCCGCCGGCACCGGCGCCGCCGCCCTCGCCCTCGTCGGCTGCGGCGGCGGCACCGACGACAAGGCGGACAGCGGCAGCGGCGGAACCCCGAAGCGCGGCGGACGGCTGCGCGCCGCCTTCGCCGGAGGCGGGGCCGGCGAGACCCTCGACCCGCACCTGGCCAACCTGTTCGCCGACGTCGCCCGCGCCAAGGCCCTCTACGACAAGCTCGCCGACTACGGTGCCGACCTCTCCGCCCAGCCCCGCCTCGCCACGAAGTGGGAGTCGAACAAGACCCTCGACCGCTGGCAGGTCACCCTGCGCGAGGCCACCTTCCACGACGGCAGGCCGGTCACCGCCAAGGACGTCCTCTACAGCTACCGCCGCATCGCCGACCCGAAGCAGGCCTTCCGCGCCAAGGCATCCCTGGAACCCATCGACCTCGACGCCAGCCGCGCGACGGGCGAGCGCGCCATCGAGTTCGTCCTCAAGCGGCCGACCGCCGAATTCCCCAACATCCTGGCCGCGTTCGGCGCGTACATCGTCCCCGGGAACGCCACCGGCACCGACTTCGACAAGAAGCCGATCGGCTCCGGCCCCTTCCGCTTCGTCTCCTTCGCGCCCGGCCGCTCCGCCGTCTTCCGCCGCAACGAGGACTACTGGGACGGCACCCCGCACCTCGACGAGCTCGAATTCGTCGTCGCCAACGAGGAGTCCGCGCGCGTCAACGCCCTCCTCGCCGGCCAGGTCGAGTACGCCCACGAGCTCAACCCCACCACCGCCCGCGCCCACGAGGGCCGGGGCCGGATCGAGATCGTCCGGCTCCGCAACAGCGCCATGCAGGCGTTCTGCATGAAGACAGACCGGCCGCCCTTCGACGACAAGCGGGTGCGCGAGGCGTTCTACCTCATCGCCGACCGGAAGGAACTCGTCGACGGCGCCCTGTCCGGCGCGGGCGAGGTCGGCAACGACCTGTTCGGCAAGGGCTACGAGTACTACGCCGACGGCCTGCCGCAGCGCGAGCAGGACCTCGACCGCGCCCGTCGCCTGCTGAAGCAGGCGGGTGCCGAAAAACTGAAGGTCACCCTGGACACCTCGGCCGTCGCCGCCGGTTTCACCGAGGCCGCGAGCATCTTCCGCGACCAGGCCGCCAAAGCCGGTGTCACCATCGACGTGAAGATGGGCAGCAAGGACTCCTACTGGAGCGACATCCTCGACGGCGGCACCCTGTGCTGCTACCGCTCCGGCGCCATGCCCATCGAGGCCCACATCTCCCAGCGGCTGCTCACCGACTCCACCACCAACGCCACCAAGTGGCAGCACAAGGACTTCGACGCCCTCTACCAGCAGGCCCAGTCCACCCGCGACAAGACCGGGCGGGCCGCCGTCTACGAGCGCATGCAGCGCCGCCTGTACACCGAGGGCGGCTTCCTGATCTGGGGCTTCGCCGACTGGATCCTCGGAACGGCCCGCAACGTCAAGGGAGTCGAGACGAAGGCCCCCGCCAACACCCTCGACTGGGCCCGCTTCGACAAGGTCTGGCTGGCGTGAGCGGTCTGCGCTCCTTCGTGGCCCGGCGGCTGCTCCTCGGTGCCGTGCAGACCGTGGCCGTCGTGTTGCTGGTCTTCGCGCTCACCGAGGCGCTGCCGGGCGACGCGGCGGTGGCCCTCGCGGGCGACCAGCCCGACCCGGCGCGCATCGCCGCGATCCGGGAGGCCATGGACCTGGACCGGCCCGCCCACGAACGTCTCGCGGACTGGGCGACGGGCCTGCTGCACGGCGACTTCGGCACGTCCCTGACCTCCGGCCGGCCGGTGGCCCGGTACATCGCCGACGGTTTTGGCCCGAGCCTGCTGCTGGCCGCGCTCACCCTGGCCCTGCTCGTCCCGCTCGGCTTCGGGCTCGGCGTGCTCGCCGCCCGTCACGAGGGGCGGCTGATCGACCGGCTGGTCAGCTCCGCCACGCTCGCCGTGTACGCCGTACCCGAGTTCGCCCTCGGTGTGCTGCTGGTGACGGTGTTCGCGCTGAAACTGGCCTGGCTGCCGCCCACCGCGGTGGGCTACGGCACCGACCTGCTCGGCCACCCGGCCGTCCTCGTCCTCCCCGTGCTGGTCCTGCTCTCCCGCCCGGTCTGCTCCCTCTCCCGGCTGGTCCGCGCCGGCATGGTCGACGCCCTCGCCTCGCCCTACGCCGCCCACGCCCGCCGCTACGGCGTCCCCAGCGCCCGCGTCCGCTACACCCACGCCCTGCCCAACGCCCTCGCCCCGGCAGCCCAGCAACTCGCCCGTACCGTCGACTGGCTGCTGTGCGGGGTCATCGTCGTGGAGGCGCTGTTCGTGATCCCCGGCCTCGGAACGGTCCTCCTCAACGCCGTCGCCGAGCGGGACGTGCCGGTGGTGCAGGGGCTGGCGGTGGTGTTCGGCGTGCTGACCGTCGTACTGAATCTGGGCGCGGACGTGGTGGCGTACCGGCTGACGCCCCGGGCGGGGGTGGCGGCGTGAGCGCCACGCGCCGGTTTCTCCTCGGCCTCGCCATCGTCGCGGTCCCGCTGCTCCTCGCCCTCCTGGGCCCCCTGTTCGCCGGTGAACCCGGCCCGCGCGCCCCCTCCTTCACCCTCGGCGACGGCCACTGGCTCGGCACCGACTTCGTGGGCCGGGACGTCTGGCGGCAGGTGCTGCACGGCGGCCGTACGGTCGTGCTGACCGCACTCGCCGCCACCACCCTCGCCTATCTGGTCGCGCTGCCGGTCGGACTCGTCAGCGCGGTCACCCACGCACGGTGGCTGGAGGAACTGCTGATGCGGCCCCTCGACGTGCTGCTCGCCGTACCGTCGCTGCTGCTCATCCTGCTCGTGGCGTCCGTGTTCTCGCCGGGTGCCGCCGGGCTCGCGCTGCTCGTCGCGCTGGTGAACGTGCCCGACGCCGCCCGGATCGTACGGGCCGCGGCGGCCGAGGCGGCGGCCCGGCCCGCGGTGGAGGCGCTGCGCATGCAGGGCGAGACGTGGTGGCGCGTCGCCGTCGGCTACGTCGGCCGCTCTGCCCTGCGCACACTGGCCGCCGACGCAGGCGTCCGGCTGACCGGCGTGCTGTACCTGGTGTCGACGGCCGCGTTCCTCGGCGTGGGAGTCGCCCCGGACGCCGCCGACTGGGCGGTCATGGTCGACCGCAACCGCACCGGCCTCTTCGTACAGCCCTGGGCCGTGGTCGTGCCCGCCCTGCTGATCGTCGCCCTCACGACGGGCACCAACCTGCTCTTCGACGCCGCGCTGGAGAAGAGCAACGGAAGGAAGGGACGGCGCGCGTGAACCAAGAGACGGAAGCGGCTGACATCGTCGCCGAGATCCGCGACCTGCGCGTGGAGATCGACGGCCGCGCGATCGTCGACGGCGTGAACCTGCGCGTGCTCCCCGGCCGCGTGACCGCCCTGGTCGGCGCCTCCGGCAGTGGCAAGACCACCACCGGCCTGGCGCTGCTGGGGGAGTACCCGGCCGGTGCCCGGGTCACGGGGGAGGTGCGCAGGTCCGGGGACGGCCCGGTCGGATACGTGCCGCAGCACCCCGCAGCCGTCCTCAACCCGGCCCGCCGCGTCAGCGCCCTGCTCGACGACATCGCCCGCCCCCGGGTACGCCACCTGCCCCGCCGCGAACGCCGCAGCGCGGCCCGCGAACTGGTCCTGCGGGCCTTGTCCGACGCCCAGCTCCCGGACGCCGAAGCCCTGCTGCGCCGCCACCCGCACCAGCTCTCCGGCGGTCAGCAGCAACGCGTCGTCCTCTCCCAGGCCCTGCTGCTCGGCGCCCGCGTCATCGTCGCCGACGAACCCACCACCGGCCAGGACGCGCTCACCAAGAGCCGTGTCGTCGACCAGCTCGCGGCCGTCGCGGCCCGCGGCATCGCGGTCGTCCTGCTCAGCCACGACCTGGACGTCGTCCGTGCCCTCGCCGACGAAGTCCTCGTCATGCGCGCGGGACGGGTCGTGGAGTCGGGGCCCGTGGCGCGGCTGTGGGCGGTGCCCCGCCACGCGTGGACCCGACGGCTGCTCGACTCACAGCGGGCAGAGCCACAGGACGCGGCGAGCGGCGACGCCCGGCAACCCGCCCTGGAGGTTCGGGACCTGACCGCCGTGCACGACCGGAGGAACACCGTGCTGCGCGTCCCGCACCTCGCGCTCCACCCCGGCGAGTGCCTGGCCGTGGTCGGCCGCTCCGGCAGCGGCAAGACCACGCTGGCCCGCTGCCTCGCCGGCCTCCACCGCGACCACGCCGGCGAGATCCTGCTCGACGGCACGCCGCTCCCGCGCAGCCTGCGCCACCGCGGCCGCGACCGACTCGCCGCCGTGCAGTACGTCTTCCAGGACGCCCGCGCCGCCTTCGACGAGCACCGGCCCGTCCTGCCGCAGGTGGCCCGCACGGCGGTACGGCTGCGCGGTGCCGGGGAACGGGCGGCGACGGACGAGGCGTCCGCCACCCTGGAGCGCCTCGGCCTGCCGGAGGAACTGGCCCGCCGACGCCCCGGCGAACTCTCCGGCGGCGAACTCCAGCGCGCCGCCCTCGCCCGCGCCCTCCTCGCCCACCCCCGCGTCCTGGTCTGCGACGAGATCACCTCCGGCCTCGACACCGTCACCCGCCGGGCCATCCTCGACCTGCTCGGCGCACTGGTCCGCGACCGCGACGACCTCGCCCTCGTGCTCATCACCCACGACCTGGACGCGGCGTCGGTCGCCCACCGCATCGCCGTGCTGGACGCCGGTGAACTCGTCGAGCAGGGGCCGGTCCGACGGGTGCTGACCGACCCCCGGCACCCGCTCACCGTCGCCCTCCGGGAGACGATCGCCCGCCCCGGTACGTATACCGGGGCATGACCCGAAGCGAGCCACCTCCGTTACGAGTTGAACGACAGCACGGCCCTGTGATTAGGGTGCGGGCGATGTTCTGCGCACTCGCCACCCCCTTACTCCCGGTCGGAAGAGGCCCCCACGCCTCCAATCGTTCCGGGAGGGTGCCGTGAGTGACACGCTGACCACCGTCCGCCCGGGCACCGAAGCGACCCGGGTCACGCAGACGGAAGAGCACGACGCGGCGCCCCGCCCGGCGCGGCAGCGGGACGCGTTCTTCGACAACGCCAAGTACCTGGCGATCGTCCTGGTGGCCGTGGGACACGCCTGGGAGCCGCTGCGGCCGGGCAGCAGGGCCGTCACCGCCCTGTACATGCTCGTCTACGCCTTCCACATGCCGGCGTTCATCATCGTCTCCGGCTACTTCTCACGCACCTTCGACGGAAGCCCGGGGCGCCTCAAACGCCTGGTCACCGGTGTCGCCGTGCCGTATGTGGTGTTCGAGACGGCGTACACCCTGTTCACCCGGTGGACCAGCCAGGACCCGGACCGTCCGGTCAGCCTGCTGGACCCCCTGTATCTGACCTGGTTCCTCGCGGCGTTGTTCGTCTGGCGGCTGACGACGCCCCTCTGGGGGCATGTGCGGTGGCCGCTGCCGACGGCCCTCGTCGTCGCGATGCTGGCGACACTCTCACCGTCCCTCGGCCATGACCTGGATCTCCAGCGCACGCTTCAGTTCCTGCCGTACTTCGTGTTCGGTCTGCTGCTGCGGCCGGAGCACTTCCGGCTGGTGAGACGGCGCGAGGTGCGGATCCTCGCCGTGCCGGTCGCCGTCTGTGCGCTGGGCGTGGCGTACTGGGCGGTGCCGCGGATGAACTACGCGTGGTTCTTCCACGCCGACAGCGCCGCGGAACTGGCCGCCCCGGTCTGGTACGGGCCCGTGATGACGCTCGCCGCCTTCGGCTGTTCGTCCGTCCTGGTCGCCTGCTTCCTCGCCTGGGTGCCCGGGCGCCGGACCTGGTTCACCGTGCTGGGCACCGGCACCCTGTCCGGCTATCTGCTGCACGGCTTCGTCGCGCAGGCCGCCAAACACTGGGGCTGGTACGAGCCGGCCTGGGTCCGCGGGCCCGCCGGCGTTGTCGCCGCCACCCTGGTGGCCGCCCTGGTCATGACCGCGCTGTGCACACCCACCGTTCGGCGGACCTTCCGCTGTGTCACCGAACCCGGGATGGCGTGGGCCTTCGGCACCTCTGCCCCCGCTGCCCGTCGAGCTGCGCCCTGACCGCTCAGCCCGCACGCTGGAGAGAACCGCACACTTCTCCACGAGGGAGCACCGGCATGACGAAGGGCCGCAGCGAGGGCGGGAAACCGAAGAAGGGCGACAAGGTCACCTGGAGCAGTCACGGCAGCCGGACCGAGGGCGAGGTCGAGCGGGAGATCACCGAGCGGACCGAGGCGTCGGGCCGCACCGTCGACGCCTCGCCGGACGACCCGCAGTACGAAGTGCGCAGCGACAAGTCCGGCAGGACCGCGGTGCACAAACCGTCCGCGCTCGAGAAGAAGAAGTGAGGCGGCGTGGACGGCGAGCAGCGTGAGGAGACCTGGAGCGACTTCCGTGAGCTGGTGAACATGACACCGGCCGACCTGGAGAAATGGCTGGAGTCCGACGACTCGCAGAGCGCCGGTCAGCACCAGGACGGGGGTGAGTCCACCGGACACGCCTCCGGCCGGCGGATCGTGGCGATCTTGCGCGCCAAGAAGGGCGACCTCACGGACGACGACTACCAGCACATGCGCAAGGTCGTCGGCTACGTCCGCCGCCACCTGGCCCAGCGGCCCTCCGGGGACGTACGGGACTCACGGTGGCGGCACTCCCTGATGAACTGGGGACACGACCCGCTCGACGGATGACGGCCCCGGTCGGGAGCGTCAGCGCGGCGGGGGGTCCGAGAGCCCCCGGGATCAGGGCGCGCCGGTCTCGTGCGGGGTCGCGGCGACCCCGTTCAGGGCCTGGCTCATCTGGTGCTGCGTCTCTTCGGCGACCACGCGAGCCTCCTCCACGACGTCACCACGTTCGCGTATGAGGCTCTCGTAGATCGGCAGTTCTTCGGTGCGGGTCGAGTCGGTTTTCACGGGTTTGTCCTATCGCTTCACAGCCGGGTCTGGGGGGTCCGTGTAAGTCTGCGCCATCCCGTGCCGCGGTGTTACCCACCCCCGTCCTGTCCAGAATTCCGTCACGAGCTTCGCGAATTCCCCAATTTTGTGACCACGAGGGAAAGTCCTGGGTATGGCGAAGGGCCCCGGGAATCGCTTCCCGGGGCCCTTCGCGCGGATGTCGTCAGAGCGACGTCGTGTGCACGCCCGCGCTCCCGGACGCCGCCCCGCCCTCCGGCGACAGGGCCCCCTGGAGGTCGGCGCAGACGCCCGCGGTCAGGGGCTCGACCAGGCCGCTGGAGAGGCTGCCCACGAGGCTCACGGAGGCGCCGCCCGCCATGCCGCCGGAGACGTTGTCCAGGTCTGCGTCGGAGAGCTCGGCGCTGTCGACCTGAGGGGTGAGGTTCATGGGGTGTTTCCCTTCGCGTGAATGTCCGCAAAAAAGCGGTGAGCACGGGGTGATCGCGGGATTCCGGGAACCCGGGATTCCTCCCCGGGGGCTCCGCCGTGCGCAGGATCAAAGCATTCCGCGGAGCAGAGGGCCAACCGCTCGCCGACGTCGCGCCGGGCATTGCGACGACCGTCTTCACCGCCATGACCATGGGTTCACGAAATGCGCCCAATCCTTCACACACCCCGTCGCCCTGTCGCACGCACGTGTATTGCGCCCCGAATCCCGAAGCGGGCACTTCGACGCCAAATTCCCATGCCCTGTCACGGACTTGGCGCCCGGCGTGCCGTCCTCCGGCGTCCTTGCGAACGGTGTGCAGATTGGCTGGAGGTTCGGATTCCGCTCCGTCAGGCCGCCGCGGCCGGCTGCATCAGCCGGGCCAGCAGGTCGTCCAGGGTGACCAGGCCGGTGAGCCGGCCGGCGCTGTCACGGACCACGGCCAGGGAGGACCGGCGGCGGCGCAGCACCTCGATCGCGTCGGCGACCGTCGTCGCCTCCGTCAGCTCGGGCACCGGACGGGCCAGTTCGCGGGCGGTCGTGGCCCGCCCCCGGGCCCGGGCGACCAGGGCGTCACGGGCGTGGACCGAGCCCAGGACGGTGCCGTTCTCCCGGACGAGCAGCCGGGTGCGGTCGAGGCCGGCGGCCAGCCGCAGCAGCGCCTCGACGTCCGTGCCGCCCTCGACCCAGGTGAGCTCCGCCGCCGGGATCCGCAGCGCCGCGACCGGGGTCTCCGGCTCGGTCAGCGAGCGGGTCAGCAGCTCCGAATCGGTCGCGCTGATCAGGCCCAGCCGCTCGGACTCCGCCACCAGGTGCGTCAGCTGCTCCCGGTCGTGCGCCGAGGCCAGCTCGTCGCGCGGGGCCACCCGGCACAGCCGTACCAGCGCGTTGCTCGCCGCGTTGAGCAGCCGGATCAGCGGCCGTACGGCCCGCACCACGGCCCGGAACGGCGGGGAGAGGAGCATCGCCGAGCGCTCCGGGTGGGCGATCGCCCATGACTTGGGGGCCATTTCACCGACCACCATGTGCAGGAACACCACCACGGCCATCGCCACGGCGAACGCCACGCCGTAGCTCACGGCACTGGGCAGGCCCAGCTCGTGCAGCAGCGGGTCGAGTTCGTGCGAGATCGCCGGCTTGGACACCGAGCCCAGGCCCAGGGTGCACACGGTGATGCCCAGCTGGGCGCCGGCCAGCATCAGCGACAGCTCGCGCATACCGGCCAGGGCAGCCCCGGCGCCCCGCCGCCCCTCGGCCGCCGCCTTCTCCATGCGGTGCCGTTTGGCGGCGACGAGCGCGAACTCGGCCGCCACGAAGAAGCCGCTGCCGATCAGCAGCAGCACGGTCACGAAGACCGCCATCGGGAAACTCACGCCATCTCCTCGGCTTCCGCTGCTTCCTCGGCGTCCACGAGCGGGCTGATCCGTACCCGGTCGGCCACGTGCCGGTCGAGCGTGCGGACGTCGATCACGGCGCGCCCGCCCCCGGGCAGCTCGACCTTGACCCGGTCGCCGACCGTCGGGAAGCGGCCGAGCCGGTCCACGACCAGGCCGGCCACGGTGTCGTAGTCGTCGTCCTCCGGCAGCCCGACACCGGTGGCCTCCGCCACCTCGTCCAGCCGGCGGCCGGCGTCCACCAGCCAGCCGTCGCCGTCCGCGACGGCGAGGAGGGTGACCTTGTCGGACTCGTCGGCGATGTCGCCGACCAGCTCCTCGGCGATGTCCTCGTACGTGACGATGCCCGCCACGCCGCCGTGCTCGTCGAGGACGACCGCGAACTCGTCGTCCAGCTCCCGCATCCGGTTCACCGCGTCCGGCAGCGCGAGCGTGTCCGGCAGCAGCAGCGGCCGCCGGGCCACCTCACCGGCGCTCGCCACGGCGAGGCGGGCGGCGGGCAGTGCCATCAGCTCGCGCACCCCCAGCACGCCCGCGATGTCGTCCGGGTGGTCGCCGAGGACGGGGTAGTTGGAGTGGCCGTGCTCGGCGATCAGGCCGACCGCCTCGTCGGCGCCGGCGTCCTTGCGGACGAAGACGGCGTCGGCGCGCGGCACCATCACCTCGTCGAGGGTGCGCTCGGAGAACTCCAGCGCGTGGTCCAGCAGCGCGGCGGTGTCCTTGGGCAGCGCGCCCCGCTCGTGCGACTCGCCGATCAGATGGCCGAGCTCCTCCAGCGTGGCGCCGTGATGCAGCTCCTCGACCGGCTCGATGCCGGCCTTGCGCAGCAGCTTGTTCGCAGCGCTGTCGAAGACGCGGACGGCAGGGCCGACGACCTTCAGATACGCCAGCGTCGACGGGGCCAGCGCCTTCGCCAGCCGCTCCGGCACGGCGATCGCGAGGTTCTTCGGGGCCAGCTCGCCCAGCACCATCTGCACGACCGTGGCCAGGACGAAGGCCAGCGTCACGGAGACGCCGCTCACGGCAGCGTCGGGCAGGCCGAGCCCGGACAGGGCGGGCCTGAGCAGCGCGGACACCGACGGCTCGGCGATGAAGCCGACGACCAGTCCGGTGACGGTGATGCCGAGCTGCGCGCCCGACAGCATGAACGACAGCCGCTCCAGCACCAGCAGGGCGCGGGCGGCCTTCTTGTCCCCGGCCTCGGCCTCACGCGCGAGGGTGAGCCGGTCGGCGGAGACGTAGGCGAACTCCTGGGCGACGAAGTACCCGGTGCCGGCGGTCAGCACGAACACGGCGAGCAGGCCCAGGAGGGCGTTCGCGGCACTCATCCCACACCATCCCGCCGTGTGCCGCGATCACTGATGTCGTGGCGGAATGGTCGGGGACTGTGCCCCGGAGGGTCCGTCGATCTGGCGGACAACAAGTGGCTCCTTATACGTGGTGTGTCTCCGGGTCAACGCCCGTCGGCGCGCCCGTGTTCCCGGATTCTACGACGGTGTAGAGAACGCCGCCCGGGGCGCCGGACCAACCTCCCTCAGTCCGCGCGGGACTCCTCGGCGAGGTCCGGCACCAGCGCGGACAGCGCCTCACGCTGGTCCGGGCCCATGATGCGGGCGAGCGACCGCGTCACCGTCTCGGCGAGCGGGCCGGAGGCCTCGGTGAGGAGCCGCCGGGCCTTGTCGGTGAGGGCGACCTCGACGCCGCGCTTGTCGCCGCACACCGACCTGCGGCTGACGAGGCCGGCGTGCTGGAGGCAGGCGATCTGGTAGGTGAGGCGGGTCTTCGGGCGGCCCAGGAGCTCCGCGACGCGCGTCATCCGCAGGCCGCCCTCGGGCTGCTCCGCGAGCAGGCACAGGATCAGGAACTCGTCGTGCGAGACGTCCAGCTTCTCCTTCACGACCGCGCGCAGCCGCTGCTCCACCGCCCCCGTCGCGGCGAGCAGCAGCATCCAGGCGCGCAGCTCCGCCGGCAGCAGTCCGCCGCCCTTGGCGGACGGGCATTCAGGCAGGTCGGCGGAGTGCTCCTGGTGGTCGGCCATGCGTCCCAGCGTACCTGTCGTCCAAATTTGGAACAGGGGTTGTTCAATTTTGGACGAGCCGCTAGCGTGCAGTCATCCAAATTTGAACGACAAGAGTGGAGAAGGATCATGACCGTCGCCGTGGAAACCGGACTGTGGCAGCTCGACACGACCGCCTCGACCGTGGGCATCCAGCACAAGACCATGTGGGGCCTGGTCACCGTGAAGGGCACCTTCGGCGCGATCGGCGGCTCGGGCGAGGTCCGGCCCGACGGGTCCGCCGTCGGCACTCTGACCTTCGACATCGCCTCCCTCGACACCAAGAACGCCAAGCGCGACACCCACCTGAGGTCCGCCGACTTCTTCGACGCCGACCACCACCCCGAGATCACCTTCGCGGCCCGCAGCGCCGAGCTCCGCGACGGCGACCAGGTGCACGTCGTCGGTCAGCTCACCGTGCGCGGCGTCAGCAGGCCGCTGTCCCTCACCGCCCGCCTGAAGGACGGGGACGCCACGGGACTCACGCTGGAGACGGACTTCACCGTCGACCGGGACCAGTTCGGCATGGGCTGGAACCAGCTGGGCATGATCCGCGGCCTGACCACGGTCACCGCGAACCTGCGCTTCGTCCGGGCCATCGGCTGACGCCCCGCGGCGGTGTCAGCCCGTCCGGCACACCGCCTGCTGCACATCCGTGCTCGACAGGGTCTGCGGCGACGCCGTGAACGCGCGCAGGCGGATCCGGACACCCGGCCGGGGCACGGTGAACCGGCCCTCGGGCGGCCGGAGTTCATAACGGGCGGTGCTGTGCGCGGGCAGGGTGCGCGGACCCCGGACGATCCGCCAGTACGGGTCCATGCCCTGGCCCCTCGTCAGGGTGAAGTGCGGGGCGAGGGCCATGGCGTCCGTGTTGGTGACCTGGAGGGTGAGGCGGGAGACGGTCGCCGGGGCGGGGTGGCGGACTCCGACGACCCGCATGCGCAGGGGCGGTGCACCCGTGGCCGCCACGGCGGCACCGGCCGGCGCGGGCATGAGCAGCAGCACCATCAGGGCGATCCGGACCGGGCGGCGCCGCGGCCCGGACAGCAGGCGCGCACGGGGCTGCCACGCCCCGGCGAACGCCGACGCGGGAGCGGTGACGGCCGCCGCCAGCCACAGCGGCGTCATCAGCAGGTAGTAGCCGTCCTGCGAGCGGGTCGCCAGGTAGAAGGCGCACCAGGGCAGGACGGTCGCGGCCGGCCCCAGCCGACGGACGAACAGCACGAACAGCACGAGCAGGCCGGCGAGCAGCAGCAGGCTCGCGGAGGAGTACCAGTCGAGGCGGTCGCTGCCGTCGGTCAGGTACAGCGAGACGTCCACCGCGCCCTGCCCGTGCAGCACCGCGCCCTGCGTCAGCGGCAGGGTGATCCCCGTCAGCCAGGGGCCCGGCTCGCCGGCGACGAAGTAGGTGTTGACGAGGAGCCACACGGTCGCCGCGGCCCCGGCGAACCGCAGCACCACCAGTGCCGCGGCCCGGCCGCCCAGCTCGCCGCGCCGCACGGCGTAGATCCCGGCCAGCAGGAACGGCACCAGGAACCAGGGGAGTTGCTGTGCCGCGCACGCCGCCCCCAGACACGCGGCCCGTGCCAGCCCCACCGCCCCGAGCCGCCCGCCCGCCCCGGTACGCGGCCAGCGCACCACCACCGGCACCAGCAGGGCCAGGGCCACGATCGCCGGGTAGCCGAGCCGCGCGTACGACGGCAGCATCCCGAAGCCCAGGCACACCATGGTCGCCGCCGACCGCCACGGCGCCGGCAGCATCCGCCACAGCACGACCGTGCCGGCGACCAGCGCGCCCGTGCTCACCGCCGTCGCCGGGGCACCGCCGTGGCCCAGCCACAGCAGCGGCACGGCCAGCAGCGGGGCCAGCGGCGGATAGCCGTAGGTGAGGTCGTAGCCCCCGGTCACCGTCGGGGTGAGGGCCACGCCGTGGCCGAAGAGCCAGGGCCACGGCTGCCCGTACACCGGGTGCCCCGCGGCCACTTCGCGTGCCGCCTGGGTGGTGAGCAGAGCCTCGTCGGAGCCGTGGTGCAGCACGGTCCACGCACACAGGGCGAGCGTCACGCCCGTCACCAGCACGCACAGGTCCACCCGGGCCAGCGACCGCTCCCGGCGGACGACCAGGGCCAGCACCCCGGACGCCAGGATCGAGGCGTAGCACGCCGAGATCACCACGGCCACGGCCGGCCGGTGACCCGCCGCCGTCGCCCACACGGCACGGGTGCCGATCAGCAGGCTGATGTCGGCGAGCAGGGTCAGGACGCGGTGCCACTGGGCCGGGGGCGGCGGCCCGGCCGCCGCCGACTGCGTGCGCGGGCCGGGCACCACCAGTGCGGTTTCTGCCGAGTACACGCCGCAGGACGCTAATCGCCGCAGGTGAGGCGGGCCCGGACGGCGGTGAAGAGACGGGTGTGAGGCGAGTAAGGAGCCGCCGCATGCTCAGGAACCGCCGTGCGCCGAGGAACCGTCCGGAGTCGCCGCCCGCTCAGTACACGTCCCGTACGTACCGCTTGTCCGCCGCCAGTTGCTTCACGTACGCGGCGGCCTCCGCCTCGCTCAGCCCGCCGTGTGCCACCGCGATGTCCCGCAGGGCCCGGTCCACGTCCTTGGCCATGCGGGAGGCGTCACCGCAGACGTAGAAGCGGGCGCCGTCGTGCAGCCAGTGCCACAGCTCCGGCCCGTGCTCGCGCATCCGGTCCTGTACGTACACCTTGTTGCGCTGGTCGCGGGAGAAGGCGGTGTCCAGACGGGTGAGGGTGCCCTCGTCGAGCAGAGCCGTCAGCTCGTCCTCGTAGTAGAAGTCCGTCGCGCGGTGCTGCTCGCCGAAGAACAGCCAGTTGGGGGCACGGTGCCCGAGGGCCCGCCGCTCCTGGAGGAAACCGATGAACGGCGCGACGCCCGTGCCCGGGCCGACCATGACCATCGGCGTCGACGCGTCGGCCGGGGGCCGGAAGTGCGGCGAGCGCTGCACGAACACCGGCACCTCGGTGTCCGCCCCGGCGTCGGCGAGGAACGGCGAGCACACCCCGCCGCGCTGACGTCCGTGCAGGTTCTCGTAGCGCACCACGGACACCGTCAGGGACACCCGCTGCGGATCGACCAGCGGGCTGGACGATATGGAGTACTGCCGCGGCTGGAGCTTCCGCAGCACCCCGGCCCACTCCCCGGCGCTCGCCCGCACCGCGAACTCGGCGATCACGTCCACGGCCTGCCGCCCCCAGCACCACTGCGCCAGCCCGTCCTTGTTGTCGGGCCGCAGCAGCCTGCGCAACTCGTGCTTGTCCCGGGCGCGTTCGGCGACGAACCGCAGCAGGTCCGGAGTGATCCTAGTGATGTCGAGGTGCCGGGCCAGCGCCTCGGCGAACGGCACCTCGCCGGCACCGGCCACCTCGACGGCCGTCCCGCCGTCCAGCCCGGTCACCGCCAGCCATTCGGCCACGAGGTCCGGTGCGTTGACCGGCCGCACGCCGAGCGCGTCCCCGGCCTCGTACGCCAGGTCCGTCCCGCTGGTGTCGAAGGTGAACCGCCGGACCTCCTTGCCCGCGCCGGGCCGGCTGAGCAGCCGGTTGCCGACGAGCCGGACGACCGTGGCGGCGGGCTTCGGCCGCGGCTTCGGCTGCGGTTCCGGTCGCGAGGCCGGGGAGCCGGCGGGGGCGGCGGCCGGACCGCCCAGCGCCGAGAGCACGTGGTCGAGCCAGGCCCCCGCGGAGTCCCCGTAGTCCGGCTCGCAGTCCGTACGCGGGGCCAGCCGCACCCCGCCCAGTTCGTCGAGCCGCGCGTCCAGCCGGCGCCCGTGCCCGCAGAAGTCGTCGTACGAGGAGTCGCCGAAGGCCAGCACGGCGTACCGCACCCCCTCCAGCCGCGGGGCGCCTTCGCCGGAGAGCGCGTCCCACAGGCCGGTGCCGTTGTCGGGCGCGTCGCCGTCCCCGAAGGTGCTGGTGATGAAGAGCAGGTCCGCCGTGCGGGCGAGCGCGGTGACGTCCGCCTCGTCCATGCCGACGAGGGTCGTACGGTGCCCGGTCGCGGTCAGCCGCTCGGCCGTGGCGGTGGCGAACTCCTCGGCGTTCCCCGTCTGCGAGGCCCACAGCACCACGACCTCGCGGCCGGACGGCTCCCTCGCGGGGGCGGCCGGCGGTGCCGAGCGCGAGTACATGCCGGCGAGGACGCCGTTGACCCACAGGGCGTGCTCGGGGGCGAAGGGCGCGTCGGGCGGGAGCACCGGAACGCCGGGGGCGCCCGAGCCGAGCCCGGCGAGGAAGCCGGTGAGGTACTGGCGTTCCTGTGCGGACAGGACCGGGGGAGGGGAGGGCTGGAGGCCGAAGGGGTCGGTCCCGGCGGGGGTGACCGTCGTCGGCGTCAGAGCCCCGGCCGGTCCCTCGCCCACGGCGCTCGCGGCCTCGTGCGGGGACGCGTCTCGCGAGGGCGTCGCCACCTTCGCCAGCGACACCGCGCACACCTTGAACTCCGGCTGGAACGACAGCGGATCCACCGCGTCACTCGTCACGGCGTTGATGCTCAGGTACTCGCCGAACAGGTCGTTCCAGTGGAACGGCGCGAAACAGCAGCTCGGCCGCACCCGGTCCGTCACCACCGCCGGCAGCACGGCCCGCCCGCGCCGCGAGGCGACCTCGACCAGATCGCCCTCCGCGACCCCCAGCTCCTCCGCGTCCTGCGGATGGAGCTCCACGAAGGGCCCGGCGTTCAGCTTGTTGAGCTTGGCGACCTTCCCGGTCTTGGTGAGCGTGTGCCACTGGTGCTGCACCCGCCCGGTGTTGAGCACGAACGGATAGTCGTCGTCCGGCATCTCGGCGGCGGGCAGATGCGGCCGGGCGAAGAAGACGGCACGGCCGCTCGCCGTCGGAAAACGCAGCCCGTCCTCACCCACGTAACGGACGGGATTGCGCTCCGGACCGTCCTCCCGCGCGGCGGGCCACTGCACGGGCGTCCGGCGCAGCCGCTCGTAGGAGACACCGCGCAGGTCCCACTGCGTCTTCGGGTTGTGGAACCGCCGGATCTCCTCGAAGACGTGCTCGGCGCTGTCGTACGAGAACCCCTTCTCGTACCCCATCGCACACGCGACCTCCGCGATGATCCGCCAGTCGGCCATCGCCTCCCCGGGCGGATCCGCGGCGGCCCGGGTCAGCGTGAGGTTGCGCTCGCTGTTGACGAAGACGCCCTCCGCCTCGGTCCACATCGCGCCGGGCAGGACGACATCGGCGTACGCGTTCGTCTCGGTGTCCGCGAACACGTCCTGCGTGACCACGAACTCGGCGGCCTCCAGGCCCTCGATGACCGTACGGCGGTTGGCGACCGAGGCGACGGGGTTGGTGCAGATGATCCAGCAGGCCTTGATCTCCCCGTCGGCCATCTTCCGGAACATCTCGACGGTGCCCTGCCCGGCCCCATCGGCCCGCAGCGTCCCCGGCGGCAGCTCCCACACGTCCTCGGTGAACGCCCGCTCCTCGTCCACGAGCACCGACCGCTGCCCCGGCAGCCCCGGGCCCATGTAGCCCATCTCGCGCCCGCCCATGGCGTTGGGCTGCCCGGTGAGCGAGAACGGCCCGGCGCCCGGACGGCAGATAGCGCCCGTCGCCAGATGCAGGTTGACCAGGGCGTTGGTGTTCCAGGTGCCGTGCGTGGACTGGTTCAGCCCCATGGTCCAGCAGCTCATCCACTGCCGGCCGGCCTCGCCGATCAGCCGGGCGGCCCGGCGGATGTCGTCCTCGGCGAGCCCGGTGATCTCCGCGACCGCCGCCGGGGCGTAGTCGGCGAGGAATCCGGGCAGGGCCTCCCAGCCCTCGGTGTGGGCCGCGACGAACTCCGGGTCGGTGTGGCCGTCCGCGTGCAGCAGGTGCAGCAGACCGTTCAGCAGCGCGAGGTCGGTCCCCGGCCTGACCTGGAGGAACAGATCGGCCTTGGCGGCGGTCGCGGTCCGCCGTGGATCGACGACGATCAGCTTGGCGCCCGCCTTGACCCGCTCCATCATCCGCAGGAAGAGGATCGGGTGGCAGTCGGCCATGTTGGAGCCGATGACGAGGAAGACGTCCGCCTGGTCGAAGTCCTCGTACGAGCCGGGCGGCCCGTCCGCGCCCAGCGACAGCTTGTAGCCCGTGCCCGCGCTCGCCATGCACAGCCGCGAGTTCGACTCGATCGCGTTCGTCCGCACGAACCCCTTGGCCAGCTTGTTCGCCAGGTACTGCGCCTCCAGGCTCATCTGCCCGGACACGTAGAAGGCGACCGCGTCCGGCCCGTGCGCGTCGACGACCGCCCGCAGCCGCGCGGCGGTCTCGGCGATCGCGTCGGCGACGGGCGAGGGCACCGGCTCCTCGCCCCGGTCGCCGCGGACCAGCGCGGTGGTCAGCCGCCCGGGCGCGGCGAGCATGTCGGCCGTGGTCGCGCCCTTGGTGCACAGCCGGCCCGCGTTCGCCGGGTGGGCCTTGTCACCGGACGCCTTCAGGACCGTGCGCCGCCCGTCCGGCCCCATGCCGACGTCGAGCACGAGACCGCAGCCCACACCGCAGTACGAGCAGACGGTGCGCACCTGCTCCGTCTCCTGCTGCGGCCGTGGCGTCGTGGTCATGCCGTCGACGGTACGAATTCCCCGTTACGCAGGTGTCACATCGCTTGATCACCAGCAGTTACGCCCGTCACACAGCCGCGTTCCGGCCGTTGTGAGGTGCATCGACGTGGCGGAGCGTGTCGCAGTTGGGCCGAACGGGTGACCGTGCGCAAGAATTGGCCGATGGAGACAGCCAGCGCGAGCCAGGACGGAGCATGCCGGTGAACAGCCACGATGTCACCGACGAACAGTGGGAGGGGCTCGCCCAGGTCGTGCCGCTGCGGGGCCGGGACGCCTGGCCGTCCTCCGTCGGCCACCGGTCCATACCCGAGGCCGAGACGGAGACACGGCGCCGCTTCGTCGTGCTGCGTGTGAACGTCTTCGCCGACGCCCGTGACGTCGCCGAAACCCTGATGGCGGGTGTGCCGGTGCTGCTCGACCTGACCGGCGCGGAGACGGACGTCGCCAAGCGCGTCCTCGACTTCAGCACCGGTGTCGTCTTCGGTCTGGCGAGCGGAATGCACCGGGTGGACCGCAACGTGTTCCTGCTGACGCCGGCGGGGACCGAGGTGACGGGACTGATGGAGGGGATCGGGGTTCCCGGGGTGTGATGTCGCCTTCGGTGTGACGTCGCCGGGGTGTGACGTCCTCTGGGGGCCGGGTCGCCCGATCGTAGGAACCCCCGGGAGACGGAACGGTTCGTCCCGTGAGCGGAGTCCTACGGTCCGGACATGACCCAGCCCCCCGCTCCCACGCCCCCCGCTCCTCTCACCTCACTCGTGCGGCCGCGCATCACCGAGCTGCGGCTGTCCGCCTTCGCCGGCCACCGCCGCGCCGCACTCCCGCTCGGACCGCTCACCCTCCTCGCCGGTCCCAGCGGCTGCGGCAAGTCCAGCGCGCTACGGGCGTACGAGGCGCTCGCCCGGCTCGGGGGAGGGGCGACGCTCGGCGAGGCGTTCCCGGACCCTGGCGCCTGTGTCCCGGAGCGGGCCCGGCCCGACGCGCAGCGCCGCCGGGGCTTCCGCATCGGCTGCACGGCCGACGGCCCCGCCGGCCCGGTCCGGCTCGATGTCGCCGTGCAGGCCGAGCCCCGACTGCGCGTCGTGGGGGAGCGGTTGACGGCCGGCGAGCTGGTGCTGCTGGAGACCGCCCTGCGGGACCCCGGGAAGCGGGCCGTGCAGGCCGCCTGGCACACGGCCGGGCCGACGCCGGTGACCCGTGGCCCGCTGCCCGACGACCGGCTCGGCACCGCCCTGCTGCCGCTGCGCGTGGCCGGCCGGACGCCCGGGCAGCGCAGGGTGCTGGCCGCCGCCGAGCAGATGGTCGTCGCCCTGCGCTCCGCCTTCGCCTGCGATCCCGACCCCGGCCGGATGCGCGGCCCCGTACCGGCCGGCTCCGGGCGGCTCCTGAGCGGCTGCGGGAACCTCGCCGACGTGCTGTTGCGCACCCGCGCCGAGTGCGGACACCGGCACGCGCAGTTCATCGCCGCGGTACGGGCCGGCTGCGCCGGGCCGGTGGCGGACGTGCTCGCCGAGTCGCCGGCCGACGGGACGGTGCGGGCGGTGCTCGACCGGGGCGACGGCGTCCGGACCGGGCTGCGGCGCCTCGGTGACGGCGAACTGCGGTACATCGCCCTGGCGTTGGTACTGCTCACCGGCCCCGGGGTGCTGGAGGTCGACCCCGCCAGCGAGGTGCCCGCCGCGCTCCAGACGCTCACCGTCCTCGCCGACGGCTTCGACCGGAACCTGGACGTACGGCAGCGGCGGGAACTGCTGCGGCTCGCGGTCCGGATGTGCGAGCGCGGTCACATCCGGCTGCTCGGCGCGGTGAGCGACGTGTCGTGGGCCGCCGGGACCGACGGGGTCACGGTGGTACACCTTGAGCCGTGACAGAACCTCTCGACGTGGCGAAACTGCAACGCCGGCTGGCCGAGTTCGCGGCCGCGCGGAACTGGCAGCCCTACCACACCCCCAAGAACCTGGTCGCCGCGCTCAGCGTGGAGGCGTCCGAACTGGTCGAGATCTTCCAGTGGCTGACGCCCGAGGAGTCGGCCCGTGTCATGACCGATCCGGACACCGCGCACCGGGTCACGGACGAGGTCGCCGACGTGCTCGCGTATCTGCTCCAGCTGTGCGAGGTGCTCGGCATCGACCCGCTGGCCGCGCTGGACGCGAAGATCGATCGGAACGAGCGGAGGTTCCCGATCTAGGAGCCCCACAGTCCACTTGTACTCTGCGTAACCAAAGTGCGGCCCGAATCCGAATTGTTGTCCGCAGATTTCCGTCTTCCTCTGGCTTTTCGTCTCACACCCCTTCACTCTGGGTAGTGAACAAGGGAGTCGGGCGGACGGACGCGCGGAGCGCGTCGGACAGGACGGGGGCAGCGCATGGACGCGGTGCGGCTCATCATGACGAGCAGGCGGTCCCTGGCCGCGGGCGGCGACGTGCCGGGGATCCTGGCCGAGGTGTGGCAGGCGCAGGCCCTCGCGCAGGCGATCGGAAGCCGCCTCGCGGTCGCCGGCCCGCCCGAACTGCGCGGAGAGGCACTGGGGTTGACGGAGCTGGCGGGCCGCGGCTGCGGCGTCCTCGACCCGCCCGAACTGGCCCCCGGTGAGCTGCGGGCGGGCCAGCTCACCGAGTTGGGCGACGCCCGCCACACCCTGATGTACCTCGGCGGTCTCCTCGGAGAGGTCGGCATCGCCCTCGTGGGCCTCGCCTGCGCCGCGGACGACGAGGGCACGTACTGGCAGTGCATGGAGGCCATCGACGCGGCGGACGAGTCCCGGGACCGCGTCCTGGAGATGCTCCGCAGACTCGCGGACCGGGAACAGGTGGTACCGGAGAGGGAGGCGGGGTAGCGGCCACGGCGAACCGCCTCTGGCTGCCAGAGACCGGCTCCGGCCGACCCTGACCGGCTTCGGCTACCACGGACCGGCTCCGGCCGCCACGGACAGGCTCCGGCCAACGCAGACCGGCCCCGGCCGCCCCCCGGGGGAGCGCCTCAGCCGACCTGCTCCTCCTCGCTCGACCTCCGGTCGGTGTCCCCCGCCGCCTGGAGATCCGCGTCCAGCGCCGACAGGTCCGCGTTCAACGCCGCCATCAGCTCCTCCATCTGCTGCAACAGCCCTTTCGGCTGCCCGGTCCCGCCCTGCTGCGGCACGGTCTCTTCGGACATGACGGCCTCCTCGGCCCCTGGCCCCCCGGGGAGGCCGACGCGGGTGACGCCCCGGCGCTCACCGGCCGGTGCGGAAGCCGGGGGCTCCGGCTCCGCCCGAGCCAACGATCACCAACGGGGCCGGTCACTGGCCCGGTCACGCGGGACCCGCGGTATGGACGTAATTTCACCCGACCGGGGACCGGGCGGCACGGGGGTCCGATCGTGTCGTCCCACGGCCCGGCGTGCAGGATGGGAAGCATGGACCTTCGCATCTTCACCGAGCCCCAGCAGGGGGCCACCTACGACACTCTGCTCACCGTGGCCAAGGCCACGGAAGAGCTCGGCTTCGACGCATTTTTCCGTTCCGACCACTACCTCCGCATGGGCTCCGTGGACGGCCTGCCCGGCCCCACCGACGCCTGGATCACGCTGGCCGGACTCGCCCGCGAGACCAAGCGCATCCGGCTCGGCACCCTGATGACCGCCGGCACCTTCCGCCTCCCCGGCGTGCTCGCCATCCAGGTCGCGCAGGTCGACCAGATGTCCGGCGGCCGGGTCGAACTCGGCCTCGGCACGGGCTGGTTCGAGGAGGAGCACAAGGCCTACGGCATCCCGTTCCCCAAGGAGAAGTTCGCCCGCCTCGAGGAACAGCTGGAGATCGTCACCGGCCTGTGGTCGACGGAGCTCGGCAAGACCTACGACTTCCACGGCACCTACTACGACCTCACGGACTCTCCCGCGCTGCCCAAGCCCGCACAGGAGAAGGTCCCCGTGCTCGTCGGCGGCCACGGCCCGACCCGCACCCCGCGGCTGGCCGCCAAGTACGCCGACGAGTTCAACATGCCGTTCGCCTCCGTCGAGGACAGCGAGCGCCAGTTCGGCCGGGTGCGCGCCGCCGCCGAGGAGGCCGGCCGCAAGGGCGACGACCTGACCTACTCCAACGCCCTCGTCGTGTGCGTCGGCCGGGACGACCAGGAGGTCGCCCGCCGGGCCGCCGCGATCGGCCGCGAGGTCGACGAGCTGAAGCTCAACGGCCTGGCCGGCTCCCCGGCCGAAGTCGTCGACAAGATCGGCCGCTACGCCGAGGTCGGCGCCAGCCGCGTCTACCTCCAGGTCCTCGACCTGGACGACCTCGACCACCTGGAGCTGATCTCGTCGCAGGTGCAGTCCCAGCTGTCGTGAAACCGTACGCAGGATGAGCAAACCGTACGCAGGATGAGCGTCCGGCGGACCGACGCGGAGCGCGGTCCGCCGGACAGCCGTCCGTCACGGCTTGCGGCCCACCCCCACATAGAGGGGGATCTCGTCGTCCCCGTCGCCGCCCACGCGCTGTTCACCGAGCTCGGGATGCCACCGAGCGGCCAGGACCACCCCCGGCTCCACCAGCTCAAGGCCCGTGAAGAACGCCGAGAACTCGGCGTGGGAGCGCACCTGCGCCGCCGTCCCGCCCTTGCGGTACACCTCGACGACCCGCTCCCAGGTCTCCGGGTCGAAGTCGCCCGTCGCGTGCGAGAGCGTCAAGCAGCTTCCGGACGGCAGGGGTTCGAGCAGCTCGCGGACGATCCGGCCGGGCTCGTCCTCGTCCCCCACCAGATGCAGCAGGGCCACCAGGGACAGCGCGACCGGCTGGGTGAAGTCCAGGGTCTCCCGCGCCGCCGCGATGATCTTTCCCGGTTCCCGTACGTCGCCGTGGACGTAGGCGGTCTTTCCCTCCGGCGTGCTGTGCAGCAGGGCCTGGGCGTGCCGGAGGACGATCGGATCGTTGTCCGCGTACACCACCCGGGCCTGCGGGACGATCCCCTGGACGATCTGGTGGAGGTTCGGCTCGGTCGGAATGCCGGTGCCGATGTCGAGGAACTGCCGGATGCCTCGCCCGGCCAGCAGCCGGGAGGCGCGGTGCATGAACAGGCGGTTGGTCAGCGCCATTTCCCTGGCGGCGGGGAAGAGGGATATCACCTGCTCGGCCGCTTCCGCGTCGACCGGGTAGTTGTCCTTCCCGCCGAGGTAGTAGTCGTACATGCGTGCCGAGTGGGGTCTGCCGGTGTCGATCTGTCCCGCACTGGTCCCGGCCTCTGTCACGTGAGCCCTCCGCATCTCCGCGTGCGTGGGCGCTCCTCCTGAATCCCCCTCGAACGCCCGGTCGATCGTGAGGCTAGCGAAAATTCCCGGGTGCTGCCGGTGATGGCTCTGTACGGTGGGCGTATCCGCAGTTCAGACCACTGATCAAAGGTCGATCCACCGTGTTCCTGACCATCACGACCACCGGCACCCCGGAGCGCCCCGCCACCGAACTCGGCTTCCTGCTGCACAAGCATCCCGAGAAGGCGCAGGCGTTCTCCACGTCCTACGGCACGGCCCACGTCCTCTACCCCGAGGCGGACGCCGAGCGCTGCACGGCGGCGCTGCTGCTGGAGGTCGACGCGGTGGCCCTGGTCCGGCGCGGCAAGGGCAAGGGCCGGGGCGGCGCCCCGGACGCGGCACTCGCGCAGTACGTCAACGACCGCCCGTACGCCGCCTCCTCCCTCCTCGCCGTGGCGCTGAGCGGCGTGTTCTCCAGCGCGATGAAGGGCGTCTGCAACGCCCGGCCCGAACTGCCCGGCGTACCCCGGCCGTTGCGCATCGAGGTGCCTGCCCTGCCCGCCCGTGGCGGCCCGGGGCTCGTACGGCGGCTCTTCGAACCGCTGGGCTGGACGGTCACGGCCGAGCCCGTGCCGCTGGACACCGAGTTCCCGCAGTGGGGCGACTCGCGCTACGTCCGGCTCGAACTGGAGTCCGCGGACCGCACCCTCGCCGAGGCCCTGCGCCACCTCTACGTCCTGCTCCCGGTCCTGGACGACGCCAAGCACTACTGGGTCTCCTCCGACGAGGTCGACAAGCTGCTGCGCGCCGGTGAGGGCTGGCTGCCCGGCCACCCGGAGCAGAAGCTGATCACCAGCCGCTACCTCTCGCGCCGCTGGTCGCTGACCCGGCAGGCGACGGAGCGGCTGGAGCTGGTGCGGCTGGCCGAGGCGGACGACAGCGAGGTCGAGGAGATCGACAACGCGGTCGAGGCGGAGACCGAGACCGAGGAGCGGCCGACTCCGCTGGCCGTACAGCGCCGGGAGGCGATCACCGCCGCCCTCAAGGCGTCCGGAGCCGCCCGGGTGCTCGATCTCGGCTGTGGCCAGGGTCAGTTGGTGCAGGCTCTGCTCAAGGACCCGGCGTTCACGGAGATCGTGGGACTGGACGTGTCGATGCGCGCCCTCACCATCGCCTCCCGCCGGCTGAAGCTGGACCGCATGGGGGAGCGGCAGGCCGCGCGCGTCAAACTCCTCCAGGGCTCGCTCGCCTACACCGACCAGCGGCTCAAGGGATACGACGCCGCCGTGCTCAGCGAGGTGATCGAGCACCTCGACCTGCCCCGGCTGCCCGCCCTGGAGTACGCCGTGTTCGGTGCCGCACGGCCCCGGACGGTCCTCGTGACGACCCCGAACGTCGAGTACAACGTGCGCTGGGAGAGCCTCCCGGCCGGCCACGTCCGGCACGGCGACCACCGCTTCGAGTGGACTCGCGCGCAGTTCCGGGCCTGGGCGGAGGCGGTGGCCGAACGGCACGGCTACGGGGCCGAGTTCGTACCCGTCGGCCCGGACGACCCGGAGGTGGGACCGCCCACCCAGATGGCCGTGTTCACACTGACGACCCCGAAGGAGGCGAAGGCGGCATGACCGACGCACGCGAGGGGCGCGTCCTGCCCGTCACCGACCTCTCCCTGGTGGTCCTCGTCGGCGCCTCCGGCTCCGGCAAGTCCACGTTCGCCCGCAGGCACTTCAAGCCGACCGAGATCATCTCGTCCGACTTCTGCCGCGGTCTCGTCTCGGACGACGAGAACGACCAGAGCGCCACCAGGGACGCCTTCGACGTCCTGCACTACATCGCGGGCAAGCGCCTCGCCGCGGGCCGCCGTACCGTCGTGGACGCGACCAGTGTGCAGCCCGACGCCCGCCGCCAGCTCGTCGAGCTGGCCAGGCGGTACGACGTCCTGCCGATAGCCATCGTGCTCGACGTGCCCGAGAACGTGTGCGCCGAGCGCAACGCGGCCCGCACCGACCGCGCGGACATGCCCCGCCGGGTCATCCAGCGCCACATCCGCGAACTCCGCCGCTCCCTCAGGCACCTGGAGCGCGAGGGCTTCCGCAAGGTGTACGTCCTGCGGGGCGTGGAGGACGTCGAGCAGGCCACCGTCGTCACCGAGAAGCGCTTCAACGACCTGACCCACCTCACCGGCCCCTTCGACATCATCGGCGACATCCACGGCTGCTCCGCCGAACTGGAGTCGCTGCTCGACAAGCTGGGCTACACGGACGGGGCCCACCCCGAGGGCCGGACCGCCGTCTTCGTCGGCGACCTGGTCGACCGCGGCCCCGACAGCCCGGGCGTGCTGCGCCGCGTGATGGCGATGGTGAAGTCCGGCAACGCCCTGTGCGTGCCCGGCAACCACGAGAACAAGTACGGCCGGTACCTGCGCGGCCGCAAGGTCCAGCACACCCACGGCCTCGCCGAGACCATCGAGCAGATGGCGGGCGAGAGCGAGGAGTTCGCCGCCGAGGTACGGCAGTTCATCGACGGCCTCGTCAGCCACTACGTCCTCGACGGCGGCCGGCTGGTCGTCTGCCACGCCGGGCTGCCCGAGAGGTACCACGGCCGCACCTCCGGCCGGGTCCGCAGCCACGCCCTGTACGGCGACACGACCGGCGAGACCGACGAGTTCGGCCTGCCGGTGCGCTACCCGTGGGCGGAGGAGTACCGGGGCCGGGCGGCTGTTGTCTACGGGCACACCCCGGTTCCGGAGGCCACCTGGCTCAACAACACCATCTGCCTGGACACCGGCGCCGTCTTCGGCGGCAAGCTCACCGCGCTGCGCTGGCCGGAGCGCGAGCTGGTCGACGTCCCCGCCGAGCGGGTCTGGTACGAGCCGGCCAGGCCGCTGCGCTCCGAGGCCCCCGGCGGGCAGGACGGCCGCCCGCTGGACCTGGCGGACGTGCGGGGCCGCCGGGTCGTGGAGACCCGGCACCAGGGCCGGATCTCGATCCGCGAGGAGAACGCGGCCGCTGCCCTGGAGGTCATGAGCCGCTTCGCGGTGGACCCGCGGCTGCTGCCGTACCTCCCGCCGACGATGGCCCCGACGGCCACGAGTCACGTCGACGGCTACCTCGAGCACCCGGCCGAGGCCTTCGCACAGTACGCGGCGGACGGTGTCACCCGGGTCGTGTGCGAGGAGAAGCACATGGGCTCGCGTGCGGTGGCCCTGGTGTGCCGCGACGCGGAGACGGCCCACAAGCGCTTCGGTGTGGACGGCCCCACCGGGTCCCTGTACACCCGCACCGGCCGCCCGTTCCTCGACGACGACACCCTCACGGAGGAGATCCTCGACCGGGTGCGCACGGCGATCGGCGAGGCCGGCCTCTGGGACCACCTGGAGACCGACTGGCTGCTGCTCGACGCCGAGCTGATGCCCTGGTCGCTGAAGGCGTCCGGGCTGCTGCGGTCGCAGTACGCCGCTGTGGGCGCCGCGTCCGGCGCGGTGCTCCCGGGCGCGCTGGCCGCGCTGGAGGGTGCGGCGGCACGGGGCGTCGACGTGACGGGACTGCTGTCCCGCACCCGTGAACGGTCCGCCGACGCCGCCGCGTTCACCGAGGCGTACCGCCGCTACTGCTGGACCACGGACGGCCTGGACGGCGTCCGCCTGGCACCGTTCCAGATCCTCGCGGTCCAGGGCCGCAGCCTCGCCGGACTGCCGCACGACGAGCAGCTCACCCTGCTCGACCGGCTCGTCGAGCACGACGGCAGCGGCCTGCTCCAGACCACCCGGCGGCTCTACGTCGACACGGGCGACCCCGAGTCCGTCCGGGCCGGTGTCGACTGGTGGCTGGAGATGACCGGCCGCGGCGGCGAGGGCATGGTGGTCAAGCCGGTCGGCGCTGTGGTCCGCGACGGCCAGGGGCGCCTGGTGCAGCCCGGCATCAAGTGCCGCGGCCGCGAGTACCTGCGGATCATCTACGGCCCGGAGTACACGCGCCCGGAGAACCTGGCCCGCCTGCGCTCGCGGTTCCTCAACCACAAGCGGTCCCTGGCGATCCGCGAGTACGCGCTCGGTCTGGAGGCCCTGGACCGGCTGGCCGAGGGCGAGCCGCTGTGGCGGGTGCACGAGGCGGTGTTCGGGGTGCTGGCGCTGGAGTCGGAGCCGGTGGACCCGAGGCTGTGACCCGCGGAGCCGACTTCCGGCCGGGGTGCGCCACCGCGGCGCGAACCTGGCCGGAAGTCGTGATCCGGGTCCCAACCGTCCCTGGTTAACCGTTGGTTGCCGTGCTAACTTCGCTGGTCGGTCAGGCATGTGAACCGACTCAGGGGGAAAGTCGGTGCGGACAGGTGCGGCGCCCGGCGAGTCCGGCGGCGATTGGGGACATCAGCCGGACTTCGAGCTGCTGTTACAGCTCACCGAGGTCCTCTGCGAGCTGGGCTGCGTGGAAGACGCGCCGAGCCGGGTGCAGTTCGCCGGTCTGCTGGGAGGGCAGCTCGGCCGGCAGGTCGACATACGCGGCGTCAGGCTCCGTGAGGACGTGGCGAGTCTGGTGACCGCCGCGCTGAGCGTGGCGGGCGGGGAACACGTACTTGTCGGGGTGGTCCGCATCCTCGAAGGAGCCCCGGCCGGAGACGAACTCGAACGGCTGATCGCTCCTGTTCCCGCCCTGGCCGGGCCGTTGTCCAAGGACGACGAGAAGAGCGCCCGCGTCGCGCTCACCCGCGGCGACCTGCCCGCCGCACGGTTACGGGACGGTCTGGCCGAGGAACTCGTCGGCGTGGACCTCCCCGACGGACTCACCCCCGAGCAGCTCTTCGCGCACCTTCTCGAATGGAACGCGCAGGAGGACGGCCTGCCGCCCGTCGTCGTCCTCCTCGATCACGCGGCCCGTCTCGCCCGGACCGTCGAACACCGCCTCACGCTGAGCGGATGGGTCGACGACTGGGCCGGGCGCGAGGGCCTGACCGCGGAGTTGGCCAGGCGCCGGGAAACACGCGTCGCGGTGGTGTGGTCGCCCGACATACCCCGCACCCTCGTCGTCGCCGTCGAACCGGCCCGGGACGGCAGCACGGACGTGGTCGTGCGGACCTGGACGAACGCCACCCCGGGCCGGTGGGACCCGCGCCCCGGCGAACCGGACACCATCCCCCTGGACGACCTCGGCCGAGCGGTCGACAAGGCGCTCCGGCGCGGCACCCGGCTATGGCTGGTGCCGCGCGAACCGGGCTCGGGCGGACTCCAGGAGCCGCCTGCGTACATAGAGTTCATCCTTCCGTACGATCTGTTGAACCACGATGTGGCGGGGTTGACGTTCGCCATCGGCGACGGTGAGCCCACTCCGCTCGGCCTGCGGTACGGGGTACATCTACGCAGCCTCGAACGCATGCGTACGGACAACGCCGTGGTCCGGCAGCAGTGGAAGCGGCGCTGGGCGGCTCTGAAGCAGCATGGGATCACGGTGCACGCCTGGAGGGCAGCGGACGCCCGGCGGCTGCGCGCGTGGCAGATCGCGCTCGCCGGGGAATCAAGGAGTACGGCAGTGCTGTTGGACGCGCCGACCGGGGCGTCGGCCCTGGAGGCGCTCAAAGCGGCGATCGCGGAGGGGATCGGGCTGGCCGTCTGGGACCGCAGAGGCGTGTTCATAGAGGAGAGGCGCGAAGTGGTGACCGCGGTCTTCGCGGCCGTCACGATGCCCGTGCAGCTTCCTTCCGTCATTCACCGCATGCGTCGGAACGCCGAGAGTGGCGCGGAGGACGCGGTCCAGTATCTGGCCCGGAACGTCGGATTCCTGTGGGACGACCCCACCCGAGTCGTCGACATCCAGACCACCGACCCCGGCGATCTCGCCAGCTGAGCTAGGAGGCTTCGGCATGAGCGCACAGGAACGGACGGCAGCGGACGACTGGAAGGTGTTCCACGCCACCGGAAGCCCGCAGGACGCCCCACCCGTGCTGCCGGACCCGCCGCCCTGGCGGAGGTTCCGCGGCGGTCCCCTCCAGACCCCGCCCCCGGACGACGCGGAGGCCGCGCTGCGCCGCCTGGGACCCGGAGGCCTCACCCCCCAGCTCGACGAGGAGCAGATCGAGACGGTCAACGCGGCCCTGCTGCTGCGCCGCCCGCTGCTGATCACCGGCCCTCCCGGCGTCGGCAAGTCGACGCTCGCCTACCTGATCTCCCGTGAGCTGGGCCTCGGCCGGGTACTCGAATGGAACATCGTGAGCCGTACCAGCCTGCGTGACGGCTTGTACGTCCACGACGCCATGGGCCGCGCCCAGGCCATCGCCGCCTGGCAGGCGGGACTGCGCGACGCGGCACGGGCAGAGCCGGTGTTCGAAGAAGGCGAACAGACCGTCAACCCCACGACCATGTCAAAAGATCGTCAACTTGCGCCGGTTATAGGCGAGTTCATTACACTGGGGCCGCTGGGCACCGCCCTGCTGCCCTACGAACGGCCCCGGGTGCTTCTCGTCGACGAACTCGACAAGAGCGACATCGACCTGCCGAACGACCTGTTGCACGTTCTGGAGAATGGAAGTTATGAGGTTCCCGAGCTGGTGCGCGACGCCGCCGACGCGGCGAGCGTGCACACCAGCGATCCGGGAGGCCGGGCCGTGGTGCGCGACGGGCGCGTCGAGTGCCGGGAGTTCCCGGTCGTGGTGATCACCAGCAACGGGGAGCGGGAATTCCCCGCCGCCTTCCGCCGCCGCTGTCTTCCGATGGAGATGCACACCCCCACCCGGGAGCAACTACTGGCCATGGTGGAAGGGCACTTGGGGCTCAGGCCGCGAGGCACCGAAGACCTCGTCGACCTGTTCGTTCAGCGGGTCCAGGCGGGCGGCGTCCACTCCCTCGACCAGTTGCTCAACGCTGTCCAGATGACTACCGCGGGTGGTTTTCAGGCTGACGGTGACGGGCGTAAGCTCGTCGAACTGCTGCTCCGCGACCTCGCGAAGGGCCGCTGATGACCCGGGAGCGCGCATCCGGACCAGGCGACGGGGATCCCGCATCGGGATCGTCGCCGCCTCCTTCGGTGTCCCCCGAGCCGCTCGCGCGCGCGAGCGAGCGCGGAGACCGGGGCCCCGCCGCTCCCGAACCCTTCGTACCGCGCTGGCAGGAGTTCGCCGACGCCGTATGGCTCGCCGCGCACCGGAGCCGGTACGGCGGTCCCGGCGAAGCGGCCCCGCAGACCCCCGCCGCGCGGTCGGCACTCCCGCAGGATGCCGAGGCCGGACCACCGTCCGGGCCACCGGCGGACGACGACGGACTCCCCGGCCGCCCCGAGGCCGACGAGGACGTCCCCGCTCAGCCCCCGCCCGCGCACCGCGGCCCCGCCGCGTCGGACCCTCCCGGCGGCCGCCCGGCCACCCGGGCCGACGACCGCGTCTTACCCCACCCCGAAGGCGGCTTCACCCTGCACCTCGGGCCGCCGCTGCTGCCCCAGGCCGAACCCGACCCGTCGGGACCCGGCCGCTTCACGGCCCTGCTCGCGCGCGCCCTGCACCAACTGGCCCGCCGCATCCCGTCCCGCGACAGCCTGGAGCTGGACGAGGAGACCACGGCCGAACAGGGTCTTGTCGACGGGTTGTGGATGCCGTTCCTGCGGCCCGCCCGGGTCTCCGCCTTCGACCTGGTGCTGCTGCTCGACGACGCGCCCACGATGCGCATCTGGGAGGAGAGCGCCGCACGTCTGGCCCGTGCCGCCGAACACAGCGGGGCCTTCCGGAGCGTGCGGACGCTGCGGGCGACCGTGCCGCGCACCGGCACCGCCACCCTGCGCTGGTCCACGGGACGGGCCGTCGCCGACCCCGCCGAACTGCTCGACGGCCGGGGCAGCCGGATCTTCCTCGTGGTCACCGACGGACTCGCCCACGGCTGGGCCGCCCCCGCCGCCGACGAACTCCTCGGCCGGCTCGCCCACGCCGGCCCCACCGCCCTCGTCCACCTGCTGCCGCCGCACCTGCGCCACCGCTCCTCGCTCTACCCGTACCCGGCCGTCCTGGAGGCCGGCGGGTTCGGGGCCCCCAACAGCGGCCTCGGGCACTGGGCGCCGCCCGGCGGCCCCGATCCGATGCGGCCCCTGCCCGAAGCGGGCGACGGCTCCGTCGCCGTCCCGGTGCTCTCCCTGAAACCAGCCTCCCTCGCCGCCTGGTCCGATCTGGTCACCGGCGGGCGCGGTGTCCGGCGTTCGCTGCCCGTGGTGCTGGCCGGCGCCCTGCGCAAGGGCGCGCCCGCTCCCGGCCTGCGCGCGCCACGCCTGCCCCGGGCCGCCACCGCCGCCGTACGGCGCTTCTTCAGTCTGGCCACCCCCTCCGCCCGCCGCCTCGCCGCCCAACTCGCCGCCGTCCCGTTCGACTTCGACCTCGTCGAGCAGTTGCGGCGACGCGTCATGCCGGAGACCGGTCCCGATCACCTCGCCGAGATCCTCATGGGCGGGCTGATCGACTGGGAGGGGGCAGGGGAGGGGCGTCCCGAGTTCGCCGAGGGCGTTCGAGAGGCCTTGCTCGCGACCACCACGCGCAGTCAACTCGCCCGCACCGTCAGCCTGGTGGGCGAGCTGCCCGCCGCCGGGGAGCGGGGCGTGGCCCTGCGCGCCGCCCTGCACGACCCGCTGCGGACCAGGCTCCCCGACCCCGCCGAACGTGGCTGGGCGCGCAGCGAACTGGCCGTCATGCGCGCCTTGTCGGGACCCTACGCCGACCGGGCGCGGCGCATCGAACCGAACCTGTCAAGGAACCCGCCCGCCGCGGCCGCACAGGTGGAGAACAAAGCGTCCGCCCACCCACCCCCACAGGTGAATATCCCGGGCGAAACGACTCCATCCAGCCCAGCGGGCATCAACCCGGATTCGGGAATCTCCGATCCGACTGGAGAATCCGCGCCGTCGGAGACGGCCGAGGCGCACCGACCACAGACCCCGGAGGCAGAGCCGCTCATGCAGCGCACCACGACCGCAACGCCGGCCCTACTGGTGAACGTGCCCATGCGCAACACATCGTTCGTCGGCCGCCAGGCGCTGCTGAGGGCCGTGGAGGAGCAGCTCGCCGCCCAGGACACCGCAGCCGTGCTGCCCAACGCCCTGCACGGCCTCGGTGGTGTGGGCAAGTCCCAGCTCGCGCTGGAGTACATCTACACCCACCAGCGCGACTACCGGATCATCTGCTGGATCCCCGCCGAACGCGAGAGCCTCATCCTGGCCGCGCTGTCCTCCCTCGCCTCCCAGCTGGGCGTCGCACCGGCCGGCCAGGACAGCCTCGGCGCCGCCGCGGCCAACACCGCCGTGCCCGCCGTACTGGAGGCGCTGCGCACGGGGACGCCGTACGACAACTGGCTGCTGGTCTTCGACAACGCCGAGGACATCGAGGCGGTGCGCGGCTACTTCCCGCACAACGGGCCGGGCAAGGTCATCGTCACCTCCCGGAACCGGGGCTGGGAACGGGTGGCCACCTCCCTGCCGGTCAACGTCTTCGAGCGCGACGAGTCCATCGAACTGCTCCAGAAGCGCGCCCAGGACCTGCCCCGGGAGGACGCAGACCGGCTGGCCGAGGCCCTCGGCGACCTGCCGCTCGCCGTCGAGCAGGCGGGCGCCTGGCTCGGCGTCACCGGCATGGAGGTCGACGAGTACCTCGAACTGCTCGCCCAGCGCAGCCCGGAGATCCTGGAGATCGAGCAGAGCCCCGACTACCCGGTGTCCGTCGCCGCCGCCTGGGACATCTCCCTGGAGCGGATCAGGGAGAACAATCCGGGCGCCCGTCAGCTTCTCGACATCTGCGCCAGCATGGCTCCCGAGCCGATCCCGAGGTCGATCCTGCGCAGCAGCCGAGGCGTCAACATCACGCCCGAGATCGACCCGATGCTGCGCGAGCCGATCAAACTGAACCGGGCCATCCGCGACCTCAGCCAGTTCTCCCTGATCAGGGTCGACCCGCGCGCGGGCACCCTGCAGATGCACCGCCTGCTCCAGACCGTGCTCCTCGCCAAGCTCAGCGAGGAGGAACGCGAGCGGATGCGGGACGCCGCCCACCAGCTGCTGTCCGCCGCCAACCGCGGCCCCTTCGGATCCTCCCAGGAATGGCGCGACTACCAGGCGCTGCTGCCCCACGTCCTCGCCTCCCAAGCGGTCACCAGCACCGACCCCTACGTGCGCGACCTCGTCTACGACACCATGTGGTTCCTCTACTACTGGGGCGACCACGAAGGTGCCGCGTCCTTCGGCCGGCAGGCATGGAGCGCCTGGCTCGCCGCCTCGGGTGAGGAGGACATCTATGTCGTCCGGATGACCAAGGGCTTCGCCTTCCTGCTGCGCCAGGTCGGCCAGATCGCCGAGTCGATCCCGCTCACCGAGAAGGCGCTGGGAGTGTCCCGCCGGATGGAGGTGGAACCGGAGGAACTCATCGACTCCCTGTGCGAGATGTCCGACGCCCACCGCTACCAGGGCCGCTTCCAGGAGGCGCGGGACCTGGGCAAGGAGGCCACCGAGCTGGCTCGCTCACTGTTCGGGCCCGACGACCCGGCCACTCTGCGGGCCAGCCACAGCTGGGGCGTCGACCTGAGACTGTGCGGGGAGTTCACAGAAGCGCTGTCGCTGGACCAGGAGACCGCCCGCCAGCGCGACCTGCTGCTCGGCGGTGCCAGCTTCTTCACGCTCAACACCATGCACTGCGTCGGCATCGACATGCGCGAGGCGGGCCGTTACTCCGAGGCGCGAGAGTGGCAGGAGGACGTCTACCGCCAGGCGCTCAGCGCGCTGGGCGAGAAGCACCCCCTGACCCTGCGGATCGCCCGTTCCCTCGGAGTCTGCCGCCGCCGGGACGGGGATCTCTCCGAGGGCGCCAAGCTCACCGAGGAGACGCTGCTCAACTTCAAGTCCCGCTACGGCGACGAGCACCTCGACTCGCTCACCACGGCGACCAACGCCTGCGTCGACCGGCGTCTGGCAGGGGACCTGGAAGGATCGCTCCGGATCGCGGAGTCCACCGTGGCCAGGCTGGTGCGGCGCCTCAGCGGTGACCACGCGCACACCCTGGTGACCCGGGCGAACCTGGCGGCCACCCAGCGTGCCCTGGGCTCGCTGGATGCCGCGCAGGAGCTGGAGGACGACGTGGTGCGCCGGCTGAGCGACACGGTCGGGGCGCGTCACATCATCGCCCTCACCGTGGGCATCGGCCAGGCCAACACCGCCTACGCGCGGCTCGACTTCGAGCGGGCGCACGCGATCGACTCCGCCAACCTGCCGCTGCTGACCGAGGTGGCGGGCCAGGACCACCCCCTCACCCTTTCCTGCACGTCCAACCTCGCCCTCGATCTGCGGGGCCTCGGGCGCGGAGACGAGGCGGACGTCCTTCAGCGCAAGGCGGTGGAGGGCTTCGCCGCGGTGCTGCGCAACGACCACCCCTGGCTCCAGGCCGCCCGCCAGCGCCGGCGCATCGAGTGCGACGTGGCTCCCATGCCCATGTGACGCGGAGCGCCCGACGACGGCCCGCCGCCGGGACCTCCCGACGGCGGGCCGCTTCTGTTCATCAGGCTTCAACTCCTCCGTCATGTGGGTAAGTTGATTTCCACAGGAGCGATCGGGTCACGGGGGGACGCATGACGGCGGTCGTCTTCGTCCATGGGACCGGGGTCCGCGAGCCGGGCTTCACCGCGCTGCTGGAGCGGGTGAGGGCCGGACTGGCCGCACAGCGCGACGGACTTCACGTCCTGCCCTGCTACTGGGGCGCGGCACACGGTGCCACGCTCGCGGCCGGCGGAGCGAGCCTGCCACCCCGATCCGGCACCACGCGCGGCCTCCGCGAGGGCCCGGCGGAGCCGGACCCTCGCGACGAGGCGGCCTCGGCTTGGGCCCTCCTCTACGACGACCCGTACGCCGAGCTGGCCCGGGCGGCCGCCGGGTCCGGCCCGGTCGCCGAACGACCGCCCGGTTCCGAATCGCCGCAGCAGTCCATACGGGCGCTGCTCACGGCACTCGCCGGCCAAGGTGACGCTCCGGCCGCCGAGTTGGGCCCCGGGTTACCCCGGGCCTGCACCGACCTGGCCGCCCACCCTCTGCTCGGGCCCGCGGCCGACGCCCTCGACCCGGCGGACCTCGCCGTCGTCGCGGCCCGCTCCCTGACCGCGCGCCTCATCGCCGACGCCCTCGACGCCGACTCCCCGCTCGTTCCCGTCGGCACGACGCGTGACGCCGTCACCGACCGGATCGCCGAGGCCCTCGGCGCACCGCCCCGGGGCGCGGAGCGAGGGCTGCGCTCCTACCTGCTGCGGACGGCCGGAGCCGTGGCCTCACGCGCCGTGGAGCGCCGCCGGCGTGCCCTCACCGAGGCCACCCACCCAGCCGCCGGTGACATCCTGCGCTACCTGAGCCGGGGCGCGGCCTTCCGGGACTGTCTGCGCACCCTCATCGCCGGCCTGGAGCCGCCCGTCGCCGTGGTCGGCCACAGCCTCGGCGGCATCATCGCCCTCGACACGCTGGTCTCCGCCCCGCTGCCGCAGGTCGGCCTCCTGGTGACGGCGGGCTCCCAGGGGCCCTTCCTCTACGAATCGGGGTCCCTGCCCTCCCTCGAACATCCTGCGCCCCTGCCACCGCACGTCCCCGCCTGGCTCAACCTGTACGACCCGCGCGACCTGCTCGGCTACGTCGGCGCGGAACTCTTCCCGGGCCGCGTCACCGACGTCCCCGTCGACAGCGGCCAGCCGTTCCCCGCCGCGCACAGCGCCTACTGGACGAACCCGGCCGTGTACCGCCACATCGTGGACCATCTGCCGTGACCGGCCGGATGCCGCCCGTCGACCCCGCCCGGGTGCACGCCCTGATCGTCGGGATCGAGGCGTACGAGGCCGGCGACGCCTGGCGGCTGCCCGGGCCCGCCCGGGACGCCGTACGGTTCTGGCGGCTGCTGCGAGACGCCGGGGTGCCGGGGGCCCGACTGCGGCTGCACCTGGCACCTTTGCCGTCGTACGACCCGCGGGTCCCGTACGAGCGTGCGGACCAGGCGACCCTGCGCCGGGTCCTCGTCCGCGAACTCTCCCTGGCCGAGGGCGATGTCCTGTGGGTGTGGTGGGGCGGGCACGGTGTGCTGGACCGGGCCGGGCGGCTCCGGCTGTTCTGCGCGGACGCGGGCGTCGCCGACAAGGTGGGCATCGACCTGGACAGCGCGCTCGCCCGGTACGCGGGTGACGCCGTGCCGGGACTGCGGGAGCAGATGTGGATCGTGGACGCCTGCGAGACCTTCGAGGAGGACCTGGCCTTTCGGGAGGCGCTGCCCGCCGACGCCCTGCCCGTGGGGCGGCCCACCCATGCGCACCGGCAGACCGTGCTGCGCGCCGCCGGCCGGGGCAGGGCGGCGGCCAACGACCCGGTCCGCGCCACCGGCCTGTTCTCCGACGTCCTGCTCGGTCTGCTGGCCGACCGGGCGGCCGTTCTGCCCGCGCCGCCCGATCCGGAGGAACTGTTTCCGGCCGTTCGAGCGCGCATCGCGGCCCTCAGGGAAGAGGGCCGTACTCTGCAGCATCCCGAGATTCGGCTCCAGGGCCCCGACCGCACCGAGACCCTGCCCCCAGCCGGACCGCACGCCGCGCCGCGCTCCCTCACGGCTATGCAGCGAGCGGTGGAGGCCCTCCTCGCCTACCCCCTGATGAACGACCCGGACGAACGGCAGACGGTCGTCGCCGCGCTGAACCCCCGTGTCACAGCCGTACTCCGTCGGCACAGCAGGGCACGCACCGACGTCGTCAACATCCTCGACGGCCTCGCCCGAAGGGGCCCGGAGGCACTGTGGGAGCTGTTCGACGCCGTGGTGGTTCTCGATGACGATCCGGACCTGAAGGAGAAACTGGCCTCCGCTCTGACCGAGTTGGCGACCGCACCGGGGCAGCGGCGTGATCGGCGATGATCAGTGGCGTGATCGTACGGTTTTCGCTCCGGGGGGTATTGGCCATGATGGAAAAACACGGGGCATCGCGTGCCACCGTGCGAGAAGGGGGAGCATCTTGGACCAGCCGCCCGTTCTGCACCACGCCGGAGCCGCCGCCGCACCTGATCCGGTCGTCGCCACCGCGGGGACCGATGTCTGGGAATCCGATCTGGCGGACCTCGCGGCGCTGCCCCTGAGTGCCGTGGACGGTCTCCCCGCCCTGCCACCCGGCACGCGCCTGCTGACCGAGGTACTGCGCGCCCGCAGCAGCATGAGGAGCGGTGAAGGCTCGGGCGCCCGAGCCGACTAGCCGCCGACTGTCCCGACGGCAGAGCCCGGTGCGACACCCGCACGCGCACCGGGTCCTGCGCATGTCCGCCAAGCGACCGGAGGCCCGCGACGATGACCAGCGAGCAGCACCTCGCTCCCTTCCGCATGCCGGACCGGCTCTTCGCGGAGCTGGCCGCCGGAGGTGGCTCGGCAGCGGCCGTCGCCTTCCTCGAACGAGCAGAACGGGCGCGGCGGTTGCTGCTCCTGCGCACCCTCCTCGACCACCTGGACGCCCTGCCCACCCCCCTCACCCCGGCCGCCGAAGCCTGGCGGGTCCTCAAGGAGGCGGCCGAGAAGTCGCCCGAGCCGGTCGAACACCTGCTGCTGGCCCCGGCGACCGGCGGCTGGATCTCCCACATGCTGCGCCGGGTGCGGGGCACGGCGACCGGCCCGCCGCTGTGGGCGGAGGCGGGCCACCTGTGCGCGCTGGCCCTCTCGGCCTCCCTGCACGCGGGCACGGAGGCCACCCTCGACGTTCCCCTCACCAGCGGGCGGCTGCCCCTGCCCGGTCTCGGCATGGTCGGACTCCCCGACGCGAGAGAGGGCTTGGCGGTCGGCCGGGCCACGACGGCCGGGGGAGAGCTGACGGTCACCGGGCCGGGCCGCACGACCGGCTCGGTGCGGGTGACCTGCCATCCGCTGACGCAGCGCGCCGACGCGGAAGGGGGCACCTGGCTCGCGCTGCGGACCCTCAGCCACACCGGCCCCGACGGTACGGCCCCCTTCACCGTCGTACTCGAAGACCTCGATCCCTACCGCGATCTCGACGACCACCTGCCCCCGGCCCGGCTCGACGCGGACGAGGCACAGGAATGGCAGCGGTTGTTCGGCGAGGCCGCGCGGATCCTCGCGCGCCCGGGCACGCCGGGCCCCGGGCGGGTCGACCCCGCCATGATCCGGGCGATCGTGCCCTTCGGGCGCACCGCCGCCAGCCCGCCCCCGCCCCCCTTCGTGCAGGTGTCGGCCTCCAGCGGTGACTCCTTCGGCGGCATGCTCATCGTCCGTCCGGCCTCCGCGCTCGCCCTCGCCGAAACCCTGGTGCACGAGCTCCAGCACAGCAAACTGGCCGCCCTCCTGCACCTGTTCCCGTTGCTGGAGGACGACCGGGCCGAGCGCTACTACGCCCCCTGGCGCACCGACCCCCGCCACCTCACCGGCCTGCTGCACGGCGCGTACGCCTTCACCGGCGTCGCGGGTTTCTGGCGGGACCGGCTGGCCGGTGCGGAGGAGGGCGAGGAGGCCGAGCGGGCCGCCTACTTCTTCGCCCTGCGCCGCCTGCAGAGCCGCCTGGCCGTGCGCACCCTGCTGACCAGCGGCCGGCTGACCGTGCAGGGCCGCGCCCTCGTCTCCGGCCTCGCCCGTACCCTGGACGGCTGGCTGCGCGAGCCGGTCCCGCACGCCGCCCTCACCCGGGCCCGTACGGCCGCCGCGCTGCACCGCACCGAGTGGCGGCTGCGCAACGTCGACCCCGCGGTGGAGATACCGTCGGACGGCCCCCGCTTCCGCACCGACCGCGCCGTCTGGCCCGACGTCCGCACCCACTCCTTCGCCACCCGCCCCGTCGTCCCGCGCACCGCCGACGAGCACCTCGCCGCCGGGGACGCGGCCGCCGCGCTCGCCCGGTACGCCGGACAGCTTGCCGCCGACCCCGCCGAGCCGCACGCCCTGGCCGGCTGGATCGTGGCCCGGGCCGTGCTCGACCCGGGCCGGGAGACGCGGCGCATGCTGGCCCGGCCGGAGCTGCTCCAGCCGTTGCCCAGCGGCTGACCGGCGGGCGTCCCGGCCCGGGTCTGATTGTCGTCAGGCAGACGCAAACAAGAGTTCGCCGAAACGCGCGAGCAGCGCGTCAACAGGCGTTCCGGTGGTCAGGATGGAGGCATGGCTTACCACGTCCACTCCGAGGCCGGGCGGCTGCGCCGCGTCATCCTGCACCGGCCCGATCTCGAGCTCAAAAGGCTCACCCCCAGCAACAAGACCTCGCTGCTCTTCGACGACGTGCTGTGGGTGCGCAGGGCCCGCGCCGAGCACGACGGGTTCGCCGACGTGCTGCGCGACCGGGGCGTCACCGTCCACCTCTTCGGTGACCTGCTGGCCGAGGCCCTTCAGGTCCCGGCGGCCCGGGCCCTCGTCCTGGACCGGGTCTTCGACGAGAAGGAGTACGGCCCGCTGGCCACCGACCATCTGAGAGCCGCCTTCGAGAACCTGCCCGCGGCGGAGCTGGCCGAGCTCCTGGTCGGCGGTATGACCAAGCGCGAGTTCCTCGACGTGCACCCGGAGCCGACCTCCGTGCGCTTCCACGTCATGGAACTGGACGACTTCCTGCTGGACCCGCTGCCCAACCACCTCTTCACCCGCGACACCTCCGCGTGGATCTACGACGGCGTCTCCATCAACGCGATGCGCTGGCCCGCCCGGCAGCGCGAGACGGTGCACTTCGAGGCGATCTACCGGCACCACCCGCTGTTCCGCGACGAGAACTTCCACCTCTGGTCCGAGGGGCAGGCCGACTACCCGTCCACCATCGAGGGCGGGGACGTCCTGGTCATCGGCAACGGGGCGGTGCTCATCGGCATGAGCGAGCGCACCACGCCCCAGGCCGTCGAGATGCTCGCGCACAAGCTGTTCGCCGCCGGTTCCGCCGAGACGATCGTGGCCCTCGACATGCCCAAGCGGCGGGCCTTCATGCACCTCGACACCGTGATGACGATGGTCGACGGCGACACCTTCACCCAGTACGCGGGGCTCGGCATGCTCCGCTCGTACACCATCGAACCGGGCGTCGGCGAGAAGGAACTCAAGGTCACCGACCATCCGCCGGAGCACATGCACCGCGCGATCGCCGCCGCGCTCGGCCTGAACGAGATCCGGGTGCTGACCGCCACCCAGGACGTGCACGCGGCCGAACGCGAGCAGTGGGACGACGGCTGCAACGTCCTGGCCGTCGAACCCGGCGTCGTGGTCGCCTACGAGCGGAACGCCACCACCAACACCCACCTGCGCAAACAGGGCATCGAAGTGATAGAGATCCCGGGCAGCGAACTCGGGCGGGGGAGGGGCGGGCCGCGGTGCATGAGCTGCCCGGTCGAACGGGAGCCCGTGTAGGCACCCGACGTCGACGTATAGACATGCTGAGCTTCGTATAGTATTTCAGGAGTCCTGAGTCCCTGCCCGTCCCCCCCCGTACCGTCGTATCCCTGGAGCGCCCCATGGCGACAGTCCCGACCGCCCTCGCCGGCCGCCACTTCCTCAAGGAGCTGGACTTCACCGAGGAGGAGTTCCGCGGTCTGGTCGAGCTGGCCGCCGAGCTGAAGGCCGCCAAGAAGGCCGGTACCGAGACGCAGTACCTGCGGGGCCGGAATATCGCGCTGATCTTCGAGAAGACCTCCACCCGCACCCGCTGCGCCTTCGAGGTCGCGGCCGCCGACCAGGGCGCCTCGACGACGTACCTCGACCCCTCCGGCTCGCAGATCGGCCACAAGGAGTCGGTGCGGGACACCGCGCGGGTGCTGGGCCGGATGTACGACGGGATCGAGTACCGGGGCGACAGCCAGGAGAAGGTGGAGGAGCTGGCGGCGCACGCCGGTGTGCCCGTCTACAACGGGCTCACCGACGACTGGCACCCCACGCAGATGCTCGCCGACGTGCTCACCATGACCGAGCACTGCGCCAAGCCGCCGGCCGGGATGACCTTCGCCTACCTCGGCGACGCCCGCTTCAACATGGGCAACTCCTACCTCGTCACCGGCGCCCTGCTCGGCATGGACGTACGTCTCGTCGCCCCGAAGGACTACTGGCCGGCCGAGGAGGTCGTCGACCGGGCCCGCGCCCTCGCGGAAACCAGCGGCGCCCGCATCACCCTCACCGAGACCCTGGACGAGGGCGTCCGGGGCGCCGACTTCGTCGCCACGGACGTCTGGGTCTCCATGGGCGAGCCGAAGGAGGTCTGGGCCGAGCGCATCGCCGCCCTCGCCCCGTACGCGGTGACCATGGACGTCCTGCGCGCCACCGGCAACCCGGATGTGAAGTTCCTGCACTGCCTGCCCGCCTTCCACGACCTGGGCACCAAGGTCGGCCAGGAGATCCACGCCGCCCACGGCCTGGAGTACCTGGAGGTGTCGGACGAGGTCTTCGAGTCGGCGCACTCCGTCGTCTTCGACGAGGCGGAGAACCGTCTGCACACGATCAAGGCGGTGCTGGTCGCGACCCTCGGCTGAACCGTGTCAGGCCGACGGGCGCCGCTGGGCCGGCACCACGGGCAGCCGGAACCACACGGCCTTGCCGGACTCGGTCGGCCGGTGACCGCACGACGAGCTCAGGGTGCGGATCAGCAGCAGGCCGCGCCCGTGCTCCTGCCAGGGGTCGGGCATCCCGCCGGACGGACAGGTCAGGTCGCCGGGCGGCTGCGGGTCGGTGTCGTGCACCTCGACCTGGCAGCCCGACGGCATCAGCTCCACCACCAGCTCTATCGGCGTCTCGCCGGAGGTGTGCTCCACGGCGTTCGCCACCAGCTCCGCCGTGAGCAGCTCCGCCGTGTCGCGGTCCGCCCCGTGCTCCAACTCGGTCAGCGCCGTACGGACCAGGGCACGGGCCACGGGCACCGCCGCGGCGGTGTGCGGCAGTGCGATGCGCCAGGAGGCGGGGGCTGAGGGGAGTTCGTACAAGGCGGGTCCGTTCATGGAGCAGGACATCCTGCTTTCAACCTTATGAATGGTACGGCGCCACTCTTCCGTGGCGTCCGAGGGGCACTGCCGGGGGACCTGCGGCCCCCTTGCCGCACGGCTTACCCAGGTGAACGCCGTGCCGCGCACAGCTGCTCCCGCCGTTACGCCGGTGTGGACGATCTGTGACGGATGTGACCGGCCCGGTTCACACCCGGCTCCCCGGGAAGTCCTACCCGGACGGCCTATCGCGCACTCATGACGACAGTCACGAATGGGTGATAACTTCGTGGGGTAGAGCTCAGTGAGGCAGTGCCCGCCCGAGGAGGCCGCACGTCATGAGTCCCTTCACCGGCTCCGCCGCCCGCACCCCGAGCTGGGAGCACCTGCGCGTCGACGTGGCCGACGGCGTCGCCACCGTCACCCTGGCCCGCCCCGAGAAGCTCAACGCGCTCACTTTCGGTGCCTACGCCGACCTGCGCGACCTGCTCGCGGAGCTGTCCCGGGAGCGGTCCGTACGGGCCCTGGTGCTGGCCGGCGAGGGCCGCGGCTTCTGCTCCGGCGGCGACGTCGACGAGATCATCGGCGCCACCCTCGGCATGGACACCGCCCAGCTCCTCGACTTCAACCGGATGACCGGCCAGGTGGTCCGCGCCGTCCGGGAGTGCCCCTTCCCCGTGATCGCGGCGGTCCAGGGCGTGGCGGCCGGTGCCGGAGCGGTCCTCGCCCTGGCCGCCGACTTCCGCGTCGCCGACCCCACGGCCCGCTTCGCCTTCCTCTTTACCCGGGTCGGCCTCTCCGGCGGCGACATGGGCGCGGCCTACCTCCTGCCCCGGGTCGTGGGCCTCGGCCACGCCACCCGCCTCCTGATGCTGGGCGACCCGGTCCGCGCCCCCGAGGCCGAGCGCATCGGGCTGATCAGCGAACTGACGGAGGAGGGCCGGGCCGACGAGACAGCACACCAACTGGCCCACCGCCTGGCACAGGGCCCGGCCCTGGCATACGCCCAGACCAAGGCCCTCCTCACGGCAGAACTGGACATGCCCCTGGCAGCCTCGGTGGAACTCGACGCCTCGACGCAGGCCCTCCTGATGACAGGCGAGGACTACGCAGAGTTCCACGCGGCGTTCACGGAGAAGCGCCCCCCGAAATGGAGCGGACGGTGAGTTCAGGTACCTCAGGGGCGCGGGGAACTGCGCGACAAGCCACAACGCGCCCGCAGCCGCCCACCGACAAGAGCCACCCCCTACGCGTGGCCATCATCGGCGGAGGCCCCGGCGGCCTCTACGCCGCCGCCCTCCTCAAACGCCTCGACCCCACCCGCGACATCACCGTCTGGGAACGCAACGCCCCCGACGACACCTTCGGCTTCGGCGTGGTCCTCTCCGACGAAACCCTCGGCGGCATAGAACACGCGGACCCCCACGTCTACGAGGCCCTCCAGAGACACTTCATCCGCTGGGACGACATCGACATCGTCCACCGAGGAGTACGGCACACCTCGGGCGGCCACGGATTCGCCGCACTCGGCAGAAAACGCCTCCTGGAGATCCTCCACACCCGATGCCGCGAACTCGGCGTCGACCTCCGCTTCCACACCGAGGCCCCGGAAGAACTCCCGCAAACCCACGACCTGGTCATCGCGGCGGACGGCATCCACAGCACCACACGCGAGGCCCACGCGGACGTCTTCCGCCCTCACGTCACGACCCACCGCTGCCGCTACATCTGGCTCGCCGCCGACTTCCCCTTCGACTCCTTCCGCTTCGAGATCGCCGAGACCGAGCACGGCGTGATGCAGCTCCACGGCTACCCCTACGCGCCGGACGCCTCCACCGTGATCATCGAGATGCGCGAAGAGGTCTGGCACGCGGCCGGTTTCGACGAGCTCGGCGAAGCCGAGTCGGTCGAACGCTGCGCCAAGATCTTCGCGGAGGCACTCCGCGGCCGCCCCCTGACGTCGAACAACTCCACCTGGACGACCTTCCGCACGGTCGTCAACGACCGCTGGTCGCACGGCAACGTCGTGCTCCTCGGCGACGCCGCCCACACCGCCCACTTCTCCATCGGCTCCGGCACCAAGCTCGCCGTCGAGGACGCCCTGGCCCTGGCCGCCTGCCTGGAGGAACAGGACACCCTGGAGGAGGCCCTGACCGCGTACGAGGCGGAGCGGCGGCCCGTCGTCGCCTCGACGCAGCGCGCGGCCCGGGCCAGCCTGGAGTGGTTCGAGAACCTCGCCCTGTACCTGGACCAGCCGCCCCGCCAGTTCGCCTTCAACCTGCTCACCCGCAGCCGCCGCGTCACCCACGACAACCTGCGGCTGCGCGACGCCCGCTTCACCGAGGCGGTGGAGCGCGACTTCGGCTGCCCGCCCGGCACACCCCCGATGTTCACCCCGTTCCGGCTGCGCGGTCTGACCCTGCGCAACCGGGTCGTCGTCTCACCCATGGACATGTACTCGGCCGCCGACGGCGTCCCCGGCGACTTCCATCTCGTCCATCTGGGCGCGCGGGCCATGGGCGGGGCCGGGCTGGTGATGACCGAGATGGTGTGCGTCAGCGAGGAGGGCCGGATCACGCCCGGCTGCGCCGGCCTCTACACCGGCCGGCAGGCCGAGGCCTGGAAGCGGATCACAAACTTCGTGCACGACCGGGCGCCCGGCACCGCGATCGGCGTGCAGCTCGGCCACAGCGGCCGCAAGGGCTCCACGAAGCTGATGTGGGAGGGCATGGACGAGCCGCTGGAGGAGGACAACTGGCCGCTCGTGGCCGCGTCCGCGTTGCCGTACAAGCCGTTCAGCCAGACCCCGCGCGAGCTGTCGCGCGCGCAACTCACCGACATACGGGAGCAGTTCGCGGCCGCCGCCTGCCGTGCCGCCCGGGCCGGATTCGACCTGCTCGAACTGCACTGCGCCCACGGCTATCTGCTCTCCGGCTTCCTCTCCCCGCTGACCAACCGCCGCACCGACGCCTACGGTGGCTCACTGGAGAAGCGGCTCCGCTTCCCGCTGGAGGTGTTCGACGCCGTACGGAACGTCTGGCCGGGGGAGCGGCCCATGACCGTACGGATCTCCGCAACCGACTGGGCCGAGGGCGGGACCACGGCCGAGGACGCCGTCGAGATCGCCCGGGCCTTCGCCGCGCACGGCGCCGACGCGATCGACGTGTCGACGGGGCAGGTCGTGGCGGACGAGCGGCCCGAGTTCGGGAGGTCGTACCAGACTCCGTTCGCGGACCGGATCCGCAACGCCACCGGCATCCCGGTGATCGCTGTCGGCGCGATCTCCTCCTGGGACGACGTCAACTCCCTGATCCTGGCGGGCCGTACGGACCTGTGCGCCCTGGCCCGCCCTCACCTCTACGACCCGCACTGGACGCTGCACGCGGCGGCCGAACAGGGCTACACGGGCCCCGGCGCCGTCTGGCCGGCCCCCTACCGCGCGGGCGGCCGCCGCCCGCAGACGGGCCGCACGGACGCGCCGAAGCCGCGCCTCACTCTGGGGAGCTGAGCAGCCCCACGAACTCGGCGCCCGCGTCCCGCAGCCGCTCGTGCAGCCCCTGGAACACCGCCGACGAGCGGGTGCCCGGCCAGTCCTCCGGGAGCAGTTCGGACGGCAGGCCGGGGTCGGTGTAGGGGAGGTGGCGCCAGGAGTCCAGGGCGAGGAGGTAGTCGCGGTAGGCCTCCTCCGGCGGGGTGTCCTCGCGTTTCTCCCAGGCGTGCAGCACGCGCGCGTGGCGGTCGAGGAACGCCTCGTGCTCCTTGGCGATGGCGGCCAGGTCCCACCAGCGGGCGACGGCCTCCGCGGTCGGGGCGAAGCCGAGGTGGTCGCCGCGGAAGAAGTCGACGTACGCGTCGAGCCGCAGCCGCTGGAGGGTGTGCCGGGTCTCTTCGTACAGCCGCGCGGGCGCGATCCACACGCCCGGTGCGGCCGTGCCGAAACCGAGACCGGCCAGCCGGGAGCGCAGCACGTGCCGCTTCTGCCGCTCCGACTCCGGCACGGAGAACACGGCGAGCACCCACCCCTCGTCCTCGGGAGGGGCCGTGGCGTAGATGCGCCGGTCGCCGTCGTCGAGCAACTGGCGGGCGTCCGGAGACAGTTCGTATCCGGCCGCGCCCTGGGCGGTGCGGGCGGGCACGAGCAGTCCGCGTCTCTTGAGCCGCGACACCGAGGAGCGTACGGACGGGGCGTCGACCCCGACCGCCGCGAGCAGCCGGATCAGTTCGGCGACGGGCACGGGACCCGTCGCGAAGCGGCCGTACGCGCCGTAGAGCGTGACGATGAGAGACCGTGGTGCATGCTGGTCGGACACGTTGATCATCTTAGGTCGTTCGGGTCACTCCCGGTCGTTCCCGGTCGTCTTCGGTGCGGCCGTCCGGGAGCCCGCCCGCGCGCAGCCTGAACCGCTGGAGCTTGCCGGTGGCCGTGCGCGGCAGCGCGTCCAGGAAGACGATCTCGCGCGGGCACTTGTACGGCGCCAGCTCGCTCTTCACGAAGGCGCGCAGCGCCCCGGCGTCCCGTTCCGCGCCCTCCTTGAGGACGGCGAAGGCCACCACGACCTGCCCGCGGTCCTCGTCGGGCCGTCCCACGACCGCCGCCTCCACCACATCCGGGTGCCGCAGCAGCGCGTCCTCGACCTCGGGCCCGGCGATGTTGTACCCGGCCGAGATGATCATGTCGTCGGCGCGGGCGACGTACCGGAAGTAGCCGTCGGCCTCGCGGACGTAGGTGTCGCCGGTGACGTTCCAGCCGCCGCGTACGTACTCACGCTGCCGCGGGTCGGCGAGGTAGCGGCAGCCGACCGGTCCGCGCACCGCGAGCAGCCCCGGCTCCCCGTCGGGCACCGGCTCGCCGTGCTCGTCCTGTACGCGTGCGTGCCAGCCCGGCACGGGAACGCCCGTCGTGCCGGGCCGGATCCGCTCGTCGGCCGCGGAGATGAAGATGTGCAGCAACTCGGTCGCGCCGATGCCGTTGATGACGCGCAGGCCGGTGCGGTCGTGCCAGGCCTGCCAGGTGGATGCCGGCAGGTTCTCGCCGGCCGAGACGCAGCGGCGCAGGGACGAGACGTCGTGTCCGTCGAGCTCGTCGAGCATCGCGCGGTATGCCGTCGGGGCCGTGAACAGCACGGACACCCGGTGGCGGGCGATGGCCGGCAGCAGTTGCCGGGGACCCGCCTGCTCCAGCAGGAGTGCGCTCGCCCCGGCCCGCAGCGGGAAGACGACCAGCCCGCCGAGTCCGAACGTGAATCCGAGCGGGGGACTGCCCGTGAACACGTCGTCCGCTTCGGGCTTCAGGACGTGCCGGGAGAAGGTGTCGGCGATGGCCAGGACGTCCCGGTGCACGTGCATGCAGCCCTTGGGGCGGCCGGTGGTGCCGGAGGTGAAGGCGATCAGCGCCACGTCGTCGGCCGCCGTGTCGACGGCCTCGTACGGAGTGCCGGGCGCCGGCCGGTTGAGGAGGTCGTCCGGGGCGTCGCCGCCGTAGGTGGTGATCCGCAGGTCGGGGATCTCGGCCTTGGCGAGGTCGTCGACCGCCCGGATGTCGCACAGCGCGTGCCGGACGCGGGCGATCTCGCACATCGTGCTCAGCTCGTGCGGGCGCTGCTGGGCGAGCACGGTGACCGCGACGGCCCCCGCCTTCAGCACGGCCAGCCAGCAGGCCGCGAGCCACGGTGTGGTGGGGCCGCGCAGCAGCACCCGGTTGCCGGGGACGACGCCGAGTTCGCCGGTGAGCAGGTGCGCGACGCGGTCGACGCGGGCGCGCAGATCGGCGTACGTCCACGTCTCTCCGGTCGGGGTGAGGAACGCAGGGCGGTCGCCGGGCGGGCCGTGGAGCAGTGCGGCGGCGCAGTTGAGCCGTTCGGGGTAGCGCAGCTCCGGCAGGTCGAATCGGAGCTCGGGCCATTGGTCCGGGGGTGGCAGATGGTCACGGGCGAAGGTGTCGACGTGGGCCGTACCCCGTGGATTCATACGATTCGCCCCCTTGGCGTGGTGGGCTCGCCTCTGGAGCGTATCGTGTTGGTGACGACAGTCAACGGTCCGCGATAGCCTCGGAGTGGCCCGGCCCGGAGGCAGGGGTGGCGGAGAAGGGACCGGCGATGACCGCATTCTCGCTCGAACCGGCACAACTCGCCTGGTGTGCCGAGCTGCGCGCCCTCGCCGCCGAGCGGCTCCGCCCGCTGGCCGACAAGGGCGAACCGGGCCGGGTGAATCGTGCCCTGCTCGCCGAACTCGGCAGCCTCGGCCTGCTCGGCCGGCTCTTCACCTCCGGCGCGCTCGACCTGTGCCTGATGCGCGAGTCCCTGGCCTACGCCTGCACGGAAGCCGAAACGGCCCTCGCCCTCCAGGGTCTCGGCGCCCACCCGGTCCACGCCCACGGAACGGAGGCCCAACGCGCCCGCTGGCTCCCCCGGGTGGCCGACGGCAGCGCGGTGGCGGCGTTCGCGCTGAGTGAGCCGGGAGCGGGGTCGGACGCGGCGGCTCTGGGGTTGCGGGCGGAGCGGGACGGCCCCCTGGGGGTGGCGTCCGGAGGTGGCCCCACCCGCTGGCGTCTCACCGGTGAGAAGTGCTGGATCTCCAACGCTCCCGAGGCCGATTTCTACACCGTCTTCGCCCGGACCACCCCGGGGGCAGGGGCGCGCGGCGTCACGGCCTTTCTCGTGCCGGCCGACCGGCCGGGGCTGACCGGTGCCGGGCTCGACATGCTCTCCCCGCATCCCATCGGCGCGCTCGACTTCGACGCCGTGCCGGTGACGGCCGACGACGTGCTCGGGGAGGTGGACCGGGGGTTCCGGGTCGCCATGGGGACGCTCAACCTGTTCCGCCCCAGTGTCGGCGCCTTCGCGGTCGGCATGGCCCGGGCGGCGCTCGACGCGACCCTCGCGCACACCGCCGGCCGGGACGCCTTCGGCGGCAAGCTGAGGGACCTTCAGGCCGTCTCCCACCAGGTCGCCGAGATGGCCCTGCGCACGGAGGCGGCCCGGCTGATGGTCTACGCGGCGGCGACGGCGTACGACGAGGGCGCCCCGGACGTGCCCCGGCGCGCCGCCATGGCGAAACTGCTCGCCACCGAGACCGCGCAGTACGTCGTCGACACGGCCGTCCAGCTGCACGGCGCCCGCGCGCTGCAACGCGGTCACCTGCTCGAACACCTCTACCGGGAGGTGCGCGCCCCACGCATCTACGAAGGGGCCAGCGAGGTCCAACGCGGCATCATCGCCAGGGAGTTGTACGCAGCCCACCAGGAGGCCCGGTGACCACCGAACGCGTCAACCCGCCCGGCCTCGCCCCGCCTGCCGGCTTCTCGCACGCCGTCGTGGCCTCCGGGTCCAGGGTGGTGTTCCTGGCGGGGCAGACCGCCCTCGACGGCGACGGCAAGGTGGCCGGGGCGACCCTGCCGGAACAGTTCGAGAGGGCCCTCACCAACCTGCTGGCCGCCCTCACGGCGGCCGGCGGCACGCCCTCCGACCTGGCCCGCGTCACCGTCTACGCCACGGACGTCGCCGCGTACCGCGCGCACGCCCCCGAACTGGGCCGCCTCTGGCGGAAACTGGCGGGCCGCGACTACCCGGCCATGGCGGTCGTCGAGGTCGTCCGGCTGTGGGACGAGGAGGCGTTGGTGGAACTGGACGGCTTCGCGGTGCTGCCGTAGGGGCGGGGCGGACTCGCCACCGAAGGGGTGAGGGTCACCGGTGTCGGGCCGGAGGCCCGGTACGAGTGGAGGTCGCCATTCCACTCCTATCGGGAGGTTCCCCCATGCGTCTACGTCCCCTTCTCGGCGCGGCGGCCGGTGCCGCGCTGCTCCTGCTCACCGGCACCGCCGCTGCGCCCGCCACCGCGGCACCCACCCCGCACGAGGCCGTGACGGTCGACAAGGTGGGCAAGATCGCCGCCGACGGCACCGTCACCCTCTCCGGCACCTACCGCTGCCAGAGCTCCGGCGGCCCGGTCTTCGTCAGCTCCTCCGTGAGCCAGGGCGACTCCACCACCAGCTACGGCATCGGCGGCACCCGGGCCGTGTGCGACGGCGCGAAGCACCGCTGGGTGAACAAGGGTCGCCCCATGTCCGGCGCCCTCGTGCCCGGCGCGGCCCACGTCGAGGCCACCCTGATGGAGCTGCGCACCTCCGGCGTCCTGGCGCTGCCCCACTTCCACGCGGTGCAGGAGCAGGCCATCACCCTGGCCAAGGGCTGAGCACCACGCTGAGCGGACCGGTGAGCGGCCCGGGTTCGCGGGGCGCTCACCGGTTCGGGGCGGTGACGTGCGCTGCCGTCGGCAAGGCGTCTCACGGCGTCAAGAGCCAAGCAGCATAGAGCAGTTGTTCATCCCGGAGCATCAAGGGTAGGTAAGGACCCATGACGACTCTTGGTGCTGTTTTCCGGCCACAGCTGCCCCCTGAGAAGCTGCGTGACACAGCCCGCACCGCCGAGGCGGCGGGGCTGGAGGAGCTGTGGTTCTGGGAGGACTGCTTCCTGGAGGGCGGGGTCGCCACCGCGTCCGCCGCGCTCGCCTGGACCGAACGGCTGCGGGTCGGCATCGGACTGCTGCCCGTGCCCTTGCGGAACGTCGCCCTCACCGCGATGGAGACCGCCACCCTGGACCGGCTCTTCCCGGGGCGCTTCACGCTGACCGTCGGGCACGGCGTGCAGGACTGGATGGGGCAGGTCGGAGCGCGGGCCGAGTCGCCGGTCACGCTGCTGCGCGAGTACCTCGACGCGCTCCGGGCGCTGCTGCGCGGCGAGCGGGTCACCACTGACGGGCGGTACGTGAAACTGGACGGCGTCGGCCTCGACTGGCCCCCGCACACCGCTCCCGAGGTGCTCGCCGGCGTCACCGGCCCCCGCTCGCTGCGCCTGTCCGGCGAGGCCGCCGACGGCACGCTGCTCAGTGAGGCCATCCCGCCGGACGGCGTGCGAGAGGCCCGCCGGCTCATCGACGAGGGTCGCGCGGCGGCCGGTCGCACCGGCTCCCACCGGGTGGTCGTCTATCTCCTCACCGCCACCGGGCCGGACGCCGCCGCCCGCCTCCGGGCCGAGCGCACCGCCTCCGGCACCGACACGATCCCCGGCCTGGGAGTCGCCGGCGACGCCGCCGCGGTGGCGGAGGCCGTTCAGCGTCTGGTCGCCGCCGGTGCCGACACCGTCGTCCTCGAACCCACCGGCGACGAGCCGGACCCCGAGGGCTTCGTCCGCTTCGTGGCCGAGGACGTCCGAGCCCTCGTCCCGTAACCCCGCGAGGAGCGGCACCCGGTGCGCTACTCCTGCGCGTGCCGGATGGCGTCCAGCACGATGTGCGCCACGTGGTCGTCGGTGAGGGTGTACCGCGTCTCGCGGGCCTGACGCCGGGCGGTGACGATCCGGGAGGTCCGCAGCACCCGCAGATGCTGGGAGACCAGCGGCTGGCTCACCCCCAGAGCCGTCACCAGCTCATGGACGTACTTCCCGCCAACGGACAGCTCCCGCACGATGCCCAGCCGTACGGGCGAGGCCAGCGCGCGCAGCAGCTCGCTGGCCGCCTGCAAAGTCTGGTCCGGGTCGTCCGTCGAGGGAGGGGGCGTCGTTGTCATATGCACACATTAGCATATGACAACGATTTCCAGTTTGCCCGGGACGGTCGCCTCCTGGCGGGGCTCGTCAGTGATCGTCCCAGTGTCCCTCGTGCGCGGCGTGACGGTGGCCGTCGTGCACGTAGTCGGTGTGGTCGTCGTGCCGCACGGCCAGATGGCCGCAGTCGTCACCGTGCTGGTGGTCGTGGTTCTGGTGCACCGCGTGACCGCCGTTCGCGCACTCGTCGACGTGGCCGTCGTGCATCCGGTGGATGTGGCCGTCGTGGGCGTAGTCGGTGTGGTCGCCGTGCGTGAAAGAGGCGTGGCCGCAGTCGTCGCCGTGGGTGTGCGCGTGGTTCTCGTGCGTGATGTGCTGGGCGGTGGTCATGGGGGTGGCTCCTTGCGTGTGCTGGTGCTGCCCGTGGCGCTTCGGCCGGGCTGTGATGGCGACATTAACATATAGCGATTCCTGCATGTATTGTCCGGGTGCAGTGCGCCGCCCGCCAGTTGGGGGCGGCGCAGGGGCGACGCCGGGTCAGCGAACCGCGACGACCACGCAACTCTCGCCGTACTGCCAGACCGGGCCCGCCGTGGCGAAGCCGGCCTGCCGCAGCAGCTCCAGATGGGCGGAAAGGGGGAGCTCCGCGGGGCGGCCGGTGCCGGGAGGTGCCTCGCGGCGGCGGCGCTCGGCGAGCAGGTCCGTCAGCTCGGGGTCGTCGGCGACGGCGGCCCACCAGGAGCCCCAGTCCTCGTGCGCGAACACCCGCTGCCGGTCGGCCCGGCACTGCCCGACGTGGGCGGCGATCCCGGCCGGTCCCGTGTCGTCCTGGGGGAGGTGATCGCCGTTGACCAGGACACCACCGGGCCGCAGCAGGGCGGCGAGCTGCCGGTAGACGCGCAGCAGGGTGTCACGGTCGAGGTAGTGCAGGGCCGTCGTGGAGACGGCCGCGTCCAGGGGCCGGTCCAGGTCCAGTGCCCAGGTCCAGCCGGGTGCGCCGATCTCGGCGTCGACGTAGCGGGCCGCGTCCGGGTGGTGGGTCCGGCCCAGCTCCAGCAGCACGGGATCCCGGTCCACGGCGACGATCTCCGCGTCCGGCAGCCGCCGGACCAGCCGGGCGGCCAGGGAGCCGGGTCCGCAGCCCAGGTCGACGACGAGGGGCCGGGAGCCCTGCCCGGCCGTGACGTGCTCGACGACATCGGCGATCACCGTGAACCGCTCCTCGCGGTCGACCGCGTACCGCTGCTGCTGGAGCTCCCAGCGCTCCACCCACCGCTCCGCCGTCGCCAGACTCAGTCCCATCCGGTCGCGCCACCTTGCCGTCTCGCACCTGACTCTTTCCCGCCCGAGCCTACAGGTGGAAACGGTTCCCATTATGCCTAGTTGGGGGAGTCACTGGAGTGAAGCGAGGACGGACAGCAGCCTGTCGATCTCCTCAACTGTGTTGTACACATGCAGACTCACCCGGACCGAACCGGTCCTCTCGCCCGCGTCGCCCTGGCAGTGGTTGTCCGAGCGGACCATGAAACCGTGGCTGAAGAGGATGAAGCCCAGGTCGCCCGAGTCGATGGCGCGGTGCCGCAGGGTGACGATGCCCTGGCGCCGCTGCACGGTCGAGTCGGCGGCCAGGCTCAGCGGGCAGCCCAGGATCTCGTAGGCGTCCAGATGGCGCAGTCCCTCGGTGAGCCGGGCCGCCAGGGCGACCGTCCAGCGCTCGACGCTTTCCACACCGGCGGCGTCCAGCCAGTCCAGGGCCGCTTCGAGGGAGGCGATGCCGACCGTGTTCGGGGTGCCGCTCCACCCGCCGGGCGTGAACGCCGGGCCGCGTTCCTGCCGGGCCCACACCGCCCCGGTACCGGGCAGGGCCAGCGCCTTGTGCCCGGAGAAGACGACGAAGTCGACGTCCAACTCGGCCACGGACACCGGCAGATGCCCGACGCTCTGCGCCGCGTCCAGACAGATGACCGCGTCCGGTCCGACCGCCCGGCGGATGCGCTGCACGTTCATGTCGCCGCCGTAGACATGGTGCACATGGGTGGTGGCGACGAACCGGGTGCGCGGGCCGGCCCGTTCGGCCAGCGCGCGGTGGTCGTAGTCCCCGGAACCGCTCTGGTACGGCATCGGCACCACCCGGATGTGCGTGCCCTCGCGGGCGAGCAGTCGCTGGGCGTCCCGCCACGGCTCGATGTTGGCCTGGTGGTCGGCGTCCGGTACGACGATCTCGTCGCCGTCGCGCAGGAACCCCGGCAGCCAGTCGCGGGCGATCGTGCGCAGCCCCTCGGTCGTGCCGCTCGTGAAGTGGACGGCGGAGCGTTCGGGCTGGTGATCCCCGAGGAACCGGGCGACGCGTTCGCGGGTGCGCTCGACCAGCTCGGTGGTCCGGTTGGCCCACGTGTAGGTGCCGCGTGCCGCGTTGGCGTTGCTGGTGGTGAGATACGTCTGCACGGCGTCCAGGACGGCCTGCGGCTTCTGGGCCGTCGCCGCGCTGTCCAGGTACGCCAGCTCCGGGTGGCCGGTGACGATGGGGAACTGGGCGCGCAGCGCCTGCTGCCACTGGCGCAGATCCTCGCGGATCGCGGGTGCGGTCACGGCGGTCAGTCCCGTACCAGGGGCGCGCCCGCGTCCCGCCAGGCGATGACGCCGCCGGCCAGACTGCGCACGTCGGGATGGCCCATCCGGGTCAGCAGCGCCGCGTACCGGGCGGACTGCTCGCCCACCGGGCACGCCAGCAGCACCGGCCGGCTCCGGCTGAACGGCAGGCCGCCCTGGAGGAGTTCGGCGAACAGCTCGTCGACGATGTTGACCGAACCGTCGATGTGCAGCGCCGCGTACGCGAAGGGGCTGCGCAGGTCGACCACGAGCGGTCCCTCGGCGTCGATCCACCGCCGGGCCTCGGCCACCGTGACCGACGGCGCCCCGCCGACCTCGGCGTCGGTCAGGTCGGCCGGCGAGTTCTTCCGGGGCGGCCGGCCCAGCAGGTCGGGCCGCCGCTGCCGGACGTAGCTCAGATAGCTCTCCACACGGTCGCAGACGATGAACACCGCGGTCCGGCGCTCGGTCGACTCCTCGTCCACAGCGCGCAGATGACGGACGGCACCGTGGTAGGCGGCGCCTCCCGTGGGCCCGCCCAGGATGCCGCAGCGGCGGTTCAGTGTCAGCATCCCCTCGATCGCCTCGTCGGAGCTCACCGACTCCATCGTGTCGTACGTCTCCGGGTCGAACAGGCCGACCTCCTGCACCTCGTCGATCGTGCGGATCCCGGGGATGAAGTCCGACTTGGCCGCCACCAGCCCGACCACCCGCACCGAGGGATCCTCCTCCCGCAGCGCGCGGGCCACGCCCGTCGAGGAACCGGCCGTGCCCACACAGGCGACGAACCAGTCCGGCACCCGGCCGTCCAGGTCCTTGACGATCTCCGGGCCGGTACCCGTGAGATGCGCCTCGGTGTTGCGCGGGTTGAAGTACTGGTCGGTGTGGAGGTAGGTACTGCCGGAAGCGGACAGCGTGCGGTGGAAAAGGGTCAGCGGGTCGTCCGTCGCGGTCGGGTCCAGACACTCGCTCTGCCCCGGCAGCTCCTCGATCTCCGCGCCGAGCAGCAGCAGAAGGTCCTTGATCTCCGGCACCCGCATTCGGTTGGTGACGCTCTTGAAGCCCAGGCCGTGCATGCCCGCGACGACCGCCAGCGCCTTCGCCGTGTTGCCGCTGGACAACTCCACGACCTGGCTGCCGTGTTCGACCGCCTCGTCCAGCAGCGGGCGCGCCATGCTCCAGGCCGCCCGGTCCTTGACCGAACCGAAGGGGTTGAGCATCTCCAGCTTCGCGAACAGGTCGATGTTGCGCAGGCCGTGCACGGCCGGGTCGATCCGTACCAGCGGGGTGTTGCCTATCGCATCGGTGATGCTGTCGTACCTCACTGAGCTCCCCCCGAGGGCGTGATCGGCCAGAACTGGTCGTCCAGGCACCAGCGCCAGGCGTCGCCGTCCTGCCAGGCGGCGACCTTGCGGGCGGCGGGCTGGCGCTGGGCGCGGGTGGCGTGGAAGTCCATGGCGTAACCGGCGGTGTTGGCGAAGGCCAGCAGGTCGCCGGGGACCGGGCGGCGCGGCAGGAACACCGTGCGCCGCGTGATCAGATCGGTCTCCAGGCACAGGCCGCCGAAGAGGTGCACGGCGACGGGCCCCCCGCCCGGCCCGGCTCCGCTTCTGGGGATGACGACCGGGTCCATCAGCACTCCGTGATCCTCCAGGGCGATGTCGTCCGCCTTCGCGGCCAGCCGTACGAGCAGTGCGCCGCCCGCCTCCTGGGAACGGACCTCCAGCACCCTCGCCAGGGTCAGACCGCACTGGTCCAGCAGCGCCCGGCCGGGCTCGCTGTGCAGGTCGTACAGGTGCTCCAGCAGCAGCGCGGCCAGCGGGCGGCCGCCCAGGGAGGCGGCGGGCTGGGCCAGCAGCTCGTCCAGATAGGCCGCGCCGGCGACGGACCGGTGCGCCGGGTAGAGGCCGAGCACGCCGCGCACGGTGCCGGACTCGTTGCGCAGCCCGTAGCCGTGCCCGCCCCAGGTCAGCGGCGGGCGGCGGCCCAGGACGGCGGCCGTGAGCGCGCTCGTGTACGCCTCCCACTGCTCCCGCTCGGCGAGGTAACTGACGCCGAACCCGCCCCCGATGTCCACGGCCCGGGGCCGCAGTCCCCGGCTCCGGCACGCCTCCAGGGCCGCCAGGGAGCCTTCGAGGGCGGTCGCCTTCTCCGCGACGCTCGTCGTGTCCAGGTGGTAGGCCACCCCCGTCGGCTCGACCGCGTCGCCGTGCCGCTCGACCGCCTCCAGCAGGGGCTCCAACTCCCGTACGGGCGTGCCGAAACGGCTGCGCCGGCTCAGCACCTTCACCCCCGACGTCTCGAACCCCGACAGGCGCAGCAGCACCCGCACCGGGGCGAGCGCGTGCTTGCGTACCAGTGCGGCGAGCTGGTCCAGCTCGGCGACGCCGTCGACGCCGACCGTGACGCCCGTACGGGCCGCGAGCCACAGGAACTCGGGGTTCTTCGGCCCTGTGGCCGTGATCCGGTCGGCGGTGAAACCGGCCCCCAGCGCGTGCTGCAACTCGCCCAGCGACGCGACGTCCACGCCCGCGTCCGTGGCGGCGAGCCGGCGCAGCAGCGCGCTGGACCGGTTCGCCTTGTGGGCGTAGTAGACCTGGCCGGACAGGTGGTGTGCCCGGTACACGGACCGGAACCGCTCCAGGTTCTCGGCGATCTGGTCCGGCACCACGACGTGCAGGGGCGAACCGAGCCCGTCGGTCAGCGAGTGCAGCGTCCCGGCCGCCGCCAGGAGCGACCTGAGCCGTGGTTCCAGTCGGGGTTCGAGATACAAGGGCCGGCCGTCCATGCGCGCTCCCTCCCCTGTAGCGCACGCGCCCGGCATCCGGGCACGTCCGACACTCCCCGCGTTTCGCCGTATAGCCCATATCCATTCTTCGGTCGCTTTACGCCCTGTAAGGCCTGGGCCCGTCCCCGCGCCGGTGTGAAGCGGATCACGGTCCGGCCGGGAGGCGCGCGCCCGGCGCGGGACGGCGGCATCCGTCGTTCGGCCGAGCCTTCGCAGGCCGGGCCGGAGTCTCTGGCCGTTCGGCCGAGGCGGCGGCCCCGCGCCGCGGCGCAGAGTGGGCCGCGGTCCGCCGTCCCCGGCAACGGGTGGCCGAGCCGCACGGGTTCGCGTGCCGGAACGGGAGAAGTGAACATGGCCGTACGGGTGGTCGTCGTCGACGACCAGGACATGGTGCGCTCGGGATTCGCCGCACTGCTGTCCGCGCAGAGCGACATCGACGTCGTGGGGGAGGCACCCGACGGCCGGCGCGGGGTGGAGGTCTGCCGCAGCACCCACCCCGACGTGGTGCTGATGGACATCCGGATGCCGGAGATGGACGGCCTCGAAGCGGCCCGGCGGCTGCTCGATCCGCCGCCGGGCGTGACGCACCGGCCCAAGGTGCTGATGCTGACCACCTTCGACCTCGACGACTACGTCTACGAGACCCTCCAGGCCGGCGCCAGCGGCTTCCTGCTCAAGGACGCCCCGGTCGCCGAACTCGTCCAGGCCGTCCGGGTCATCGCGGCCGGTGACGCCCTGCTCGCCCCCTCCGTCACGCGCCGCCTCATCGAGGACATGACCCGCCGCCGCCCCCGGGCCGGGCGGCAGGCCCGGTTGCGGCTGAACGGCCTCACGCCCCGGGAGACGGAGGTCCTCGGGCTGGTCGCGCGGGGCCTGTCCAACACGGAGATCGCCGGGACGCTGGTGGTGGCCGAGCAGACGGTCAAGACCCACATGACCCGGCTGATCGCCAAGCTGGGTGCCAGGGACCGAGCCCAACTGGTGGTCTTCGCCTACGAGTCGGGGCTTGTCGTGCCCGGATCGGCCGACTGAGTCCACAGGCCCCGCGTGCGGGTCATACCCAGGTGCGACACCGCACTTGGCACCCGGGCGTGACGTGCGGCCCGCCTCCCGCGCCCTACCGTCGCCCCGCCCTGACCACGGACCGGTACGCACGGAGCGCCACATGCACCAGCCCCTCGACATCGACCACGTCGTCCGCCTCTACCGCACCTACGCCGACGACCTCGACCGGGTCCGCGAGGAACAGCGCGTGCTGCTCGCACCGCCCCACGCGATGAAGGCCCAACTCGACGACATCGAGGCGGAGATCACCTATCTGCTGCTGCGCGAGGCCCGGCCGGAGACGGTGGTGGAGATCGGCACGTTCCACGGCTGGTCCACCACCTGGATCCTGCGCGCCCTGCGGGACAACGGCACGGGCCACCTGTACTCGTACGACGTGGTGGACCACGTCCTGCGCGAGGTGCCGGGCCAACTCGCCGAGGGACGCTGGACGTTCATGCAGGGGAACGTGCGGGAGAACCTGGAGAAGGTCCCCGACGCGGCGGACTTCCTGTTCATCGACGCCGCGCACTCGGCGCGCTTCGCCCGCTGGTACGTCCGGCACCTGCTGCCGCGCATGCGGCCCGGCATACCCGTGTGCGTCCACGACGTGTTCCACGGGCGCCGGGCGCTGCCGTTCACCGAGGGGGCGGTGGTGCTGCGCTGGCTCACCGATCGGGGAAACCGGTACTTCACGGCGTCCCGGGCGCACGCGCCCGAGATCCACGACCGGCTGAACGACGTCAAGCGGCGCCTCGCCCTGGGGCATTCCGTCAAGGACAGCACGGACAACCCCATGATCTTCTTCGCCCTGTCGGTCCACGTCCCGACGCCTGTAGCGGGCCGGTGACATTCGGGACGAACCCGTAGCAGGTGTGCAGGACAACGAATGCGGGGGGTGACGGGTCTTAGTGGGTGCAAGGGCTGAAGCCCGCGCATTCACACTGAAGACCATGGGGGAAACATGCAGGTCCGTACCCGAGGCATCCGTACCACCGTGGCCGCGCTGGCGGCCGCCGCCGGTGTCGCCGCAGTCGCCGTCCCGGCCGCCGCCGCACCGGCTGCCGACACGCCCCGGTTCCTGGAGCCGGCCGAACTGCCGCCGCACCCGACCTCGCCCTGGTACGCCGGTCCGGTCACCGCCGGTCAGCCGGACCCGCTGCCGGTGTGCGTGGGCGAGGCCCTGCCGTCCATCGCCTCCCACCGCTCGTACTGGACCGAGTACGACACCAACGCCCAGCAGATCACGGTCGTGGAGCGCGACGTGCAGCGCGCCAAGGACTTCGCGGCGCTGCTGCGCAAGGACATCGCCGGCTGCGCGAAGAAGCTGATGGAGCAGGACCCCGACATCACGGCGACACAGAAGAACTACGGCCGGCTGAACGTCGAGGAGGGCGCCCATGTCTACGGCCTCCACACCGCTTCGGCGTGGGGTTCCTCCGACATCGGCCTGTTCTCGGTCGGCCGCGACGGCAGGACCGTGACGGTGGTCCTGTGGGGCCAGATGGGCAACTTCCAGCACGCCCAGGTGTCCGACTTCAAGGCCACCACCGTCACCGCGGTCAACAAGCTGTACTGACGGGCTCAGCCGCGACCCGGCCCCGTGCCGCCGTCGTGACCGTCGTACACGAGGAGCCCGTCGTCGCGCAGTCGGGCGCCGGGCGTCGGCGCATGGACGCTGATGCGCCCGTCGTGCATGAGGTGGTGAGCCGGTACGCCGCGGGCGAGTACCGCGAAGTCGGCGATCAGCCGGCGGTGGCAGCGCCACCAGACCGCCTCGCTGCACATCACGGCGGTGCGGCCGTGTGAGGCCTCGCGCAGCACCCGGTCCATCGCGGTGACGAACTCGGGGGACCGGGTGTGGGCGGCGTAGCCCCGGAACGAGGTGTTGCGCCACACGGTGTCCGGGCTGTCCACGGGAGGTGTGCGGAACCCGCCGAGGGCGGGTTCCCACCGGTAGGCGATGCCGCGGCCCGGCATCCACTCGGCGAGCCGCCGCCGCGACAGGTCGGGGTCGCGGCGGCTGCCGGGAGCGGTCCGCACGTCCACGACGGCCGTGACGCCGGCGTGGTCCAGCAGATCGGCGATCCGGTCCCGATCGGCGGTGCTGTGCCCGAAGGTCAGCAGAAGCGCGTCCACATCGCCGGACTTTCCCGTTCTCGCGGATCCACACCTGACGAGGAGAACCGCGTGCCCGAGCTCCGCGCGCTGTACGGGGCGCGGATCACCCCTGCCGCACCGGTACCACGACCATCTCCGCGACATTGACGTGCGGCGGCGCCGACACCGCGAAGGCGATGGCCTCGGCGATATCCTCGGCGGCCAGGGGCCCCACGCCGGAGCGCAGGCGGGACAGGGTCTCGCGCATCCCGAGGTCCTGCATGTCCGCCCCGAGTTCGGTGCCGGTCACGCCCGGCTCGATGTTCTTCACGCGGACACCGCGCGGCCCGAGCTCGGCACGCAGGTTGCGGGTGAGATGGGCGACGGCCGCCTTGGTGGCGCAGTAGACGGACCAGTCGGGAAAGAGGGCGTGCCCGCCCACGGAGCCGACGTGGACGAGGTCCGCCGGGCCGCCGCGGGCGCCCACGGCGAGGAGGTCGTCGGCGAAGGCGCGGGAGGTGTGCAGCAGGCCCCGCAGATTGACGTCGATCATGCGGTCCCACTCGTCGGACGGGGCGCGTTCGAAGGGTGCGCCGAGCATGACCCCGGCGTTCGCGACGACCAGGTCGACGGTGCCGAGCGCCCCGGCGACGGCGCGGGCGGCCTCCGGCACGGCCTCGCCATCGGTGAGATCGACGGCGACCGGCAGGACGGCTCCGGGGGCGTCGCGGCGCAGTTCCCCGGCCAGCGCCTCGAGGCGGTCTTCGCGGCGGCCCAGCAGCGCGACGCTCGCACCGCCGTCCGCCAGGCGGCGCGCCGTCGCGGCACCGATCCCGCTGGAGGCGCCGGTGACGACCGCGACCCGGCCGGTGAGGGGGAGGGAGTCGGAGGTGTGGGGGAGTGATTCGGCGGTGTGTGTCATGCCGTCCACCGTGCGTCCGCCGCGCACCGGTGACCAGGCCGCACCGTCCCGAGGAGAGCGGATCGTAGGAGTGGCGCGGCCACCTTGCGGGCTCCCGCCGTCCCGCGGCCGGACCTACGGTGGACGACATGGACAGCGACAACCGGCTCGGCCGGTTCCTGAGTGCCCGGCGTGCCCTGGTGAGCCCCGAGGAGTCGGGGCTGCCGACCGGGAGCCGGCGCCGGGTGGCGGGCCTGCGCCGGGAAGAGGTCGCGATGCTGGCGGGGGTGAGCTCCGACTACTACGTCCGCCTGGAACAGGGCCGGGAACGGCACCCCTCGGCGCAGGTGGTCGACGCGCTGGCCCGGGCACTGCGGCTGGAGGACGACGCGGTCGACCACCTGCACCGGCTGGCCCGCCCCGTCGCCGCCCGCCCACGTGGCCGTAACCGGCCCGAGCCGGTGAGCCCGGTCCTGCTGCGCATGATGGAGGGCTGGCACAGCACTCCGGCGGTGGTCCTGGGCCGCTGCCTGACCGTGCTGGCCCACAACGCCCTGGGGCGCGGGCTGTTCGCCGGTCACACCCACAGCGGGGACCTGCTGCGACTGGTCTTCCTCGACCCGGACGCGCGGGACTTCTACCCGGACTGGGACCGCGTGGCGGTCAACACGGTGGCCGGGCTGCGGGCCGCCGCCGGGACCGGCCACGACGACCCGCAGCTCATCGCGACGGTCGGCGAACTGTCCTTGAAGAGCGAGGAGTTCCGCCGACTCTGGGCCCGCCACGACATCCGCCAGAAGGCCCGTGAGACCAAGCGGTTCCGGCACCCGCAGGTCGGTGAACTGACGCTGGACTACGAGTCGCTCACCGTCAACAGCGCCCCCGGCCAGCAACTCGTCGTCTACCAGGCCGCCCCGGGCAGCCCGTCCGAACAGGCGCTCACCCTGCTGGGCAGCCTCGGAGCTGGCGAGCAGCACCCCACCGAATCGACTACAGAATCGACCAAGGACTTCCGCACATGAACGACAGCACGCCCGTCTGGTTCATCACCGGCTGCTCCACCGGCCTCGGCCGCGCCCTCGCCGCCACCCTCCTCGAACGCGGCCACCGGGCGGCGGTCACCGCACGCGATCCGCGCACCATCGCCGGCCTGGCCGCCGACCACGGCGACCGGGCCCTCGCCCTGGCCCTCGACGTCACGGATCCCGCTCAGGTCGCCGAAGCCGTCGAGCGGGCGGAAGCACAGTTCGGGCGGATCGACGTCCTGGTGAACAACGCCGGCTACGGGTATCTCGCCGCCGTCGAGGAAGGGGAGGACGCGGAGGTCCGGGCCCTGTTCGACACCAACGTCTTCGGGCTCGTCGAGACCACCCGTGCCGTCCTGCCGGGTATGCGCGCCCGCCGGGCCGGTCATATCGTGAACATCTCCTCCCTCGGAGGCCTGGCAGCCTTCGGTGCCACCGGTTACTACCACGCCACCAAGTTCGCGGTGGAGGGGCTGTCCGAGTCGCTCGCCGCCGAAGTCGCCCCGCTCGGCATCGGGGTGACGCTCGTCGAGCCCGCCGCCTTCCGCACCGACTGGTCCGGCCCCTCCATGCGCCAGTCGGCCACCGTGATCGAGGACTACGCGGCGACCGCCGGCGCGCGGCGAGCCGCCACGCTGGCCACCCACGGCCACCAGCCGGGCGATCCGCTGCGGGCGGCCGCGGCCGTCATCGACGCCGTCGAGTCGTCCGAGCCCCCGTTGCGTCTGTTGCTGGGGAAGGCCGCGTACGACATCGCCACCGCGCGGCTCGACACGCTCCGGGCCGGCTTCGACACCTGGCGGGACGTCACCGTCGGCGCCGACTACCCGGCCGCCTGACGGAAGCTCAGGCAGGAAAAAAACCGTCGGGCCGGTAGCGGACTCCGACGTGCCCTGCCTCACACCTTCCAGCCGCTCACCACGACGGCGGATCCGCTGGTCATCGACAACCCCGAGGCCGTTGAAGGCTACTTCCGGTTTCTGGCCTGCAACTCGGCTGTTTTTCCGCGCCGTTGGGCTTTCGAGCGGTCGTTTTCCTGGCTGGGCGCTGCCACCGACTCTTGAGAACTCACGAGTATCCGCGCCTGACTTGGAGAGCTCCATCCACCTCGCCGACCTCCGCGAGCCCCGCCAGGTCTCGATCACGCATCTTTCATGGCCATGACACTCACCCGGGTGTGAAGATCTCCCTCGCATTAATGACCTATCGATGGAGATCTGATGAGGAGCTTCCGCGTCGGCAAGAAGATGGCCGCCTGTGCGGCCTCATTCGCGGCAGTGGCGGCTGTGATGGCGAGCGCTGCTCCGGCGAATGCGGCGGAGTACAAGGTCACCGACAACTGTGACGTTCCGTGGATCACGTGCTCGTACGGTGACTTGTGGCTGTTCTACAACTCCAAGGAGATAGCCGTCCAGGACGGCTACATCAAGTCGGCCTTCACGACGTTCTACGGCAACGTGTACGACCACTGGGGCACGAGCCAGTACCAGGGGTCCTCGCTGACGACCTACCGGTATGTCTTCGGCAACGGCGGCAATGGCAACGGCGCGTACATGAAGAACAATTCGGCGTCCGTGCAGAACTGTGCCCGGGACGACAACTATCGCGTGTACTACAGCTCCGGCTACGGCGGCACATCTCAGTACTTCGCGAAGAACGGGCCCTACGGAGACTGCAACATCACCAACCTGATCTCCGCCCTGAAGAACAACAACGCGTCGTCCCACTTCGCTTAAGAAGGAAACCCCGTGAAGCGCATCAAGCAGACAGCCGCCGCCGTAGCCCTGGCAGCTTCGGCTCTCCTGGTAAGCGCCTGCTCCTCCGGCACGACTCCGGACACCGCACAGAATGCGGCTGACGGCAAACCGATCGTGAACAAGGAAAACTGGCCCGAGAAGACCCCCACCAGCGGCCTGACCAAGGATCTGACCCTTCCGCTGGAGGCCTACATGGCCTCCTACGAGGACCAGGTCACCATCGAGCAGGCCGCCAACGATCTCCAGCAGTCCTGCATGAAGGAGTACGGCATCGACCTGACGCTGCCGAAGGCGGGCGCCAACCCGCCTCCCAGCGACAACGATGCCAACATCGAACGCCGCTACGGCATCACCGACCGGGCCCAGGCCGAGAAGTACGGCTACGAGCTCCCCCCGGCGCTGCGGGAGCACACCAAGCAGCCCATGCGTGATCTGTCCGGTGTCGAGGTCGAGGTCCTGACCGGCCACACCAAGCCCGAACTGCCCAAGGCCCCCGAGGGAGTCAAGGCGGGAGGCGCGTTCGCCGGCCTGGGCCAGACGAAGCCCGCCCGGTCGGAGTACAACGGAAAGAAGCTGAAGACGGGCGGCTGCGTCGGCTGGTCCAAGGAGCAGCTCGGCGTGCAGGCGGCCGACCCGGTCGTCGTGGCGCAGCTCGCCGGGGACAGCCTGGTGCGGTCCATGAAGGACGACAAGGTCGTCAAGGCCATCGCCGCGTGGTCTTCGTGCATGGACGGCAAGGGGCACAAGGGACTTGCCGATCCGTACAAGGCGATGGACCAGGGCGTCACCGACGACGGGAAGCCGTCGCAGGAGTCCATCGCTCTGGCGGTCGACGACATCGACTGCAAGAAGCAGACGGACCTGGTGAAGATCTGGTCTGACGTGGAGTCCGCGATCCAGGACAAGCAGATCGCCGACAACAAGAGCCGGCTGAACGCCATCAAGGAGCAGCGCGGCAAGGAAATCGCGGCCGCGCGCAAGCAGATGGCGGCTTCCGCCCGGTGAAGGCCGGTGCGGCAATGCCCGGATCGAGGACGGTCCGGGCACTGTGCCTGATGGCGGCGTGTGCGCTGGCCGCCGGGTGTACGGTCGGCGGCGCTGATCCGGCCCCCGCCTCCCAGCGGCCGGCGACTCCGAGCGCCGAGCAGAGCAGTCCGCCGGTGCGTCCATCGCCTGTGCCTTCGGTGCACTCCGAAGGCCGCACGCGTGTCCTGGAGTACGGAGACCTGACCGTGCGTGCCACGCCCGAAAAGAGCGGTGTGCGTACCGAGATCGAGGTAGCCAATACCGACGAGCGGAAAGCGACGTACTCGGTCCAGATCAGCATCGCTGACGGTAAGGGCTGGACCGCGTACGACCGGTTCTGGCTTCAGGACGTCCCGCCCGGAAAGACCCGACGGGACGATGCGGTGATCGGCTCGGCGGACATGGGCCCGGTTCCGCAGACTCCGAAGATCTACGTCGACGAGTTCACTCCCGTCGTCGACCGGAAATAGAAGAGAGAACACCTCTACTGTGCGTATAAGACAGAGGCAACGCGCGGTGGTGATAGCGGCAGCGACTGCGCTTCTCGCCTCGTCGCTGTCCATCTCCGCTCAGGCTCAGGGGCCGAAGGTGCCCGACAACGCCGTGCAAGGCGGAAAGAGCCTGCCGAAAGTCACGAGCAAGCCCCGCGAGGTCGGCCGGAAGGACCGCGCAACCGTCCTGGGCAAGAACCACTCCTCTTCCAAGGACGTGGCCCTGTCCACGTCCGGCGACGGCACCGGATTCCATGTCCTGACCGGCAAGGAGAAGGACGGCTACAAATTCACCACCGTAGCCACCCTGCGCGAAGACGGATTCGACGCGGACTCCTGGATAGGCAACGCCTGCGTGACCGGGTCCGGGAAGTACGCGGCCATCGCCTACGCACCCCGGACGTTCACCAACAAGCCCGAGTTGATGGTGCGCGGCGCGTTCACCGCCGTCGTCGACCTGGGCAGCGGCAAGGTCACCAAGCTGCCGTTCACCGCGTCGCTGGCCTACTTCTCCCCGGGCTGCGGCACCGGGGACGACGCGGTGTTCACCCAGCTGACCCACGACGGGGACGAGGAGCAGAAGACCCGTCTGATCACCGTGGACGCGGCCACCGGCGAACAGTCCAAGCCGGCCGCCTTCCCCGGCCAGGTCACCTCGGCCGTCCCGACCCGGCACGGCATCGTGGCCGGCCACGGCAACAGGCTCGTCCGCATCAACGGGCGGAAGGAAACCGTCCTCGCCGTGACGAAGCACGTGCCGTTCCAGATCGCGGCCGACAGCGGCGACGGCGTGACCTTCATCGACCGGGAAACCGACTCGAAGAAGACCAAGGCGAAGTCCTGGGCCAAGCGGCTGAACGCCACCCAGGTCAAGGGCAGGAAGACCACCCCGAAGACGGTGGCCGAAGGAAAGCTCACCGACTGGGAGCTGTCCGCCACCCCCGGCGGCACGGTGTTCCTCACGGGTAAGGCCAAGAACACGGGGACCCTGCCGGGACCGGTGAGGAACCCGGGGCATCTCGCCAAGGGTGCCCGCATGTCGAGCCTGGGCCACGCGGGCGTGTCCACCTCCTGGGCGGACGGCAAGACCAGCCTGATCACACCCGAGGACGCCAAGCAGGTCCGCGATGCGCGGATCAGTCTGGACGTGGTCGCCACCGGCAAGCACACCGAGCTGGACGCGACACCTCAGCTGTCCGCCGAGCGCGCCGAGGCCGGAAGCCGGCTCTCCCCGGCGCTGGGACTCCCGACGGGGAAGGCCTCGTCCGCGAAGCCGTCGGTCAGCGGTGACAGCGAGGGCATGTCCACTCAGACGATGCGCACCCAGCTCATCACCGGCACGACGGACAGCCCGTCCGAGGGCACCGGCGAACGCTACTGCGCGGTCGCCCGCAACGACGTCAAGAAGCAGGCGTTCCAGCCCACGCCCCGTCAGGTGGAATGGGCCGTGGACCAGGCCGTCGTCGGTGAGCTGGACTTCTACCGCTCGCCGAACTGGAAGAACACCGGCATGGGCGGCTACCAGCCCCAGGGCCTGTTCCCGCCGATCGTGCTGGCCGGCGACCCCAACGGCACCCTCGACAACGAGGACCCCGACGTCACCGACCGCTGGCACATACCCTCGCAGGTGATGCTCGGCGTCACCGCGCAGGAATCCAACATGTGGCAGGCCACCCGGTTCGCCGTCCCCGGTGTCACCGCCAACAGCCTCGTAGGCAACTACTACGGCACCCAGTACACCTCCGACGGTACGCAGGCCGACCCGTGGCGCATCAACTTCTCCGAGGCGGACTGCGGTTACGGCATCACCCAGGCCACCGACGGCATGCGGCTGGCCGGCAAGGAGAAGGACGGTGAGACGGCCCTGTCCCCGCTCACCCAGGATGCCGTCGCGCTGGACTACACCGCCAACATCGCCTACGGCGTGCAGATCCTCTCCGACAAGTGGAACCAGACCTACAGGGCCGGCATGAAGGTCAACGACGGCCATCCGAAGTGGATCGAGAACTGGTTCTTCGCCCTGTGGGCGTACAACTCCGGCTTCTACGAGACGGCTGACTCCGCCGGGCACAAGGGACTGGGCTGGACCAACAACCCGGCCAACCCGTTGTGGAAGGCCAACCGGGTCCCCTTCCTGCAAAACGCCGTGGACCCGTCCAAGGACGACTACAGCCATGCCGCGCACCCGCAGGACTGGCCCTATGAGGAGAAGGTCCTCGGCTGGGCCGCCCGCCCGATCTCGGCGATGTTCGCTCCCGGCGACTTCAAGCCGGGTTACCTGGCCGCCTGGTGGAACAGCAACGCGTACCGCAGCACCGTCAAGCCGCCGATCGACCGGTTCTGTGACGCGTCCAACGACTGCGTGCCGTCCAAGATCGGCGACAACGACTCCAACGACCCCGGCATGGGCGCCTGCCAGCTCGACGCGGGCGACTCCGACACCAACCCGCACTGGCTGCACTGCTGGTGGGACAAGTCGGCCCAGTGGAAGGACTGCGACCGGCTGGCCGAGTGCGGCAACCAGGTGCACCGCTTCAGCACGTCGTATCCGGAACAGCCGGACGCCAACTCCTACCCGCCGCGCTGTAGCAGCGGCCTGCCGTCGAACGCGCTGATCGTGGACGATGTGCCGGGCGGCACGACCCCGGCGGGATCCGCTTCACGCGGATGCGGGGCGGCGAAGTCGGACGGCACGTTCACCTTCACGTACCAGCCCTCCGACGTCGTCGATACCGATACCGGCCAGACGATCACCACTTATCCGGGGAAGATCGACACCCATCAGATCGGTGCGGGGTACGGAAACCACTTCTGGTTCACCCACACCCGTTCGCCCGAGTCCTATCCGGCACCCGGGGACCGCATGAAGGTGACGGGAACGTGGAAGCTCGGGAGCCAGATCACCTCCTATGACGGCCAGGCCAAGGTGTACGCGCACGTTCCCGATCACGGGGCGCAGACCTCCAAGGCCGAATACCGCATCACTCACGCGCACGGCACCACCGTCAAGGCGATCTCCCAGGACGCCAATCAGTCCAACAAGTGGGTCGACCTGGGCGCGTACTTCTTCAGCGGCATGACGCCCGAAGTCAACTTGCACAACTTCAACGGCGGCAACGGAAGCGCGGACATCGCCTACGACGCCATCGCCTTCGTGCCCGGCGACTACTCCGGCATCCCCACCGATCTCACCTTCTCCGATCCGGACCCGAACGCCGCGGACCCGGTGCCGAACGAGACACCGGACACGGTCGAGGGGGGATTCTTCCCGTACGAGTCCTCCGCGATGGCGCTCGCGGCGAGTTCCGCTTCGGCCGGAGACACCGCGGCGTGCTCGGTGACGGACAAGTCCGTCACCTACAACCGGACCGATGCCTGCATCCATTCCGAACTCAGCGTGCTGCACGTCGACGGACGGACCGGATCGCCTGACGGACAGGCGTTGTTCGACTACCGCAACGAGATCGACACGGACGTCAAGAGCGATACGTTCACCCAGACGACGACCATCAAGCTGAACAGCATGGCCGGCGTCATGAACACGGTCGACCTCGATCTGGGATACCTGTGCCGCGGCTACTGCTCCGTGGAAAGCGTGACCTGGACCGGCAGCGACAAGTGGGTCCTGGGCGACACGCACACCGCGATCGTCACCACCAAGATGAAGTGGATCGAATCCACCGGAGACAGCGGACCCATCGTCCCCTACTGGACGTTCGGCGGAAGCACCAACGGCGACGTCATCAAGAACCCGATGACGGTCGAGAAGACGGGCCTCGACGTCCGTTGCGACAACGAGTTCAACACGGTCGGAGCAGGCTGCGTCTTCTCCTGGTACAAGCCCACCTACGCCATGAACGACAAGAAGTTCCCCGCAGCCACCGCGCACATCTGGCTGCTCCGGAACAAGACCAGCGCGAAATACGGCGTCAAGGGTGGCGAGCCGCTGACGTACCTCAGCGACGACGTCCTCGTGCCGGGTTCCAGCAAGTCGGTCTACGACCACAACCGGGACACCATCTGCCCGGATTCCCCCAAGTACGTGCGCAGCCCGGATGCGACATTGAGTACGGACATCTGGCCGGACGACGAGTCGAGCTGTGACGAGTTCCCCTTCGCCCGTTCCTGGCAGAGTGCCGCCACTCCGCCGTCGTGGGGCGGTAAGAACTCCAAGCAGGTCAGCTCCGGCGACGAGTGCGTGAACACCATCGCGAAGAAGGGGGCGGACGGCAGGTGGCGTCTCGTCCCGGACTCGCGGTACCACGTACCGACGTGGGATGAGCCGTGCGGACGGTCCAGCATGTCGAAATACCAGAACACGCAGTCGATGCAGCCGTTCCCGAACTGGCGCGCGAAGAACCGCGTGATCGAGGGTGACGCCTACTGGCTGGAAGCGCAGAAGCCCAGCTGAGCGGGTGAAGAGACGGGTGTGGTGCCGACGGAACGCGTCGGCACCACACCCGTCTCGGCCGTCAGGACCACTCGATCACGCCGTCCGTGACGGACACGGAACGTCCCCAGAAGGGAAGTTCCGGATCGTTCTGCGTGCCGTGGAGGGCGGCGGCGAGGGCGTGCAGCAGCCGCGCCGTCGAAGGGGCATAGGGACGCGGATAATCCGTTTCCGTGTACTTCAGGACCGGGTGCACCGGGTGTCCCGTATCGATCAGGAACCCTTCGTGTCCGTCGCGCTGTTCAGCGAAGGGGACCCATTCGGGCCGCCACCAGTCGTGGTCTTCGTTCTGCCGGGCGATCTCCACGTACCTGGTGTGGGCGCGTTCGATCTGCGCACAGCTCAGCAGCCTTTCGCCGGTGGGGAACAGCTTGTACCGGTCGAGGCCGTTCGAGAAGCGGAGAAGTGCCGCCAAGGGCGGGGGGACGTCACGACCGATCGCCTGGCCGAGGGCGGTGATGTCCGCTTCGGAGGCCGGGGTGTTGAGCGGTGCGACGAGTGGCTGGGATTGCATCCACTGAGATATGCGCTGAATGGACTGATCCAGCGGTTCCATGGTGGTCATCGGTTCCTCGCGTCGGCGGCAGGCCGTGTCAGATGTCCCGGAAGATCTCGATCTGCGCCCCGATCGAGTTCAGCCGCTCCGCCAGGTCCTCGTAACCCCGGTTGATGACATACACGTTGCGCAGCACCGACGTGCCCTCGGCCGCCATCATCGCCAGGAGGACGACCACGGCGGGGCGCAGGGCGGGCGGGCACATCATCTCGGCGGCGCGCCAGCGGGTCGGGCCCTCCACCAGGACACGGTGGGGGTCCAGCAGCTGTAGCCGGCCGCCCAGGCGGTTGAGGTCCGTCAGGTAGATCGCGCGGTTGTCGTAGACCCAGTCGTGGATGAGGGTCTTGCCCTGGGCGACCGCCGCGATGGCCGCGAAGAACGGGACGTTGTCGATGTTCAGGCCGGGGAACGGCATGGGGTGGATCTTGTCGATCGGCGCCTCCAGCTTGGAGGGCCGGACGGTGAGGTCCACCAGCCGGGTGCGGCCGTTGTCGGCGAAGTACTCGGGCGTGCGGTCGTGGTCGAGGCCCATCTCCTCCAGGACCGCCAGCTCGATCTCCAGGAACTCGATCGGCACCCGGCGCACCGTCAGCTCCGACTCGGTGACCACGGCCGCCGCGACCAGGCTCATCGCCTCGACCGGGTCCTCGGAGGGGGAGTAGTCCACGTCGACGTCGATGGTCGGCACGCCGTGCACGGTGAGCGTGGTGGTGCCGATGCCGTCGACCTTGACGCCGAGGGCCTCCAGGAAGAAGCACAGGTCCTGGACCATGTAGTTGGAGGAGGCGTTGCGGATGACGGTGATGCCGTCGTGCCGGGCGGCGGCGAGCAGCGCGTTCTCGGTCACCGTGTCGCCGCGCTCGGTCAGCACGATGGGGCGGTCGGGGCGGACCGAGCGGTCGACCATCGCGTGGTACTGGCCCTCGGTGGCGGCGATGTCGAGACCGAACCGGCGCAGGGCGATCATGTGCGGCTCGACGGTGCGCGTACCGAGGTCGCAGCCGCCGGCGTAGGGCAGCTTGAAGTGGTCCATGCGGTGCAGCAGCGGACCGAGGAACATGATGATGGAGCGGGTGCGGCGGGCCGCGTCCGCGTCGATCGACGCCAGGTCCAGTTCGGCCGACGGCACGATCTCCAGGTCGACGCCGTCGTTGATCCACCGGGTGCGCACGCCGATCGAGCCCAGCACCTCCAGGAGGCGGTACACCTCCTCGATGCGGGCGACGCGGCGCAGCACTGTGCGCCCCTGGTTGAGCAGTGAGGCGCACAGCAGCGCGACACACGCGTTCTTGCTCGTCTTGACGTCGATGGCGCCCGAGAGACGGCGCCCGCCGACCACCCGCAGGTGCATCGGACCGGCGTAACCGAGGGACACGATCTCGCTGTCGAGGGCCTCCCCGATCCGCGCGATCATCTCAAGGCTGATGTTCTGGTTGCCGCGCTCGATCCGGTTCACGGCACTCTGACTGGTTCCGAGCGCCTCGGCAAGCTGTGACTGAGTCCAGCCCCGGTGCTGCCGGGCGTCACGGATGAGCTTGCCGATGCGTACGAGGTAATCGTCTGCCATGAGGTTGAGGCTATCTCAGATATGAGATGGCGCCCGCCAGGGGGTCCATTCGGGTGACGGGGAGTCAATCCTCCCCGGTCGCTTCACGGTCGGCGACTCGTACGCGTGCGTCGCCATCCGAAAGGTCCGGGCAAATCCATCGATGTCGTACGACGTCCCGTGCTGCTGCGCGTGTAGCGCGGGCCGTTCTTCCCGCCGCCGGTCGTGATGGACCAAGAGCGCTTGTTGATGTTCAGGCGCACCCCCGGAAGGATCCGGAAACTCTTGCGGAACGTGAGCGGCATGCCTGTCTCCTCTCCGTTCGTGGCGTGGATACCTGGTTCGGATACCCCGGAGAGGGGCGTGCATGACCGCATGGCGGACGCCGGGGCATGACCAACCGCGCCCGGTGTACTAGAGTTATCTCGACATCGAGATATCTGCCGAGGAGCACCGCAGACGCAAGCCGTCAACGAGTCCAACGGTAAGGGTTACCTAACTTAGCCTTACCTTAGCGGATCGGTCGAGAGGCCGTGGCGGCAGGATCGTGGTGGTACGCGCACATCAATGAAGGAGACTGTCGTGTCGGCGAACAGCTTCGACGCCCGCAGCACGCTGCAGGTGGGCGACGAGTCGTACGAGATCTTCCGGCTGGACAAGGTCGAGGGCGCCGCGCGCCTCCCCTACAGCCTGAAGGTGCTGCTGGAGAACCTCCTCCGCACCGAGGACGGCGCGAACATCACCGCCGACCACATCCGCGCCCTCGGCGGCTGGGACTCGCAGGCCCAGCCGTCGCAGGAGATCCAGTTCACGCCGGCCCGCGTGATCATGCAGGACTTCACGGGCGTTCCCTGTGTCGTGGACCTCGCGACCATGCGTGAGGCCGTGAAGGAGCTGGGCGGCGACCCGGCGAAGGTCAACCCCCTCTCCCCGGCCGAGCTGGTCATCGACCACTCCGTCATCGCCGACAAGTTCGGCACGAACGAGGCCTTCGCGCAGAACGTCGAGCTGGAGTACGGCCGCAACAAGGAGCGCTACCAGTTCCTGCGCTGGGGCCAGACCGCCTTCGACGACTTCAAGGTCGTCCCGCCCGGCACCGGCATCGTCCACCAGGTGAACATCGAGCACCTGGCCCGTACGGTCATGGTCCGCAACGGCCAGGCGTACCCCGACACGCTCGTCGGCACCGACTCGCACACCACCATGGTCAACGGCCTCGGTGTGCTGGGCTGGGGCGTCGGCGGCATCGAGGCCGAGGCCGCCATGCTCGGCCAGCCGGTCTCCATGCTCATCCCGCGCGTCGTCGGCTTCAAGCTCACCGGTGAGCTCACCCCCGGCACCACCGCCACCGACCTCGTGCTGACCATCACCGAGATGCTGCGCAAGCACGGTGTCGTCGGCAAGTTCGTCGAGTTCTACGGCGAGGGCGTCGCCGCCACCTCCCTGGCCAACCGCGCGACCATCGGCAACATGTCGCCGGAGTTCGGCTCCACCGCCGCGATCTTCCCGATCGACGACGAGACCATCAAGTACCTGAAGCTCACCGGCCGCTCCGAGCAGCAGCTCGCGCTCGTCGAGGCGTACGCCAAGGAGCAGGGCCTCTGGCTGGACCCGAAGGCCGAGCCGGACTTCTCCGAGAAGCTGGAGCTCGACCTGTCGACGGTCGTGCCGTCCATCGCCGGCCCGAAGCGCCCGCAGGACCGTATCGTCCTGGCCGAGGCCGCCCAGCAGTTCGCGAAGGACGTCCTCAACTACGTCGACGCGCCCGTCGCCCAGCAGGCCGCAGCCTCGGCCTCCCCGGTGGACGAGGCGAGCGCCGAGTCCTTCCCGGCCTCCGACGCCCCGGCCTACGGCAGCCAGGAGAACGGCGCCGGCGCCCCGCAGCACGCCGACGGCACCGGTGCCGCCGTACCGTCGAACCCGGTCACCGTCACCGCCCCCGACGGCTCGACCTACGAGATCGACCACGGCGCCGTGACGGTCGCGGCCATCACCTCCTGCACCAACACCTCCAACCCTTACGTCATGGTCGCCGCCGCGCTGGTGGCCAAGAAGGCGGTGGAGAAGGGCCTGACCCGCAAGCCGTGGGTCAAGACCACGCTCGCCCCGGGCTCCAAGGTCGTCACCGACTACTTCGAGAAGGCGGGCCTGACCCCGTACCTCGACAAGGTCGGCTTCAACCTCGTCGGCTACGGCTGCACCACCTGCATCGGCAACTCCGGCCCGCTGCCGGAGGAGGTCTCCAAGGCCGTCAACGACCACGACCTCGCGGTCACCTCGGTCCTCTCCGGCAACCGGAACTTCGAGGGCCGTATCAACCCCGACGTCAAGATGAACTACCTGGCGTCCCCGCCGCTGGTCGTGGCCTACGCGCTCGCCGGCTCCATGACGGTGGACATCACCCGTGACGCCCTGGGCACCGACCAGGACGGCAACCCGGTCTTCCTGAAGGACATCTGGCCCTCCGAGGCCGAGGTGAACGAGGTCGTCGCCAACGCCATCGGCGAGGACATGTTCTCCAAGTCCTACTCGGACGTCTTCGCGGGCGACGCCCAGTGGCAGGCGCTGCCGATCCCGACCGGCAACACCTTCGAGTGGGACTCCGAGTCCACCTACGTCCGCAAGCCCCCGTACTTCGAGGGCATGACGATGGAGACCACCCCGGTCTCCGACATCTCCGGCGCCCGCGTGCTGGCCAAGCTGGGCGACTCGGTCACCACCGACCACATCTCCCCGGCCGGTGCGATCAAGGCCGACACCCCGGCCGGCAAGTACCTCACCGAGCACGGTGTGGAGCGTCGTGACTTCAACTCCTACGGCTCGCGCCGAGGCAACCACGAGGTCATGATCCGCGGTACGTTCGCCAACATCCGCCTGCGCAACCAGATCGCGCCGGGCACCGAGGGCGGCTACACGCGTGACTTCACGCAGGAGGGCGGCCCGGTCTCCTTCATCTACGACGCCTCGCAGAGCTACCAGGCCGCCGGCATCCCGCTGGTCGTCCTGGCCGGCAAGGAGTACGGCTCCGGCTCGTCCCGCGACTGGGCCGCCAAGGGCACCGCGCTCCTCGGCGTCAAGGCCGTCATCGCCGAGTCGTACGAGCGCATCCACCGCTCGAACCTCATCGGCATGGGCGTCCTCCCGCTCCAGTTCCCGGAGGGCCAGTCCGCCGAGTCCCTCGGTCTGACCGGTGAGGAGACCTTCTCCATCTCCGGCGTCACCGAGCTCAACGAGGGCACCACCCCGCGCACGGTGAAGGTCACCACCGACACCGGCGTCGAGTTCGACGCGGTCGTCCGCATCGACACCCCCGGTGAGGCGGACTACTACCGCAACGGCGGCATCATGCAGTACGTGCTGCGCAGCCTGATCCGCAAGTAAGCGGACCGGCAAGGCGCTTCACGGCAGTTCGAGGGCCGCGTTCCCGGGTGACCGGGAGCGCGGCCCGCTGCCGTTGACGCCAGGGCCGGGGGGGCCGACGGCACGGGGCCATCGGCCGCGCTCAGGCTGAACACGGGGTTCCCTCAGCGGGCCCGGAAGTCGCACGGCGGGGTGCCGGCACTCTCCGAGCGGCGGGGACCGCCGGGTCACTCGCCCCGGTACTTCGCCGCCGCGGCCTGAGCGAGGTCCTGCGCCTTGTCCAGGGCCGTGTCCACCGACTGCTGCCCCGCGATGGCCGCGGCGATCTGCTGGGAGACCGCCGTACCGAGTACCGCGAACTCGGGTATGCCCAGGAAGCCGATGCCGGCGTAAGGGCGGGGGGCGACGCCGGGGTTCCTCGGGTCGGCGGAGTCGGTCGCCGCCGTGTATTCCTGCCGGTACCAGGCGTCGGCCGCCTGCTGGTACTCGGGGTTGGCGTAGAGCGACCTGCGGTTCCCGGCGGGTGCCGCGGTCCAGCCCACCTCCTGCCCGACCAGCTCCTGGTACTCCTTGGAGGAGGCCCAGGAGATGAACTCCCAGGCGGCGTCCTTGTTGTCGGAGGCCTGCTGGATGCCCCACGCCCAGGTCCACAGCCAGCCGGCCTTCTCGGTCCGGTCGTGCGGGGCCGGGACGTAGCCGACCTTGCCCTTGACCGAGGAACCGTCGGCTTCGATCGACGAGGCCAGCGACGTGGCGTCGTACATCATGGCGCACTTGCCCGCGACGAACCTGTCGAGGATCTCCAGCACGCCCATCCGTTCGGCGCCGGGCTGGCCGTGGGAGCGGAGCAGGTCGACGTAGAAGGCGACGGCCTTCTTGAACTCCGGTGAGGTCAGGCGCGCGTTCCAGTCCATGTCGTACCAGGCGCCGCCGAAGGTGTTGACCACCGTGTTGAGGGGGGCGAGGTTCTGGCCCCAGCCGGGCAGGCCGCGCAGGCAGATGCCGCTCGCGCCGTCCGTGCCGTCGACCTGGGCGGCGAGGTCGGCGACCTGCTGCCAGGTCGGGTCCGGCGGCATGGTCAGCCCGTCCTTGCGGAAGAGGTCCTTGCGGTACATCAGGAAGGAGCCCTCGCCGTAGAACGGCTCGGCGTAGAGCTTGCCGTCCTCGCCGGTCAGCGAGGACGCCAGGTTGGGGAAGACGTCGTCCTGGTCGAAGTCCTTGTCGGCCTTCACATAGGGGTCCAGCGGGGCGAGCCAGCCGTTGTCCGAGTAGATCGGCACCTCGTACGCGCTCACGCTCGCCACGTCGTGGGTGCCGGCCTGGGTCGCGAACTCGCGGTTCATCCGCTCCCGTGCCTCGTTCTCCGGAAGCAGGGTGTAGTCGACCGTGATGCCGGTCTCCGCGGTGAAGTACTTCTTCGTGAGCTTCTTGAGGGTCTGTATCTGGGGCACGTCCGTGGCGAGCACACTGAGGTCGGCCTGTTCGCCGCCGGGCGGGTCCGTGTCACCGCATCCGACGAGGACCAGGCCTGCGACGGCCGTGGCGGCCACGGCCGCCCGGACGAGGCGGCTGCGATTCATGGCACTCCGGCCCTTACCCACCTTTGCCGTTTCTTAGGCATTTCGGGACAAAAGCATGGCTCATGGGCGGCCCCGCCGGGCCGCCGCCCGTCTGGAGAGCGCGTCGGCCGCGACGGCGGCCAGCAGCACCCCACCCGTGATCATGAACTGCACGGCGTCCTCGACACCCAGCAGCCCCATGCCCGAGGCGATCGACTGGATGACCAGCACGCCGAGCAGCACGGACCAGGGCGAGCCACGCCCGCCGAACAGACTCGTACCGCCGATGACGGCCGCGGCGATCGCGTTGATCAGCAGCATCCCGGAGCCCGCGGCACGGGCCGTCGTGGGGCTCGCCGAGGTCAGGCCGGAGGCCACGAACAGTCCGCCGATCGCCGCCAGTGTCCCCGACACCATGAACATCGCCACCCGCACCCGCTCCACGCTGATGCCCGCCCGCCGCGCCGCCTCGACCCCGCCGCCGAGCGCGTACACCCGCCGCCCGTAGCGGGTGCGGCGCAGCACGTAGTCCGAGACGACGAGGACCACCAGGAAGATCAGCAGCGCGAGCGGCAGCCCCTGGAACCGGTTGAGCGTGTGGGCCGCGGCGAAGGCGAGCACGGCGAGGAGACCGGTGCGCAGCCCGATCTCGCCCGTCGGCCGGTACGGCATCCCGGCGGCCCGGTGCCGGGCGCGCTTGCGGTGGGCGGCCAGGAAGTACCCGGCCGTGCCGAGCGCCGCCACCGCGTACGCCGCCACGTCGTCACCGAAGTGCCGGCTGGTCAGAGAGGCGACCAAGCCCTCCTCGTCGATGTTGATGGTGCCGCTCGCGCCCAGCAGGTCGAGCGTCAGGCCGTTCCAGATCAGCAGCCCCGCGAGGGTCACGACGAACGCGGGCACACCGAGCCACGCGAAGAACAACCCGTGGAAGGCGCCCACCGCCATGCCCGCGGCGATCGCCACGATCACCGCGAGCCCCTCCGGCATCCCGTGGTTCACGTTCAGCACGGCGAACGCGGCCCCCGCCAGGCCGCTGACCGAGCCGACCGACAGATCGATCTCCCGGATCAGCAGCACGAACACGATGCCGACGGCGACCAGCCCGGTCCCGACGATGTCCACGCTCAGGTTGGACAGGTTGCGCGGCGAGAGGAACTTGTCGTCCAGCGCCTGGAAGACGATCCAGATCACGATCAGCCCGGCGACCACCAGCAGCGGCCCGCGCTCGGCGTCCCGCACGCTGCCGCGCATCTCCAGGGCGTAGTCGCGCAGGCCGCCGGGCCAGCCGCGGGTGCGCGGCCCGCGGCCGGGCGCGACCGGCCCGGCGCCGCCGCCCCCGGGCGGTCCGCCCCCGGTCACGGCCACGCCTCCTCGTCGCCCTTCGTACGATGCGCCACGGCGTTGTCCGCCGCCCCGGTGACGGACGAGATGATCTGCTCCTGCGTCACGGTGCTGACGTCGAACAGGCCGTTGTTGCGGCCCAGCCGCAGCACGGCGACCCGGTCCGCGACGGCCTTGATGTCACCCATGTTGTGACTGATGAGGATGATCGCCATACCGCGGTCGCGGACCTCCTCGATGAGGTCGAGCAGATGGCTCGTCTGCTCGACGCCCAGGGCGGCGGTGGGCTCGTCGAGCAGCAGCACCTTGGGCGCGCCCATGAGCGAGCGGGAGATCGCGACGGCCTGCCGCTGCCCGGCGGACAGCGCCGCGACCGGCATGCGCACGTCGGGGATACGGATCGACAGCGTCCGCATCAGGTCGCGGGCACGGCGCTCCATCTCCACCTCGTCCAGGATGCCCACCCGGTCGATCTCCCGGCCGAGGAAGAGATTGCCCACGACGTCCAGGTTGTCGCACATGGCGAGGTCCTGGTACACGGTCGCGATGCCCAGGGAGTGTGCGTCGTGCGGGCGTTTGATCTGCACGAGCCGCCCCTCCCACTCGATGACGCCCCGGTCGGCGGGGCTCACGCCCGAGATCACCTTGATCAGCGTGGACTTGCCTGCGCCGTTGTCGCCCGCCAGGGCCACGACCTCACCGGCCCGGACCTGGAGGTCGACGTCCACGAGCGCCTGCACGCCGCCGAACCGCTTGGAGATGCCGCGCAACGCCAGGACGGGTGGATGGGCCACGGGATACCTCCCTCACCGGGTGAGCCCGATCCGGTCGCAGGCAGACCGGAGCTTCGGGGTGCAGATCTGGTCGATCGTGTAGATGCCGTCCCGGACGAGCGTCCGCCCGATGTTCTCGGCCGTCACGGAGACCGGGTCGAGCAGCACGGCCGGCACGTCCTTCGTGGTGGGGCTGTCCATGGTCGTCGTGACGAGGGCGTCGAGGTCGTTGCCGCGGGCCAGGGCGACGGCCATGGCGGAGGCCGCCTCGGTCTCCTGCCGGAAGGGCTTGTAGACGGTCATGTACTGCTCGCCCTTGACGATGCGCCGCACGGCGTCGAGGTCGGCGTCCTGGCCGGTGACCGGGGGCAGCGGCGAGACGCGGGCGCTCTTGAGCGCCGCGATGACGCCGGCGGCGATCGAGTCGTTGGCCGCGAGCACGCCGTCGATCCGGTTCGGGCCGAGGGCATTGATCGCGGCGGACATGTGGTCGTGCGCGTTCTCCGTGCGCCAGCCGATGGTGTTGTACGACTTGAGGATCCGCACCTTGTCCTGGAGCACGGACCGGGAGCCGTCCTCGTACCAGGCGGCGTTGGGGCTGGAGGGATCGCCGTTCACCATGACGACGCCGCCGCCGTCGTCGGCCCTGGCTTCCATGCCCTTCACGAGTGCCTCGCCCTGGAGCCTGCCGACCCGGCCGCCGTCGAAACTGACGAAACCCGAGATCGGGCCTTCGGCGAGCCGGTCGTAGGCGACGACCGGGATGCCCGCGCGGTCCGCCGCGCGGACCGAGGAGCGCAGCGCCTTGGGGTCGACGACGTCCAGGATCAGGACGGACACACCTTTGGTGATCATGGAGTTCATCTGCTGCCGCTGGCTCGCCGCGTCGTTCTCCGCGTTGGCGTAGGCGACCGTGCAGTCGGCGCACAGCTCTTTGACCCGCTTCTCGATCAAGGGCTTGTCGGACTGCTCCCAGCGGGGCACCGCGCGGCTCGGCAGCAGCAGCCCGACGGTGAACCCGCCTTCGCCCTGCCCGCCGTCCTCGGTACAGCCGGCCAGGGACACCGCCATGACGGCCGCGACGAGCCCGGCGCCCAGCCCCCACCTACGGCTCCTCATCCCGGACCTCCCTCCTGGGAACGCCCCGGTCCCCGGGGGCCACTCCGGCCCGGCGCCCAGTGCCGGCCCGGGCCCGGCCCTCGCTCGCGTCCGGGTTCCGGCCGGTTCGGCCTTCGCCCGCGTTCGGGCGGGGACCCGGGTTCCGGTCTCGGCTCCGCGACTGAGCGCGGTCCCGGCTTCGGCCCGAGCCTTGGGTCTTGTTCGTGGTGTCGGGGGTCTGGTTTTCGTCCGGGGCCGGGTTTCGGTTTCGGCTCCGGGTTGGGCCGGGGGTCCGGGTTTTGCTGGTGTCCGGGTTCTGGTTCTCGTCCGGGTCCGGGGCCCGGTCCGGGCTCCGGGTTGGGTCGAGGGGCCGGGTTTTGCTCGTGTCGGGGGTCTGGCTCTCGTCCGGGGCCGGGTTTCGGTTTCGGCTCCGGGTTGGGCCGGGGGTCCGGGTTTTGCTGGTGTCCGGGTTCTGGTTCTCGTCCGGGTCCGGGGCCCGGTCCGGGCTCCGGGCTGGGTCGAGGGGCCGGGTTTTGCTCGTGTCGGGGGTCTGGTTCTCGTCCGGGCCCGGCTTCCGGTCTCGGCTCCGGGTTCGGCCGGAGGACTTGCCTCCGCTGCGGTCGCGGTCGCGGATGCGGCCGATGCCCCAGCTCCGGTTGCGGCCGATGCCCCAGCCCCGGCCTGGCTCCCGTTCCTCTTCGGGCTCGACCCACGGTGCCGCTTCAGGCGTCGGCTCCGCTTCCGGTTCCAGGTCCGCTTCCGGCTCGTTGCGTGAGACGACGATCTCGCTCCACACCTGCTTGCCACCGCCGACCGGCACCGACCCCCAGGCCGCCGACAGCGCCTCGACCAGGAAGAGCCCCCGGCCACCGGTCGACTCCCAGTCCACGACCACCGGCTTGGCCGGCGCCCGCGGCGAGGAGTCGCTCACGGTCACCCGCAGCCGGTCCGCGGCCAGCGTCAGGTCCAGCCGGAGCGCACCCTGCGTGTGCACGAGCGCGTTCGTGACCAGCTCCGACACCACGAGGAGAACGGTGTCGGCCTCGTCCACGACGTCCCACGAACGCAGCGTGCGCGCGCTGAACCGGCGGGCGTGCATGACCGCGTCCGGCAGCCGCCACACCACCCAGCCCGCCCGCACCGGCCGCACCCGCATCCCGTCGTAGCGCAGCAGCAGCAACGCCACGTCGTCCTCCCGGCGGCCGGCCTCGCCGAGCAGCTCGTCGGCCATCCGCCCCGGGTCGGAGGGATCGGCCGCGGCGAGCGCCTCGCGCACGATCCGCATCCCCTCGTCCACGTCCAGCTCGGCCGACTCGACCAGCCCGTCCGTCACCAGCGCGAGCACCGACCCGGGCGCCAGCGCCGACGCCGTCAGCGGGAACTCCGCGTCCTCCAGCACGCCCAGCGGAAGCCCGCCCTCGACCGCGATCTCCTCCGTGCCGCCGTCGGGATGACGCACCAGCGGGGACAGATGCCCGGCCCGCACGAACAGCGCGTTGCCCTCCTCCATGTCCAGCTCGACGTAGCAGCACGTGGCGAACAGGTCGGTCTCCATGCCGACGAGCAGCCGGTTGGCGTGCGCGACGACCACGTCCGGCGGATGACCCTCCACGGCGTAGGCCCGGACCGCCGTGCGCATCTGGCCCATGATCGTCGCGGCTCCGGCGCTGTGCCCCTGCACATCACCGATGACCAGGGCCACCTTGTTCTCCGACAGCGCGATCACGTCGTACCAGTCGCCGCCCACCTGGAGCCCGCGCCGGGCGGGCAGATAACGGGCCACGGCGGTGCCCCCGGGCAACTGGGGGAGACGGCGCGGCAGCAGGCTGCGCTGGAGCATCGTCGCGAGTTCCTGCTCGGCGTCGTAGGCGTGCGCGCGGATCAGGGCCTGCCCCACCAGCCCCGCGGTCGCCGTCAGCAGGGCCCGCTCCTCGGGCGCGAACTCGTGCGGCGCGTCCCAGCCGACCAGGCACACCCCGGCCACCCTGCCCTTCGCCGGCAGCGGCAGGACCGCGAGCCCGCCGGGGCCGATCCCCGCGAGCCCGGGTTCCAGCACGGCACCCGCCGGCCACAGGCTCATCCGCCCGTCCCGCAGCGCCGCCTGGAGCGTGGGCAGGGCGGTGACCGGCGCGTCGGGCCACTCCGAGCGCCACTCGGAACGCCACAGCTCCGGCCAGGCACCGGCCCCCGGCGGATCGAGCACGGTGACCGCCAGCCGGTCCTCCAGCAGCTCGGCGAGCGCCACCCGGTCGGCACCCAGCGGCTCGCGCAGCGCAGCGACGACCACGCGGCTGACGTCCCGGACCGTCGTGGCGTCGTCGAGCGCGGCCGTCAGCCACTGGATCCGGGCGACGTCGCTGGCGCTCCGGCGCAGCACGGGTGCCGCGGTCACCACACCCAGCACCCGCTCCGGGGAGCCGTCGGGTCTCTTCAGCACGCGGCAGTTCAGGCGCAGCCAGCACAGTTCACCGGTGGCCCGGCGGGTACGGAACTCCAGTTCCCGGCGCCCGGGGGTCTGCGCGGACGGTTCGATGACCGACATCAGGGCCGGGACGTCCTCCGGGACGCTGTACGAGAGCAGGGAGTCGGTCTTGCCGTCGAAGCCGCCCTCGGGGACGCCCACCAGTTCGAGCAGGGCCGGGTCGGTCTCGACCAGCCCGGTGCCAGGGGTCAGGGCGAAGGAACCGACCCCCAGCGCCCGCAGGGCGGAATCCAGCAGGGGGGAGGGGGCGGACCGGTCGGCCTCCCCCCGGAGCCGTCCGGCGACCGCCTCCGCATACCGCTCCAGGAACTCCCGCTGCTCGGCCCCGAACCCCTCCCCGGCCTCTCCCACCACGACCAGACACCCCAGCCACCCGCCGGCGGCCCCCAGCGGCACCGCCCCGAGCGGCGCACCGGCGACTCCGCCTTCCTGCCGACTCGCGAGCCACAGCGGCCGCCCAGTCCGGAAGGCCTCGACCACGGCGGGCCCACTGTCTCCCGACGCCGCCGCGTAGCCCGGCTCCGGAGCGGGCGAGGTGCCCCCGCCGTGCCGCACGCGACTCGGCAGCCCGTACCGCTCCGGCTCGCCGCCGGCCGCCTCCACCAGCCGGAGCTCCGCACCGTGCTCGCTCCGTACGTACACCGCCGCCAGCGCCACCCCGGCGAACGCCAGGACCCGCTCCCGTGCGGCGGACTCCGGCGTGCGACGAGGCGAACCGGTGCCCGCGTGCCCCGGCACCCGAAGGCCGGGGGCCGCGGCCCGGGCATCGCCGAAATGGGGCATGTCCGCATCCACCTCCCGTCCATGCCGCAGCTACCGGCAGGTGGGAGTCCCCGGAACTCAGGCGACGACGACGCGGCGGATCCACGCCCCACATGAGCGGCAGGGCACCCACACATCAGAATCGCACACCTGGATAACAGCGACATATGGGACCAAATGGGATCGACGGGCCGACTCGGTCGGCGCACCCCGCGTTTTCCGGCCACTCGCGTGTCCGGCGAGCCGCCACCCGGTCTCCCACGAGCCGCCGCCCCGCTGAGTTGCGCCGCTTGCCCACACCGGGATCACGGCGGCCCTGATCCGGGAGCTGCCGTGCGACCAGCACCCCGACCTGGCCGATCTCCCTCTACGGCTCGGCGCGCGCGGGCCCGTCCCGCAGCGCCTCACCGAGCCCCCGAGCGCTTCCCGCGGCCCTGGATCGTCACCACCTGGGTGCAGGACGCGTCCGCCGACCGTGCCCCCGCCCCCCGCCCCTGGGTCGCTCGACCACGGTGCGGCGCCGGTAGGCCGTCCGGTCGAGCCGGCAACGGCTCTCGCCGCGCTGTGCCGGATACGGCCACTGATCTGGTCCATCCGCTCGGGAATCGCGGCCCTGATGCCGCGCCGTGGTGGCGTGACCACCCACCGGTCTGGGAACCCACGCCCCGGTAACCGGCACCGGCGGGACTCTCCACGGCCGGCCGTCGGCCAGAGGCCCGTTCCAGCCCCGACTGGCGAGTGTGGGGGATGTCCGGGCAGCTGCCGGGCCTGGTCGGGCTGGCAGGAGAGGATGCGGCCGTCCTCGTCCGTGACGACCATGGTCTTGACCGCGTTCTGCGCTCGTCCCGCTGCCGGACCGCCTCGCCGGCGGACGGTGATGTCGCGCGGGGGAGGGCAGGCCCCTTCGGCGGCGTGCGCCGGCCGCGCCCTGGGTGGTCGGGGGTGCCCCTGCGCCCGCCGTGCAGGCAGCGTCACCGGCCGGCTGTCTGACCGGCCGGTGCCGGATCGTGCCGTCGGGGAGCCGGGCCGGTGGTGGCGGGGACGGGCTGTGCTCGAAGTTCCTCGGCCAGCCGCATGCGGTCGATCTTGCCGTTGGCGGTCAGGGGGAGAGCGTCGCGGTGCACGATGCGTCGGGGCAGCATGTAGGGCGGGAGGAGGCTGCGCAGCCGGGCGGACAGGGCGGGGCCCCGGCCCGGGGGACCGACGTAGGCCGCGTGCAGTTCCCGTGCCCCGGGCGGGCCGACCGCCACCACGCACGCGTCGGTCACTGCCGGGTCCGACCGCAGCGCCGACTCGATCTCACCGGTCTCGATGCGGTAGCCGCGGATCTTGACCTGGTGGTCGAGCCGTCCGAGGTGCACCAGCTGCCCCTGCTCCCGGACGACCAGGTCGCCGGTGCGGTACCAGGCGTCGGGCGGAGGCGGGCCCGCGGGCGCGGGGCGCAGTCCACCGGCCGCGCTGCCGAGGCCGAACCGGCCGGTGTTGTCGGTGGGGTCGAGGTAGCCGTCGAAGCGCTGCGGGCCGCGCAGGCACAGCTCGCCCTGGTCGGCGGGGCGCCCGGCCGGGTCGACGACGACGTGTTCGAGGTGCGGCAGCGGTGTGCCGATCGGAACGGTCCCGTTGGAGGTGTCCATGCACCGCTGCCCGGCCGCGAGCCGTAGGGCGGTGCAGAAGACGGTCATCTCCGTGGGGCCGTAGGTGTTGTCGATGGCGCTGCCCGGCGCCGCGGCCGACCAGCGTTCAAGTTGGCGGCGGGTCAGCCGGTCCCCACCGAACAGCGTCCAGCGCAGGCCGGGCATGCTGCCTTCCGCCAGGTCCCCGAGCCGTTCGGCGACCGAGACGACGGACGGGACCGAGAACCAGTGCGTGAGCCGGTGCTCGTTGACGTACACGGACGGCCGCAGCGTGGCGTTGCGGTCCGGCACGACGAGTGTGCCGCCGGCGGACCAGGTGCTGAACAGGTCGAACACCGACGGGTCGAACGTCAGGTCATAGGTGTGGGAGAGCCGGCTGCCGGGTCCGATCGCGTAGGCGCGCACGCAGTGCCGCAGGAAGGGCAACAGGTGCCGGTGCCGGATCGGCACGCCTTTGGGGCGGCCGGTGGTGCCCGAGGTGAAGATCACGTACGCGACGTCGTCCGGACCCGTGCGTGCGGCCGGCAGCGTGTCCGGATCCGTCGGTGGCAGCTCGGCGCAGGAGTCGTCGAGGACGAGCGGCCGGGCTCCCGCGCGGTCGGCGACCACGGCCGCCTGTCCGGCGCCGGAGCCGTCGGCGAGCACCACCCGCGCACCGGCCGCCGCGGCCGCGGCGGCGTTGCGCTCGGCAGGGAAGGCGGGGTTGAGCGGTACGACGGTCCAGCCCAGCCGGACCGCGGCCAGGTATCCGGCATAGGCCGGCAGGCTGCGAGCCGCGCAGAGTGCCAGTACCGACGGCAGGCGGCCCGTCGTCGCCACCAGGGCGTCGGCGATGCTCGCGGCCGTCGAGTGCATTTCCCGGTAGGTGAAGGAGTCGCCCGAAATTTCCAGAGCTGGTTCCCGGGCATACCGGTGGGCCGCGGCCTGTAAGAGGCCGGACAGGGAGGACGGGCGCGAAAAAGGCATGGAAAGGCTCCGCGAGATCCGGTGGATGGAAACCTGAAGGGAAGGGGGGAGGTAATCGGAATGCGTGCAGACGCTGACGCCCGGCCGTTTCCAGGGCGGGGTCGATCTCGATTCCAGAGGCGACCGGTTGACGCGTACCCGAGCCTCCCATGGCCAAACGGAATTCTTTCGAATCCTGCGTCGTCGCAGGTGGGCGACGTTTCTTCGCAATCGAACAGACCGGATGGCCAGGTTCCATTTAGGTGCCTGGGTACTGCGAAAAGTACTGCCCGGTGACGTCCACGCCGCCTATGAACAGGTCAGGAAGGCATCACCGCCCACTCCGCATGCGGCACGCGTAAGCGGGTCGCCTCATCCAGTGGGTTGACACTGCACTCATCCCGTCCTTAGCGTCGGGTTTCGCCGACCGGTGCCATTCCTCCGGTTTCTTGGGCGTGCTCTCCATCCCTGTGTCCTGGGAGGACGCAATGACCACTGATGAGAGCCCGGGTCCCGTAAATTCCCGGCCTTCCCCGTACGTTGCCGAAAGTCTGTGGCGAGAAATCCTCGGCCCCGCCGCCGACCCCTTGCGGGGTTTTCTCGACAACGGCGGCGACTCCTTCCACGCCGTCCTGCTGTCCACCCGTCTCTACGAAGCCACTGGCATCGAAGTCGACTACCTCGACGTTCTCACGAGCGACGGCCTGCCGGCCCTGCGGGCGCTCGCCGAGGACCGGACCAGTACCTGAGCCGACGGCCCGTCAGGGCCACCCTGGCCGTTTCCGGCCTCCCCCACACTTCCCCCCACACCTCACTCCGGATGAACTCGTGGATGACGCGTTAGCGATCTCATCGACGGTCCGCGGTCCTGTGCGCACGCGACCGCGCCCGCTGCCCGGCCCACCGGCTGGGCCCGCCCCCGCCGTACGCCCCTCCTCTGCCCCGTCCACGCCCGCCGCCGAGGCGGCCCGATCCTCCGCGGCCTTCCTCGACGCGGCGCTGGGCGACTGTGCCGTGGACTCCGAGACCTCACCCCTGCGACGCGTGCTGCTGCACCGGCCCGGCTCCGAACTGGGCCGTCTGGTCCCGGAGAACCTGCACACGCTGCTCTTCGACGACATCCCCTGGCTCAGCGCGGCCCGGCGCGAACACGACGCCTTCAGCTGCCTGTTGCGCGATCGCGGCGTGGCCGTGGTCGAACTGGCCGACCTGCTGACCGCGGCGGCGGCCCTGCCCGTCGGCCGGCGACTGCTCATCGACGGTACGACGCGCTCCGCCGCCGCACCGGGACTCGGCGGACTGGCCGGACGCGAACTGCGCGACTGGCTGCGGGACCTGCCCCCCGCGGAGCTGGCCGAGCGGCTGCTGCTCGGCGCCACCCTGGCGGAGCTGCCCGACCGGCACCGCGCCGTCCTGCGGGAGAGCCTCGACGCCGGGGACCGGCAGTCCGACTGGCCGGCACTGCCCCCGCTGCCCAACGCCATGTTCGTCCGCGACACGCTCAGCTGGATCGGCGGACACTGCACGGCCGGCCGCATGGCCACCCCGGCCAGGGCCCGCGAGGGCGTCCTGACCGAAGCGCTGCTGAACACCGCGCGCGTCGCCGGGGTCCTGCCCGCGGGCGATGCCGCAGCGGCCCCCTTGGAGGGCGGGGACGTCATGGTGGCCGGCCCTGGCTGCGTGGTCGTCGGCGTCGGTCAGCGCACCAGCGCCGCGGCGGCCGAAGGGCTGGCACGGTCCCTGCTCACGGGCGGCGACGTACGGCGCGTGCTGGCCGTGTCCTTGCCGAGGGACCGGCAGACCATGCACCTGGACACGGTGATGACCATGGTCGACCACGACACCTTCCTGGTGAGCAGAGCCCACCACCAGACCTGCCGCTGGCACGAACTGGTCCTCGACCGCCGCGGTGAGGTGCGCGCGCGTCCGGCCGACGACGGCTTCGCCCTGCTGGCCGACGCCCTGGGGCTGCCGGCCGTCCGTGTGGTGGACACCGGCGACGACGGTTTCGCGGTACGCCGGGAACAGTGGAGCGACTCCGCCAACGTCCTCGCCCTGCGCCCCGGGCTCGTGGTTGCCTACGACCGCAACACCACCGCCAACGAGCGCCTGGAACGGGCCGGCATCGAGGTGATCACCTTCCCCGGCTCCGAACTGGCCCGAGGGCGCGGCGGCCCCCATTGCCTGTCCTGCCCTCTGGTGCGCGACCCGGCCTGAGCCGTCGGCCGGCCCGGCGAGGACTCCGGCCAGAACCAACGTCCCGGCACGGCCCGCCGCCGGGCTCCGGCCAGATTCACACTCCCGGCACGGGCCTCGACACCGGCACGTCCGTTGATCCCCGGCACATCCCTCGCCCCCGGCCCGTACCCGGGCCCGTGCGCCGTTCGACCCGCGAGGCACGTGCGTCCGGTCCGCGCCCCGCGCCTCCGTGCCGCCGAGACCGGCCGCACCCCAGCCGCCGGGACTGATCCCACCTCACGTCCCCCGCTTCGACTCCAGTCCCAAGTCCCAAGTCCCAAGTCCCAAGTTCCAAGTCACGAGTCACGAGTCACGAGTCACGAGGAGAACACCATGACCACCTACGACCAGAACCTGAGCGCCGACACCACCGCGCCGCCGCGCGAGGCCGCCGACGTCAAGGACACGGTCCGCTCGGTGTACCAGCGCGTCGCCGAGGAGTACGACGAGCGCATACCGGGCGCCGGCCCCTCCGACGACATGTTCACCGCGGCGGAGCGGAGCTTCCTGCTCAACAAGGTGAAAGCCGGTCAGCGGGTCCTGGACATGGGCTGCGGCACGGGACGGTTCACCGTGCCGATGGCCGAGCGCGGCGCCCAGGTGACGGGCCTGGACCTGTCCCGGGCCATGCTCGACGTGCTCGGCGGCAAGCTCGCGGCGCGCGGGCTGCACGCCGAACTGCGCGAGGGCGACATGGCGGCATTACCCTTCCCCGACGAGTCCTTCGACGTCGTCACCAGCATGCTGGCCCTGATGCACATCCCCCTGGAGGACCGGCCGAAGGTCTTCGCCGAGGTCCGGCGGGTGCTGCGGCCCGGCGGGCGGATGCTGCTCGGCGTCAAGAACAGCCTGATCGAGCGGCTGTTCAAGGCCGACCGGTTCGCGTCCGTGGACGTTACCGACGTCACCGCCAAGGAACTCGTCTTCACCCGCACCCGTACCGGTGAGGAGTACACCGCCCCCTGGTACAGCTTCAGCCCGCAGGACCTCAACGCCCTGTTCGCCACCGAGGGCATGGTGGTCACGCAGCTGCGGGGCAACTCGCCCCTGGCGGTATGGCTGGCCGACGAGGTGCTCAGCGACCCCGCCGTGGCTCTCGCGGTGCAGTCCTTCGAGCGGACCCTCTGCGACACCCCGCCCTTCAATCACCTCGGCTACCACCTGCTCGTAGAAGCGGTGAAGCCCCGTCACTGACGGACCGGACGGCGGGCCCGGCCGCGCACGGCATCCCCGTGGGCCCGTGGCCCGCCTGCCCGGACACCCCGTCGGCCCCTTCCCCGCGCGAACGTCAGGACAGCGCCATGACCCTGCGCGATCCGGCAGCACCGGCTGCCGACCATCCCACGCTCCGCCCGCTCACCGACGCCCAGCTCGGCCTGTGGCTCGCCCACCAGATGCGGCCGGGCGACACCGACCTCCATGTCCTGCGCGCCTTCCGGATCTCGGGCCCGCTGGACCGCGCGGCGCTGGCCCGGGCGCTGGCCCGCGTGACGTACCGTCACCCCGCGCTGCGCTCCCTGCATCCCGGCGACGGCCCCGACGGTCCGGTGCGCCGTGTCCAGCCGCCATCGGGCACCCCGTGCTGGCACGACCTCGGCACCGGCTCGGACCGGGAGCTGGCCGCCTTCCACCGCCGTCCCTTCGACCTGGAGACGGAGCCGCCGGTGCGCGCGGGCATCAGCCGTCCGGGCCACGACGGGACGACGCTGGCCGCCTTCTGCTTCCACCACATCGCCATGGACGGCGTCTCGGCCGTCGTCTTCTGCCTGGACCTGGCCGACGCCTACCGTGCCGAGACATCACCGGACGGCGTCCGCGCCACTCCCGCGCCTGCCACCGGGCGGGATCGCGCCCCGGCACCGGCGCAGGCGCCCGCCTCCCGTGACGGCGACGACGCGCGGTCGGCCGCCTACTGGGCGGACCGGCTCGCCGCACCGCCCCCGCCCCTCCTGCCCGCTCCGGCCGGGCGGGTGCCCCCCACCGGCCGGCCCGCCCGCGTCAGGGAGCTGCGACGCGGTGCCGCGACCGTGCGTGTGCTGCGGCAGACGGCCCGCGCGGCCGGCGCGACCCCGCACATGGTTCTCACCGCCGCGTACGCCGCGGCCCTCGGTGAGGTCTTCGGCCGGGACGACGTCATCCTCGGCACACCCGTGTCACTGCGCGCCTCGGGCGAAGCGGACCTCGTCGACTGCCTCGTCACGCTGCTCCCGCTGCGTGTGCAGCTTGCCGGGCGGGACCGTACAGCACTGCTGCGGCAGGTCCGGGAGCGCAGTCTGGAGGCACAACGGCACCGCGCGGTGCCGGCCGCCGCCCTGGCCCGTGCCGCCGGCACCGCCGTACTGGAGTCGCCGTACCAGGCTGTCATCGACGTACGGCACGAGCAACCACCGGCGCTGCCGCTGTGGGGCTGCGTCAGCGAGGCCGTCCACGTCGAGCCGGGCTCCGTGCAGTACCCCCTCGACCTGGAGGCCCGGATCGGTGACGGTTCCCTGCGCCTGGTGCTGCGCACGGACGCCGCCACGGTGCCCGCACTGCAGGCCGACGCGGTGCTGGCGGCCGTCGGCCGGCTGCTGCCGCACCCCGTCCCGTGGCGCGCCGCTCCTCCGGACTCCTCTGGCCCGACATCTCCGAAGGGAGTTCCGGCATGATCCCGGAGACCGACGCGAACCACCCCCGTGAGGTCCCGGCCTCCGGGTCGGCCGCCGCCTCGGCGGCACGCCGTGGCCGTCCCGCACCCTCCGCCCCCGTCCCGGACGGTCCGCGCCCCGCGGACACCGGCGACACCGGCCGCGACGCGGACACGATCACCGGGCTGCTACCCGGGCCCGCGGGCGCGGCGCCGGTCTACCTCGTCCATCCGGTCGGCGGCAGCCTGCTGTGCTACCTGCCGCTGGCCCGGGCGCTGGCCGCCCGCCATCCGGTGCGTGGCATCGCCTCACCCCTGCTGTCCGGGCGTCCGGCACCCGACGAACTGTCCGAGCTGGCCGAGCGCTACGCCGGGTGGATCGCCGCCGACACGCGCGGTCCCTCCCTGGTCGGCGGCTGGTCGTTCGGCGGCGCGGCGGCGTTCGAGACGGCCGCACGACTGGCCGCGCGGGGCCGCACCGTGGACCTGCTCGTCCTGCTCGACGCGACGCCGCCGGGCAGCTGGACCGGCCCGCTCGACGACGACACTCTGGCCCGGCAGTTCCTCTACGAGGTGCGCCGGATGAGCGGCGTGTCCGACGCCGAGGCTCGCGCCGGGCTCGCAGCGGATCCCCTCGGCGCGGCGGTGCGCGAGATGGCGGCCGTGGATCCGGACGCCGACGAGGAGGAGACGTACCGGCGCTTCGAGGCCTTTCGCCGGCACGCCCGCAGCCTGACCGGTCACCGCCCCGTCCGCCCCCACCCGGGCCCGGCTCTCGTGGTGGACACCGAACCGGTCGGCGGTGCGGGCGGGCGCGGCGACGCCTGGCTGCCCCATCTGGCCGGCCCCGTGCACCGTCTGCGCCTGCCCACCGACCACTTCGGCCTCATGGGCGCGGCACCGGCCACCGCCGTCGCCGCCGCGGTGGACCGTGCCCGCACCGGAGCGTGACCGTGGACTTCCTTTTCAGCCCCGAACACATGGCCTTCCGTGACCACCTGCGCGAGCTGCTGGCCGGGGAGGCGATGCGCCGCGCCCTGCGCGAGGGCAGCCGGGACCACCCGGACGATCCCGACCCCCGGCCCGCCTACCGCCTGCTCGGCCGGCGCGGCTGGCTCGCCCCCGACTGGCCGCCCGAACTGGGCGGTGCCGGGCTGGACGCGGCGACGGCAAGCATCCTCACCGAGGAACTCGCCGCCCACGGCATCCCCGACAGCGCCCACGTCAACAGTGTCCGCAACGCGGGCCGGTGCCTGCTGCTGTGCGGTGACGAACGACAGCGGACCCGCCTGCTGCCCCCGATGGCCCGCGGTGAGGTCCTCGCCGCCGTGCTGTACAGCGAGCCGGACGCCGGCTCCGACCTGGCGTCGCTGACCACCACGGCGCGGCCCCGCGACGACGGCTGGGAGCTGCACGGCACCAAGGTGCACAGCGTCAAGACGGCCCACTGCGACCTGGCGATCGTCGCGGCCCGCACCTCGCGGCATCCGCAGCCGCTGCTCGGCATCACCTTGTTCGCGGTCGGCCTGCGCTCTCCCGGCGTCACCGTCCGCCCCGTCGCCGGCGTCAACCACGAGCCGTTCCACGAGGTGATCCTCGACGCGGTACGGGTCGGTCCGGACGATGCCGTCGGCCGCGTCGACGAGGGATGGCTGGTCATCACCGAGGGACTGGCCGTCGAACGGGTGGGCATGGACTACAGCGCCCGGGTGCGGGCCCACCTGGAGTGGCTGCGGCGGCGGGCGGCACGGGGCGGGCAGGACGCCGCCCTCGCCGGCCGGCTGCGCCGGCTGTCCACCGCGGCCGAGGCCGGACGCCTGCTGGCCTGGTCCATGGCCGGCCGGCTCCAGGACGGCGATCTCGACCCCGCGGAGGCCGCGCAGTCCAAGTGGTTCAACAGTGAGCTGATGCGGGAGGTATGGCGACTGGGCCGGGAGCTGTCCTCGCCGTACGACCTGCTGACGGTCGACGATCCCGGCGCGCCGCCCGACCCGAGCGCGCTGCTGCTGGACCGCGAGGCACCGGGGCTGAGCCTGTCGGCGGGCACTGCCGAGATGATGCTCCTGGTGATCGCCGGTGAACTCGGACTGGAGGCCGGCGATGCTGACTGAGCCCACCGCCGCACAGCGGGAACTGGTGACCGAGTTCCGGCGGTCCCTGGCCAGGTCGCAGGACGCGGTCGCCTCGGCCGTGCCCCGCTGGGCCGGACTGACCGTGCCCGCGGCGCGCGGCGGCCACGCACTGGGCCAGATGGAAGCCGTGCTCGTCGCGGAGGAGACCGGCCGGGCCGGACGCGACGGCACCCTGCTCGACCTGACCGCCGCCGCCGAAGCGCTCGCCGCCGCTGACGAGGGACCCGCGGCCGACGCCCTGCGCGATCTGCTGTCCGGGCGGGCCGGACTGGCCGTGAGTCTGTGCCCCGGGCCGGACGAACGACCCGAGGAGGCTCCGACGCCGCGGCACCGCGACTTCGTCAGCGGACTGCCCGCCACCGCGGCGCTGCTGCGGCTGCCCCGGATCCCGGGCGGCGGCGAGCGGTTCGCGCTCGTGCCGCTGCACGCGGCGTCCTGGCGGCCGCACGCCGGACTGCACGCCGAACCTCGCCACCGCCTCGACCTGCCCGCCCGGACCGCAGCCCAGCACATCACCACCGGCGACCGACTCACCCGGGACAGCGCCGGAACCGGCGACGGCACTCCGGCGCTCGCCGACCTCGACGGCATCCGTCGTGCCGGCTACCTGTGCGGGCTCGCCGAGGCCGCCGTGGACGCCGCGGTCCGGCGCGCCCGCGACCGCCGGCAGTTCGGCACACCGATCGGACGCCACCAGGCGGTCGCCTTTCCGCTGGCCGCTCTCACCGCCCGCCTGCACGCGGCCCGCCTGCTCACGCGCTGCACGGCCGCGCTCGCCGACCACCGCGCCCGTCCCGACGACGGATCCAGCAACGCCGACGACGCCAACGACACGGACAAGCGCCCCTTCGCCGAACGGGTGGAGGACCTCGTCCGGCACACCACCGATCTCGCCCTGGACGCCACCTGGTGCGGGCTCCACCTGCACGGCGCCCAAGGACTCACCGAACAGTCCCCGGCGCAGCTCCTGTACCGCCGCGCGCTGTTCCACACCGCGCTCGCCCGGCCGGCGCCCCACCCGTACGAGCCGCTTACCCAAGGACGTAGCCGATGACCAGCCTCACCCACCCCTCACCTGGCCTGCCTCCGGTACGGCAGGAACCGAACGGCCTCCTGCACGACCTGGTCCGCGACCAGAGCCGGCGCACCCCGCACGCGCCCGCCGTCACCGACAGCAGCACCACGCTGACCTACCGGCAACTCCAGGACCGGGCCGACGCCACGGCCGACTGGCTGGCCGGCGCCGGCTGCGGTCCGGGCACCCTCGTCGGCGTTGCGCTCAACCGCAGCGCCGACGCGCTGGTCGCCGTCCTCGGCGTCCTCAACGCCGGTGCCGCGTACGTGCCCCTGGACCCCGGCTACCCCGCCGAGCGCCTGCGGGCGGTGCTCGACGACGCCCGCCCGCGGCTGGTCCTCGCCGCCGACCGCGAAAAGACCGCCCGGCTGCTGGGTGCGGACGTCCCCCTGGCGGAGCTCGGCTCGATACCCGCCGCACCGGTTCCGGGCAGGCACACGCGCACCGCCGGGGCCGGGGTCTCCCCTCAGTCGCCCGCCTACGTCATCCACACCTCGGGCTCCACGGGACGGCCCAAGGGCGTCGTGGTGCCGCACCGCGCCATCCGCTCCCGCGTCGTGTGGGAGACGGCCGCCTTCCCCAGCGGGCCGGGCGACAGCGTCCTGCACCGCACCTCCCTGGGCTTCGACATCTCCCTGCAGGAGATCCTCCCGCCACTGGCCGCCGGCGCCCGGGTCGTCGTCGCGGACGACGACGGACAGCGGGACCCGGCCGAGCTGGTGCGCCTGCTCGCCCGTGAGCGGGTTACCACCCTGGCGCTGGTGCCGTCGCTGCTGCGCGCCCTGCTGGACGAGGACGAGGGGCTGCGGTCGTGCCCGCACCTGCGCGAGGTGTTCTGCGGCGGCGAGCGCCTGGACCGCCTCCTGCACGACCGCTTCCTGCGACACGCGACGGCGCGCCTGCACAACATGTACGGGCCGACCGAGTACGCCATCGACGCGACCTGCTGGACCTGCCGTCCGCTGCCGCCCGGCCAGGAGGTGCCGATCGGCTTCCCGTTGGACCGAACCCAGCTCTACGTATTGGACGACGCTCTGCGGCCCGTTCCCGACGGCCGGCCGGGACAGCTTGCGGTGGCCGGTGACCAGCTCGCCCTCGGTTACCACCGCGATGAGGAACTGACGGCCCGCTGCTTCCCGGCCGATCCCTTCCGGCCCGGCTCCCGCATGTACCTCACCGGAGACGTGGTGCGCCGCCGTCCCGACGGTGCCCTGGAGTTCCTCGGCAGGCAGGACGACCAGGTCAAGATCCGGGGCCACCGGATCGAACTGGGCGACGTCGAGGCGCAGCTCCTGGCGCTGCCCGGAGTGCGGGCGGCGGCGGCCGGTACGGTCGACGACCCCGGCGGGGACGGCAGCGTGCTGGTCGGCTACGTCGTACCCGGGCCGGACGGTGCGGATCCGCGCGGCCTGCGACGGGAACTGGCCGAGCGGGCACCCGCCCAGCTCGTCCCGGCGCACCTCGTGGTCCTCGACGCGTTGCCGCTCGGCCCGACCGGGAAGACCGACCGCTCGGCCCTGCCGGCGCCGGAGCTCGGCGGCGAGGACGAGGCCGCCGGCCCCGACGCGCCGGACGACGAGACGACCCGGGTCGTCGTGGACGTCTTCCGCGAGGTGCTGCGCCGCCCCTCGGTCGGCCCCGACGACGACTTCTTCGACCTCGGCGGCAGTTCCCTGCAGGCCGCCCGCCTCGTCAACCGGCTCCGCAAGCGGCTCGGCGAAGACCTCCCGCTGGCCCTGCTGTTCGAGGCGTCCACACCGGCGGGCATCGCCGCGGCACTCCGGGAGCCCCGCCATGCGTGACGCGTCGACGGCGCCGACGCCGCCCGGGACCGAACCGGCCACACCGGACACCACCCGGCCGGCTGTCACGACACCCCGCCCCGCCGAAGCAACCCGAGCACGCACAGCCGTACCCGCGCAACCGCCCGGTCCGCAGGCCGACCTACGGGCCGGACCCCACCCCGGCGCCGAGCGACCCGGTCCGCCCCCCACACCTCGAACGCCGTCATCGGCGCCACCGCCGGGGGAGCCGGCCGGGGAGCCCGCGACCGCGACCGAGCGCCGGTTCTGGGCGCTGCAGCACACAGCCGGTCATCCGGCCGCCGCCCTGACCTTCGGCCGGTTCCGCCTCACCGGGCCGGTGGACCTGCCCGCTCTGGTGGTGGCACTGCGCGCGGTGCGCGAGCGCCACGAGGGCCTGCGGACCGCCTACACGGTGCGGGGCGGGACGCTTCTCGCGCAGGTGGTCGACCGGCCTGTGGAGCACGAGCCGCTGGTGCTGCCGTCGGGGACCGCTCCCGGCGACGCGCTACGCCTCCTGCGCGCCGGGCCCGCGCCGGACGCGACTCGGGCCGACCTGCTGCGCTGGGCCCTCGTGCCCCTCCCGGACGGTGCCGATCTGTATCTGGCCGTGCACCACATCGCGTTCGACGGTGCGTCCGGTGAGGTGCTCGCCGCCGATCTGGCCCACGCCTACGCCCATGCCCTCGCCGGCGAGCGGCCACGGCCGGCCCCGGCCCCTCGCCACCGGGCGCAGCCCCTGGCCCCGGCCCGGCGCACCGAGCACGAGGCGTACTGGCAGCACGCCCTGGCAGGCCTCGCCGACCTGCCGGACGGCGGCCGCGGCCTGACCCGGCGCGAGCTGCTGCGGGACACGCTCGTTGAGCGGTCGGTCCGGCTCGGGGCCGCCGAGGCGGCGACGCTGCGCGAGCGGGCCAGGTCCGTTGCCGCCACGCCGTTCGCCGTCCTGCTCGCGGCGTACGCGCGTGCCTTGTCGGCGCTGGCCGGGGTGCGGGACTTCGCCGTCGGCACCGCGGTCGCCGACCGCCGCGCCGGTACGGAGCAGGAGGTGGGTTGCCTGTTCACCATGGTGCCCGTCCCGGTCCGTGACCCGCTCGCCCCCGACTGCGTGCCGCGGCTGTGGCAGGCGGTCGTGGACTGCGTCCTGCACGCCGGGCTCCCGCTGGAGAACATCGTCCGGGCGGCGGGCGCCGGGCGCGGCCGGCGCATGCCGCTGTACCAGGCCACGTTCCTGCTACAGAACTGGCCGCGCCACGCCCACCACGCCGGACCGGTCACCGTCCGCACGATTCCCGTACCACCGTCCGCCCCGCAGGCAGAGGTGCTGCTGGAGCTGTACGACGACGGCCACGGCCCCGTGCACGGTGTCCTGCAGGCACCCTCCCGATCCCTCTGGGCGGACCGGCTCACCTCGCTGGCGGACCGCTGGCACCAAGAGGCACTCCTCACCACGGCCGGGTCGGGCACCGGCGCGCCACGACCCGGCCCCTGACGTCCTCCGGCCACCGGGGCGGCGTCCGCCGTCCGCCCGTTGCCCCACGTCCGCGACTCCCCGTACCGCCGCCCCCCATGACCACCCGGGAAACCAGCCATGACCATCAAAAGCCCGTCTCCCGTCCGTCCCGCCTCCACGGCACCCCCCGTCACCGCCCCGTGCGCCCACCGCCGGCTCCTCGACCAGGGCCTCGGCACCCTGCCGGACGACGACCCCGCACTGGCCGGCCTGCTGGACGCCGAAGCCCGGTACCAGCAGGAGAACCTCGCCATGGTCGCCTACGCCAGCCTCGCCCACCCGTCCGTCCTGGCGGCGGCGGGCAGCGCGCTGTCCAACGTCACCGCCGAGGGCTACCCCGGCGCCCGCTACCACCCGGGCAGCCGCTGGTTCGACCAGGTCGAACGGCTCGCCACCGACCGGGCGGCGGCGCTGTTCGGCGCCCGGTACGCCAACGTCCAGCCGCACTCGTGCTCCTCGGCGAACCTGAGCGTGCTGTTCACCCTGATGCGCCCCGGGGACACGCTGCTCGGCCTCCACCTCGACGCCGGCGGCCATCTCACCCACGGCGCGCCCGCCTCGGTGACCGGCCGCTGCTTCCACGCGGTCCACTACGGCCTGGGCCCCGACGGCCGCGTCGACCTGGAGCAGGTCGCCGACCTGGCCCGCAGGCACCGGCCCAAGGTCATCGTGGCCGGAGCCAGCGCCTACCCCCGCACCTGGGACTACGCCGCCTTCCGGGCCGTCGCCGACGAGGTGGACGCCTACCTGCTCGCAGACATCTCGCACATCGCGGGCCTGGTGGCGGCCGGGGCCCACCCGAGTCCGGTCGACGTCGCCCACGTCACCACCACGAGCACCTACAAACAGCTCGCCGGACCACGCGGCGGCCTCATCCTGCTCGGAGCGGCGGCGGACACGGCACCGGGCGCGGCCGGCCGTACGCCGCTGGCCGAGCGCATCCAGCGGGGCGTCTTCCCACGGACCCAGGGCACCCCCGACGCGGCCGCCATCGCCGCCAAGGCGCGGGCCCTGGCCCTGGCCGCACAGCCGCGGTTCACCACGCTGGCCCACCGGATCAAGGCCAACGCGCGCGCCCTGGCCGACGCCTTGTCGGCGCGCGGTCACCGGCTGGTCAGCGGCGGCACCGACAACCACATGGTGCTGCTCGACCTGTCCGGCGGCACGGTGACCGGAGCCGCCGCCGAGGAGGCCCTGCAGGACTGCGGGATCCTCGCCAACCGCAACCGCGTCCCGGGCGACACCAGGCCGCCCCTGGTCACCAGTGGGCTGCGGCTGGGCACCAACATCCTCGCCCAACGCGGCATGGGCCCGTCCGAGATGGCCGTCTGCGCCGAACTGGTCGACACCGTCGTACGCGGCCTGCGCGCGCGGAGCGGCGGGGGTCACCGGCTCGAACCGGCGGTCCGCGACCGGGTGCGTGCCGCCGTGCGGGAGCTGTGCGACCGCTTCCCCGTGCCCCTGTACCCCGCTGTCCGCTGAGAAGGGACGTCACCATGCAACCCCTGCTGCTCCCGGTGGCCCGCGAACGGGCGACCGCCGCCGGCCCGCCCGGCACCGCCTCGGTGCACCCCGTGCGCCTGCCGGCTCAGTGGCTGCGGCCGGCACAGGACGGCACGGGCGTCCCGGGGCTGGCCGAGGCCACGGCGGTCTGCGCGGTGGTGCTGGCCCGCCACGCCGGCGCCGACGGCTTCGTGCTGCCCGTGCTGCCCGCGGGACCTCCGGCCCGGCCGGCCGCTGTGCCCGTGGACCTCACCGGGAACCCGACGTTCCGGCAGCTGCTGACGCACGTACGCGCCGCCCTGCGCTCCCCGTGGGACCCGGGCGGCGCTCCGGCCGGCGGCGGCCTCGGCGAGCCCGGTCCGGGCAGCGGCCTGCTGCCGGTCCGGGTGACGGTCTGCCGGGGGCCGGACACCGATGCCGCGGACGCCGGCCGGCTCACCCTCGCCGTCACCGCCGCCGACGGGCCCAAAACCGCTGTCCTCCTCGCGCCCCCCGGTACGCTGCGGCCGGACGCGGCCGGGCGGCTCGCGGGCCACCTCGGTGTGCTGGCGGCAGCCGCGGCCGCCGCACCGGACGCCCCGGTGGCCGGCCTGCCCCTGCTCACCGCGGCCGAGGAGCGGCTGATGCTGGGGGAGTGGAACCGTACGGCCGCCGATCTGCCCCACGACCGCTGCCTGCACGAGCACTTCCAGGACCGGGCCGCCGCCCAGCCGGAGGCGGTGGCCGTGTGGGAGGGCGGCAGGCCCACCACCTTCGCCGCGCTCAACCGGCGCGCCAACCGGCTCGCCCGCCGGCTGGTCGGCCTCGGCGCGGCTCCCGGATCCGTCGTCGGCATCGCCCTGCCGCGCTCCGCCGACCTGCTGGTGTCCGTACTGGCCGTGCTCAAGGCCGGCGGCTGCTATCTGCCGATGGACCCCGACTACCCGGCCGAGCGGCTCGCCCTCCTGCGCCGCGACGGCCACTGCGACGCCGTTCTCGCCTCCGCCGTCACGGCCGCCGCGCTGCCCGACGGGCCCGGCCGCGTCCTGCTGGTCGACGACACCGGCGACGACCAGGCGGAACCGGCCGACGACCTGCCGCGGCGCGCCGGCCCGGACGACCTGTGCTACGTCATCCACACGTCCGGCACCACGGGCGAACCCAAGGGCATCGAGCTGCGGCACCGGGGCGTGGTCAACAACCTCACCGACCTCAATGGCCGTTTCGGTGTGGGCCCGGGCGACGCGGTCCTCGCCCTGTCCTCACCCGGCTTCGACATGTCCGTGTACGAGTTCCTGGGCGTCACGATCGCCGGCGGGACCGTCGTGGTGCCCGACCCCGAAGGCGTGCGGCGGCCGGTGCACTGGGCGGAGCTGATGCGCGCCCACGGCGTCACGGTGTGGAACTCGGCCCCCGCTCTGCTCGAACTGTTCGTCGAACACGCCGAGCGGACCGGACTGCGGCTGCCGGGACTGCGGCTGGCGATGCTGGGCGGCGACTGGGTCGGCGTCACACTGCCGGACCGGCTGCGGGCGCTCGCCCCGCGGGTGCGGGTGGCCGCGCTGGGCGGTGCCACCGAATCCTCCATCCACTCCACGCTGTACGAGGTCCCGCCCACGGGCCGACCCGACTGGCCGAGCGTGCCGTACGGCCGTCCGCTGGCCAACCAGCGTCTGTACATCCTCGACCCCGGCGGGCAGCCGGTCCCCGTCGGTGTGCCCGGTGAGCTGCACCTCGCGGGGACCGGGCTCGCCCGCGGATACGCCGGCCGGCCGGAACTGACCGCCGAACGGTTCTGGACCTGGCGCCATCCCGCGGTGGGCGAGGAGCGGCTCTACCGCACCGGAGACCTGGCCCGCTACCACCCGGACGGGCTCGTGGAACTCCTCGGCAGGCTCGACTTCCAGGTGAAGATCAGCGGGGTCCGGGTCGAACTCGGGGAGATCGAGCACCACTTGAGGCAGGTGCCCGGCGTACGGCACGCGGTCGCCGTCGCGACCGGCGGACGCACCGGCCGGCAACTCGTCGGATACGTCGTCCCCCGCCCGGGGGACACGGTGCGTCCCGAGGCGGTCCGCGCGGAACTGGCAGCCAGGCTGCCCGCGGCGCTGGTGCCGGGTACCGTGATCGTCACCGACAGCCTCCCGCTCAGCCCCAACGGCAAGGTCGACCGGCGGCGGCTGGCCCAGGCACCTCCCGGTCCGCCCGGGGCCCGCTCCGGGCGGACGGCGGACGGGGAGCCGGGGAGGCACGGCGGACACGCGGATCCGGAGGAGCAGCGGGTGGCGGCGGTGTGGGCCGAGGTGCTGCAGGTCCCGCCGCCGGGGCCGGATGCGGACTTCTTCGCCCTGGGCGGTGACTCGTTCCGGGCGATCCGCGCCATGAGTGCGCTGGCGCCGGACCTGCCGCCGACCGAGTTGTTCCGCCACCCGACGGTCGGCGCGCTCGCCGCCCGGCTGCGCGCGGTGAGGCACCCATGACGGACGTCCGCGGGGGAACCCGACGCGCCCACGGGGGCCGGTGCGGGCCCTGGCCGCATTCGTGGAAGGGAGTGCCCTGTTGGGTACGGAGGTGACCGCACGACCGGCGGGATACCGGCAGGTGATGTCGGTGCCCGGGTGGCGTCCCTGGGCGCTGACCACACTGCTGAGCCGGATCCCCGACGCGATGGCGCCGCTGGCGCTGGTGCTGCTGGGCCATCAGACGGGATCGTTCACCGTCGGCGGACTGGCCTCCGGCGCCCACGCCATCACCGAGGCCGCGCTGGCGCCGTGGCTCGGCGCACTCGCCGACCGGTGGCGCGGCCACCGCTACGTGCGGGTGGCGCTGGTCGTCCGCGCCGCCGCCTACACCCTGCTGGCCGCCACCGCCACCGTGCTGCCCGCCGCTGCCCTGGTGATCCTGGCGGGCGTGGCGGGCGGCATCGGGGCCGGAGTGCCCGGACAGCTCAGAGCGCTGCTCGCCCGCACCATGGACCCGCCGCTGCTGCACCCGGCGATGAGTCTGGACACCACGCTGCTGGAGTTGGCCTGGACCGTGGCCCCGGTCGGCGTGTCCGTGTTGGTCGCCGTAGGCGACCCCCGGCTGGCGGTGGCCACCATGGCCGTGCTGGCCGCCACCGCGGCACTGGCCTCGCTGCGCCTGCCGGCGGCACCGTCCGACGGCGACGGGGCCGACGGCGCCCGGCGTTCGGGGCTGGCGCTGGGCCCGGTCCTGCTGCGCGCGGCCCTGCCCTCCCTGGCACTGGCCCTGGTCGGCGGCTTCGCCGGCGGCGTCCTGGACACGGCGGTGCCACCCGTGCTGGACGCCTCCGGTTCCCCCGCCTCGCTCGCCGGGGTCCTGTTCACCGGCTACTCCATCACCAGCGTCGTGGGCGGGCTGATCTACGGGCTGCGGCACTGGCCGGGCAGGATCCACCGCCAGGCGGCGGCGCTGCTGGCGGCCCTGTGCCTGGCCCTGCTGCCGGCGGCACTGGTGCCCAGCCTGCCGGTCATCGCGGTGAGCATCGTGGCGGCGGGACTGTTCGCCGCGCCGCAGCTCACCGCCCGCTCCCTGACCCTGCAGCGGGACCTGCCGGAGTCGGCGTGGAGCGCCGGGTTCTCCGCCCTGTACGCAGCCAACGGCGCCGGGTACGGCCTGGCCGGTTTCGCCATCGCCGCCCTGCTCCCCCTGGGCGCGCACTTCGCCTTCGCCGTCCCCCTGGCGGTCTGCATCGCCGCCGCCGTCGTCGCCTTCCTCCCTTCAGGACCCGCCCGTTCCTGAGCCGGCACGCTCCCCGAGCGCTTCGAGCAGGGGGACGCCCACTCGCCGCACCGGGCGAGCGCACCCGTCCCTCCGCTCACCGAAGCCGGGGCCGGAACGGGCCCGGTGACCGACGCCCACCGGGCCCGCCCGAAGCGGTCGTTCAGCCGACCCGGCAGGGCAGGCTCGTCGTACTGTCACCGCCCGATCCGGAGACGGTGTACCCGAACGTCGCGCTCTTGCCCGGAGCGAGGGAGCCGTTCCAGCCGGCGTTGTGGACCATCACCGACTGGCCGTTGTAGGTGGCGCTGCCGCTCCACAGGCTCTCGATCCTCTGGCCGGACGGCAGCGTCCAGTCGACCATCCAGCCGAGCATCGGGACGGTGCCGGTGTTGGTGACGGTCACCTCGGACTGGTAGCCGCCGTTCCAGCTGCCGGTCGTCTTACGGGTGGCCGTGCAGGTGCCGGGCACCGGCTCGGACGGGGTGCCCGGCTGCTTGATGCCGGTCACCTCGCCGTTGCCGCCGTCGAAGACGACGTCCGAGCAGGAGTAGAAGGTCTCCTGACTGTCGGAGCGCTGCCAGACCATGTAGATGATGTGGCGGCCCGACTTGCCCTCGGGGAGCTTGCCGGTCCAGGAGTAGTTGGCCTCGACCGTGCCCGGGGAGCCCTTCAGCGGCGGGTGGTCGACGCTCAGGAACGGCCGCTCCTCCATGTCGTTCCAGGTGAGCGTCTTCGTCGGGTCGAAGCCGTCCTTGGTGATGTAGACGTAGAACCAACCCGGGTGCGCCGCCCAGGCGTTGTACGAGAAGTCGACCGTCGCGCCCGAGGTGAGGTGGGTGAGCGGCCAGTCCTTGCTGGGCGTGTTGAACCCGGTGAAGTTGGTGTTGCCGCCGCTGCACAGCTCGCCGTCCGGTACGAAGCCCCGGGTGCGGCCGGCGCCGTCCGAGCGCAGCACCGAGAACCAGTTGTAGAACGGCGTGGTGCCGCTGACCTGCTGAGCGGACCGGCACGCCGGGTTGACCGGCTTGATCTCACCGGTGTCGGTCAGACCGTCCTGCCAGCACAGGAAGGTGCGGCTGCCGGGCTTCATGGGGGTGCCGTGCGCCTCCGCCTCACCGCCGGCCGTCATGACCAGGCCGAGGGCCGGAACGGTGACGAGGAGGGAGAGCAGGACCAGGAAGAGGGCTTTGGTCCGGGTGGAGAGCGCTGATCGGGGCGTGGGGGGTCCCCCCGCGTTTCTTGTCAGGATCATGACAGCATCGTCCGTTCCTCGAGGTACGGGCCTGTGGATGCGTGTGCGCGAATGCGCGGGATGGGAGCGACTCGAGGGCGGGTTCCGGTCCACCGTTATGGGAGCGCTCCCATCCCGCTGTTGCGGAAGTTAGCGCCGGGCGGCGCAGTTGTCTACGGCTGCGGCGGGAGAGCGCCGGTCAGGAGGGACGTGCGCAGGGGCCCGTTCGGGTGACGAACGACGCGCGCTTTCACCGCGGTGCTCGCACAATGCGTAAGCGGACGGCACATCATCCGGAAACCAGGAGGCAGTCATGACATGCATGCCCGATGAGGACGTTGAGTTCCACAACGCGATCAAGGAAGTGTTCCTCAAGTATCCGGAGGCCCAGCGCAGATACGCGCTGTCCAGCCTCGCGCTGGAGGACGAGATGGGGATCGATTTCGACAAGAAGGTCGGAGTCTCCCGGGTCGAGGACGGCAAGATCATCACTGAGTTCGTGGATCGGGAGTCGGTGATCAGGATGCAGCTCTGCCTGAAATGGAATTTCGACTACACCCGCTGCCTCCACTGGATCGAGGCACCGAAGTAGCGCGGCGCCATCCACTTCCCGGCCGCGGGCAGGCTGGTTTCAGCCGCTCTCGGGGGCCGCTGCCGCCGGCCGGAGCGCTACGGCATCACCGCCCGCCTGACCGAACTGGCGTCGGCCTCTATGAAGTTGACTTTGCTCCCCCCTCACGGTTGGCTGCGGATCCGACCTTTCATGATCCGGGGGGATCCTTTGAACCGCACCATCCGTGCAGCCGTCTGTGCCGTCGCCACCGCCGGTCTCGCGCTCGGTCTCAGCTCCTGTTCCGAGGCGGTCGACCAGGTCGACAAGGCAGTGGACGAGACGTACCAAGTCACCTACGAGGTCACGGGGAAGAACGTCGACTCGATCGAGTTCCACGGCGGCGGTGGCAAGGCCATGGAGCCCAAGGTCGAGTCGGTGTCGAAGCCCGAACTGCCCTGGAAGAAGACGGTCACGCTGCGCGGCATCATGCCCGCTGCGGTCATGCCGGTCGCCGCGGACCCCGAAGGCGCCCAGGTCACCTGCAAGATCATCCACAAGGGCAAGGTTCTCGAGGAGCAGAGTGCCGATGGCCTGGTGACCGCCGGAGGCTGCACCGCGGAGTCCCCGATCGGGAGGTGACCCGCGCGGGAAGTAACTCCGAAGCGCGGGGCCTTGGGGTCGTCTCGATCGGTACATGTGGCCTGAGGTGATGGCCCTGTGGCCCTGTCCGCCGACCTGCCATGGTCATCTGGACGTCTTCCGCGACGGGAGGCAGGGGATGGCGATACCGCTGCCCGATGGGCCGGCTACGCCGGCACTCGTGGTCGATCCGGACGTTTCTCTTCGGGCCAGTCGTGGTCAGGAAAGCCGCAAGTCGATCCAGGGGATGGTGTCGCCCGGCAACAGGTAGCGCTCGGTCTCGATGAACCCGTGCTTCCGCGCAAACCGCAAACCGTCCTCGTTCGACGACAGGACGACGGTCTCGATCACCCTGGCACCCAGCTCACGCGCCCGGTGGAGCCCACGCCTGTAGAGCGCTTCGCCGAATCCCTGTCCACGGTAAGGGGCAAGCACCCGGGCGATCACTGTCGCCGTCAGAGTGTCGTCCGTCGGCGGGCGCACCGTGCTGCAGCCCACGAGTGCGTCATCGAGATACGCGATCTCCAGGTGGTGGCGCTCGGAACGTTCCCGTACCTCTTCCAGAGACAGGACGTGGGTCGGGATGATCACATTGTGGACATGCTGCCAGTCTCGGAGAGCGGCATCGCCGTCAGGCTGTTGGAACCGAAGATCAGACATCGCAGCAGGAGACCTGAGTACTTCTCGGACGTCAACTCCTCATGCCGGTCGCGAAGTCACCACTCCGGTCCGACCAACACCTCTCGCACCCAGGCCAGTTGTCGCCTCACCTGCACCGCGTCACCCCCCTCGTGCCCGTTGAACGGATACGCGTGGATCTCCTTGCGCGGGTCCGTCCCGGTCAGTTCGGCATAGCGGTTGAACGCGGCGTACGCCCCGCTCGGCGGGCACACCGTGTCCCGCAGTCCCACGCCGAAGTGAGCGGGGGCCTGCGCGCGACGGGCGAAGGAGACGCCCTCGACGTAGGAGAGCGTGCGGTAGGCGTCGTGCTCGGCGCCACGGTGGACGGCGAGGTACGAGGCGATCTCGCCGTACGGTCCCGCGTCCGTGAGGTCGAGCGCGCGGCGGATGCCGCACAGCAGCGGGGCGGTGACGACCAGCGCCGCCAGGTCGGGGACGAGCCCCGCGACGGCCAGAGCCAGCCCGCCGCCCTGGCTGTTGCCGGCGGCCACGGTCCTCGCGGGGTCGACGCCGGGCAGCTCCCGCACCGCCGTGACCGCGCGCACCGCGTCCGTGATCAGGCGCCGGTAGTGGTAGTCCTCGGGAGCGAGCAGGCCGCGCACCGCCGGGCCGGGGCCGCCCGGGGCGGTGGCGTGCGGGTCGGGCGTATCGCCGCCGCAGCCGTACTCGTCGCCCTGGCCGCGATTGTCCATGAGCAGGTGCGCGAACCCGGCGTTGACCCACGTCAGGCGCTCGTGCGGCAGGCCCCGGCCGCGTCCGTACCCGGCGAACTCGACGACGGCGGGCAGGGGGGCATCGATCCCGGCCGGCCTGCTGAACCACGCGCGTACCGGGTCGCCCGCGAAACTCCGGAACGTCACGTCCCAGGTCCGCGTCAGCCGGAGACCCGTCTCCACCGGCCGCACCGACACCAGCGGGTCCGCCTGGCCGTCCTCCTTCAGCGTGCGCAGCCAGAAGGCGTCGAAGTCGGCGGGCTCCGCCACGTCCGGGCGATGGCGTTCCAGTTCCGTCAGCGGCAGGTCGAAAGCGGGCACGGCGGCACCTCGCAGGAATCGGTGGTCATCCAGAAACTTGCGGTGGACGATGGGCGGCAGATCTCTGCGGTCTACCCAGGTTCGACGCGATTCCAACGCGGCACAGACGCCTCACCGACTGCCGTCGCCCCCATTGACAGCGCTTTCTGCTGCCCTTAAGTTGCCGCGAAGTTACCGGTAAGAGCTCGAAAGTTTCGGTTCCGCGTCCCATGCCCCGGGAGGCCCGAGCAATGAGCACGTCCACCACGTCGGCCCCGCCGGGCACCGAGGATCCGCCTCCGGCCCCAGCCGCACCCCGTCGCGGCAAGCGGGACCCCGCCCGGACCGGCTGGCGGCGGGCACTGCGCCGCGACTGGCAGTTGTACTCGCTGGCGATCCTGCCGCTGCTGTTCTTCCTGGTCTTCCGCTATCTGCCGATGATCGGCAACGTCATCGCCTTCCGGCGTTTCGAGCCGGGCGGGTCGCTCTTCGGCGAGGAGTGGGTGGGGCTGCGCTATGTGCAGATGTTCCTCAACGACCCCACCTTCTGGCAGGTGTTCCGCAACACCCTGTGGATCGGCGGGCTCACGCTGCTGTTCTGCTTCCCGGTCCCGATCGTGCTGGCGCTGCTGCTCAACGAGGTGCGCCGGCGTTCCCTGAAGCGGTTCGTGCAGTCGGTGTCGTACCTGCCGCACTTCCTGTCGATCGTGATCGTCGCGGGCATCACGATGCAGATGCTGGCCAGCGACGGCCCGGTCAACCACATCCTCGGCTGGTTCGGCCACGAGCCGATCCGCTTCATCCAGGAACCCGAGTGGTTCCGCACCATCTACGTCGGCTCGGAGATCTGGCAGACCGCCGGCTGGGGCACGATCCTCTACCTCGCCGCGCTCACCACGATCGACGAGGACCTGTACGAGGCCGCGCGCATCGACGGGGCCAACCGCTGGCAGCAGATCTGGCACGTCACCCTGCCCGGCATCCGGCCCACCATGGTCACACTGCTGATCCTCAACGTCGGCGCGTTCATGGCGGTCGGCTTCGAGAAGGTCCTGCTGCTGTACAACCCGCTGACGTATCCGACCGCCGACGTGATCTCGACGTACGTCTACCGCTCCGGCGTGGAGTCGAACAGCTTCAGCTACGCCGCCGCCATCGGCCTGTTCGAGGCGGTCATCGGCCTGATCCTGATCACGTCCGCCAACCAGCTCTCGCGCCGCACAGTGGGGACGAGCCTGTGGTGAAGCCGAGTCGTTCCTACCGGGTCTTCCAGGGCGTCAACGGGGTGGTCCTCACCCTCGTCGTGCTGGTGACCCTGTACCCCTTCGTCAACATCCTCGCGCGGTCCTTCAGCGGGGAGCGGCAGATCCGGGCCGGTGAGGTGACCCTGCTGCCCAAGGGGTTCAACCTCACCACGTACGAGATCGTGTTCCAGGACTCGATGTTCTGGCGGAACTACGGCAACACCGTGCTGTACACGGTCGTGGCGACGGCGGTGGCCATGGTGCTGACGACCTGTTACGCCTACGTGCTGTCGAAGAAGCACCTCAAGGGCCGTGGCGCACTCGTCGGGATCGCCGTGTTCACCATGTTCTTCACCGGTGGCCTGATCCCGAACTACATCCTGGTCACCAGCCTCGGCCTGAAGAACAGCGTCTGGGCGATCGCCCTGCCGAACGCGATCAGCGTCTTCAACCTCCTGGTCATGAAGGCCTTCTTCGAGAACCTGCCGACCGAACTGGAGGAGGCAGCGCAGATCGACGGCCTCAACACGTACGGCACCCTGCTCAGGATCGTGCTGCCGCTGTCCAAGGCGGTCGTCGCGACGATGGTGCTGTTCTACTCGGTGTCCTTCTGGAACTCCTGGTTCAGCGCCTTCCTCTACATGGACCGGACGGACCTGATGCCGGTCACCGTCTATCTGCGCAACCTCATCCAGGGCGCCACCGGCGGCGGCAACGCCGGCGCGGGCACGGAGCAGCTCAGCCAGGTCGGCGCGAACATCCAGTCGGTGACCATCGTCCTCACCGCCCTGCCGATCCTCTGCGTGTACCCGTTCGTCCAGCGCTACTTCGTCTCGGGCGTGATGCTCGGCGCGGTCAAGGGCTGACGCCGCCTCCTCAACTCGCCCACGGACCAGCTCGCTTACGGAACAAAGGAGTCTCCGTGCAGAACGCAGGACAGCTCTCCCGGCGTCAGATACTCGCCGCCGCCGGCTTCATCGGCCTCGCCACCCTCACCGGGTGCGGCAGCGGAGACGACGGCGGGGACGGGAAGGACCTGTCGAAGAAGCAGAACGGTGCGATGAAGAACTACCGCGCCGGACAGCAGTTCAAGGCGGCCAAGCCGCTGTCCTTCTCGGTGCTGCACAACAACAACCCCGTCTACCCCATGAAGGACGGCTGGCTGTTCTGGAAGGAGCTCACCCAGCGCACCGGCGTCACCCTCAAGCCCGTCGACGTTCCCCTGGCCGACTACGAGAAGAAGCGCAGCGTCCTCATCGGCGCGGGCGACGCCCCGTTCCTGATCCCCAAGACGTACCACCCCTCCGAGGTCGCGTTCGTCTCGTCGGGCGCCGTCCTCGCGGTCAGCGACTACGTGCACCTGATGCCCAACTTCCGCGACAAGGTGCGCAAGTGGAAGCTGGAGCCCGAGCTCGACTCGATCCGCCAGTCCGACGGCAAGTACTACCTGCTGCCCGGACTGCACGAGAAGGCCAAGGCGGGCTACTCACTGTCCTTCCGCACGGACGTCCTCGACAAGCACGGCCTGAGCCTGCCCACCACCTGGGACGAGGTCCACGACGTCCTCAAGGCGCTCAGGGAGGAGTACCCCGGCACGTACCCCTTCTCCGACCGCTGGAGCACCAACACCCCGTTCCCCTGCGGCGCCCTGTTCGGCTACCTCGGCCAGGCCTTCGGCGTCCGGGCCGGATGGGCGTACGACAACATCAGCTTCGACCACAAGGCGCAGAAGTTCGTCTTCACCGGCGCCCAGGACGCCTACCGCCGGATGGTGGAGTACCTGCGGGGGCTCGTCGCCGAGAAGCTCATGGACCCCGAGAGCTTCAGCCAGACCGACGACCAGGCCGTGCAGAAGCTGCTCGCCGAGAAGTCCTACGCGATCAGCGCCAACCCCCAGGAGCTGGTGCAGAACTACCGCTACAACCTGGAGAAGCAGGTCGACGGCGCCGAGATCGAGATGGTCCCGGTGCCCCTCGGACCTGCCGGCCCGGTCGTGCTCGGCGGTACCCGTCTGGAGAACGGCGTCATGGTCTCCAGCAAGGCGCTCAAGAGCGACAGCTTCGTCGCGATGATGCAGTTCCTCGACTGGCTCTGGTACTCGGACGAGGGCCAGAAGTTCTGCAAGTGGGGCGTCGAGGGCGTCACCTACACCGAGTCCGGCGGCCGTCCGCAGCTGAAGCCCGGAATCTCCCTGATGGGCTCCGATCCGGACGCCCCGAAGGACCTCCAGAAGGACTACGGCTTCTTCAACGGCGTCTTCACCTACGGCGGCAGCTGGGCCCTGGTCTCCTCCTCGTTCAGCCCGGACGAGAAGCGGTTCCAGGACGCCATGTCCCAGCGTGAGCAGCTGCCCATCGACCCGGCTCACCCGCTCCAGTCCTTCGAGCAGGAACAGTCGACGCTCTGGGACACCCCGCTCAAGGACCACGTCATCCAGAACACCCTCCAGTTCGTCCTCGGCAAGCGGCCCCTGTCCGAATGGAACGCCTACCTCGCCGAACTGAAGTCGAAGAACATGCAGCAGCTCGTCGACCTGCACAACAAGGCGTACGAGCGGTTCAAGAAGGAGAACGGGTGATCCGCGTCCCCGACGCACCGACCGGCCGGCGGACCGGCACCCGGCGCCACCACGCCGACACCGGCCACCACGACCTCGCCCTGCGCCGCGGCGTCCCGGGCTCCGCCGAGCCTGCGCGTACCTGTCGGCGGTCGGCCGCCGGCGTCGGCGGTGTCGGTGTGGCCTTGCGTCGCGGCGTCCCGGGCTCCGGCGAACCCCCGCGCACCCACCGGCGACCGACCGCCGACGCCGGCCGCGTCTATCTGCCCCTGCCCCTGGGCCGCCACGAGGTCACCCTCGTCGAGCTCACCCCGGTCGCCGACGAGACCCCGCCCTGGTGGGACGAGTGGCGCCTGCCCGGCCGGGAGGCGGCATGAGCACCGCACGCGCCTCCGACTTCGGCACCGGTGCCCTCTCCCGCGCCTCCGCACTGATCCACACCGTCCTCACCGTCGAGGCGCTGCTGCTCCTCGCCGCCTCGCCGGGCCTGGCCGGACTGCTCCTGCTCGGCCCCCACCCCGCCAACCTCCCCCTCGCGGCCCTGTGCCTGCTGCCCCTCGGGCCGGCCCTGTCCGCCGCCCTCTACGCCCTCCACCACCGCAGCCGCGACCTCACCGAACTGCACCCGGCCCGCGCCTACCTGCGCGGCTGGCGGCTCAACGCCGTACCGGCGCTGAAGCTGTGGGCACCCCTGCTGGCCTGGCTGACGGTCATCGCCTTCACCCTCACCCACTTCTCCGCCACCGGCCTGCCCGCCTGGTGGGCGCTGCTGCTCGCGGCGATCGGCGCCGGTTCCCTGCTCTGGGGCGCGCACGCCCTCGTCCTCACCTCGCTGTTCGCCTTCCGCGCCCGGGACACCGCCCGTCTCGCCGGGTACTTCCTGTTCCGGCACGGCCGCGCCACCCTCGCCGCCGCCTCCCTGCTCGTCCTGACGGCAGCGATGACGGTCCTGCTGACCGAGGCCCTTGTGGCCCTGCTGGCCGCTCCGCTGCTGCTGTCCCTGCTGCACGGCAGCCGCACGGTGATCACCGAGACCCAGGAGGACTTCACGGCATGACCGCGCCCCGCACGCCGAAGATCCCGTACGGCGGTGACTACAACCCCGAGCAGTGGCCCGAGACCGTCCGGGACGACGACCACCGCCTGTTCACCCGGGCCGGCATCGACACCCTCACCGTCGGCGTGTTCACCTGGTCCCTCACCCAACCGGCCCCGGGCACCTACGACTTCACGGTCCTGGACGGCATCCTCGACCGTGCCGCCGCCGAGGGACGCCAGGTCTGCCTGGCCACCGGCACCGCCGCCCTCCCGCCCTGGCTCGCCAAGCGGCACCCGGAGGTCAACCGCACCGACTTCGAGGGCCGCCGCCACCGCTACGGCCAGCGCCACAACTTCTGCCCCAGCTCACCGGTGTACCGCGAACACGCCACCGCGCTGGCCTCCCGCCTCGCCGAACGGTACGCCGACCACCCCGCGCTGCTCGCCTGGCACATCAACAACGAGTACGGCGGCGCCTGCTACTGCGAGCTGTGCGCCGAGGCGTTCCGCGCGTGGCTCCGCGACCGGCACGGCACCCTCGACGCCCTCAACGACGCCTGGTGGACCGCCTTCTGGTCGCACCGCTACACCGACTGGGACCAGATCGAGCCGCCCAACGCCCTCACCGAACACTGGCGCGGCCCCGACCACACCGCCTTCCAGGGCATCACCCTCGATTACCTCCGCTTCACCACCGACGCCCTCCTCGGCTGCTTCCTGGCCGAGAAGGAGGTGATCCGCGCCCACGACCCGGACACGCCCGTCACCACCAACTTCATGGGCACCTTTCGCCCCCTCGACTACCACCGCTGGGCGCCCCACCTCGACTTCGCCTCCTGGGACAACTACCCGCCCCTCGACGCCCCGCCGACCCGGCCCGCCCTCGCCCACGACCTGATGCGCGGCCTGAAGGACGGCGCCCCCTTCTGGCTGATGGAGCAGACCCCGTCCACGACGGCCTGCCGTGACGTCAACCCGTTGCGGCGCCCCGGCGAGCTCCGCCTCGCCACCTTCCAGGCCATCGCCCACGGCGCGGACGCGGCCCTCTACTTCCAGATGCGCGCCTCACGGGGCGCCTGCGAGAAGTACCACGGGGCGGTCATCGGCCACGCGGGCCGCGACGACACCCGCGTCTTCCGTGAAGTGGCCGAACTGGGCCGGGAATTGGAGTCCCTGGGCGACCAAACCCTCGGCGCCCGCACCCCGGCCCGCACCGCCCTCCTCTTCGACTGGGACAGCTGGTGGGCCCTGGAGATCTCCGACGGCCCGTCCCGGCTGGTCAAGTACCTGGAGGTAGTCCACGCCTACTACCGGGCCGCCCGCGAAGCCGGAGCCGACGTGGACGTGATCCCGCAGACCGTCGACCTCACGCCCTACGACGTGGTGCTCGCCCCCGCCCTCCACATGGTCAAGGGCGACCTCGCCACCCGCCTCGAAGAAGTCGCCGCACGCGGCGGCACGGTCCTGGCCACCTTCCTCTCCGGCCGTGTCGACGAGCACGACCGCGCCTTCCTCACCGACGTCCCCGGCCCGCTCGCCGCGCTGATGGGCATCCGCGTGGACGAATGGGACGCCCGCCCACCGGAGTTCACCCAGCCCATTCCCGAACTGCGGGCCGAGGCACGGCTCGTCTTCGAGCTCGTGCTGCCACGCGGCGCCGAACCGGTCGCCACCTACGGCACCGACTTCTACGCCGGCACCCCCGCGGTCACCCGCAACCGCTTCAGCGAGGGCGAGGCCTGGTACGTCGCCACCGCCCTCGACCAGCCGGGTGTCGACCAGGTCGTCCGCCGCATCCTGGCCCGCCACGACCTGCTCGGCCCCTACGCCGACCACCCCGCGGTGGAGACCGCCACCCGTGTCACCCCCGACGGCACCCCCCTCCTCTTCCTCCTCAACCACGCCCCCGAACCGGCCCGTCTGACGGCCCGCACCACGGCCAGCGACCTGCTCACCGGCAAGCGGGTGGAGCAGGGCGACCCCCTGGTCCTCGACCCCCTGGGCGTCGCGATCCTCCAGTAGGGTCTCGCTCTCTCAGTAGATCCGGCGCCCTCGCTCGTCCGGCATCCCCGACTTGCGGAAGAAGTAGCTGTTGATCTGGTCGCGCCACTCGCGGGCGCTGCGGAGCTGCTCCTTGTACCGTTCCGCCACCCGCGCGTGGCGCGCCGGGTCCACCAGCCCGGCCAGACGGGCCCACACCTCCCGGGCCTCCTCGACTTCCTCCACCCCCTCGAAGTGCGTGTCGTAGATGTGCTGGATCACGGTCTTCCCGCTCTTCAGCGGATGGCCGTAGGGCACGTGGTGGAAGAACAGCAGCAGCTCGTCGGGGCAGGTGTCCGGCGACTCGTACAGCTCGGCCCAAGGCTTGGCGTACTGCCCGGCGTACCCGGTCCCGCTCGCCACGCTGCGGTCGACGCCGATGCCGTCCCGGTCGGCGAAGTGGTAGGTGCCCCAGGGGCTGTACTCGTACCCGTCGACGCTCGGCCCGTAGTGGTGGCCCGGCTGCACCATCCATCCCACGCCGAGCGGAGCGGTGTACTTCTCGTACGTTCGCCACGAGCCGGCGAGCACCGCCCGCAGCCCGTCGGACAAGCGCTCCGAGGCCTCCGGGAAGGTCAGTCCGATCCACTCGTCGAGCACCTCACGGGGCTCGGCGTCCGGCTGCCACGCCAGCCGTCCGAAGGTGTACAGGTTGGCCTGGGCGAGGGGATGCCCGGTCCAGAACGGGTCGTCGCCGGCGTTGGACACCGCGACCAGCCCGCCCCGCGCCCGTTCCCCCACGGACGACTCCGGTCCGTGCCGGAAGCGCAGCACCTCGCTCCACATCGGCCCCAGCCAGCAGACGTGCCGCTGCTGCCCGGTGTACTCCTGGGTGACCTGCAACTCCACCGCCAGCCGGGTGCGCGGCATCGCGCCGATCAGCGGTGAGACCGGCTCGCGCACCTGGAAGTCCATCGGCCCGTGCTTCACCTGGAGCACGGCGTTCGGCGCGAACTCCCCGTCCAGCGGCACGAAGTGGTCGTACGCGGCCCGGGCCCGGTCCGTCGTGCGGTCCCGCCAGTCCTGGCGGTGGTCGTAGACGAACGCCCGCCAGTGGACGGTGCCGCCGTACGGTTCGAGCACGGCGGCCAGCATGTTCGCTCCGTCCGCGTGCGTGCGGCCGTACGCGAACGGGCCCGGCTGACCCTCCGAGTCGGCCTTCACGACGTACCCGCCGAAGTCGGGGATCGCCTCGTACACCCGTCGTGTCGCCGTGGCCCACCAGCCCCGCACCGCCTCGTCCAGCGGATCGGCCGTGGGGAGCCCGCCGAGCACCACCGGCGCGGCGAAGGACACGGACAGGTGGGTGCGGACGCCGTAGGGCCGCAACACATCGGCGATGGCGGCCACTTCGCCGATCCGGTCGGTCAGCAGGTGCGCCTCGGTCTCGTGCACGTTGACGTTGTTGACGGCGACCGCGTTGACCCCGCACGCCGCGAGCAGCCTGCCGTACGCCCGCACCCGCTCCAGGTCGCCGCGCGCCCGCCCGTCCTCCCAGAACAGCGAGCCGCCCGCGTATCCGCGCTCCACCTGGCCCATGACCGGGTGCACGGCGACGTTGTCCCAGTGGTCGAGCATGCGCAGGGCGAGCGCGGGGCGATGCGTCTCCCGCGCCCACGCGCCGGTGAACGCCGCCTCGCCGAGCCGCACGACGTGGAACAGCCCGTACAGCAGCCCCCGCCCGCCGGAGGCGGTGACGGCCGTCGTGCCGCCCTCACGCGCGCAGGTGAAGCCCTCTTCACCGAGGCGGTCGTCGCCGAGGTCGAGGACCAGGTCGTAGGTGCCGTCCGATACGGCACCCCGCACGACCCGGCCCCCGAACCGCCGGCAGGCCTCCGCCACCTCCCCGTGCACCGTCTCCGCCGGCGGCCCCGAGCCACGGATCAGCGTCCGCCGGCTGCCGACCGCACGGAAGGCGGCGGGCGGCAGCCAGGCCGGGTCGACACCCTCGGGCAGGACGGGCACGGGAAGCGGCATGAGACCCCCCAACTCGGCTGCTCAGGAGAGCAGTTCGACCTCCGCCAGCGTGCCCTCGCCGTCGAGGACCAGGCGGTACTTCTCGTACGTACCCGGTGACCTCACGCTGAACGCGCGTGTCTGCCTGTCCCAGGCGAAGGACTCCCCGGAGCGCCGGTCCAGCGTCCGCCAGGTGGTGCCGTCGGAGGAGCCCTGGAGCGTCCAGCCGCCCGGCGCCTTCGCACGGTCCGACGACGACGTCAGCGTGTACTGGACCGCCCTGGCGGCCTCGGAGACCGGCAGGTCCACGGAGGTCACCGCCGCGTCCGTCGCCGACGTGTCGTCGAACAGGGCGCCCTCACCGTCGAGCACGTCCGCCCGGGGCGTCGGCACCTCGTCGTCCTGGGTGATCGACACCGGCGCCGCGTGCCCGCCCGTGCCCCAGGACGACGGCCGCGGACCCATGTCGAACTCCAGGACACCGCCCTTGGCGACCAGCGAGTGGGGCAGCGAGGTCTTCGTCCACGTCCGGCCGTTGACCTTCAGCCCCTGCACGTACACGTTCCGCGCGCTGTTCTCCGGCGCCTTCACCACCAGCTCGCGTCCGTTCTCCAGATGGACGGTCGCCTTCTTGAACAGCGGGGAGCCGATCGCGTACTCGCCGCTGCCCATCACCAGCGGGTAGAAGCCGAGGGCGGAGAACAGGTACCAGGCCGACTGCTCGCCGTTGTCCTCGTCGCCGTGGTACCCCTGCCCGATCTCGCTGCCGGTGTAGAGCCGGGACAGCACCTCGCGGACCTTCTCCTGGGCCTTCCAGGGCTGCCCGGCCGCGTCGTACATGTAGATCGCGTGGTGGGCGACCTGGTTGGAGTGCCCGTACATGCCCATCCGCACGTCCCGCGCCTCGGTCATCTCGTGGATGACACCGCCGTAGGAACCGACGAACTCCGGGGAGGCGGTCTCCGGCGTGGAGAAGTACGCGTCGAGCTTGTCGGCGAGACCCTTCCGGCCGCCGTACAGATTGGACAGGCCGCGACTGTCCTGCGGGGCGGTGAACGCGTACCCCCAGCCATTGGTCTCGGTGTAGTCGTGGCCCCACACCCGCGGGTCGTACTTCGACGACTCGACCCGCCAGTCGCCCTCGGCGTCGCGGCCCTGGAAGAAACCGGCCTTCGGATCGAAGAGGTTCACGTAGTCGCGGGCGCGGTCCAGGAAGTACTCCGACTCGTCCTTGTAGCGCCGCTCGCCGGTCTCCTCGTAGAGCTTCCGTCCCATGCGGGAGATGCCGTAGTCGTTGAGGTAGCCCTCCAGCGCCCAGGACAGGCCCTCGTGCGTCTCGGTGCTCGTGTAGCCGAGGAAGGGGGAGGTGGCCATGCCCTTGCGGCCGACGCCCGAGTTCGGGGGCACGACCGTGGCGTTCTTCACGGCCGCGTCGTACGCCGCCTTCGCGTCGAAGTCGACGCCCTTGACGTACGCGTCCGCGAACGCCACGTCCGAGGAGGTGCCGGTCATGAGGTCGGCGTAGCCGGGGGAAGACCAGCGTGAGGTCCAGCCGCCGTCCTTGTACTGCTGCACGAACCCGTCGACCAGCTCGCCCGCCCTGCCGGGTGTGAGGAACGAGTACGCCGGCCAGGTCGTCCGGTAGGTGTCCCAGAAGCCGTTGTTGACGTACACCTTGCCGTCGACGATCTTCGCGCCGGTGTGCGTCGGGGTGTCCGGGTTCGGCATGGGGGAGAAGGGCGAGGCGTACTGGTACTTACCGCCCACCTTCTCGAAACCGGAGTTCGGGTACAGGTACAGCCGGTACAGGCCGGAGTACAGCGTCGTGAGCTGGTCGGGGGTGGCGCCCTCGACCTCCACCTTGCCGAGCAGCCGGTCCCACTGCCGCTGGGCGCTCCGCTTCACCGCCTCGAAGGAGGTGCCGTCCGGGATCTCCTGGCGGAGGTTGGCCTTCGCCTGGTCGACGCTGATGAGCGAGGTCGCCAGGCGCAGGGTGACGGTCCGGTCGTCGGCCTTGAAGCGCAGATAGCCCTTGACGCCGCTGGAGTCGCCCTCGGTCACCGGCTTGTCGAACTCGCCGTGGACGAACAGCCGGGTCGCGCCCGTCGACAGGCCGGACTTCACGTCCGAGTAGCCGGTGACGATCCCGTTCTCCTTGTCGAGAGTCAGCCCCGCCTGATCCGTCACGTTGTCGAAGAGGACACTCGCGTCGTCGCCCGGGTAGGTGAAGCGCAGGACCGCCGCGTGGTCGGTCGGCGCCATCTCGGCCTTCAGCCCGTTCTCGAACCGCACCCCGTAGTAGTACGGCCGCGCGGTCTCGTTCTCGTGCCGGAAGGCCAGCTCCCGGGCCTCCCGGCCGGTGTCCGGGGTGCCGGAGGCGGCGGACGGCATCACCTGGAAGGTCTGCCGGTCACCCATCCAGGGGCTCGGCTCGTGGCTCGCGCTGAACGCCTGGATCGTCGGCAGGTTGTCCGCGTTGTTCGCACGTGCGTAGTCGTACAGCCAGCTCAGCGAGCCCGCGTTGGTCACCGGCGTCCAGAAGTTGAAGCCGTGCGGCACCGCTGTCGCCGGGAAGTTGTTGCCCCGCGAGAAGCCGCCGCTGGAGTTGGTGCCGCGCGTCGTCACCGCGTAGTCGGACAGATGCGCCTTCGGCCGCTCGGGGGCGACGGACTCGATGGTCACGTCGTCCAGCCAGCCCCGGAACTTCGCCGGGCCCTTGGGGGAGTCGTACGCCACCAGGATGCGGTCCACGGTCTTCCCGGCCGCCGCCGACCCGATCCGCGCGACCACGTTGTTCCACTGGTTGACGTAGAGGACCTTCGCCGCGCCCTGCCCCCGCGGGGTCAGCGGGAAGCCGTGCTGGTCCGTCGCCCTGAGGTCGCTCAGGTGGGTGCCGTCGGTGAAGGCGAGGTCGACGGAGACGTTCGTCGCGTCGTAGTCGAGGTCGCCGTCCGCCATCGACGGGAAGATGCGATAGGCCAGCCGCGTGTCCCAACCCACGGCCACGTTCACGTCGAAGACCTTGTTGTACGAGTACGCCCGTCCGTCGGCGGTGTGCCGGCCGGCGTAACGCAGGGCGCGCTTTCCGGTGAATCCCGCGCCCGCCTTGGCGGTGGGGGAGCCGGTCGGGCCCCGGTCGACGAGGGAGAGCATGTCCTGCGGGACGGGTCCGTCGCTGCCGCCCGTGGAGAACTGGACGTCGGCGAGCTGGAGGATGTCGCCGCCGTTGTTGCCCGTGACGTCGAGCCGGAAGTGCTGGTACTCGGCCGGTTCCGCCAGGTCGTACGTCTTCGTCTGGAACCGTTCGGAGAAGGACTCCCCGGAGCGGGTGTCGAGTGTCTTCCACTCCTTGCCGTCGGCCGAGCCCTTCAGGGTCCAGTCCTTCGGGTCGCGCTCGTCGTGGTCGTTGGCCGACGTCAGTGCGTATCGCACCAGTTTGACCGGCTTGTCCAGGTCGAACTCCACCCAGCCGGTGGGCTCGAAGGTGAGCCACTTGGAGCTCGGCTCGCCGTCGACGAGGTTCTCCTTCACCTCGCCCCCGCCCGTGTTCTCACCGCCGGCCCGCACGTCGGTGACGTGGTCGGTCACATTGCCCGGTATGCCGCTGCTGTAGCCGCCATCGACGCCCGAGGCGCGTTTGCCGCCGTCGGGGCCCGTGTCGACGGTGTTCAGCCAGTCCGGAACCGGGTCGTCCGCCTCGAACGAGGAAGCGAACCTCCGGTCGGTCTTCTCGGGGGCTTCGGGCAGTGCGACCGCGACGCCCTGGGATCCCAGGGCCAAAGCGAAGGCGGTCGCCGACACGACCGCCGAACCCCATCTGTGCCGAGCTTTCCGCTGCATCTACGGGTACCCTCCCTGCGCAGTGGACAACGTTGTCAACTTCGATGCGCAAGGACCAGTAGTTGCCCAAGTGTCCGGGAGTGTCAAGGGTGTTGCTTGTGGCGTTCGTGGGTGATGACCGGGATATTTCCGCCGAGAAACAGACGGAGCGCCTGACTTTCCGCCAGGTCTCAACTCGGATAAGACCCATGGCCAACCCTGTGTTCGATCTTGATCCGCTGGCGGGAAGTGGACTATACCTGTCGCACGCTTCACACGATCCGCACGTCACCACCCGCACTTCCCTGCACGACCCAGCTTGACCCGATCGCGGTGCCGGAAGGATCCGGTTCACCGCCTGAGTCCTGGAGAAGGCGAGGACTTGAGCATGGGATCCACTTCCGCCGAGAACCGCGGCACCGAGGGTGTCGGCCGCCGTGATCTGATCAAAAGGTCCGCCGCGCTCGGGCTGATCTCCGTTCCCACGATGAGCTTCCTGTCCGCCTGCGCCAGCAGCGGCGGCGATGACAGCGGGGACAAGGCCAAGGCCGGTAAGAAGACCGCGAAGAACCCGCTCGGCGTCAACGACACCGCGGGTATGGAATTCGTCCTGTTCGACGGCGGTTTCGGCAAGGAGTACGCCGAGGACGCCGTGAAGATCTACGAGAAGAACTTCCCGCAGGCGAAGGTGAAGTTCTCCGCCACCCAGAAGATCCAGTCCACCCTCCAGCCCCGCTTCAACCAGGGCACCCCGCCGGACCTCATCGACAACTCCGGCGCCGAGCAGATGGACATGGGCGTCCTGGTCGGCAAGGACCAGCTCACCGACCTCACCCCGCTGCTGGACGCGCCCTCCTACGACGACCCGAACAAGAAGGTCCGCGACACGCTGCGCCCCGGCATCGTCGAGATGGGCCAGTTCGACGGCGAGAAGGTCTGGATCCTCTATTACGCCTACACGGTCTACGGCGTCTGGTACTCGCAGAAGGCCCTGGACTCGCTCGACGAGCAGTACCCGGAGACCTGGGACCAGATGCTCGCGGTCTGCGAGAAGGCCAAGAAGAAGGGCATGGCGGGCTGGACATACGCGGGCAAATACCCGTACTACCTCCCCTTCTCGCTCTACCCGATGATCGGCAAGGTCGGCGGCCGCGAGGTCCTCGACGCCATCGACAACCTGGAGCCGAACGCCTGGAAGCACCCGGCCGTCAAGGCCTGCTTCGACGCGTACTACGAGCTCTACAAGAAGGGCTACGTCCTCAAGGGCACCCCGGGCCTGGACCACATCCAGTCGCAGACCGCGTGGGCCCAGGGCAAGGCGCTGTTCATCCCGAACGGCTCCTGGGTGGAGAACGAGTCGGCCAACGTCATCCCGAAGGACTTCGGCCTGGCCGTCTCCGCGCCCACCGGAATCGACTCCTCCGACAAGCTGCCCTTCGGCACCATCTGGGCCTCCGGCGGCGAGCCCTTCATCGTCCCGTCCAAGGCGAAGAACGCCGAGGGCGGTATGGAGCAACTGCGCATCATGCTCAGTGAGGCGTCCTCGAAGAACTTCACCGGCAAGGTGAAGTCGCTGACCGCGTACAACGGCGGCACCGACGGCATCGCCCTCACCCCCGGTCTGAAATCGGGTGTCGCGGCATTGGACAAGGCGGGCGAGAACGTGGTGAATCCCCGTCTCCAGGACTGGTACGTGCAGTTGCAGAAGGAGAAGATCGGCGTCTCCGGCCTGGGCGAGATGATGGCCGGCCGCCTCACACCGGCCGAGGCCATCAAGAAGATCCAGGCCTACGCCGACGAGGTCGCCAAGGACGACTCGATCAAGCACTACAAGCACCAGTAACGGCACCGGAAACCCAATTTCCGCAACGGCACCGGAGTGGCGATGCAGCACGGCAAGTACCGGTTCATCGTGGGCTTCCTCGCGCTGCCCCTGGGACTGTACGCGCTCTTCGTGATCTGGCCGTTCATCCAGTCCATTTACTACTCGTTCACGGACTGGACCGGCCTGAGTCCCGAATTCAAGATGGTCGGTTTCGACAACTACAGCCGGATGCTCGACGACGAGATCTTCTGGAAGTCGTTGCAGCACAGCCTGCTGTTCGCGCTCCTGCTGCCGGTCGTGACGATCGGCCTGGCACTGTTCTTCGCCTTCATGATCAATGTCGGCGGCAGAAAGAGGAAGAACGGTCCGGTCGTTTCCGGCGTCCGGGGCTCCTCCTTCTACAAGATCGTCTATTTCTTCCCGCAGGTCCTCTCGATCGCCATCGTCGCGCTGCTGTTCGCGTTCGCGTACAACCCGGACAGCGGCGCGATCAACTCGGTCCTGCGCGGAATCGGTCTCGACGACGTCCAGCCCCTGTGGCTCGGCGACCCCGACCTGGCGCTGTGGGCCGTGATGGCGGTGCTCGTCTGGTCCACGGTCGGCTTCTTCGTGGTCCTCTTCTCCGCCGGCATGGCCTCCATCCCGGCGGAGATGTACGAGGCGGCGCTCCTCGACGGCGCGAACCGGGTCACCACGTTCTTCCGCGTCACGCTGCCCCTGCTCTGGGACACCGTGCAGTCGGGCTGGGTGTACATGGGCATCCTCGCCCTGGGCGCCGAGTCGTTCGCGGTCGTGCAGATCATGACGACCGGGCCGGGCGGTCCCGACTACTCGACCACCGTCATGGTCCTGTACGTCTACCAGAAGGCGTTCCGTGACGGGCAGGCCGCCTACGCCACCACCATCGGTGTCGCCCTGCTCGTCGTCACGCTGGCCTTCGCCGCCGTGGTGATGCGGCTGGGCCGTCGCGAGCGGCTGGAGTACTGATCAGATGAAGACGACGGAAACCCCCGCTCCCCTCCCGGCCGAGTCCGGCGCGCCGATCACCAAGACGGACACGCCACCGCCCCGGCCCCCGAAGGAGAAGAAGGAGGGCACGGTCCTCAACGCCTTCTCCCACGGCATCCTCGTCATCTGGGCGTTCATGGTGGTGATGCCCCTGCTCTGGGCGGTGATGACGTCCTTCAAGGACGACCGCTCGATCTTCTCCTCGCCATGGTCGCTGCCGGACACGCTGCACTTCGACAACTGGTCGCGGGCGTGGACCCAGGCCAACATGAGCGACTACTTCCTCAACACGGTCCTCGTGGTCGGCGGTTCGCTCATCGGCACGCTCGTCCTCGGCTCCATGGCGGCCTACGTCCTGGCCCGTTTCGACTTCCCGGGCAACCGCTTCATCTACTACCTGTTCATCGGCGGCATGAGCTTCCCGATCATGCTGGCGCTGGTCCCGCTGTTCTACGTCGTGAACAACATGGGCCTGCTGAACACCATCCACGGCCTGATCCTCGTCTACATCGCCTACTCCCTCCCCTTCACGGTGTTCTTCCTTACGGCGTTCTTCCGCACGCTGCCGACGTCGATCGCCGAAGCGGCCTTCGTCGACGGCGCCTCGCACAGCCGTACGTTCTTCCAGATCATGCTCCCCATGGCCAAGCCCGGCCTGATCAGCGTCGGCATCTTCAACTTCCTGGGCCAGTGGAACCAGTACATGCTGCCCACGGTCCTGAACACCGACCCCGACAAGCGCGTCCTCACCCAGGGCCTCGTCCAGCTGGCGGTCAGCCAGGGCTACAAGGGCGACTGGTCGGGCCTCTTCGCGGGCCTGGTGATGGCGATGCTCCCGGTCCTCGCGGCGTACATCATCTTCCAGCGCCAGGTGGTGCAGGGGCTGACGGCGGGTGCGCTGAAGTAACGGCTGCCGGGTGGGTCCGCAGCCCGTTGCGAGGTGCCGCCGGCGGCTGCTGAGGCCGGGGGGCTGCGCAACCCGGCGCTACGGGGTGCCGCCGCGCCCACCCGTGCCGCCCTGGGGGCACCTCCCAGGCCCTTAAGGCACTGGGGGAGGCACGACTGCCCGCAGCTACGCGGAACCGGCGAGGACGGACACCTCCCGGCACGGCCCCGACCCACGACGAAACGCTGGGCGAATCCGCGCACCCCCACCGAAGCAGCCCATGCCGCCGCAGGCATCCCGCCCGACCACCGGAGGTTCACGTAGCCCTGCGCAACCACATGCACACACCCTGAATCGGTTCAACCTCTTGACGGGAGGCAACCCGAACGGCTCAGCTTAGAGTTCACTAGTTGGACATGGACGGGGTCTCATCGAAGCGGCCCCGCGCGCAGGAGGTCGTCGTGGAGACTCCGGGGTCGCAGTCGTCGCTGCACCGAGCCAACCTGGAGCGGGTCGTACGAGCCGTGCGCCTGGCGGGCTCCCTCACCCAGGCCGAGATCGCGCGGACGACGGGCCTGTCCGCCGCGACGGTGTCCAACATCGTCCGGGAGTTGAAGGAAGGCGGCACGGTCGAGGTCACACCCACCTCGGCGGGCGGCCGCAGGGCCCGCAGCGTGTCCCTCAGCGGGGACGCCGGCATCGTCATAGGGGTCGACTTCGGCCACACCCACCTCCGCGTCGCCATCGGCAACCTCGCCCACCAGGTGCTCGCCGAGGAGTCCGAGCCACTCGACGTCGACGCCTCGTCGACCCAGGGCTTCGACCGGGCGGAACAGCTGGTCAGCCGCTTGATCGAGGCCACCGGTGTCGACCGGACCAAGATCGCCGGCGTCGGCCTCGGCGTGCCCGGCCCGATCGACGTGGAGTCCGGCACCCTCGGCTCGACCGCGATCCTCCCCGGCTGGACGGGGACCAAGCCCGCCGAGGAGCTCCACGGCCGTCTCGGCGTACCCGTGCACGTGGACAACGACGCCAACCTCGGCGCCCTCGGTGAGATGGTCTGGGGCAGCGGCCGCGGCGTGCGCGACCTGGCGTACATCAAGGTCGCCAGCGGTGTCGGTGCGGGCTTGGTGATCAACGGCAAGATCTACCGGGGTCCGGGCGGTACCGCCGGAGAAATCGGACATATTACACTCGACGAATCCGGCCCCGTCTGCCGCTGCGGAAACCGCGGCTGCCTGGAGACCTTCGCGGCCGCGCGCTACGTGCTGCCGCTCCTCCAGTCCAGCCACGGCACCGACCTGACGATGGAAGGCGTCGTACGGCTCGCGCGGGACGGTGACCCGGGCTGTCGTCGGGTGATCGCCGACGTCGGCCGCCACATCGGCAGTGGAGTCGCCAATCTCTGCAACCTGCTGAACCCGAGCCGTGTGGTCCTCGGCGGTGATCTCGCCGAGGCCGGTGAGCTGGTGCTCGGGCCGATCCGGGAGTCCGTGGGCCGCTACGCCATTCCCAGTGCGGCACGCCAGCTTTCCGTTCTCCCCGGCGCTCTCGGCGGCCGTGCGGAGGTGCTCGGAGCGCTCGCGCTGGCCCTCAGCGAGATGGGCGATTCAACACTTTTGGACGGCACTGCCGTAGGGGCGCTGCCGGCGGCGACCCCTGCCTTCACTTAGAGAACGGATGGCACCGTTGCCATCTCGTTAAGGATTTACTTCTTGACGTCGCACGTGTGGCCGAGTTGACTTCCAGCCACCTCGGCCGCAATGTCGCGGCCTCGTCAGGGAGGTTTCTGAAGTGAACACGCGTATGCGTCGCGCCGCCGTTGCGATTGCCGCCGGTGCGATGGCCGTTTCGCTTGCTGCCTGTGGCAGCGCCAAGGAGTCGGGCGACAGCGCCGACTCCACCGGGTCCGCCAAGAAGGGCGACGACATCAAGGTCGGCCTGCTCCTTCCGGAGAACGCGACCGCCCGTTACGAGAAGTTCGACCGGCCGCTCATCGAGGACAAGGTCAAGGAGCTCACCAACGGCAAGGGCGAGGTCGTCTACGCCAACGCCAAGCAGGACGCCAGCACGCAGAACCAGCAGGTCGACACGATGGTGACCAACAAGGTCGACGTGCTGATCGTGGACGCGGTGGACTCCAAGGCCATCGCCGGCTCGGTGAAAAAGGCCAAGGACGCGGGCATCCCCGTCGTCGCCTACGACCGCCTGGCCGAGGGCCCGATCGACGCCTACACCTCGTTCGACAACGAGACCGTCGGCAAGACCCAGGGCGAGGCCCTGCTGAAGGCCCTGGGTGACAAGGCCAAGGACGGCCAGATCGTCATGATGAACGGGTCGTCCACCGACCCGAACGCCGCCCAGTTCAAGAAGGGCGCCCACTCCGTCCTCGACGGCAAGGTGAAGATCGGCCGCGAGTACGACACCAAGGAGTGGAAGCCGGAGAACGCCAACTCCAACATGGAGGGCGCCATCTCCGCCCTCGGCAAGGACAAGATCGTCGGCGTCTACTCCGCCAACGACGGCATGGCGGGCGGCATCATCACCGCCCTGAAGGCCGCCGGCATCGCCGACATCCCGGTCACCGGCCAGGACGCCGAACTCGCGGGCGTGCAGCGCATCGTCACCGGTGAGCAGTACATGAGCGTCTACAAGCCCTACCCGCAGGAGGCGGAGGTCGCGGCCGAGATGGCCGTCAACCTCGCCCAGGGCAAGTCGCTCGACTCGATCGCCAAGGACAAGGTCGACAGTCCGACCACCAAGGCCATCCCGTCCGTCCTGGTCCCGGTCGTCTCGCTGACCAAGGACAACATCAACGACACCGTCATCAAGGACGGGATCTACACCGTGAGCGAGATCTGCTCCGGCAAGTACAAGGCCGCCTGCGACAAGATCGGCCTCAAGTAGGCGATCGGGATCGGCCTCGAGTAGGCAATCGGTCTCAAGCAGGCAGTCGCCAGGTCCCCTGAGGGAGTACGGGAGTCCGTGTCCGGACTCCCGTGACCCCCGTGCGGGACCAGCTGCCCCCGAGTTCCTCCGGCGCCCCGCCACACCAGCCCCGCAAGCTCCGCGGGGCGCCGGAGTGATCACTCCTCCCACACTTCTGCACAACCTCCCGCCGGGTCAGGCGGCGAAGGAGATGGTTCACGTGTCCGCTACGCCCGTGCTGGCGTTGCGCGGGGTCTCCAAGCGGTTCGGTGCCGTACAGGCGCTCACCGACGTAGAGCTTGAGGTCCACGCCGGTGAGGTGGTCGCCCTGGTCGGCGACAACGGAGCCGGAAAGTCCACGCTGGTCAAGACGATCGCCGGCGTGCACCCCATCGATGAGGGCGTCATCGAATGGGACGGCAGGTCCGTCCAGATCAACAAACCGCACGACGCCCAGAACCTGGGCATCGCGACCGTCTACCAGGACCTCGCGCTGTGCGACAACATCGACGTCGTCGGCAACCTCTACCTGGGCCGGGAGATCCGCAAGCGCGGTGTCCTGGACGAGGTGGAGATGGAGCGCCGCTCCCGCGAGCTCCTCGACACGCTGTCGATCCGCATCCCGAGCGTCCGCATCCCGATCGCCTCGCTGTCCGGCGGCCAGCGCCAGACCGTGGCCATCGCCCGGTCCATGCTCGGCGAGCCCAAGCTGGTCATCCTCGACGAGCCCACCGCCGCCCTCGGCGTCGAGCAGACCGCGCAGGTCCTCGACCTGGTCGAGCGGCTGCGCGAGCGCGGCCACGCCGTGATCCTCATCAGCCACAACATGGCTGACGTCAAGGCCGTCGCGGACAAGGTCGCCGTACTGCGCCTCGGGCGCAACAACGGCATCTTCGAGGTCAAGTCGACCTCGCAGGAAGAGATCATCTCCGCCATCACCGGCGCCACCGACAACGCCGTGACCCGCCGTGCGGCGCGCACGAACGGGGAGGGTTCCAAGTGAGCATCGACAAGACCTCCGCGGCTACGGGAGCCCCCGAAGACCACGTCGTGGAGAACCCCGAGGCGGCCAAGGCGGCCGTGACGGTCGTCGACCCCCGGCTGCTGGTGCGCGAGCAGGGCCTCGCCGGCTACGTCACCGAGTTCAAGCGCAAGATGAAGTCCGGCGACCTGGGCTCCATCCCGGTCGTCATCGGGCTGGCGATCATCTGGATCATCTTCACGAGCCTGAACTCCAACTTCCTCACCGCGGGCAACCTGTCCGACATGTCCGTCGCCATGGTCGGCACGGGCATGATCGCCGTCGGCATCGTGTTCGTGCTGCTGCTGGGCGAGATCGACCTGTCGGTCGGCTCGGTCAGCGGTGTGGCGGGTGCGAGCTTCGCCGTGCTCAACGTCACCAACGGCATGAACGAGTGGCTCGCCTTCCTGCTGGCCATCGTCACCGGCACGGTCGCCGGCGCGCTGCACGGCTTCTTCTTCGCGAAGATCGGCGTCCCCGCGTTCGCCGTCACCCTGGCCGGACTGCTGTTCTGGAACGGCTTCATGCTCCAGATCCTGGGTGACAACGGCACGATCAACCTCGACCCGGACGGGGTCGTGGCCCAGCTGACCAGCTACTACTTCTCGGACGTGGCCGCCGCCTACGGGCTGGCCGCGGTGGTGACCGCCGGGTTCTTCCTCAGCTCCTTCCTGGGCAACCGGCGCCGGGAGGCCGCCGGGGTGCCGTCGCGGCCGCTGAGCGAGACCATCGTGCGGACGGTGCTGCTGGCGGTCGTCGCGTTCGCCGTCGCCATCGTCTTCAACCAGTACAAGGGCCTGCCGCTGGCCGTGGTGATCTTCATCGTGGTGCTGCTGGTCACGGACTTCGTGCTGCGGCGCACGGCGTACGGGCGGAAGGTGTTCGCGCTCGGCGGCAGCGTCGAGGCGTCGCGCCGGGCCGGTATCAACGTGGAGATGGTCCGGATCTCGGTCTTCGCGATCTCCGGGACGTTCGCGGCGGTCGGCGGCCTGTTCATCGCGTCGAAGATCGCCGCGGCCAACCAGGGCGCTGGTGGCGGTGACCTGCTGATGAACGCGATCGCCGCCGCGGTGATCGGCGGTACGTCGCTGTTCGGCGGTCGTGGGCGGACGTGGAACGCGCTGCTCGGTGTGCTGGTGATCGTGTCGATCCAGTACGGGCTCGCCCTGGAGGGCATCGCCTCTCCGGTGCAGTACATGATCACCGGTGGTGTGCTGTTGGCCACGGTGGTGATCGACGCGGTGACGCGCAAGACGCAGAAGACCGCGGGTCGCGCGTAGCGTTCCGGCTTTGTGCCCGGTGCCCCTGGGGGTGCCGGGCACAGTCATGTCGTAGGTGTGGCACAACTTGGGTACAGCCGAACGCGTGACGTACGACGCATGGCCTCGGCGCCGCCCGCGAAGGCGGAACATTAGACTCGACAAGCCCGGCAACAGCTCTACTGCAAGGAGGCACGGGTGCCGCTGCTGACCCGTATCAGGGGACCGCGCGATCTGGACCGGCTCAGCCTGGAGGAGCTGAACCAGCTGGCGGAGGAGATCCGGACCTTCCTTGTCGAAGCGGTCTCCAAGACCGGCGGTCACCTCGGCCCCAACCTCGGCGTGGTGGAGCTCACCATCGCCCTGCACCGGGTCTTCGAATCGCCCAAGGACAAGGTGCTCTGGGACACCGGACACCAGTCCTACGTGCACAAGCTCCTCACCGGCCGTCAGGACTTCTCCAAGCTGAAGATGAAGGGCGGCCTGTCCGGCTACCCCTCGCAGGCCGAGTCCGAGCACGACATCATCGAGAACTCGCACGCCTCGACCGTCCTCGGCTGGGCCGACGGCATCGCCAAGGCCAACGAGCTGCTCCAGCGTGACAGCCACGTCGTCGCCGTGATCGGTGACGGCGCACTGACCGGCGGCATGGCCTGGGAGGCGCTGAACAACATCGCCGACGCCAAGGACCGGCCCCTCGTCATCGTCGTCAACGACAACGAGCGGTCCTACGCGCCGACGATCGGCGGCCTCGCCAACCACCTCGCGACGCTGCGGACGACGGACGGCTACGAGCGGTTCCTCGCCCGCACCAAGGAGGTGCTGGAGCGCACCCCCGTCGTGGGGCGGCCGCTCTACGACACCCTGCACGGCGCCAAGAAGGGCCTGAAGGACTTCATCGCCCCGCAGGGCATGTTCGAGGACCTCGGCCTGAAGTACGTCGGCCCGATCGACGGACACGACCTGGAGGCCCTGGAGTCCGCGCTCGCGCGGGCCAAGCGCTTCGGCGGGCCGGTCATCGTGCACTGCCTCACCGAGAAGGGCCGCGGCTACCAGCCCGCCCTCCAGGACGAGGCCGACCGCTTCCACGCCGTCGGCAAGATCCACCCCGACACGGGTCTGCCGATCGCCTCCTCCGGCGCCGACTGGACGTCCGTGTTCGGCGAGGAGATGGTCAAGCTCGGCGAGGAGCGCGAGGACATCGTCGCCATCACCGCCGCCATGCTCCAGCCGGTGGGCCTGGACAGGTTCGCCAAGCGCTTCCCCGAACGCGTCTACGACGTCGGCATCGCCGAGCAGCACGGCGCCGTGTCCGCCGCGGGCCTGGCGACGGGCGGCGTGCACCCGGTGTTCGCGGTGTACGCCACCTTCCTCAACCGCGCCTTCGACCAGGTGCTGATGGACGTCGCCCTGCACAAGTGCGGGGTGACCTTCGTCCTGGACCGGGCCGGTGTGACCGGCACCGACGGGGCGTCCCACAACGGCATGTGGGACATGTCGATCCTCCAGGTCGTGCCGGGGCTGAGGCTGGCCGCGCCGCGTGACGCCGACCAGGTCCGCGCCCAACTGCGCGAGGCCGTCGCGGTCGACGACGCGCCGACCGTCGTCCGCTTCTCCAAGGGCGCCGTCGGTCCCGCCGTTCCCGCCGTGGGCCGCGTCGGCGGCATGGACGTGCTGCGCGAGCCCGGCACCGACCGGCCCGACGTGCTCCTGGTCTCCGTCGGCGCCCTCGCGCCGATGTGCCTGGAGATCGCCGGCCTGCTCGACAAGCAGGGCATCTCCACCACCGTCGTCGACCCGCGCTGGGTCAAACCCGTCGACGAGGCCATGGCCCCGCTCGCCGAGCAGCACCGCGTGGTCGTCACCGTCGAGGACAACAGCCGGGTCGGTGGTGTCGGTTCGGCGATCGCGCAGGCGCTGCGTGACGCGGGCGTCGACGTGCCGCTGCGCGACTTCGGCATCCCGCCGCGCTTCCTCGACCATGCCTCGCGCGCCGAGGTCATGGCCGAGATCGGCCTCACCGCGCCGGACATCGCCCGCCAGGTGACCGGGCTGGTCGCCAAGCTGGACGGCCGGTACGAGCGCTCCGCGGCCGACGCCGTCGACTCCGTGGAGCCCGCGCGGGACTGACTGACGTCCCGGTACCGCTGAATGGGCCGGTTCGACCACCGTGAAGGGTGGTGGAATCGGCCCATTGGCGTGAATGCGTCTGTGCCGGGGCATACGGATGGTGCCCCCTCTCGATCATGTCGAGGACGACAAGCGTGGGAGGTACCCCGTGAGCAGTACCCTCTTCCGGACGAAGAAGGTCGAGCAGTCCATCCTCGACACCGAGGAGCCAGAGCACGCGCTCAAGAAATCCTTGTCCGCGCTGGATCTGACCGTCTTCGGCGTCGGCGTGATCATCGGCACCGGCATCTTCGTCCTCACCGGAACAGTCGCGAAGAACAACGCCGGGCCCGCGACGGCTCTGGCGTTCGTCGCGGCCGGCGTCGCCTGCGCCCTGGCCGCCCTCTGTTACGCCGAGTTCGCGTCGACGGTCCCGGTCGCCGGGTCCGCCTACACGTTCTCGTACGCCTCCCTCGGTGAGCTGCCCGCCTGGATCATCGGCTGGGACCTGGTCCTGGAGTTCGCGCTCGGTACGGCGGTGGTGGCCGTCGGCTGGTCGGGCTACGTCCAGTCGCTCATGGACAACGCGGGCTGGGCGATGCCCGCGGCCCTGGGCAGCAGAGAGGGCTCCGACGTCTTCGGCTTCGACATCCTCGCCGCCGCGCTCGTCCTCGTCCTCACCGGCATCCTCGTCCTCGGCATGAAGCTGTCCGCGCGGATCACGTCGCTCGTCGTCGCCATCAAGGTGACGGTCGTCCTCGTCGTGATCATCGCGGGCGCGTTCCTCATCAAGGGCGAGAACTACGACCCGTTCATCCCGAAGGAGCAGCCGGTGGAGGCCGGGGCAAGTCTCGACTCCCCGCTGATCCAGCTCATGTTCGGCTGGGCGCCCTCCAACTTCGGTGTGATGGGCATCTTCACCGCCGCCTCGGTCGTGTTCTTCGCGTTCATCGGCTTCGACGTCGTGGCCACGGCGGCGGAGGAGACCCGGAACCCGCAGCGCGACATGCCGCGCGGCATTCTCGGCTCGCTGCTCATCTGCACCGCGCTGTACGTCGCCGTGTCGATCGTCGTCACGGGCATGCAGCACTACAGCCGGCTGTCCGTCGACGCGCCGCTCGCCGACGCGTTCAAGGCCACCGGGCATCCCTGGTACGCGGGGTTCATCAGCTTCGGCGCCGCGGTCGGTCTGACGACGGTGTGCATGATCCTGCTGCTCGGGCAGACCCGGGTGTTCTTCGCGATGAGCCGCGACGGGCTGCTGCCCCGCTTCTTCTCCCGCGTACACCCGCGGTTCAGGACCCCGCACCGGCCGACCATCCTGCTCGGCGTGGTCATCGCGATCCTGGCCGGTTTCACTCCGCTGACGGAGCTCGCCGCCCTGGTCAACATCGGCACGCTGTTCGCCTTCGTCGTGGTCGCCATCGGTGTGCTCGTCCTCCGCAGGACCCGCCCCGACCTGCACCGGGCCTTCCGCACCCCCTGGGTGCCGGTCATCCCGATCCTGTCGGTGTGCGCCTCGCTGTGGCTGATGATCAACCTGCCCGCCGAGACGTGGGTGCGGTTCGGCATCTGGATGGCCGCCGGGTTCGTCGTGTACTTCCTGTACGGCCGCACACACAGCCGCCTCGCGAAGGGCGAGGAAACCAGGCCCGAGCAGACGCTCTAGCCTCCGGCGGTGGAGCGGGGTTGCCTGCGGCTACCGGGGCCTTAGCTGCGGGCAGTCGTGCCTCCCCCAGTGCCTTAAGGGCCTGGGAGGTACCCCCAGGGCGGCACGGGTGGGCGCAGCGGCACCCCGCTCCGCCGGGCTGCGCACCCACCCCGCCCCGGCAGCAGCTGGCGGCACCCCGCAGCGCCGGGTTGTGCAGCGCCCCGCCCCGGGCAGTCGCCGGCGGCACGCCGTAGCACCGGGTTGCGCAGCGCCCCGCTCCCGGCAGCAGTTGGCGGCATGCCGCGGCGCCGGGTGGGCCAGCGCCCGGCCCCGGGCAGTCGCCGGCGGCACGCCGCAGCGCCGGGTTGTGCAGCGCCCCGCTCCCGGCAGCAGTTGGCGGCATGCCGCGGCGCCGGGTTGCGCAGGCCCCCGGCAGCCGCCGACGGCACCTCGTAGTGCCGAGTTGCGACACAGCCCGCCCCGGCAGAAACCGTCCGTACCTACGGCCGTACGGACCGCGGTCCCGCCACCTCCGCCCCCAGCTCCCCGACCCGCCTCCGTAGTTCGCGGTCCGCCGTGACCACCAGCACCGGACGCGCACCCGCCCCCGCGACCACGTCGACGATGTGGTCGTCGCCACTGCCCGCCGCCGACTCCACCCGCACCCCGGCCACGGACTCCACCCCCCGCGCCGCCCCCTCCACCACGAGCACGACCTCCACCGGCCCGTCCACCCCCTGCACCCCGTCCGACGCCAACCGGTCCCGCAACCGCTCCGCCGCCCCCTTCCGGTCGCGCCACCAGCCGTCGGGCACCGACCCGACGACGTTCGCGGCGTCGACGACGACAAGCAGGGGAGCGTTGCTGTTCATGTGGTCAGGGTCGCACGGCGGATCTCGGCCAGGCAGGGGGCGGGCGCGGCGGCCGGCCACCCCGCCCGCGTAAAGTGAACTGGTGAACGGCGACTGGCTCATCCGCGGCCGCGACGGCCGCCTCACCGTCTACCTGCCCTCCGGCGACGCCGTCCTGTGCCGTGCGGAACGCGGCCCCGCCGGCTCCTGGGACGCGCCCCGAACCGTCGGCGGCACCCAGAAGCTGCACCCGGGTGTCGCGGTCGGCCAGGGTGCCGACGGCTACGCCCATCTGGCCGCCTGGCGGCCCACCGTGCCGGGCGAGTCGGGACTGGTGCACTCCACCCACTTCCGGCCCCGGCTCGCGCCCCTGGACTGGGTCCCGATCGGCCACCCCGACAAGAAGGGCGACCGGACGGGCCCGCCGGCCGTCGCCGTGGACTCCGCGGGGCGCGCCTACGTCTTCGTGCGCAACAACGGCGGCGGGGTGAGCCTGCGCAACCAGAAGGTGAAGGGCGGCTGGGGGCCCTGGCAGGACCTGGAGGGGCGCGAGGTCGAGGGGGAGTTGGCCGCGGTGACGGGGGAGTCGGGGATGGTCGAGGTGTACGCGTCCGGGCCGGGCGGGATCGTGCACTGGCGGCAGGAGGAACACGGAAAGACGCCGGTGCGGACCGAGGGCGTGGAGGTGGCGGTCCGGGCGGGGACGCTCCGGGCCCTTTCCACGTCCGCCGAGCACACCACCCTCTTCTTCACGGACGTCTCCGGCGACCTGTGCGCCTGGCGCCCGGGGGAGAAGCCGGTGACGCTCATCGCTTCCGCCGGGCCGGGGCCCGTGTCCGCCGTGCGCTGTGAGATCGAGGGGCACGACTGCACCGTGCTCGCCCAGCGGTCGTCGAGCGGCCGGGTCGCCTTCGCCGCCTATCCGACCGAACTGGAGTCCGCCGGGGCCTGGTGGACCGAGTCAGGCCCCCAACTGCCCGTCGACGCCACGGTGTCGCTGGCGCTCGACGAGCACGACGAGGTCGTCGCTGCCTCCCTCTCCCCGTCGACCGGGAAGCTGCTGCTCACCCGCCGCAAGGACGAACCGGGGCTCGCGCTGGAGGCCTGGCGGGAGATCTGACACCCCGTTCTGCCGTCGCTGGGGAGGGCCCTGTCCGTGGCGGCGTACAGAAGGGGGGGCGGGGCATCCGGATCGTTACCGGTCGCCCCGCCCCCCTCAGCGGTTACGTGTTACGCGGGGACGCTCGCCACGCCCTGCGCCAGGAACCTCTTGCCGTTGACCCGCTCGGAGACGCCCTCGCGGTCCAGGTACGGCGTGATGCCGCCCAGGTGGAACGGCCAGCCGGCGCCCGTGATCAGGCACAGGTCGATGTCCTGCGCCTCGGCGACGACGCCCTCGTCGAGCATGAGCCCGATCTCCTGCGCCACCGCGTCCAGCACCCGCTCGCGGACCTGCTCCTCCGTCAGCACGCTGTCGCCCTGCTTCAGCAGCGCGGCGACCTCCGGGTCCAGCTCCGGCTTGCCGCTGTCGTAGACGTAGAAGCCGCGCTTGCCCGCCTCGACGACCGCCTTGAGGTTCGGGGAGACCGTGAAGCGCTCCGGGAACGCCTTGTTGAGCGTCTCGGAGACGTGCAGGCCGATCGCCGGGCCGACCAGCTCCAGCAGGACCAGCGGCGACATCGGCAGGCCCAGCGGCTCGACGGCCTTCTCGGCGACCTCGACCGGGGTGCCCTCGTCGATGACGTTCTGGATCTCGCCCATGAAGCGGGTCAGGATGCGGTTCACGACGAACGCCGGGGCGTCCTTCACGAGCACCGCGGTCTTCTTCAGCTTCTTGGCGACGCCGAACGCCGTGGCGAGAGAGGCGTCGTCGGTCTGCTCGCCGCGGACGATCTCCAGCAGCGGCAGCACGGCGACCGGGTTGAAGAAGTGGAAGCCGACGACCCGCTCGGGGTTCTTCAGCTTCGAGGCCATCTCCGACACCGACAGCGAGGAGGTGTTGGTGGCCAGGATCGCGTGCGCCGGGGCGACCGCCTCGACCTCAGCGAACACCTTCTGCTTGACGCCCATCTCCTCGAACACGGCCTCGATGATGAAGTCCGCGTCCGCGAAGCCCTCGGCCTTGTCCAGGACACCGGTCACCAGCGCCTTGAGGCGGTTGGCCTTGTCCTGGTTGATACGGCCCTTGCCGAGCAGCTTGTCGATCTCGGCGTGGACGTAGCCCACACCCTTGTCGACGCGCTCCTGGTCGATGTCGGTCAGCACGACCGGCACCTCCAGGCGGCGCAGGAACAGCAGCGCGAGCTGGGAGGCCATCAGACCGGCGCCGACGACACCGACCTTGGTGACCGGGCGGGCCAGGTTCTTGTCCGGGGCACCGGCCGGGCGCTTGCCGCGCTTCTGCACCAGGTTGAAGGCGTAGATGCCGGCCCGCAGTTCGCCGCCCATGATCAGGTCGGCGAGCGCCTTGTCCTCGGCGTCGTAGCCCTGCTGGAGGTCGCCGTTCTTGGCGGCGGCGATGATGTCCAGCGCGCGGTAGGCGGCCGGGGCCGCGCCGTGCACCTTGGAGTCCGCGATGAAACGGCCCTTGGCGACGGCCTGGTCCCAGCCCTCGCCGCGGTCGATCACCGGGCGCTCGACCTCGATCTCGCCCTTGAGGACGGACGCGGTCCAGATCAGCGACTGCTCCAGGAAGTCCGCGCCCTCGAAGATCGCGTCCGCGATCCCGAGCTCGTAGACCTGCTTGCCCTTGAGCTGCTTGTTCTGGTTCAGGCTGTTCTCGATGATCACCGAGACGGCCTTGTCGGCGCCGATCAGGTTCGGCAGCAGCGTGCAGCCGCCCCAGCCCGGGACCAGGCCGAGGAACACCTCGGGGAGCGAGAACGCCGGGAGGGCCGCGGAGACGGTCCGGTAGGAGCAGTGCAGACCGACCTCGACGCCACCGCCCATCGCGGCGCCGTTGTAGTACGCGAAGGTCGGCACGGCCAGCTTGGACAGCCGCTTGAAGACCTCGTGGCCGCCCTTGCCGATGGCGAGGGCGTGCTCGTGCTCCTTGAGGATCTCCACGCCCTTGAGGTCGGCGCCGACCGCGAAGATGAACGGCTTGCCGGTGATGCCGACGCCGACGATCTCGCTGTCCGCGGCCTCCTTCTCGACCTGGTCGATGGCGGCGTTGAGGTTCGCCAGCGAGGCCGGGCCGAAGGTGGTCGGCTTGGTGTGGTCCAGGCCGTTGTCGAGGGTGATGAGGGCGAAGCGCCCGGCACCCGCGGGGAGGTCGAAGTGGCGTACGTGCGCCTGCGTGACGACCTCGTCCGGGAACAGCTCGGAAGCCTGCTTCAGAAGCTCGGCGGTGGTGCTCACTTGTCCCCCTCGAAGTGCGGGTTCTCCCAGATGACCGTCGCGCCCATGCCGAAGCCGACGCACATGGTGGTCAGGCCGTAGCGGACGTGCGGCTGCTCCTCGAACTGGCGGGCCAGCTGCGTCATCAGACGGACGCCGGAGGAGGCCAGCGGGTGGCCGAAGGCGATGGCGCCACCGTACTGGTTGACGCGCTCGTCGTCGTCGGCGATGCCGTAGTGGTCGAGGAAGGCCAGGACCTGGACGGCGAAGGCCTCGTTGATCTCGAACAGGCCGATGTCGGAGATGGACAGGCCGGCCTGGGCCAGCGCCTTCTCCGTCGCCGGGATCGGGCCGTAGCCCATGACCTCCGGCTCGACACCCGCGAAGGAGTAGGAGACCAGGCGCATCTTCACGGGGAGGTCGTTCTCCCGCGCGAAGTCCTCGGAGGCGATGACCGAGGCGGTGGCGCCGTCGTTCAGACCGGCCGCGTTACCGGCGGTGACCCGGCCGTGCACACGGAACGGGGTCTTGAGGCCCTGGAGGTTCTCCAGCGTCGTGCCCGGGCGCATCGGCTCGTCGGCGGTGACCAGGCCCCAGCCCGTCTCACCGGCCTCGGGGGAGGTGCGGCGCACCGAGACCGGCACCAGGTCGGCCTGGATCTTGCCGTTGGCGTACGCCTTGGCGGCCTTCTCCTGGGAGCGCACGGCGTACTCGTCGGCGCGCAGCTTGGTGATCTGCGGGTAACGGTCGTGCAGGTTCTCCGCGGTCATGCCCATGAACAGGGCCGACTCGTCGACCAGCTTCTCGCTGACGAACCGCGGGTTCGGGTCGACGCCCTCGCCCATGGGGTGACGGCCCATGTGCTCGACACCGCCGGCGATGGCGACGTCGTAGGCACCGAAGGCGACGGAACCGGCGACCGTGGTCACGGCCGTCAGGGCGCCGGCGCACATGCGGTCGATGGAGTAACCCGGGACCGACTGCGGCAGGCCGGCGAGGATCCCCGCGGTACGGCCGATGGTGAGGCCCTGGTCGCCGATCTGGGTGGTCGCGGCGATGGCGACCTCGTCGATCTTCTTCGGGTCGAGACCGGGGTTGCGGCGCAGCAGCTCCCGGATCGCCTTCACGACGAGGTCGTCGGCACGGGTCTCGTGGTAGATGCCCTTCGGGCCCGCCTTGCCGAACGGGGTGCGGACGCCGTCTACGAAGACGACGTCCCTGACGGTACGAGGCACGATGGCTCTCCTCCAGGGTCCAGGACGCTGAGCGCTTGCTCATCCCATGCTACTTATGAGTAACGTAGCTGCCCAGTCCTGACACGGCGAGCGTTGAACGTCACATCTCATCGGGGTGGCGCTGTGGACCCTCTCGGCGTCAGCAGCGGAGTCGGCACGGGATGCGACCCGGCCGATCCGTCCCCGGTGATCACCCCGAACAAGGTCCGAGCCACCTCCGCCCCGAACCCGTGCACGTCATGACTCATCGCGGACAGGGTCGGATGCGTCAGCCGGCACAGCTGCGAGTCGTCCCACGCCAGCAGTGACACGTCGTCCGGCACCCGCAACCCCATCTCCGCCGCCACGGACAGCCCCGCCACCGCCATGATGTCGTTGTCGTACACGATCGCCGTCGGCCGGTCCGGCGGCGCGGCCGTCAGCAGCGACCGCGTCGCCCGCGCCCCCGCGTCGCCCGAGAAGTCGGTCGCGACCTGCCACGCCCCGGCCAGCGCCAGCGCTCCCGCCGCCTCGTCGAACGCGGCCGTCCGGATGGCCGTGTGCCCGAGGGCCGCCGCCCCGCCCACCCGGGCGATCCGCCGGTGCCCCAGCGCCGCCAGATACCGCACCGCCTCCGTCACGGCCGTCGCGTCGTCGGTCCACACGGAGGTGAGCCCTCCGGTCAGCGAGGGATGCCCCACGGCGACCACCGGCAGCCCGAGCCGCTCCACCAGGCCCACCCGGGGATCGTCGGCCCGGAAGTCGACGAGGATCGACCCGCCGATCTGCCGCCCACGCCACCACGACGCCTGGACCCCCACCTCCTCGTCCATATTCCGTACGAGTCTCAGCAGCAGGGAGCAGGAGTGCTCGGCCAGCACGCTCTCCACGCCCGAGACGAACTCCATGTACCAGGGTTCGAGCCCGAGCACCCGCGCCGGCCGGCACACCGCCAGCCCCACCACGTCCACACGCGAACCGGCCAGCGTCCGCGCCGTGAGGTTCGGCGCCCAGCCCAGCTCCCGCGCCGCCCGGAAGATCCGGTCCCGGGTCGACTCCGACAGGCCGGGCTTGTGGTTGAAGGCGAGCGAGACGGCACCCTTGGACACGCCGGCGCGCGCGGCGACGTCCTTGATGGTGACGCGGGGGATCGGCGTCGCCGTCATCGGGTGGGCTCCACGCAGTACAGGGCCGAACGAGCGCTCTCCGCGTCCGGAGTCTTCCAGCCGCGCACCCCGATGGTCACCTCTTCGCCCGGCAGCAGCGTGACCAGCCCCCGGTCGGCCCGCGCCCCCGGATCCAGCCGGTCGGCCTGGAGCAGCAGGTCCCGGACCAGGGTGCGGGCGGTGACGGTGATGCCGCCCGGAGCGAGGGCGACATCGAATCGGGGGGCGGGGAAAGGGACTTCACGGTCCGGCACCGGGAAGTACAGGGCCCGCAACCTGCCCGGGCCCACGTCCCCGCTCGCTGCCGCGCCCGCGTTCCCGCCCGCGTTCCCGTTCCCGCCCGCGTTCCCGTTCCCCTCCGCGTTCCCGCTCGCGTTCCCGTTCCCCTCCGCGTTCCCGCTCGCGTTCCCGTTCCCGCTCGCGTCCGCCTTCCCGCTCGCGTCCCCGCCCGCCTTCCCGCTCGCGTCCCCGCCCGCCTTCCCGCTCGCGTCCGCGTTCCCGCCCGTTCCAGCGCCCGTGCCCGCGTTCCCGCCGGTTCCCGGGCCTGTGTTCCGGTCTGGGCCCGTGTCCGCGCTTGCGTGTCCGCCGGTCACCGGGCCCGTGTTCCCGTCCGCTCCCGCGTTCCCGCCGGTTCCCGCTCCCGCGTCCCCGCCCGCATCCGCTCCCGCGTCCCCGCCCGCATCCGCGACGAGAAACTCCTTGGGCCCGGTCGGCGTCAGCTCGCGAGGGACGTCCACGCGTGCCACGCTCCGCCCCCCGGCCGTCACCTCCACCGCCACCTGCCCCAGTACCTCGCCCTCGACGGACATCCGCCGCAGGGTCGCCGTCGCCGTCCAGTTGCCGGCGGCCTGGTTGACGGCGGCCAGCACCAGCCCGCCCTCCCGCGCCTGGAGCGTCAGCAGCCGGTCCGCGTACAGCCGCTTCAGCTCGTGGTACAGCGGCTTCTCCCGCCCGTCCCCGTCGATCGCCGCCCAGGAGGTCACCGGCCAGCAGTCGTTGAGCTGCCAGACGACCGTGCCCGCGCACACCGGCCAGTGCGACCGCCAGTGCTCGATCCCGGCGGCGACCGCACGCGCCTGGTTGACCTGCGTCAGGTAGTGCCAGCGGTCGAAGTCCCCGTCCGGCACGGCGAAATGCCGCGCCAGCCCCCGCTCCAGCTTCCCGTTGCCGTCGTCGGCCTTCTGGTGGTGCAGCATGCCGGGGGAGTCCGGCGCGAGCTCCTCCCCGGGCAGCGCACGCCGCAGCGTGGCGTACGCGGGCGGCGCCTGCCAGCCGAACTCGGCGACGAACCGGGGCACGCTCAGCCGGTAGTCGGCGTAGTCCTCACGGTTCCACACCTCCCAGGAGTGGTGCGTGCCGTGTGCCGGATCGTTGGGATGCCGGTCCCACGACCCGGACCAGGGACTCCCCGCCGTGTACGGCCGTGTGGGATCCAACTCGGCCACCACACGCGGCAGTACGCCCAGGTAGTACCCCTCGCCCCAGGAACCCCCGGCCAGCCGCGGCTCCCAGCCCCAGTCCCGGAAGCCCCACAGGTTCTCGTTGTTGCCGTTCCACAGCACGAGCGAGGGATGCGGCATCAGCCGTACGACGTTCTCCCGCGCCTCGGCCTCCACCTCGCCGCGCAGCGGCTGTTCCTCCGGGTAGGCCGCGCAGGCGAACGGGAAGTCCTGCCAGACCAGCAGCCCGAGTTCGTCGCAGGCGTCGTAGAAGTCCTCGCTCTCGTAGATCCCGCCGCCCCAGACCCTTACGAGGTCCACGCCGGCTCCGGCCGCCTGCTCCAGGCGCCTGCGGTAGCGCTCGCGGGTGATCCGGGACGGGAAGACGTCGTCGGGGATCCAGTTGACGCCCCGGGCGAAGAGCCGCTCGCCGTTGACGACGAGCGTGAAGCCGGTGCCGTGCGCGTCGGGCCGTTGATCCAGTCCCACGGTCCGGAAGCCGATCCGCCGGCGCCACACGTCCAGCGCGTCCTCGCCGTGCAGCAGCCGCAACTCGACGTCGTACAGCGGCTGTTCGCCGTAGCCGCGCGGCCACCACAGCCGGACGTCCGGCACGCGGAGCCGTACCACCCCGCCCGCCCCGTCGATCTCCGCCCGGGCCCGCACCCCGCCCACCGTCGCTTCCAGGGCGAGCGGCGCCTCGACCCGGGTCCGCTCGACGTCCACGGCCAACTCGACGACCCCCACGCCCTCGTCGACGGTGACCAGCGGACGCACCCGGGCGATCCGGGCCGTCGACCAGTGCTCCAGGCGCACCGGCCGCCAGATCCCGGCCGTCACCAGGGTCGGCCCCCAGTCCCAGCCGAAGGAGCAGGCCATCTTGCGCAGGTACTGGTAGGGCTCGGAGTAGGCGGCGGGCCGCTCGCCCAGCCGCCCCCGCACGGCCTCGGCCTCGGCGTAGGCCGAGACGAACCGCACCGACAGCCGCCCGGACAGCCCCGTCACGTCGAACCGGTACGAGCGGTGCATGTTGCGCACCTTGCCCAGCAGCCGCCCGTCCAGGGAGATCTCGGCGACCGTGTCGAGCCCGTCGAAGACCAGGTCGGTCTGCTCCCGCGGGGACGCGCCGGTGAGCTCGCGCTCGTACGTCCAGTCCCGGCGCCCCACCCACGCCACCTCGGACTCGCCCAGGCCCAGGAACGGGTCCGGGATCACCCCGGCCGCCATCAGGTCGGTGTGCACGCAGCCCGGCACCGAGGCCGGGAGCGCTTCCGGCCCGTGCCGCAGGATCCATCCGTCGCCGAGCGGTGTGGCCTCCAGCATGCGCACTCCCTAAACCGGTCCAGTGAAGAGTGGTGTACAGGTTTCACAGCGTTGGCGGGAATGGGACTTTACCGGTTGAGAAAGCGCTGTCAGAGTGCCGAACCAGCCATACCGCACGTGCTCTTCCGTCCCGAGTTCCTCTCCGCGAACGGAGCTGATGCACATGAACCGCCGTACCGTCCTCGCCCTCGCCGTGGGCGCAGCCCTGCTGGCCTCGGGCTGTACCGGCACCGGAGGCACCTCGAAGGGCGCGGACGCCGACGCGCCCGACGATCCCGCCAAGGTCGACGGGACCATCACCGTCCTCACCCATCGGACCGACCTCGTGCAGGACGGGACGATGAAGAAGTACGCCGCCGAGTTCAACAAGACCTATCCCAAGGTGAAGGTCGAGTTCGAGGGCCTCACCGACTACGAGGGCGAGGTCAAGATCCGTATGAACACGGAGAACTACGGCGACGTCCTGATGATCCCGGCCGTGATCGAGAAGAAGGACTACCCGAAGTTCTTCGCCTCCCTCGGCACCCAGGCCGAGCGCGGCAAGAAGTACCGCTTCACCGACTACACCACCGTCGGCGGCAAGGTCTACGGCCAGAGCCCGCTCGGCGTGGTCCCGGGCTTCGTCTACAACAAGAAGGTGTGGAACGCGGCCGGCGTCACCGACTGGCCCACGACCCCGGCCGAGTTCCTCGACGACCTCGAGGCCATCAAGTCCAAGTCCGACGCGGTCCCGTACTACACCAACTTCAAGGACATGTGGCCGCTGACCCAGTGGACGAACGTCAACGGCTCGGTCGGCTGCGACACTCGGGCCACCACCAGGCTCGCCGAGGGAAACCCCTGGGCGGAGGGCGCCGACCTGCGGGTCGGTGACACGCTGCTCCACGACATCGTGCGCCGGAAGCTCATCGAGAAGGACCCGACCACCACCAACTGGGAGGCGTCCAAGCCCAAGCTGGCGAAGGGCGAGATCGCCACGATGTGGCTCGGCTCCTGGGCGATCGTCCAGATGCAGGACGCGGCGAAGCAGGCGGGCACCGACCCGGCCGACATCGGCTTCATGCCGTTCCCCGCCCAGAAGGACGGCACGTTCTGCGCGGTGACGTCGCCCGACTACCAGCAGGCCGTCAACGTCAACTCCGACCACAAGGCCGCCGCCCGCGCCTGGATCGACTGGTTCACCGACAAGTCCGGCTACGCGGACGCCAACCTGGCTCTCTCGCCCCTCAAGGACGGCCCGCTGCCCGAGGTCCTCAAGCCGTACGAGGAGGCGGGCGTGAAGCTCCTCGACATCGACGACACCAAGGGCGCCCAGGTCAAGTCCATCGACAACCAGTCCGAGGTCGGCATCTACAAGCCCGACTACCGCCAGGAGCTCGTCGACCTCGCCCGCGGTGCCCGCAAGGGCAGCCTGGACGACTTCCTGACCGGACTGGGCGAGAAGTGGACCGAGGCGCAGAAGAACTCGGGGTCCTGATGACCGACACCACCCGGAAGGCGGCGCGGCCGGTGCCGCCGGCCGCGCCCGCCGGGCCGACACCGCCGTCCGCCGCGCGCCGGGCGCGGCGGTGGCGGGGCGTGACCCCCTGGCTGTTCCTGATCGGCCCGATCGTCCTGCTGATCGCCTTCACCTACGCGCCGATCGTCAACATGGTCGCGTACAGCTTCACCGACTGGGACGGCGTCAGCCCCGAGCTGCGCTACACGGGTGCCGAGAACTACGCCGAACTCTTCACCCGGCCCGAGCTGTTCGAGGTGTTCCTCGTCAGCGGCTACTACCTCGCCGCGTCCGTGGTGCAGATCGCCGCCGCCCTCTACTTCGCCACCGTCCTGAGCTTCAACGTCCGCTTCCGCAACTTCTTCAAGGGGGTGCTCTTCTTCCCGTACCTGATCAACGGCGTCGCGATCGGCTTCGTCTTCCTGTACTTCTTCCAGGACGGCGGCACCCTCGACGCGATCCTGAGCCTGTTCGGCTACGACGGCGACCGCGCCTGGCTCGGCACGCCCGCCTCGGCCAACGTCTCCCTCGCGGGCGTCTCCGTATGGCGCTACATGGGCCTGAACTTCGTCCTCTTCCTCGGAGCGATCCAGTCCATCCCGGGGGAGCTGTACGAGGCGGCCGAACTGGACGGGGCGAACCGCTGGCAGCAGTTCCGCCACATCATCGCGCCCGGCATCCGGCCCGTGCTGAGCCTGTCGGTGATCCTGTCCGTCTCCGGGTCGCTGTCCGTCTTCGAGATCCCGTACATCATGACCGGCGGTGCGACCGGCACCGAGACCTTCGTGATCCAGACCGTGAAGCTGGCCTTCCAGTTCAACAAGACGGGCCTCGCCTCGGCGGCGGCCGTCGTGCTGCTGCTGATCATCCTGGCGGTGACCTGGGTGCAGCGGCGCCTCGTCCCGGACGACAAGGTGGACCTCGTATGACGCGCCGTGCCGTGGCCCGTGCCCTCGTGTACCTGTCCCTGGTCCTCGCGACGCTGGTCGTGCTCCTGCCGCTCACCGTGGTCTTCCTGACGTCGCTCAAGACCTCCGGGGAGATGGCGGACGACAGCGGCGCCCTCACGCTGCCCGACGACCCGCTCAACTTCGGCAACTACGTGACGGCGTTCCAGGACGGCCGGATGCTCTCGGCGTTCGGCAACACGGCGCTGATCCTGGTCGTCGCCATCGGGGGCACGGTCCTCATCGGCTCGATGACGGCGTACGCCATCGACCGCTTCCGGTTCCGCTTCCGGAAGCTGGTCCTGGCCCTGTTCCTGGTCGCCGCGCTGGTCCCCGGGGTGACCACCCAGGTGGCCACCTTCCAGATCGTCAACAGCCTCGGGATGTTCGACAGCCTCTGGGCGCCGATCGCGCTCTACATGGGCACGGACATCGTGTCGATCTACATCTTCCTGCAGTTCGTACGGGCCATCCCCGTCTCACTGGACGAGTCGGCCCGCATCGACGGCGCCAACGCCTTCACGGTCTACCGGAAGATCATCTTCCCGCTGCTCAAGCCCGCGATCGCGACGGTCGTGATCGTAAAAGGGATCAATGTCTACAACGACTTCTACATCCCCTTCCTCTACATGCCCTCCGAAGATCTTGGCGTGATCTCGACGTCCCTGTTCCGCTTCAAGGGCCCCTTCGGAGCCCACTGGGAGACCATCTCGGCAGGCGCGATCCTCGTCATCGTGCCGACGCTGGTCGTCTTCCTGTTCCTCCAGCGGTTCATCTACAACGGCTTCACGCGAGGGGCCACGAAGTAGCGGACCCGGGGGCGCGGGGCTGTGTCGATTTGCGGCTCCGCCGCGTGGGCGCGAACAACCACAACCAGCCCGCAGCCGCCGTACGACGCAAGCTCTACGGCGGCTAGGCCTCCTTCGCGGACAACGCCTCCACCAACACAGGCGTCACCAGCTCCACCTGCCACGGCCGCGCACCGTACCCGGCGAGCGCGGCCCCCACGGACTCGGCGTCCACCACCGCCGGCGGCTCCCAGCAGACCCGCCGCACGGTGTCCGGCGCGATCAGATTCTCCTGCGGCATGGTGAGCTGCTCGGCCAGCGCCGAGACCCCCGCCCGGGCCGCGGACAACCGGGCCGCGGCCACAGGGTCCTTGTCCGCCCAGGCCCGCGGCGGCGGAGGCCCGGTCACGGGCTGCCCCGGCTGCGGCAACTGCGCCTCGCTCAGCCCCTTGGCCCGGTCCACGGCCGCCTGCCACTGCTCCAGCTGCCGCTTGCTCATCCGGTGTCCGAAGCCGTTCAGCGCGGCCAGCGCGTGCACGTTGGCCGGAATCGCCAGCGCGGCCTCCACGATCGCAGCGTCCCCGAGCACCTTGCCGGGCGACACGTCCCGCCGCTGCGCGATCCGGTCCCGGGTCTGCCACAGTTCCCGTACGACGGCCAGCTGCCGCCGCCGGCGCACCTTGTGCATGCCGGACGTACGCCGCCAGGGGTCCTTGCGCGGCTCCGGCGGCGGGGCCGAGGCGATCGCGTCGAACTCCTGGCGGGCCCACTCCAGCTTGCCCTGCCGGTCCAGCTCCTTCTCCAGCGCGTCGCGCAGGTCGACGAGCAGTTCGACGTCCAGGGCCGCGTACCGCAGCCAGGGCTCCGGCAGCGGCCGGGTCGACCAGTCGACGGCGGAGTGCCCCTTCTCCAGGACAAAACCGAGGACGCCCTCGACCATCGCGCCGAGGCCGACCCGGGGGAACCCGGCGAGCCGCCCGGCCAGCTCCGTGTCGAACAGCCGCGTCGGCACCATGCCTATCTCGCGCAGGCAGGGCAGGTCCTGGGTGGCGGCGTGCAGCACCCACTCGGCGCCGGACAGGGCCTCGCCGAGGGCGGACAGGTCGGGGCAGGCCACGGGGTCGATCAGAGCGCTCCCGGCGCCCTGGCGGCGCAGCTGGACCAGGTAGGCGCGCTGGCCGTAGCGGTAGCCGGACGCGCGCTCGGCGTCGACGGCGACCGGGCCGGAGCCCGCCTCGAAGGCGGCGATCATCCGGGCCAGGGCGGACTCGTCCGCGATCACGGGCGGAATGCCCTCACGCGGTTCCAGCAAGGGGATCGGCGCCTCCGTAGCAGAAGATCCGTCGTCGTCCGGAGGAGCGCCTCCGGTGGTTCGCAGTGAGCTGTCTGCTGCGGTCTCGTGGGCGTCGGTCACATGTCAAGGGTATCCATGTATGGACAGCGCCCGCCGACGGAACGTTCCGTCGGCGGGCGCCCGAGGGTCGCAAACCAGTCAGGCCGGGGAAGCGGCGGGTTCACGAACCATGAGTGACATGCACGGGACCCGCGGCCGGTCCCGTTCACGTGAGTGAATGATCACAAAGGGTCACCGTGGAGTGGTTCAGTGGATGATTCCGGTCCGCAGCGCCACCGCGACCATCCCGGCGCGGTCGCCCGTGCCGAGCTTGCGGGCGATGCGGGCGAGGTGGCTCTTGACGGTCAGTGCGGACAGGCCCATCGAGACGCCGATCGCCTTGTTCGACTGGCCCTCCGCGACCAGTCGCAGCACCTCGACCTCGCGGCCGGAGAGTTCGCGATAGCCGCCCGGGTGGCTCGGGGCACCCGGGGGGCGGCGGTGCAGGCGGGCGGCGGCGGAGCCGATGGGGGCGGCGCCCGGGCGGGTGGGGAGGCCGACGTTGGTGCGGGTGCCGGTGACGACGTAGCCCTTCACGCCGCCCGCGAGGGCGTTGCGAACGGCGCCGATGTCGTCGGCGGCGGAGAGGGCGAGCCCGTTGGGCCAGCCCGCGGCACGGGTCTCCGACAGCAGGGTGAGGCCGGAGCCGTCGGGCAGGTGGACGTCGGCGACGCAGATGTCGCGGGGGTTGCCGATGCGGGGACGAGCCTCCGCGATGGACGAGGCCTCGATGACATCGCGCACACCGAGCGCCCACAGATGGCGGGTGACGGTGGAGCGGACGCGCGGGTCGGCCACGACCACCATGGCGGTCGGCTTGTTCGGGCGGTAGGCGACCAGGCTTGCGGGCTGCTCGAGGAGAACGGACACCAGGCCTCCTGGGGTGCGGGACGGGGCCGGCTCGTGGGGGTGAAGCCGGGACGAACCGTGCTTTCAAGGTCACAGTCGTCTTCGGCACCCAACCCGTCCGCCTTTAGAGAATGATCACGAATCGGTGATAACAATCCGTACAATTCGGACACGCGGTCGATCATTCGAAGGTCGAACGGTTTCGGTCTGCGTCGGTACGCGGTCGAAAGTGGCCGTATCGACAAAGTGATTCGGCCAAGAGGGGGACGCAGGTGTGATCGTCGGCAGGGCAGCGTTGACCGCCCCGTACAGGTTCGATCAGTACGGGGTCGGAACAGGTTCGATCAGCGGGACTGCGGGCCTCGCCGCTGGGGGAGCGTCACCACCGACGCGTCCCCCGGTCCGGCCGGCGGCAGCCCCGCGACCTGGGCGAGCAGATCGCACCAGGACGCCAGGTGCGCGGCCGTGTCCGGGACCCCGCCCAGGCCCTCGCGCGGCGTCCACGAGGCACGGATCTCGATCTGCGAGGCGGCCGGACGGGCGGACAGACCGCCGAAGTAGTGCGAGCTCGCCCGCGTGACGGTGCCGCTCGGCTCCCCGTACGTCAGCCCGCGCGTCTGGAGCGCACCGGTCAGCCAGGACCAGCACACCTCCGGCAGCAGCGGATCCGCGGCCATCTCCGCCTCCAGCTCCGCGCGCACCAGCGTCACCAGCCGGAACGTGCCCTGCCAGGCCTCGTGCCCCGCCGGGTCGTGCAGCAGCACCAGCCGGCCGTCGGCCAGGTCCTGGTCGCCGTCGACGACCGCGGCCTCCAGCGCGTAGGCGTGGGGGGCGAGCCGCTGCGGCGGGCGCGTCGGCTCGACCTCGATCTGGGGCCGCAGCCGCGCCGCCCTGAGCGCGTCGACGGCGGCCCGGAAGGGCAGCGGGGTGGTGTCCGCCTCCCGCCGGTCCTTCTCGGTGTCCTTCGCTTCGTCCATTCCGCCAGTGCCGTCCGACAGTGGTCCCTGAGCCGCAGCCATGCCGGAAGGTTACGGGGACCGGAGCCCGGGTGCCGGGCTAGACACCCCGCGCCTCTCCAGGGGCTGAATCCCGCCCATCGGGGGCGTGCGAAACTTGGCCCGTGAGTGCCAACGACGCCCCCCGGGCCCAGCAGCCGTCCGCCCCGTACGACTCAGCCTTCCTCAAGGCCTGCCGGCGCGAGCCCGTGCCGCACACGCCGGTGTGGTTCATGCGGCAGGCCGGGCGCTCACTCCCGGAGTACCGCAAGGTGCGCGAGGGCGTCGGGATGCTGGAGTCCTGCATGCGTCCCGAGCTGGTCACCGAGATCACGCTCCAGCCGGTGCGCCGGCACGGCGTCGACGCGGCGATCTACTTCAGCGACATCGTCGTCCCGCTCAAGGCCATCGGCGTCGACCTCGACATCAAGCCCGGCGTCGGCCCGGTCGTCGAGCGCCCGATCCGCACCCGCGCGGACCTCGCCCAGCTCCGCGACCTGACCCCCGAGGACGTCTCCTACGTCACCGAGGCCATCGGCCTGCTCACCCGCGAGCTCGGCGCCACGCCCCTCATCGGCTTCGCCGGCGCCCCCTTCACCCTCGCCAGCTACCTCGTGGAGGGCGGCCCGTCCCGCACGTACGAGAACGCCAAGGCGATGATGTACGGCGACCCGGGGCTGTGGGCCGACCTCCTCGACCGCCTCGCCGGCATCACGGCCGCCTTCCTGAAGGTGCAGATCGAGGCCGGCGCCTCGGCGGTCCAGCTTTTCGACTCCTGGGCCGGCGCCCTCGCCCCCGGCGACTACCGGCGCTCGGTGCTGCCGGCGTCGGCGAAGGTCTTCGAGGCCGTGGCCGGTTACGGCGTCCCGCGCATCCACTTCGGCGTCGGCACCGGTGAGCTGCTGCGGCTCATGGGCGAGGCCGGCGCGGACGTCGTCGGCGTCGACTGGCGCGTCCCGCTGGACGAGGCCGCCCGCCGCGTCGGCCCCGGCAAGGCGCTCCAGGGCAACCTCGACCCGACCGTGCTGTTCGCCACGACGGAGGCCGTCGAGGCGAAGACCCGCGAGGTCCTGGACTCGGCGGCGGGGCTGGAGGGGCACGTCTTCAACCTCGGCCACGGCGTCATGCCGTCGACGGACCCGGACGCGCTGACGCGGCTCGTGGAGTACGTGCACACGCACACCGCCCGCTGACTCACCAGGTGTGCCGGGGCCTCGCCCGCCTGCCGAAGACGATGCCGCGCGGCTCCGGCGGCGGCGGTGTGCCGGGGCGCAGCGGCCAGGCGATCAGCATGCCGGCGAGGAAGCCGGCGATGTGCGCCGCGTACGCCACCGTGCCGGCGTCGGAGAGGCCGCCGCCGGAGGAGTACACCGCCTGGAGCACGAACCACAGGCCCAGCACGGTCCAGGCGGGCAGCCGCAGCGGCAGGAAGACCAGGAACGGGACGAGGACCCAGACCCGGGCCCTCGGATACAGCACCAGATAGGCACCCAGCACCCCGGCGATCGCTCCGGACGCGCCGATCAGCGGGTCGGCCGAGGCGTTGTTCAGGACCGCGAAACCGTACGACGCCGCGTAGCCGCAGGCGACGTAGAAGAGCAGGAAGCGCAGGTGCCCCATCCGGTCCTCGATGTTGTTGCCGAAGATCCACAGGAACAGCATGTTGCCCAGCAGGTGCAGCCAGCCGCCGTGCAGGAACATCGCGGTCAGCACGCTCAGTTCCGGCGACTTGTCGTAGGGCGGCGGGCCGACCACGCAGCCGGCTCCCTGCGGGCCCGTCCCGATCTCGCCCGTGGGCACCAGCCGGGGCATCTGATGGTGGATCAGCTGTCGTGGCACCGCCGCGTACTGGTCCAGGAACGCCTGGAGGTGACACAGCTGGGCCAGGCTGCCCTCGCCCACCACGGAACCGGCCATGCCGGGAGTGAGCAGGAACACGACGATGTTGGCGGCGAGCAGCGCGTACGTCACCCAGGCGGTGCGCCGCGCGGGGTTCACGTCATGAACGGGGATGACCACGCCACACGTGTGCCCGGGGCGCCGCCGGTGAATCGGTCCCGCCGGTGAACGCAGCCGTCCGGGCGTGCGTATGTGTCGGCAACCGCCCGCGGCGCGGGGAAGGCGGGTCGCGGGGCCGACGTGAGGAACAGGCGATGAACGACCGAGTTACTCCTCCGATGCACGCCCTGCCCGACGGCGAGGCGGAGCTGACGCTGGTGGTGCGGCTGCCGTGGGAGGACGTGGCCCGCCTCGGCCAGGAGGCCGGGCGGCTGGCGACCCAGATGCGGCGGCCCGTGACGCTGGACGAGGCGGTGAGCCACCGGTTGCGGTCGTCCAGGATCGCCGCGCACGCGAAGCCGGCGGGGGAGCAGCCGCCGCCGGCGGTGACGGCGGCTTCGGCGTCGGTGTCGTCCTTGCCGTCCCGGCCGCCGGCGGAGCAGGCGAGGCAGGCGATCGACCGGATCAACGGCACTGCCGGGACTGCGTAGGGTTTCGCCGCAGGGGCGCGGGTCCGCTGCCGGGTGCGGGTTCATTGTGGCTGGTCGCGCCCACGCGGCGGAGCCGCAGATCGATACAGCCCCGCGCCCCTGGTTCCCTACCGTCCTTCACAAGGAACCGCGGACCTTTGCCGCCGCCTTGCGGGCCGCTACCAGAACCGGGTCCCAGACAGGGGAGAACGGCGGGGCGTAGCCGAGGTCCAGGGTGGTCATCTGTTCCGCCGTCATGCCCGCCGTGAGGGCGACCGCTGCGATGTCGACCCGTTTGCCCGCGCCCTCCCGGCCGACGATCTGGACGCCGAGGAGGCGGCCCGTGCGGAGTTCGGCGAGCATCTTGACCGTCATGGGGGAGGCGTCCGGGTAGTAGCCCGCGCGGCTGGTCGACTCGATGGTGACCGCCTCGAAGCGCAGGCCCACGCGGTGGGCGTCCTTCTCGCGCAGTCCCGTGCGCGCGATCTCCAGGTCGCAGACCTTGCTGACCGCCGTGCCGACCACGCCCGGGAAGGTGGCGTAGCCGCCGCCGGCGTTGGTGCCGATGACCTGGCCGTGCTTGTTGGCGTGGGTGCCGAGCGCGATGTGCCGTTCCTGGCCGGAGACCAGGTCGAGGACCTCGACGCAGTCGCCGCCCGCCCAGATGTTCTCGTGCCCGCGCACCCGCATCGAGCGGTCCGTGAGGAGCCCGTCGTGGGCACCGAGGGGGAGGCCGGCCGTCCGCGCGAGGGTCGTCTCCGGGCGGACCCCGATGCCGAGCACGACGACGTCCGCCGGGAATTCGCGGTCCTGGGTGGCCACCGCCCGTACCCGTCCGTCGTCAGCCGTCAGGATCTTGGTGACCTCGGCGTCGTTCACCATCGTGATGCCCAGGCCCTCCATGGCCTCGTGCACCAGGCGGCCCATGTCCGGGTCGAGGGTCGACATGGGCTCGCTGCCGCGGTTGACGACCGTCACCTCGTAGCCGCGGTTGATGAGCGCCTCGGCCATCTCCACGCCGATGTAGCCGGCCCCGACGACCACCGCGCGGCGGCCACGCGTGCGTGCCAGCGTGTCGAGCAGCGCCTGGCCGTCGTCCAGTGTCTGCACACCGTGCACCCCGGGGGCGTCCATGCCCGGAAGGTCCGGCCGGATCGGCCGGGCGCCGGTCGCGATCACGAGTTTGTCGTACGACGTCCAGGACTCGGCGCCCGATTCGAGGTCACGCGCGCGTACCCGCTGCCCGTCGGGGTCGAGCTCCGTGACCTCGGTGCGCAGCCGCAGGTCGATGTCCCGGGCGCGGTGCTCCTCGGGCGTGCGGGCGATGAGCCGGTCCCGGTCCGGGACGTCGCCGCCCACCCAGTACGGGATGCCGCACGCCGAGTACGACGTGAAGTGGCCGCGTTCGAACGCCACGATCTCCAGCTCGTCGGGGCCCTTCAGACGGCGCGCCTGCGACGCCGCGGACATCCCCGCGGCGTCGCCGCCGATCACGACCAGTCGCTCCCTGCGCGTACGGCTCATGTTCATGCGAACACGCTACGGGAGCACGGCATTTCAGTCCTGCTCGTCAGGGGTCCGCGCGGGCGGGGACTGCGGGGCCGGACGGGCCGTCGGCAGCGGGCCCAGGGCGCTCGTGGCGGGCGCGGGGCGCGGGCGGCGCGGGAGGCGGGGGCGTACGACGCGCAGCCACAGCAGCGCGAGCAGGGCGGCCACCGCCGCGAACGGCAGGACCGCGCCGAGGGCCACAGCGAGCCAGCGCAGCATCGTCACGAAGGCGTTCCAGCCGCCCGCGAGCGCGTCCACGAACCCCGGGTCGTCGTCCTTCGCCTCCTTCTTCACCGGCGTCTCGGACAGCGACAGGGTGATGGTGGCCAGGCTCGTGCGGTCCTTCAGGGTCTCCTGGCGCGCGAGGAGAGCCTCCAGGTCGGCCTGGCGGGTGCTCAGCTCGCCCTCCAGGGTGACCACGTCGCTGAGCTTGGTGGCCTGGTCCATCAGCTCGCGGATCCGGGCCACGCTGGCGCGCTGCGACTTGATGCGGCTCTCCACGTCCACGACCTGGTCGGTGACGTCCTCCGCCTTCGCACTGCGGTCGAGGAGCTTGCCCGCGCCCTCCAGCTCGGTGAGGACCTCGTCGTACTTCTCGACGGGCACGCGCAGCACGACGCGGGTGCGCTCGTGGCCCTCCCCGTCCCGGGTGGTGGTCTCGTTGCCGACGTAGCCGCCCGCGTTCTCGGTGCCGGTGCGGGCCTCCTCCAGGGCCTTCGGGACGTCCTTGACCTGCACGGTCAGTGAGGCCGTGCGGATGATGTGGGCCGTGGGGAGCTTCGCGGGCGCGGTCGCCCTGGCTCCGCTTCCGGCGCCGCCGGGGGCGGCCTCGTTCGCGCCGGCCTTGTCGTCGGCGTCCGGGGCGACGACTCCCCGGTCGGCGGCGCTGCTGCCTGCGGAGTCCTCGCCCGCGCCGCTGCATCCGGTGAGCGCGAGGGCCGCGGCCAGCAGGAGCGCGGCGAGAGGGCGTACCGGGCGTCGCGGGGCCAGCGGGATCGTGCGGACGCCCCCTGGGGTCGGGACGGGGTGGCGGACGGGTCCTGTTGTGCGCATGTGGTTTCCCCCGGGGATCGGTTCGGCTGACGTTTCTTCGACGCCCGGGAGGGGCCGGACGTTTGGTCCGGGACGGTTCCGATGCGGTCACGGTCGGGACTCGTGAAGGACACCGGGGCGCGGCGGCGCTGTCTGTGGGGTCTGAGAGGCTGGGGGCATGCGCGAAGTTCAAGCCCGTGCGGGCACGGGGCAGGTCGTCGTCATCGGGGCGGGCATCGCGGGACTGGCCGCCGCGCACCGGCTGCTGGAGCGCGGGGCGCGGGTGACGGTGCTGGAGGCCTCCGACCGGGTCGGTGGCAAGCTGCTGCCCGGGGAGATCGCGGGCGCCCGCGTGGACCTCGGCGCCGAGTCGATGCTGGCCCGCCGCCCCGAGGCGGTGGCGCTCGCCCGGGAGGTGGGCCTCGCCGACCGGCTCCTGCCGCCCGCGACGGCGACGGCCTCGATCTGGACCCGGGGTGCGCTGCGGCCGATGCCCAAGGGACACGTGATGGGCGTGCCCGGCACCGCAGCGGCCCTGTCCGGCGTGCTGTCCGACGAGGGCCTCGCCCGCATCGACCGGGACGCCGACCTGCCCCGCACGGAGGTCGGCGACGACGTGGCCGTCGGGGAGTACGTGGCCGCGCGCCTCGGCCGCGAGGTCGTCGACCGCCTGGTGGAACCCCTGCTGGGCGGCGTCTACGCGGGCGACGCGTACCGCATCTCGATGCGCTCGGCCGTCCCGCAGCTCTTCCAGGCCGCCCGGAGCCACACCTCCCTGACGGCAGGGGTCCGCGAGATCCAGGCGAAGGCGGCCGCCGCCCGGCAGACCGGCCCGGTCTTCATGGGCATCCAGGGCGGTGTCGGCACGCTGCCCCGCGCGGTGGCGGAGTCGGTGCGGGCACGCGGGGGCGAGATCCAGACGGGGACGCCGGTGACGGAGCTGAGCCACAGCGCGGCGGACGGCGGCGGATGGCGCGTGGTCACGGGCGAGCGGGTGCTGCACGCGGACGCGGTGGTGCTCGCCGTGCCCGCCCCCGCGGCCGCCCGGCTCCTGCGCACCGAGTCCCCCGAGGCCGCCGCCGAGCTAGGCGGCGTCGAGTACGCCTCCATGGCCCTGGTCACCCTCGCCTACCGCCGCGCCGGGACGGCCCTCCCCGAGGGCAGCGGCTTCCTCGTGCCGCCGGTCGACGGGCGCACCATCAAGGCGTCCACCTTCGCCTCGCAGAAGTGGGGCTGGATCGCCGACGAGAACCCGGACCTGGTCGTCCTGCGCACCTCCGTCGGACGGTACGGCGAGACGGAGATCCTCCAGCGCGACGACGACGGGCTCGTGGAGGTCTCCCGGCACGACCTGAAGGCGGCCACCGGCCTGGACGCCACACCCGTCGCGACCCGCGTCACCCGCTGGGACGACGGCCTTCCCCAGTACCCCGTCGGCCACCACGCGCGCGTGGCCCGTGTCCGCGAGCACGTGGCGAAGCTCCCGGGGCTCGCCGTGTGCGGCGCGCCGTACGACGGCGTCGGCATCCCGGCGTGCATCGCGAGCGCGTACGCGGCCGTGGACCAGATCCACGGCGACCTGCGAGGTGTGCAGGACCTCACCGCCCACCCGGTGCAGAGCCTGCACGGCGGAGCGGGAGAATGAGGAGCATGAGTGACGACGCCTCCACCACGGCCTCCAGCGCCACGCCCGACCGCATCGCGAACAAGGGCAAGCTGGCCAAGGACCTCAACGAGGTCATCCGCTACACGCTCTGGTCCGTCTTCAAGCTGAAGGACGTCCTCCCCGAGGACCGCGCCGGGTACGCCGACGAGGTCCAGGAGCTGTTCGACCAGCTCGCCGCCAAGGACGTGACCATCCGCGGCACGTACGACGTCTCGGGCCTGCGCGCCGACGCCGACCTCATGATCTGGTGGCACGCCGAGACCAGCGACGCGCTCCAGGAGGCGTACAACCTCTTCCGCCGCACCAAGCTGGGCCGCGCCCTGGAGCCGGTCTGGTCGAACATGGCGCTGCACCGCCCCGCCGAGTTCAACCGCTCGCACATCCCGGCGTTCCTCGCCGACGAGACGCCCCGGAACTACGTGAGCGTCTACCCCTTCGTGCGTTCCTACGACTGGTACCTGCTGCCGGACGAGGACCGCCGCCGCATGCTCGCCGACCACGGCAAGATGGCCCGCGGCTTCCCGGACGTGCGCGCCAACACGGTCGCCTCGTTCTCCCTCGGCGACTACGAGTGGATCCTCGCCTTCGAGGCCGACGAGCTGTACCGCATCGTCGACCTCATGCGCCACCTGCGCGCCTCGGAGGCGCGTCGGCACGTCCGCGAGGAGGTCCCGTTCTTCACGGGCCGCCGCAAGGACATCGCGGAGCTCGTCGCGGGTCTGGCCTGATCAGCGGAGCGGTCGTCCGGCCCCGGGCTTCCCCGGGGCCGTCGAACGCGGCTTCGGCTTCGGCTTCGGTTCCGGACGCGCGGCGCAGTCCGCACCCCGTCCCGGCAGCCGGCCCTCCAGCAGATACGCCTCCATGTGGCCGTTGACGCAGGCGTTCGGCCCGCCCGCCAGGCCGTGCGTGCCCGCGTCCCGCTCCGTCACCAGGACGGAGCCCGCGAGGCGGCGGTGGAGTTCGAGGGCGCCGTCGTACGGCGTGGCGGCGTCCCGCTCGGCGGCCAGGATCAGCGTCGGCGGCAGTTCGCCCGGCCCGGTGCCGACGTCGAGCGGGCGCTGCCGCGGCCCTTCCCAGTAGGCGCAGGGCAGGTTCATCCACACGTTGTCCCACGTCTCGAAGGGCGCCACCCGTGCGAGCCGGGTGTTGTCCCGGTCCCACACCTCCCAGTCCGTCGGCCAGGGGGCGTCGTTGCACTCGACGGCCACATAGACGGCGCGTGAGTTCTCCGCCTCGACGGCGGCCTCCGGGTGCTGTGCCGCCTGCTCGACCAGCGGCCCCGGATCGCCCTTGAGGTACGCCGACAGCGCGTGCGCCCGGTGCGGCCACTGGTCGTCGTAGTACCCGGCCTGGAGGAACGCCCCCTGCAACTGCCCCGGCCCGACCTTCCCGCCGGCCGGCTCGACGGCCAGCCGGGCACTCGCCCGCTCGTAGCTGCGCCGCACCTCCCGCGCGGTCCTGCCCAGCCCGTACACGTCGTGGTGCAGGGCGATCCACTTGCGGAAGTCCTTCCAGCGGTCTTCGAACGCCGCCGACTGGTCGAGGTTGTTGCGGTACCAGATCTCCTCCGGGTCCGGGTCCACCGCCGAGTCGAACACCATCCGCCGCACGTGCGCGGGGAACAGCGTCGCGTACAGGGCCCCGAAGTACGTGCCGTACGACGAGCCCACGAAGGTCAGCCGTTCCTCACCGAGCGCGGCGCGCAGCACGTCGAGGTCGCGGGCGTTGTTCAGCGAGTGGTAGTGGCGCAGCGCTCCGCCGGCCCGCTCGGCGCAGCCGCGCGTGTACGCCTTGGCCTGCGCGATGCGTTCCTTCTTGTACGACTCGGAGGGGCGCGTCGGTGACTGGGTGGGCCCCGTGAAGAACTGCTTGGGGTCCTTGCAGGACAGCGGCGCGGAACGGCCGACTCCGCGCGGGGAGTAGCCGACGAGGTCGTACGCCGCTCCGAGCCGCTTCCACTCGGGCAGCAGGCCGACGAGGGGGAAGTACAGGCCGGAGGCGCCCGGGCCGCCCGGGTTGTAGACCAGGGCGCCCTGGCGGCGGACCTTGCGCTTGCTGTTGTGCGGGTCCTTCTGTGTGGCCCGGGCGCGGCCGACGGAGAGCTCGATCTGCTTGCCGTCGGGCTGTGCGTAGTCCAGCGGGACGGTGACCGTGCCGCACCGCATGCTGCCGGGAAGGTCCTCCGCGTCGGGGCACGGGCCGAAGTCGATGCCGGCCGCCTTCGCCCGCGCGGCGGCCACCGCGGTGCCGCGCAGCTCGGCCGTCGCCCGCGAGCTGTCGGAGCCCGGGGCGGCGGTGAGGGCGCTCAGCAGCAAGGACCCTGCTGCCGAGTAGAGGAGGGCGGCTCTCATCGCGAATCCCTTCAATGCACGGTGGTGACAAAAGGGATGTTTCGCGGGGTGGTTGGGGAAGGCAAGCACCGTCCGCCGGTGTCGGCCTCAATGCCCCTGTGTGCCCCCGGTCTGTCAGTCGTGTGCCTGGAGGATGCCCCTAGCGGCGCGTGAAGGCGGCGCGCAGGTCCGGCTCGCCGATCGCGCGGACGCCGCGTACGGCCACGGAGGTGAGGTACGTGCGGTCGTCGGCGGTGCCGTCCGCGTTCCGGGTCAGTGCGCCGAGCAGCCGCTGGCCGGCCGGGGAGGCCCAGCGCGAGTACGGGTGGACCTCGATGCGGGCGATGCCGAGACAGCTCAGGGTCAGGGTGAGCGGCAGCGCGAACCACAGGGCCACCAGATGACGCGGCATGTCCGGCGGAGGGGGCGTCAGCAGCGCGGCCCCGCCGAGACCGAGTACGGCGACGGCCGCCGAGCGCACCTGCCGGACGGCCGCCGCCACCGTCGTACGGGCGCTGTCGGGCACGGCGAGTCCCGCGCGCACCAGCCGGTCGGCGATGCCGCGCACCGCGTCCGCCGTGGCGGCGGTGGCCCGCACCGGCGCTATCCGGGACTGCCCCTCGGGGCCGATGGCCCCGATGACCGACCGCTCCATCTCGTCCCGCCCGCGCGGATCGACGACCGTCGCCCAGCCGGTGTGGGCCAGGAGCAGCCGGCGCTGGCGCGCCATGGCCACGAGGGTCACGTCGGCGACCCGCCGGGGGCCGCCGGAGAGGAACGCGGCCTCGTAGAGCGTGAGTTCATGGACGCGGCCGGTGTCTGCGTCGGCGGCCGCGGCGCGTACGGCGGCCAGGCACAGGCGCGTGCACGCCGTGCCGGCCACCACCCAGGCCGCCAGCAGGAAAAGAACCCAGAGCATATGTTGTTTGTATGTGACACGGTCTCGGAAACACCATGCCTTGTTCACGATCCGGACGGAGTGTTGTCGGTATGTGACGTTCCGTTTCACTGCTCCGGCGGCGGGCGGAAGGTGGGCGGCGGAAGCGTGAAGGCCGGGTCCGGCGCCGGGACCGGAGTCGTGGGCGAGGCCGGAGCCGGGACCGCCGTCGGGGGAGTACTCCCGGTGACCAGATCGCGGGCCACGGCGTCGAAGTCGACGCAGCCCGTGGCCTCCAGGACCCTGATGTGGTCGAGGACGGTCGTGTTGGCGTCGTCGGCGAGGTCGCGCACCAGCGAGTTGCGGGTGCTCGCGCGGACCTGGGCGACGACCGAGAAGACCCTGCCGTGTGCCAGCCGCAGGATGGTGGCGAACTGGCGGTCGTACTCGGCACCCTGTGTCTCGTCCAGGATTTCCAGCCACTGCTTCTGCTGGTCGCTGGGCTCGTCGGGCAGGGCGAGGTTCAGCCGTGCGGCGACACCGCGGACCCGTTCGTCGAGGAACCTGTGCCCGTCGACGAGATGCCGGCCAGCCGTCCGGACGGCCGGGGTGGTCCCCTTGGCCCGCGCCTGCTGCCCGGCGGGCAGTTCCCACAGTCCGGCCAGCCGGACCTTGACGAGGAAGTCCTGGTCGAGCGCGGACAACGGGCCGTAGCTGGTGCGCAGGGTCTGGGCGCTGAGCACATCCGGTCCCGTCTCCGGCCGGTCGGTGTACGGCCAGAGGGAGAAGACCAGTGCGGCGAACGTCGCCGCCAGACACGTGACGATGAGCCCCGTGCCGCTGACGATGCCTCGGCCCTTGACGGGGGGTCGCGGTCGCATGGTGGTGCCTCCTGGTACGGCACCGCACGCTAATGGGCTTCAGGTGCGGAGTTGACATGTTACTGCGGGGTCTACGTCAACTGCCGTACAGGGGTGAATGGTTGTAACGGGGGCAGGACGGGACGACTGGGGGAGGAGCGACATGGGACTCACCGGGGTAAAGACGTTCAAATCACTCCGTGGTTCCGGGCGGGCCTGACCCGGGTGTTAGCCCCGGCACACTCGCGTGCGCACCGGCGCGGCCGGGTGACTAGCCCACCCGGGTCCTCTGGACCACCGGCACGCCGCCGGGGCGGTGCGCCCCGTGGCCGCTGCCCGCCCGATGGGCCATGTTGCTGACCGTCGAGCCGATCGGCACCGGCCGGATGCGAAGGAGGCCCCGCGGTGGGCGAGCTGTACATCGACGGCGAGTGGACACAGGCGGCGGCCGGTGGCCGGCGGGAGGTGGTCAACCCCTACGACGCCTCCGTCGTCACCACCGTCGACGAGGCCGACGCCACCGACGTGGACCGCGCCGTGCGCGCCGCCCGGCGCGCCTTCGACGAGGAGGACTGGGCGAACGCCACCTCACGCCACCGGGCCGACCTCCTGCTGCGCGTCCGCGACCTCCTGCTGCGCGACCAGGAGGACATCGCCCGCACCGAGACCCTCGACACCGGCAAGACGCTGGCCGAGGCCCGCATCGACGTGGAGGACGTGGCGAACGCCTTCCGCTACTACGCCGAACTCGCGGGCAAGGACGGCGGCCGGGTCGTGGACGTCGGCCCGGACGTCCTCAGCCGCGTCGTCTACCAGCCGGTCGGAGTCTGCGCGCTCATCGCCCCCTGGAACTACCCGCTGCTCCAGGCCTCCTGGAAGGTCGCCCCGGCGCTGGCCGCCGGCAACACCTTCGTCCTCAAGCCCAGTGAGACCACACCGCTCACCACGATCGCCATGATCCGGCTCATCGAGGAGGCCGGCGCACCGCCCGGCGTCGCCAACCTGGTGCTGGGCTCCGGCGCGACCGTCGGCGCGGCCCTGACCAGCCACCCCGAGGTCGACCTGGTGTCCTTCACCGGCGGCCTGACCACCGGGCGGTCCATCATGGCCAGTGCCGCCGAGGGCCCGCGGAACATCGCCCTCGAACTGGGCGGCAAGAACCCCAACATCGTCTTCGCGGACGCCGACTTCGACGCCGCCGTGGACTACGCGCTGGACGCCGCCTTCCTGCACTCCGGGCAGGTCTGCTCGGCCGGTTCGCGCCTGCTGGTCCAGGACTCGCTGCACGACCGGTTCGTCGAGACGCTCGCCCGCCGCGCGCAGGCCATCCGGCTCGGCAACGGCATGGCGGAAGGCACCGAGAGCGGCCCGCTCAGCTCCGCCGAGCACCGCGAGAAGGTCGAGCGCTACATCGCCATCGCCCAGGAGGAGGGCGCCCGCCTCGTCACCGGCGGCACCCGCCCCGACGACCCCGCCCTGAGCCGCGGCTTCTTCCTGCTGCCGACGATCTTCGCCGACTGCGACCGGTCGATGCGGATCGTCCAGGAGGAGGTCTTCGGCCCGGTGGTCACCGTCGAGCGCTTCGGCACCGAGGACGAGGCGGTGGAACGGGCCAACGACACGCGCTACGGCCTGGCCGGCGGCGTATGGACCTCCGACGCGGGCCGCGCCCAGCGCGTCGCGCAGCGGCTGCGGCACGGCACCGTCTGGATCAACGACTTCCACCCCTACGTGCCGCAGGCCGAGTGGGGCGGCTTCGGCCGCTCCGGCGTCGGACGCGAACTCGGCCCCACCGGGCTGCGCGAGTACCAGGAGGCCAAGCACATCTACCAGAACCTCGCCCCCGCCCCCTCCGGCTGGTTCAAGGGCTGAACGACACAGAAAGCAGGGCACCGCATGGCCCCCACCACCGCGCACGGCGCCGAGTCCGCCTACGACTACGTCATCGTCGGCGGCGGCACCGCCGGCTGTGTGCTCGCCGCCCGTCTGAGCGAGGACCCCGACTGCCGCGTCTGCGTCGTCGAGGGCGGCCCCAGCGACGTCGGCGACGAGCGCATCCTGCGTCTGCGCAACTGGATCAACCTGCTGGGATCGGAGTTCGACTACGGCTACACCACCGTCGAGCAGCCCCGCGGCAACTCCCACATCCTGCACTCACGGGCCCGCGTCCTCGGCGGCTGCTCCTCGCACAACACCCTGATCAGCTTCCTGCCGCTGCCGCAGGACCTCGACGACTGGGTGAGCGGGGGCTGCTCCGGCTGGGACCCGGCGACGATCCTCCCCTACCGCGACCGGCTGCTCACCCGGATCGTCCCGGTGGCCGAGGCCGACCGCAATCCCATCGCCGAGGACTTCGTCACCGCCGCCTCCCGTGCCCTCGGCGTCCCCGTCGTCGACGACTTCAACGCCGAGCCCTTCGCCGACGGCACCGGCTTCTTCTCGCTGGCCTACCAGCCGGAGGGCAACCTGCGCTCCTCCGCGTCCGTCGCCTACCTCCACCCCGTCCTGGACCGGCCCAACCTGACGCTCCTGCTGGAGACCTGGGCGCACCGGCTGCTCCCGGACGAGTCGGGCCGGCTGACCCGCGTCGCCGTCCGGGGCGCCGACGGCGAACCCGCCACCGTGCGCGCCGAGCGCGAACTCCTCCTGTGCGCGGGCGCCATCGACACCCCCCGCCTGCTGCTGCTCTCCGGCCTCGGACCGGCCGACGACCTGCGCGGCCTGGGCATCGACGTCCGGGCCGACCTGCCCGGCGTGGGCGAGAACCTGCTGGACCACCCCGAGTCCGTGATCGTCTGGGAGACGGAGGGGCCACTGCCGCCCAACTCCGCGATGGACTCCGACGCCGGCCTGTTCCTGCGCCGCGACCAGGGCCAGCCGCGCCCCGACCTGATGTTCCACTTCTACCAGGTGCCGTTCACCGTCAACACCGAGCGCCTGGGCTATCCCGTGCCGCCGTACGGGGTGTGCATGACGCCCAACGTGCCGCGCGCCCGCTCCACCGGCCGCATGTGGCTGCGCAGTTCCGACCCCGCCGAGCATCCCGCCCTGGACTTCCGGTACTTCACCGACCCCGAGGGGCACGACGAACGCACCATCGTGGAGGGGCTGAAGGTCGCCCGCGAGGTCGCCGCCACCGACCCGCTGCGCGACTGGCTCGTCCGCGAGGTCGCGCCGGGCCCGGACGTCGTCTCCGACGCCGACCTGTCGGAGTACGGCCGCCGCGCGGCGCACACCGTCTACCACCCGGCGGGCACCTGCCGCATGGGCGCCCCGGACGACCCGATGGCCGTCTGCGACGCGGAGTTGAGACTGCTCGGCGTCGAGGGAGTGCGGATCGTCGACGCGTCGGTGTTCCCGACGATGCCCACCATCAACCCGATGGTGACCGTCCTGCTCGCCGCCGAACGAGCCGCCGACCTGATCCTCGACCGGCCCGGCCCCGCGGAACAGGAGGCCCGGAAGTGACCAGCCCGACGCCCCCCGCCCCGGCGGCCGGCACACCCTCAGGAGAGCCCGGCTCGGAGTTCCGCAAGGACATGGGCCCCTGGGCCAACTTCGCGCTCGGCTTCACCTACCTCTCCCCGGTGGTGAGCACCTACACCCTCTTCGGCATCGCGATCGTCGACGGCGGACCGCCGATGATCTGGGCGTTCGTGCTGGCCGGCTGCGGGCAGTTCCTCGTCGCGCTGATCTTCGGCGAGATCGTCGCCCAGTACCCGATCGCCGGCGGCGTCTACCCCTGGGCCCGGCGGCTGTGGGGCAAGCGCTGGGCGTGGATGACCGGCTGGGTGTACATGTGGGCGCTGCTGGTGACCATCACCTCCGTCGCCTACGGCGCCGGCCCTTACATCGCCATCCTCTTCGGCTTCGACGCCACCGTGCACACCACCGTGCTGTGCACCGCCGTGCTCATCGTCGTCGCCATCCTCATCAACTACATGGGCACCAAGGCGCTCTCGCTGGCGGCCATCATCGGTTTCGGCGGCGAGCTCATCGGCGCCCTCGTCGTCGGCATCTACCTGCTGGCCACCCACCGCCACCACGGCATCGGCGTCATCTTCGACACCTACGGAACCGAGGGAGACGGCTCCTACCTGCCGGCGTTCCTCGCGGCCGCGATCATCGGCTTCTACCAGTACTACGGCTTCGAGGCATGCGGCGACACCGCCGAGGAGGTCGCCCACCCGGGCCGTGTCATCCCGCGCGCGATGCGCCGCACCATCTACATCGGCGGTGCCGCGGCCACGTTCACCTGTATGTCACTGCTGCTGTCGGTCACGGACTTCGACGCGATCATCTCGGGCGAGGTGGCGGACCCGGTGGTGGACGTGCTGTACGACGCCATGGGCGAGACCGGGGCGCGGATGGTGATGGCCGTGGTGCTGATCTCCTTCCTGTCCTGCACGATCAGCCTCCAGGCCGCGGCCGGGCGGCTCATCTACTCCTACGCCCGGGACGAGATGATCGCCGGCCACCGGCTGCTGCGGCGATTCGCCCACGCCCGCGCGGTGCCCGGCTACGCGCTGTTCGTGTCCGCCGCGGTGCCGCTGCTCATCGCCTTCGCCTCCCTGTTCTCCGAGGACGCCCTCACCAACATCGTCTCGTTCGCGATCCTCGGCATCTACGGCTCCTTCCAGATGGTCGTGCTGGCCGCGCTGCGCGCCCGGCTCAAGGGATGGCGTCCGGCGGGGGAGTTCACCCTGGGCCGCTGGGGCCTTCCCGTGAACATCGGGGCGCTGGCCTACGGCATCTTCGCCATCATCAACATCTGCTGGGCCCGCAGCCCGGAGAAGCCGTGGTACGAGAACTGGATCGTCCTGCTGTGCGGTGCGGTGGTGGTCGGCACCGGCGTGCTGTACATGTTCACCACCCATCACTACGGCCGTGGTGGCGCGGCCGCCGGTGACGCGGTGCCGAAGGACGAGGCCGTATCGAAGAACTGACGTCCCCGGTCAGCGCCGGAGCAGCACCTTCCGGGTGGCCCGGGCCAGCCGGTGGACCGGGCGCCGGGACCGGGGCGCGGGTCCCGACCGCTCCAGCCACCACTCCCGCAGCTCCCGCCGCGCCGCCGCGTCCCCGGGCCGCCCGGCGGACAGCAGGTGCTCGGCGAAGGTGAGCGCGTCGCGCCGGTAGCCGCCGGTCATCGGCTGGGTCTGGGCGTACCCGAGGAAGGCCGTACGGTACTGCGCCCCGAGGATCTCGGGCAGTTCGGGCGCGACCTTCGCCACGACGTCCGCCCGCTTGGCGGCCAGGGCCCGCGCCTGTACGCCGACCCGCGCCCGGTCGAACCCCTCGGGCACGGGCGTCCCCGCGACCAGCGCCGACAGCAGCGCGGCCTGTGCGAGCCCGAGCCGCTGCCGGGCCTCGTCGACGCCCGTGTGTTCGGGCCGGCCGGAGGCGCCCCGTGTCGCCCCGGCCGCCCCGGTCTCGTGGCCCTGCGGCGTCCCGGCGGCCACGAGCGTGTCGCGCTGCTCGCCCCGGGACCCCGCGTCAGGCACGTCCGGCGTCAGCGTGCCGCCGGCCCTCGGCGTGGCTGCGTCGCCGCGCGCGGGGGCGTCGGCGCGGACCTCGCTCCCGCCTCCGGGCGCGCTCCCCGGCCACCGCGCCTCGCTCCGGCCTCCCGGCGCGGCGGTCGGCCGCGCGGCGACCGCGTGGCCCGCCGCGCGCACCTCCGCCTTCACCCGCTCGACGGCCCCCGCCTCCACGGCCCGCCGGATCGAGGCCAGCTCGGCCTCCAGCTCCGCCGGTTCCGGGAAGTTCTCGTCGCGTTCCAGGAGGACTCCCGGAGGGGAGACGCGGGACGCGAGGTCGGTCAGGATGTCCAGGACCGGACGGGGGACGGGGTGGGCGTGGCTGTCGTGCCAGACGCCGTCGCGTTCGAAGCCGCCGGCGACATGGACGTAGGCGATGGCCTCCAGGGGCAGCTCGGCGAGGGCCTTGGCCGGGTCCTCGGCGCGGTTGACGTGATTGGTGTGCAGGTTGGCCACGTCGATGAGGAGCCGGACGCCCGTGCGGTCGGCCAGCTCGTACAGGAACTGGCCCTCCGTCATCTCCTCGCCGGGCCAGGAGATCAGCGCGGCGATGTTCTCGACGGCCAGCGGCACCGGCAGCGCCTCCTGCGCGATGCGCACGTTCTCGCACAGCACGTCGAGCGCGTCCCGGGTCCGGGGGACGGGCAGCAGATGGCCCGCCTCCAGGTGCGGGGTCGCCGTCAGAGCACCGCCGGCCCGTACGAACGCGATGTGCTCGGTGACCAGCGGCGATCCGAGTGCCTCGGCCCGTTCGGCCAGTGCGGTCAGGCGGCCCTCGTCGGGGCGGTCCGCACCTCCGAGGCCGAGCGAGACGCCGTGCGGCACCACGGTGACGCCGCGCTCGCGCAGCCGCCGCAGCGGGTCGGGCAGATGGCCGGGGCAGACGTTCTCGGCCACGGCCTCGACCCAGTCGATGCCCGGCATGCGCTCCACGGCGTCCGCGATCTCCGGTCGCCAGCCGATGCCCGTCCCCAGTCGCTCCATCGTCCCCTCCTCCGCACCGCCGGTTCCTCGAACGTGAGGGGGGTATGGCCCAGCCGCCCGTCCCCGAACCCCGCCACGGGCACCTTCAGAGGAACATTTGAGGTTCGGCCCACCGATGGCCCACCGGCGGCCCACCGGCGAATCACCGAAGGTTCCCCGGCTCCACCGACGGAGGCGCCGGGGTCGCGCCACGTCGTGATGCGCCGTAGACCGGACGTATGCGCGAGGGCAGCGAACAGTCGGCCCCGGCCCCGACCCGGCGGGTGTGGGCCGGGGCCGGGGGACTGGTGGCCGCCGTCGGCACGGCCTATTTCCTGCTCCCGCTGGAGGGGCTCGGCGGCGACCGCCCCTGGCTGGGCTGGCCGTTGTTCGCGTTGTGCCTGGGGCTGCTGGCCGCGCTGCTGCTGCGCCAGGTGCGCGACGTCGTGCTGGAGAAGCCGCACACCCGGCCGGGCGTGATGATCCCGCTGCTGATGTGCCTGGCCGTGCTGGTCTTCTCGTCGGGGTACTACGCCCTCGCCCAGCGGCCGGGCCAGTTCACCGGCCTGAACACCCGCGTCGACGCGCTGTACTTCACCGTCGTCACGCTCGCGACCGTCGGCTACGGGGACATCACCCCGAGCGGGCAGGAGGCCCGCCTGGTGGCCGTCGCCCAGATCCTGTACACGTTCGTCTTCCTCACGGCGGCGGCCACCGCGCTCACGCGCCGGCTGCACACGGTGGTCGCCGCGCGCGACCGGCGCCCGCCGCCCACCTGACCCGGGGCGGCCGGGGGCGGCAGGGGCGGCGCCTACACCGCGCGGGTGGAGCGGTAGTTGAACAGCGACCACAGCACGAACAGACCGGTCAGGATCATGATGATCGACCAGAACGGCTGGTACGGCAGCCACATGAAGTTCGCGATCAGCGCCAGTCCGACCACGACCGCGCCCACGACCCGGGCCCAGGCGGCCCCGGTGAACAGGCCGAACCCGGCCGCCACCACGAGCACACCGACGATCAGGTGGATCCAGCCCCACGCGGTCAGGTCGAACTCGAAGACGTACTCGCCGAAGCTCGTGTACACCTCGTCGTCGGCGATGGCCGTGATGCCCTGGAGCACCGCGAACAGGCCGTAGACGACCATCAGGGTGCCGCCGAGAGCGAGGCCCCCGGTCGCCAGGGGATCGCCGGTGCCGCCGGAGCCGGACCCGCCGGGCGTCCGGTCGGGGGCGGGCGGAGCGGGGGGAGGGGGCGCGGCGCTGGTCATGGCTGCCTCCTGGTCGGGTTGTCTGGTAACCCCACTGGAGCACCCGGCCGCGACCGGCGCGCCTGCGGCTACTCCGAACGGGTGGGCGCCGAACCGCCCGGCGCGTACGGTTCCCGGCGCAGCGCCGGGTGGTCCGCGACCACCGTGCACGAGCCGGGCGCGATCTCCGTGAACCCCGCGTCGCGGACCAACGGCAGGCCGCTGCCCGTCAGTTCGGGCCAGCGGGCCGGGTCGGCCGTGCGTACGGAGAGCGGGAAGCCCGCGTCCTGCCAGGCGGCCCGTTCCTCGTCGGGCAGCTCCCACCAGGCCAGTTGCGCGGCGTGCCCGGCCTGCGCCATCGCCTTGCCGGCCGACATGCCGAGGTCGGGGTTCAGCCACAGCACGGGGGCGGTGAGGTCCGCTTCCACCGGCGGTTCCGGGTCGTCCAGGTCGGTGCCGGAGACCTGGAGCCGGGCCAGGTCCTTTGGCCAGCCGTCCAGCGGGACCGGCGGGAAGACCCGCACCTGTGCCGACTTGCCGGTGACGGTGATGCCGGGCAGGGCCTCGGCCCGCCGCCACTCGGCGCCGCGCGCCCGCCGCACCACCTTGCGGATCCGCGCGTCCTGCCAGTCCCGCATCGCCTCGGCCCACGCGCCGTCGCCGGCCGACCGCTCGTCGCCGAGGATCGTCAGCACGGCCCGGGCGGCCGTCTCCAGCGCGTCCGTACGCGCCGGCGGGTCCGCCCGCTCGATCCGCACGACCAGCGGCAGCACGAACTGCGGTGCCGTGTCACGGTCCGAGGGCTCGGAACGGAAGGGACTGTCACTCACGGGCGTCGGGTCTTCGCTCACGAATCCCAGTGTGCCAGCCGGAAGATCGTGGAGGATGGGCCCATGCGACCCGACCTGTGCCTGGAGAACGCGGGCCGCCGCTACGGCCTGCGCGGCCCCTGGGTGTTACGTGGTGTCGACCTGACGGTGGCACCCGGCCGGCTCGTCCGCGTCGAGGGCGCCAACGGCACCGGCAAGTCGACCCTCCTGCGGCTGCTCGCCGGCATCGACGCCCCCAGCGAGGGCCGGATCACCGGCCGCCCGCGCACCGCGTACGTCCCCGAGCGGTTCCCGCCGGCCCTGCCGTTCACCGCCGCCGGCTACCTCACCCACCTCGGCACCGTGCACGGCCTGACCCGCGCGGCGGCCGCCCGTGCCGCCGCCCAGTGGCTGGAGCGCCTCGGCGCCGCCGCCTACGCCGACACGCCCATGGCGCGGCTGTCGAAGGGCAGCAGCCAGAAGGTCGCCGTCGCCCAGGCCCTGCTCGCGGAGCCGGAGCTGCTCGTGCTGGACGAGGCGTGGACCGGCCTGGACACCGACGCCCGCGCCGAGCTGGAGCGGGCGGTCGCCGAGCGCACGGCGGCCGGCGGATCCGTGGTGTTCGTCGACCACGACCCGCGCCGCCTCGCGGGCCTGCCGGACGCGACGTACACCGTGGGCGACGGGAGCCTCGTCGAGCGCGCCGGGCCGGGACCGCTGCCGCCCGGACCGCAGGTCACGGTCGAGGTCCAGGGCCCGCCGGACGGACGGCTTCCCGACGACGTGCGGCGGACCGTCACCTTCGCCGAGGAGACCGCGCCGGGCAGCCACCGCCTCACCGTCCCCGCCCCGCACTCCGACGTCCTGCTCCGCGCCCTGCTCACGGCCCGCCCGCCCTGGCATGTGGTGAGCGTGGCGCGGCAGGCGGACGCCCCGGGGAGCCGCCGATGACCGCCCTCCTGCGCTACCACGCCGCCCTGCTGCTGCGCTCGCAGCGCTGGCTGCCGCCGTTCCTGCTCTACGCCGCCTTCCTCGCCGTCAGCGTGCAGGCCGGGCAGCCGGTGCTCGACTCGCTCGGCTACTCCGCTGCCGCGCTGCTGCCCGTCGCCGCCTGGCTGGCGCGGATCTGTGTCACGGCCGAGCCGCAGGCCGCGCGCGGCTGCGTGGCGGCGGCCGTCGGGCCCGCACGCGCCCATGTGGCCTGCCTGCTGGTGGCGTTGTCCGGCGCGGCGGCGCTCGGCACGGCCGCGACCCTCGGCGTGACGCTGCTGAGCGCTCCGGTCGCCTCGGACCACCGCACCCCGGTGCCGCTCGCCGCCGCCTGCGGGGCCGGGCTGCTCGCCGCCCTGGCCTGCGCCCTGCTCGGCACGGCCGTCGGCGCGCTCACCAGCCCGCCGCTGCTGCGGTCGCGTGGCCGTGCCGTCCTGGCCCTGCTGCTCGCGGCGCTGCTGTCCCTGGTGGCCACCGGCTCCCCGGCGCAGGCGGCGGTGCAGGGCCTGGTGACCGGCTCACGGTCGGGGACCGTCCCGCTGCCGCTGCTGCCCCTGGCCGCGGCAGCCCTCCTCACGGTCGCCGCGTTGGCCCTGGCCGGCGCGCTCGCCGCCCGCAGATCACCCTGAGCAGGCGGTGCGCTGCGCCTCCTGCCACTCGCAGACCGGGCAGAGGGTGATGCCCTTGTACGACTCCGGGTACTCCGTCGGCTCCCGGCACAGCACGCACTCCGCGTACGGCGGTCCGTCCGCCCGGGGCGGCCTGGTCGCGTCGATCAGGCAGTAGTCGTTCTCGCTCATACGTCCAGCGTAGGCCGGTCAGCGTGGCTCCGGGCGGGTCCGCGCACCGCTGCCCGCCGCCGCGATCAGCTCGGACACCTTCACGAACCTGTAGCCCCCGCGGCGCAGCTCGGGCACGATCGCGCGCACCGCCCGTTCGGTCGCCGGGGCGGCGCTGCGCGTGCAGTGCAGCACGACCACCGACCCCGGCCGCACCCCGTCCAGCACCTGCCGGGCGACCACGTCCGGGTCCGACTCGAACGCGTCGCCGCCGACCACGTCCCACTGCACGGCGGTCACACCGGCCGGCGTCAGCGCTTTGAGCGCCCGCCGGTCGTAACAGCCGCCGGGGAAACGGAAGTACGGCAGCGGATCCGCCACGCCGGCCTTCCGGAAGGCGGCGTACGCCCGCTCCACATCCGACCGCATCCGCCCCTCGGTCACGGTCGGCAGGCCGTAGCAGTCCCGCGTGTAGGCGTAGTGGCTGTAGGAGTGGTTGGCGACCTCGAAGAGGGGGTCCCGGCCGATGGAGCGGGCCTGGTCCGGGTACTGCTCGGCCCACCGCCCGGTCATGAACACGGTGGCGGGCACCTTCAGCGCCCGCAGCGTGGAGATCAGCCGCGGATGGTCGAACCGCTCACCCGCCGCCGCCCGTGCCCCCTGACCGGCGGTCATGTCGGCGTCGAAGGTGAGCGCGACGGCCCTGCGGGTGCGGGGACCGTGTTCGAAGACCGGGGTCAGGCCGGCGGGGCCGGGCGCGAGGGTCGCAGGGCGCGACGGTGGTGCGGCCACCGGCGGCGGGGCCGCCCGCGGGGACCGGCCGGTCCCGCAGGCGGCGAGGACCGCAATCAGGGCGGACACGGCGGCGGCGCGGCGGAGGAGGAAGATCACCGTATGAAGATATGAACGGAATCGTCCTCTTATGCGCGACGGCCGCGGGTGTCACCCGGCCGTCAGAGGTCCCGCTGCTCCAGCGGCTTGGTCGCCGGGCCCTGGATCACCTTGCCGTCCGTGTCGAAGCGGGAGCCGTGGCAGGGGCACTCCCAGGCGCGTTCGGCGGAGTTGAAGGCGACCAGGCAGCCCAGGTGGGTGCAGCGGGCGGAGAAGGAGTGCAGGTTGCCGTCGTCGTCCCGGTAGACCGCGAGGCGGTGGTGCCCGTCGGCGCGGACGACAGCGCCCTCGCCGGGCGGCAGGGACTCCACCGGCGGCGCGGGCCGCAGCCGGTCCCCGACGAAGTGGCCGGCCACCTTGGCCTGGGTCTTGAGGAACGACGGCGCCTCCCGCACGGCGGGCTTCAGCCGGCGCGGGTCGTACAGCCCGCTCCACTCGCGCTGCTCGCCGGTGATCTGCGCGGCGAGGAGGCTGCCCGCCATGATGCCGCCGGTCATGCCCCAGCCGCCGAAGCCGGTGGCCACGTAGGCGTGCCGGGCGCCCGGATGCAGCGGGCCGACCATCGGCACGGTGTCGGTCGGGCTGTTGTCCTGGGTGGCCCACCGGTTGGTGACGTCCAGATCCGGGAAGTGCTCGACGGCCCAGGCGGTGAGGCGTTCGAAAGCGGCCCGCGGGTCACCCGTGCCCGGCGTGAAGTGCTCACCGGTGACGATGAGCAGACGCCGGCCGCCGTCGTACGGTGCCGTGCGCACCGAGCGGGTGTTCTCGTCCGGCGTGATGAACATGCCGTCCGGGTCCTGGTCCGCGGGGATCGTCCCGGCGACGACCAGTTCGCGCTTCGGCGTCAGCCGCGTGAACAGCAGGGCCCGGTCGAAGATCGGGTAGTGCGTCGCGACGACGACGTCCCGGGCCCGCACCGTCGCCCCGGCCCTGGTCGACAGCCGGCACGGCTCGCCCTCGTCCAGGCCGAGGACGGTGGTGTCCTCGAAGATCCGCCCACCGTGCTCGACGAGGTCGGCGGCGAGGGCCAGCAGGTACTTACGGGGGTGGAACTGGGCCTGGCCGGTGACCCGGACCGCGCCCGCCACCGGGAAGGGCAGCCCGGTCTCCTCCACGAACGCGGCGGGCAGTCCGGCTTCGGCGGCCGCCCGCGCCTCGGCCCGCAGTTCGTCGACCCGGCCCGGGTCGCACGCGTACGTGTACGCGTCCCTGGCCTCCCAGTCGCAGTCGATGCCCAGTTCCCCGGCGATCCCGGCCGCGCGCTCGATCGCCTCCGACTGGGAGCGGGCGTACAGCCGCGCGCCCTCGGGGCCGCGGGTGCGGCGCAGCTTGTCGTAGACGAGTGTGTGCAGGGCGGTGACCTTGGCGGTGGTGTGCCCGGTGACCCCGGCCGCGACCCGCCCGGCCTCCAGCACCGCCACGCTCCGCCCGGCCCGTGTCAGTTCCCACGCCGTGCTCAGCCCGGCGATCCCGGCGCCGATCACCGCCACGTCGACGTCCAGGTCCTCCGTCAGGGCCGGATGGCGGCCGTCCGGTGCGGTCTCCATCCAGTAGGAGCTGCTGACCTGCTGCTTCTCGCTCATGAGCCACCGAGTACCCCCGACTGCCCGGCTTCAGCATCCGGTGTGCCGCTTTACAGAAGGGGCCGGCAGGGCTAACGTACAACCAAATGGTTGTAGATGAGTTGAGCGACGAGACGGTGGACCGGCTGTTCCACGCCCTGGCCGACACCACGCGCCGGGACATACTGCGCCGTTGCGTGCGCGGGAAGCTGTCGGTCTCGCGGCTGGCCGAGGCCTATCCGATGAGCTTCGCGGCGGTGCAGAAGCACGTCGCGGTGCTGGAACGGGCCGGTCTCGTCAGCAAGCAGCGCAGCGGACGGGAGCAGCTCGTGCGCACCGACCCCGACGCGGTGGGCCGCGCCCGCCAGGCCCTCGACGAGCTCGAGTCGGCATGGCGCGGACGCGTGGACCGGATGGCCCGGCTGCTCGCGGAGGACCCGAGTGCTGCCGAAGAGCCGGAGGGCCTCGGTACCGCAGAGAACGACACCCCGGAAGGACCCGAGAGATGAGCGTCACCAGTGTCGACAAGGACCTCGACAACCTCACCCTCACCCTGATCGCCGACTTCACCGCCCCCGTGGAGCGGGTGTGGCGGCTGTGGGCCGACCCCCGGCAGCTGGAGCGCTGGTGGGGCCCGCCGACCTACCCCGCGACCGTGGAGGAGCACGACCTGACCCCCGGCGGCGAGGTCACGTACTTCATGACCGGCCCGGAGGGCGACCGGCACCGCGGCTGGTGGCGGATCACCTCGGTCGCCGAGCCGACCTCCCTGGAGTTCACCGACGGCTTCGCCGACGACGACGGAAAGCCCAAGGACGACATGCCGACCATGTCCGTGGCGGTGCGGCTCAGCGAACACGGCGGCGGCACCCGCATGGAGATGCGCTCCCTGTTCGACTCCCGTGAACAGATGGAGCAGCTGATCACCATGGGCATGGAGGAGGGCCTGAAGGAGGCCGTCGGCCAGATCGACGCCCTGCTGGCCGCCTGACCGCCCGGATCAGGACGGACCGTCCACATCAGGCCCGGCCGCCCCGGTCAGGACTTCCGCAGCAGCCGCTTCCGGCACTCCGCCACGTCGAAATCCGCCTCCGGATACCGCGGATCCAGCTCCCGCAGATGCTCGTGGAGCAGCGCGCTGACCGCCCAGTTGCGGTACCACTTGCGGTCTGCCGGGACCAGGTACCAGGGCGCGTACGAGGTGCCGCAGCGCTCCAGGGCCACCCCGTAGGCCTCCTGGTACGCGGGCCACAGGGCACGGTCGTCGATGTCGGACGGGGCGAACTTCCAGCGCTTCTCCGGCCTGTCGAGACGTCTGAGCAGGCGGCGGCGCTGCTCCTCGTAGGAGATGTGCAGGAAGCACTTGATCAGGATCACGCCGTCGTCGGCGAGGGACCGCTCGAAATCGTTGATCCGCTCGTAGCGGCCGTCGATCACGGCGCGTGGCGCGAGGTCCCGGACGCGGGCGACCAGGACGTCCTCGTAGTGCGAGCGGTCGAAGATGCCCAGTTCACCGGGGAGCGGGAGCGCCTTCTCCACGCGCCACAGGAAAGGGTGCGCGCGCTCCTCGGCGGTGGGTGCCTTGAACGCCGTGATCCGGCAGCCGGCCGGGTTCAGCTGACCGATGACGTGCTTGACCGTGCCGCCCTTGCCGCTGGTGTCCATGCCCTGGAGGACCAGCAGGACGCGGCGCCGGTCGCCCGCGGTGCTCGCCGCCCACAGCCGTTCCTGAAGGCCGGCGAGCCGCTCGCCGATCCGGGCCGTGGCGGCCTTGCCCGCCGCCTTGCCGTCCGGACCGCCGGGAGTGGCGGCGGCGTCGTGCCGGGACAGGTCGACCGGCTCGCCGCCGGGGAGGCGCAGCCGCTCCCGCAGCGAGGTCCCGCGCTCGGCCTTCTCGTCCTTCGCCGCCGAGTCCTTCGCCGCCTTGTCCTTCTCCGGTCCGTCCCTCTTCGGTCCGTCCCTCTTCGGTTTGTCCTTCGCCGCCACCGGGCTCCTTCCGTTCCCCGAGCCTCATCGTGCGCCGGGGCGCCGGGTTCCGCACCCGGCGCCCGACGGGAACAGCGCCGCGCCTACCGGCGCCAGGGGCCCGTCACCGCGAACGTGGTGCCGGGCCGGTAGCAGTTGACGTACATCGTGTCGCCGTCGGGCGAGAAGGTCACCCCGGCGAACTCACCCCACTCGGGTTCCTCCGGGGTGCCGATGTTCTGCCGGTTGCGGGCCATCGCGTACACCTCGCCGCGCCGCGTCACGCCGTAGACGTGCTGGGCGCCTTCGCCGTCCTCGCAGACCATCAGACCGCCGCTGGGCGCCAGGCAGATGTTGTCCGGCGACTCTCCCGGCTTCTGGATGTCGGTGTCCGGGCCGAAGACGATCACCAGGGTCAGCCTGCGCCGGTCCGGGTCGTAGCGCCACACCTGCCCGAAGTGGTCGGCCGCCGAGCCCTCCGCACTGCGGGCGAACGACGACACGAAGTACACCGACCGGCCGCCCCAGTAGCAGCCCTCCAGCTTCTGCGCGTGCGTGATGCCCTTGGGGCCGAAGTCCTGGAGCCGGATCGGCGTCTGCGCGGCCTGCGGGTCCGGTACGTCCACCCACTCGACGCGGTCGAACTCCGCGCCGATGTCCTGGATCGAGGACAGGTCCGGCACGCCGGGCACGCGCATGGCCTGGAGCCGGCCGCCCGCGCGCAGCGAACCCCGACCGCCCAGCGGCCTGTCCGGCAGGAAACGGTAGAAGAGGCCGAAGGGCTTCTGGAAGGCGTCCTCGGTCTCGTACACCACGCCCCGATGGGGGTCGACGGCGATCGCCTCGTGCTGGAAGCGGCCCATCGCGGTCAGCGGTACGGCTCCCGTGCGGCGCGGGTCGACCGGGTCGACCTCGAAGATGAAGCCGTGGTCCTTGGCGTACCCGGCGGTGCCCGCCCTGTCCTCGGTCTCCTCGCAGGTCAGCCAGGTGCCCCACGGGGTGGGACCGCCCGCGCAGTTCACGGCCGTGCCGGCGATGGCGACGCGTTCCGACAGGACCCTGTTGCGGGAGTCCAGCGTCAGGGCCGTGCAGCCGCCCTTGCCGGCCGGGTCGTAGGTGAGGCCCTCGATCACCGGGACCGGGACCTTGCCGTCGGCGCGGTTCTCGTGGTTGCGGACCAGATGGACCCGGCCGCCTCTGCCCGCGAAGGCCGACATGCCGTCGTGATTGGAGGGGACCTCGCCCTCGCCGGAGCGGAGCGGGTCTCCCTCGCGGGAGAGGACCCGGTAGCTGAAACCTTCCGGCAGGTCGAGCAGGCCCTCCGGGTCGGAGACGAGCGGGCCGTAACCGTCGTGGCCGAGGGTCCGGGCAGCGGCGGTGCCGGCGAAGAGTTCGGACAGGGCGCCGGAGAACGCGATCCCGACGCCCAGGGCGCCCGTCCCAGCGAGCATCTGACGGCGTGTGGAGGACCGACCGGTTTTGGTCATGAAGAAACCTTCCTGCTGGCGGACAGGAACTGTGATCCCGCTGTGTCTATCACCTGGTGCGGGTCGCGGGAACCACGCGCGTAGCGCGGGTCACTTCTCGACCGCGCGCCGCAGCTCGTCGATGGCCTGTTGCGTCGTGTCGACAGGGTGTTCTGTCGTGTCGACGGCGACGGGGTGTTCCGCGGTGTCGACGGAGCGTTCCGTCGGCGCCGGAGCCTGCTGAGCCCCCTCCTGGTGGCCCCTTTCCAAGAACCGCAGGAGCTCCACGGGGATGGGCAGCACCAGCGTGGAGTTCTTCTCCGCCGCCACGGCCATCACGGTCTGGAGCAGGCGGAGCTGGAGGGCCGAGGGAGTGTCGGCCATCTGCTGGGCCGCCTGGGACAGCTTCTTGGAGGCCTGGTACTCCGCGTCGGCGTTGATCAGCCGGGCCCGCCGCTCGCGGTCGGCCTCGGCCTGGCGGGCCATGGAGCGCTTCATCGTGTCCGGCAGGGACACGTCCTTGATCTCCACGCGGTCGATGGTCACGCCCCACTCCACGGCCGGGCTGTCGATCATCAGCTCCAGGCCCTGGTTGAGCTTCTCCCGGTTGGACAGGAGGTCGTCCAGTTCGCTCTTGCCGATGATCGAGCGCAGGGAGGTCTGTGCCATCTGCGAGACGGCGAAGCGGTAGTCCTCGACGTTGACGACCGCGGCCGCCGGATCCACGACCTTGAAGTACACGACCGCGTCGACCCGCACGGTCACGTTGTCGCGGGTGATGCCCTCCTGCGCGGGCACCGGCATGGTCACGATCTGCAGGTTGACCTTACGCATTCGGTCCACCGCGGGAACGATGAGGTTGAACCCGGGCCGCCGCACCTCCCCGTGCAGCCGTCCGAGCCGGAACACGACCCCGCGCTCGTACTGCTTGACGACCCGCGCCGCCGTGGCCAGATACACCAGCCCCGCGGTCCCGGCCGCCGCCACCGCCCCGATCAGCTCTTCGACCATGCCGACCTCCCCGTCCAGAGGTCCCGTTTCGTCTGTTCCTGCAACGATATGCCCGGACTCGGGGTCGGGGCCATGCCTCGGGGCCGGGGCCTGGGGCAGGGGGACCGGGGCCGAGGGACCAGGGGGCCGGGGGGCCGTACAACGCGAAGGTCCGGGGCGCGCCTCTCAGGCGCGCCCCGGACCAGGGGGTGTCGGCGTTCCGGCTACGTCGCTACGCGACCGTGACCTTCTCGGCCTCCGGTGACAGCTCCGGCTCCGTGACCTTCACCGGCTCGGTGCCCGTCGCGCTGTGGCGCTCGGCCCAGCTCTCCAGGGCCGTGCGGCAGGCGTGGTCGAGGTGGTGCAGCCCGGACAGGTCGAGCTCGACCGGACGGTCCTGCGGCAGCGCCTCGAGGCTGTCGAGGATCTTCGGCAGCCGCAGGAAGGTCGCGTTGCCCGACAGGTACGCCTGGATCGGACCGGCGCCCTTGTCTATGACCTCCAGCTTGACGTGCGAGGCCTCCCAGGCGGTCTTGACGACCGACAGGGCCAGACCGATCAGGACGCCCTCGAACATGTTCACCGCGACGATCGACACGGCCGTGACCACGAGGATCAGCGCCTCGCCCTTGTGGGCCCGCCACAGCGCCACGACCTGGCGGAACGGGATCAGCTTCCAGCCCGCGTGCACCAGGATGCCGGCGAGGGCGGGCAGCGGGATCAGGGCCAGGGCCCACGGCATCGCGGCGGCGAACAGCAGCAGCCACACGCCGTGCAGCACACGGGACGCCTTGGTCTTCGCACCCGCGTTGACGTTGGCCGAGCTGCGGACGATCACCGCGGTCATGGGCAGCGCGCCGAGCAGACCGCACACGGTGTTGCCCGCGCCCTGGGCGATCATCTCCTTGTTGTACTGGGTGCGCGGACCGTCGTGCAGCCGGTCCACGGCCGCCGCGCTGAACAGGCTCTCCGCGGAGGCGATCAGCGCGAACGCGATGATCGTGCCCCAGATGGCCGGACCGGCCAGCTGGCTGAGGGCCTCGGTCCCGGGCGGCTGGATGACGCCGAGCAGGCCCTCCACCTCGACGGTGGCGACCGGCAGGCTGAAGGCGAGCGCGGCGACCGTGGCCAGGACCACCGCCGCGAGGGCGCCCGGCACGGACTGCACGGCCTTCGGCAGCTTCTTCCACAGCACGATGACGGCGATGGTGCCCGCGCCGATCGCGAGCGAGATCAGAGCCTCGGTGCTGCCCAGGGCGTCGGTGAACGCCCCCGGCAGCCCCGCGATCTTGCCTATGCCGGTCTCCGGGGCCTTCAGGCCCGCCGCCGCGTAGATCTGCCCGGCGATGATCACCAGGCCGATGCCGCAGAGCATGCCCTCGACGACGGAGACGGATATGGCCCTGAACCAGCGGCCGATGCCGAGGAAGCCCATGGCGAGCTGGAGCAGACCGGCCATCAGCACGATCACGCCGAGTGCGGCCACGCCGAACTCGCTGACGGCCTCGAAGACCAGCACGGTCATGCCGGCGGCGGGCCCGGACACCTGGAGGCTGCTGCCGCGCATGAGACCGGTGACGAGGCCGCCCACGATGCCGGTGATCAGGCCGAGTTCGGCCGGGACGCCGGAGGCGACGGCCACGCCGACGCAGAGCGGCACGGCGACGAGGAAGACGACGATGGAGGCGAGGAAGTCCTGCCTCAAGTAAGGGAACTTGGTCATGGCGTCCCTCACAGGGTCTCGAAGGTGTCGGTCTCCGCGTGGTGTTGCCACACGGTTCCGGTGTGCACTTCGTAGAACCAGGCGTGCAGGCCGAGTCGGCCCTCCGCCAGCCGGCGCTCGATGTACGGGTACGACCGCAGTCGCAGCACCTGGGTGAGGACGTGGTTCTGCACGGCTTCGGCGACCGTCGGGTCCGCCGGGTCCTCGCACTTGGGCTCTTCGGCGGCGTGCGCGAGCCAGTCGCGCACCGCCGGTACGGCGGCGAGGTCGTCGCCCCGTACCACCGCGCCCACGGCACCGCAGTGCGAGTGGCCGCAGACCACGATGTCCTTGACGCCGAGGACTTCCACGGCGTACTCGATGGTGGCCGCCTCGGACGTGGGGTGTTCCAAGGCGTGCGGGGGGACGATGTTGCCGGCGGTGCGCAGCTCGAAGAGCTCGCCGGGCCGGGCGCCCGTGATCAGGGCCGGTACGACCCTGGAGTCGGAGCAGGTGATGAACAGGACGTCGGGGGACTGACCCTCGGCGAGGCGGGCGAACTCCTCAGGGCGCTGTCCGAACATGCGGGCGTTGTCGATGAGGGGTTGCATGAGTGTGGTGACTCCTCCTGGCGCGCAGTGGGGGCGCGTCGGACGGGCATGACAGAGGTGGGGGACGGAACTGCTCTGTTCCTCAGCAGCGGAAGACCTGAAGTGCTGCCGGAGTGTGCGATGTCGAGGATCTCGACGTGCGTTCGTGTGCGACGCCGGGGGTGACCGGTTCCGGTGCTGTCGGCGGGATGTGCCTCAGCAGCGGCCGCTCGGTCGAGGGCGCGGGGTCGGTGCTGTGGAACCGGTCGCGGGTCCGCAGGGGGCCGGTCGGGCCCCCGTGGTGTCCGGCGCGGCAGGTCGCGATCTCGTCGCGCAGAGCCTTCCCGGAGTGCTTGGTCACGGGGCGCGAAGACTTGCCGGAGGGTTCAGTTCCGGGCTGAGCCTTGGCCTCGGCTTCACGGGGGGTGTGCGCGGATGCGAAGGATGCCGTCGGTGCGAAGAACTGGAGGGCGAGCAGGACGGCGGCGAGGATCGAAACCACGGTCCGTACCGTCGTACCTCGGTACATGCGCCCCCCTTCAGGTGATTCGCACATCTAGCGCTGACCAACACTTAGTCAATGGCTGGTCAAGAAACACGTTAACCCCGCAAAGTCATTTGCAGGGTTAACTTAACGTTTCAAGCTGAAGAGAGCCTGAAAACCGTAGGTGGCTTGGCTTGAACCAAGTCTTGCCCTACGGCAGTTGGCACGATATTGGGGTTGTGGTTACCGCGCGTTCGTCAACTTGGCCGCGTCGCGGGCCAGGGCGGTGAGCCGGGAGATGGCCCGGAAGTACTTCTTGCGGTAGCCGCCGTTCAGCATCTCGTCGCTGAAGAGCTGGTCGAAGGGCAGACCCGAGGCCAGCACGGGCACTTCACGGTCGTAGAGCCGGTCCGCGAGGACGACGAGCCGGAGTGCCGTCGACTGGTCGGGAACCGGCCGCACGCCGGTGAGGCAGACGGCCCTGATTCCGTCGGTCAGCGCGCCGTACCGACTGGGGTGGACACGGGCCAGGTGGTCCAGGAGGGGTGAGAACGCGTCGAGGGAGGCGCCCTCGGTGGCGTGCGCCGCCTTGGTCACCGCTTCGTCGGAGTACGGCGGCGGCGCCTCGGGCAGGCCGCGGTGGCGGTAGTCCTCGCCGTCGATGCGCAGGGCGCGGAAGTGGGCCGACAGGCCCTGGATCTCGCGCATGAAGTCGGCCGCGGCGAACCGGCCCTCACCGAGCTTTCCGGGCAGCGTGTTGGAGGTGGCGGCGAGCGCGACGCCCGCGTCGACGAGCTTGCCGAGCAGGGTGGAGACCAGGACGGTGTCGCCGGGGTCGTCGAGCTCGAACTCGTCGATGCACAGCAGCCGGTGGCCGGACAGTGTCTGGACGGTCTGCTGGAACCCGAGGGCGCCGACCAGGTTGGTCAGCTCCACGAACGTGCCGAACGCCTTGCGGTCGGGTTCGGCCGGGGTGGCGTGCCACAGGGACGCCAGCAGGTGGGTCTTGCCGACGCCGTAACCGCCGTCGAGGTAGACGCCGCGCGGGCCGGCCGGGACCGCCTTCCTGGGTGCCCTGCCGAATCCGAAGAGCCGCCGCTTGCCGGAGTCGCCCGCGCCTTGGCCGAGACCCGCCGCGAAGCCCTCCAGGACCCGGACGGCCTCCGTCTGGCTGGGCTGGCCGGGGTCCGGTATGTACGTGCTGAAGCGCACCGAGTCGAACCGCGGCGGCGGCACCATCTCGGCGACCAGCCGGTCCGCGGGAACGCGCGGCTCACGGGCGCACAGGGACAGCGGGGCCGGGTCGGTCACGGGGCCGGTTCCGGAGGGGGCAGGGGAGGAGGACACGGTTCACCATGCTACGGGGCGTGGAACACTGCACGGCATGCGACGTCTGTTCCCTGTGACCGATGAAACAGCAGCTCCGGACTCGGGTGGGATGCCCGGGGAGGACGTGCGTGAGGGGGCCGGGGGGGAGTGGAGCCTGGCCGAGCTCGCCGCCGCGTACGCCTATCCCGAGGTGGGGCCCGGCGGGCCGCTGCCGTGGCTGCGCGCCAACATGGTGTCCACGCTGGACGGGGCCGCCCAGCACGACGGCCGTTCGCAGCCCATCTCCAGCGCGACCGACATGCGGATCTTCGGCACGCTGCGGGCGCTGGCGGACGTCGTGGTCGTCGGCGCGCAGACGGTGCGCCAGGAGGGGTACCGGCCGGCACGCGCGCGTGCCGAGTTCGCCGGGATGAGGGAGGCGGCCGGACAGAGCCCCGCACCCGCGATCGCGGTGGTCTCCGCCAGCCTGGACCTGGACTTCTCGCTGCCGCTGTTCACCTCGCCCCTGGTGCCCACCCTCATCCTCACGGGAGCCTCGGCCGCCCCGGACCGCGTCGCCGCCGCCGGGAAGGCGGGCGCCCGGGTGGTCACCGCCGGGGACGGCATCGGCGTGGACCCCGCCCGCGCCGTCCAGGCCCTCGCCGGCCTCGGGTACACCAGACTGCTGACCGAGGGCGGCCCGCGGCTGCTCGGGCAGCTGGTGGCGGCCGGCGTGCTCGACGAGCTGTGCCTGACCGTCTCCCCGATGCTGACCGCGGGCGACGCGCAGCGCATCGCCGGGGGGCCCGCCGTCGCGGTGCCGCAGCGCTTCAGGCTGGTGTCGATGCTGGAGGAGGACGGCTTCCTGTTCACGCGGTACGGCCGGTCCTGACGTACTGAACCGCGCGGCACGGGGTACAGGTCTCGGCGGCCGGGATGCCGAACCGGTCGGTAGGCCCGGAATCGGTACGGTGGTCACCGCCGGTCCGGTAATCGGTGAAATGTGCCATTCCGTTTGCTTTCCGGAGGGCACACTGGATCCGGCAGTACCCGTGCGAACACGGGGCAGGATGGTTTCCGCAGGGCCCGGCACGGCCCACGGAGGAGTGGGGCCGCAGGCCCCCGGGAGCAGAAGGGGCGCCTGGTGTTCACAAGCGTTTTGATGATCGAGAAGGCCCTGACATCCGCCGACGTGGAGTTCGTCACGACGTTGCACGGCGAGGAGCAGGTCTCCTTCCAGGTGCTGCTCCAGCCGCGCGGCGAGCAGGCGGACCGGCTGCTGCGGGCCATCGACGACGTCGCGCTCGGCGAGCTCGACGAGGCCGTACGCGAGGGGGAGACGCCGGAGGGCGAGGAGGCGCTGAGCGTCGGGCAGCGGGCGCTGGAGGTCTCGCTCGCGGCGTTGCGGGCGTCCGGGAGCGAGGCCGGAGGACGGTTGATCGAGGATCACCCGCTGGACGCGCTGAAGTCCCTGGTGGAGCAGGTCGGGGCCGATGAGGTCATCGTGCTGACCGACCCCCATTACGTGGAGGAGTTCTTCCACCGGGACTGGGCGTCGAGGGCACGGCACAAGGTCGGCGTGCCGGTGCTGAAGCTGTTCTCGCACAGCAAGGCGTAGCCGCCCGCGGTGGCGGCATCGGTGAACGCTTCGGCATAGGCTGTGCCGCTGAACGTTCCGCACACGCACAGGGAGACACGCATGGCACCCGGCCTTCCCACCGCCATGGACCGACCGCACTTCATCGGCATCGGCGGGGCCGGGATGTCGGGGATCGCGAAGATCCTCGCGCAGCGCGGGGCCGTCGTGGCGGGCAGTGACGCCAAGGAGTCGGCGACGGCCGAGGCACTGCGGGCGCTGGGTGTGACGGTGCACATCGGGCACGCGGCCCGGCACCTGGCCGACGACGCGAGCTGTGTGGTCGTGTCCTCGGCGATCCGGCAGGACAACCCCGAGCTGGCCCGCGCGGCAGAGCTCGGCATCCCGGTCGTGCACCGCTCCGACGCCCTCGCCGCCCTGATGGAGGGCCTGCGCCCGATCGCCGTCGCCGGTACGCACGGCAAGACGACCACGACCTCCATGCTGGCCGTGTCGCTGAGCGAGCTGGGCCTGAAGCCGTCGTACGCGATCGGCGGGGACCTGGACGCGCCCGGCTCCAACGCGCTGCACGGCGAGGGCGAGATCTTCGTCGCCGAGGCGGACGAGTCGGACCGCAGCTTCCACAAGTACGCGCCCGAGGTCGCGATCGTCCTCAACGTCGAGCTCGACCACCACGCCAACTACGCGTCGATGGACGAGATCTACGAGTCGTTCGAGACGTTCGTGGACCGCGTCACCGAGGGCGGCACGCTGGTGATCACCGCCGACCACGAGGGCGCGCGGGAGCTGACGCGCCGGGTCGCGGGACGCGGTGTGCGGGTGGTGACGTACGGCGAGTCGGAGGACGCCGGCGTGCGCATCCTGTCGGTCGTGCCGCAGGGGCTGAAGAGCGAGGTCACGGTGGTGCTGGAGGGCGAGGAGCTGACCTTCACGGTCTCCGTGCCCGGCCGCCACTACGCGCACAACGCGGTGGCCGCGCTCGCGGCCGGCGTGGCGCTCGGCGTCCCCGCCGACGAGCTGGCCGCGGCGCTGGCGGCCTACACGGGCGTGAAGCGGCGGCTCCAGCTCAAGGGCGAGGCCGCGGGAGTGCAGGTCATCGACTCCTACGCGCACCACCCCACCGAGATGACCGCCGACCTGGAGGCCATGCGCGCGGCGGCGGGCGACGCCCGGATCCTGGTCGTCTTCCAGCCGCACCTGTTCTCGCGGACGCAGGAGCTGGGCAAGGAGATGGGCCAGTCCCTGGCCCTGGCGGACGCCTCGGTCGTGCTGGACATCTACCCGGCCCGTGAGGACCCGATCCCCGGCGTGACCAGCGAGCTGATCATCGAGGCGGCCCGGGCGGCGGGCGCCGACGTGACGCCGGTGCACGACAAGGCGGACGTCCCTTCCGCGGTCGCGGGAATGGCGAAGCCGGGGGATCTCGTTCTCACCATGGGAGCGGGCGACGTCACCGACCTCGGCCCGCACATCCTGGACCGTCTGTCGAACTGAGGGGCTGGAGGCTCATGCCGTACGACGTCGAGAAGCCGGACGAGCAGTGGCGCGCGGAGCTGACCCCGGGCGAGTACGCGGTCCTGCGCCAGGCGGCCACGGAGCCCGCCTTCACCGGTGAGTACACCGACACCAAGACGCGGGGCGTCTACTCCTGCCGCGCCTGCGGAGCGGAGCTGTTCACCTCGGACACGAAGTTCGAGTCCCACTGCGGCTGGCCGTCCTTCTTCGACCCGAAGGACACCGACGCGGTGGAACTGATCGAGGACCGTACCCACGGCATGGTCCGCACGGAGGTGCGCTGCGCCCGCTGCGGCTCCCACCTCGGACATGTGTTCGAGGGTGAGGGGTATCCGACCCCGACCGACCAGCGGTACTGCATCAACAGCATCGCGCTGCGGCTGACGCCGGTCGGGGGCTGAGGCCGGACCGGGACCGAGACCGTCCCGGCCGATGACACGGCACGGTCTCAGGTGCTCGGCTTTGGAGCTTCCTCCGGGCGTACGGCCCGGAGGAACTTCCGGATCTGCTCGCGCCGCTCCTCGTCGGCGAGGAGCCCGGAGTCCAGGAGACCGGTCGCGGACTCCGCGCACTCGTCGCGGATCTCCCTGAGCCGCTCGCCCATGATTGCGCGCTGCCTGCCCGTGGTGGACCGCATCGCCGTGCGGACCGCCACCGCATGCTGGTAGAGCGCGACGACGAGCTGTTCGCGGCCGTCCACGTTCTCGGGGTCGCCCGCGCACACCCCATGCAGGTCGTCGACGACCGAACGCGCGGCGCTCTCGGGGTCCTGTCCGCTTCGGTCCTTGGCCATGACCGCCTTCACGACCAGCCGGCGGCGGCTCCTGACAGTCTCGGCGTCCGTCCACCGCGCGAACGCGCCGGTGATGTCCGACGTTCCGGGAACATTCCTTCCCGAGGCGATCCAGTTGTCGTACGCCTCGATGAGAAGAGCGCGCAGCGACTCCTCGTCGGGCTCCCGGAGCAGGAGTTCCCGCACCTGCTGCACGGCCTCGGCGAACCTTTCGCGGGTGATGTCGAGCCGGACCAGCGACAGGGCGACCTGCCGTCGCCCGCGCGCACTGAACGCCTCCCGCTGGGCCTGGGCGAGCACCCGGTGGGCCTCGTCGTACCGGTCGAGGGCGCCGAGGACCACCGCCAGGGTGCGGGCGGGGCCGGTGGCTCCGGGGAGCCGTTCCACCCAGCGTTCCAGAGCGGTCACGGCAGCCGTGAGGATGCCGTGTTCCTTCTCGTCGGCGGGGCGGCCGGTCTGCCTCAACCGCTCCAGAAGCGCGAACGCCGACTCCACCGAGGGGTGGTAGAGGCTCTGCGGATCGTCCAGGAGGCCGGAGTAGCGCTCAGGGATGGTGTCGTCGTTGCGCCCCCAGGAGCGGGTCGTCCGCCGGAACCGGTCGGAGAAGTTCCGCGTCGCGTGGCCGGACGCCGCCTCCTCGGCGGCCTCGTAGATGAACTGAAGGGCGAAGTCGGCGGCATGCCGCGCGAGTTGGTTGTACTTCTCGAGGACCTGCGCGGCATCTCCCTGGACGCCCAGCTTCTGGGCGCTGATCAGCAGCCCCGGGTCCGCCGGGTCCAGGAGCAGCGAGTCGACGCGGTCGAGGCCCGCCAGGACGTCGCCCGAGTACTCGGTGAGCGGCCACTGTGCGCTCTGGCCCCGCACGGCGTTGTCGAGCCGCAGCTTCCACAGGAGACGGTCCCGCGCCCATTCCAGGTGCGCTTCGTCCTCGGCCTCGTCTCCGGCCCGCCGGGTGCGTCCCCGCGTCTGCGACGCCTCGCCGTACGCGGCGTCGATCATCTCGTCGCACAGTTTCCGGAAGACCGCTCTGACCCTGGGCGGGAGCAGCGGTACCGCCGCTTCGACGGCGGCCTTGCGACGGTCCCGGGCGGCGGCCAGGGCGGTGTCCTCGACGGAGCGGCCGACGCCGAGCAGGAGGGTCGGACGGCGCTGGGTGAGCATGTGGTTGAGCTCCTCCAGCCGCAGGTGGGCGACAGCGGCCGTGACCTTGCCGGCACTGGCCAACAGCGGCACCACCTGCGCCGTGTCCTCTTCGGTCTCCCGGTCGCCCGTGGCGCGCGGACAGAGCGCGGCCGTACCGAAGGACGCGGCCAGCACCCGATGCAGCTCGGCGCGTTCGGCGGCGCCGCGGCGCAGGTCCCCGTCGAGCACGGCCTCCAGGTACAGCGCTTCGAGGTGGCGCCGCCACGCGTGCGCGGCCTGGCCCAGGTCACCCGCGGTGGTGTGCGCCACCGCGAGGTTGCGCAGTACGGCCGGCCTCAGGGGGTCGTCGGCGAGCATGGCGTTCCAGCGCCGCCGGGCCGCCGCCGACCGGCCCAGCCGCTGGTCGGCCTCCGCCTGCTTCCCGCCGAGGTAGGTCCGCAACAGGACGACCGCGTCCCGGTGCCTCAACTCGGCCGGATAGGCCTCCAGGGTCCGCCAGGCCTCGGCGAAGTTCTCGTCGAGGGCCTGCTCGGCGACGGCGAGGGCGTGCCGCACCCGCTCGCGGGGACCTGCCAGGGCGTCCGGTGGCGGCGGTGAGGGACGCCGGGCAGGGGGCGACGCGTCGGTCGACACCGGGGCCCCGGTCGCCGCCGGGGCGTCGGGCGTCGTGTCCAGGCCGGCGAGGCGCTCCGCGAGCGCAAGGGCGGACGGCGACGGCGCGGGGGCGGTGGTCGCGAACTCCGCCTGCTTCGGCGCCAGCTGCTTGCGGACCCTCTTGTTGAGGATGTTGCGGATACCGCCCGGGCCTTCCTGGAAGCGAGTCTCGCACTCCTCCACCCGCCGGTGGAACTCCGCGAAGGACATCAGCAGGCCGGACGCCGACGCCTCGGGGGCCTTGAGCTGCTGCAACGCATCCAACCGGTCCAGCCGGACGGCTTCCAGCCGGTCGACCAGGTGGATGAGGAGCTGCTGGTCTCCCAGAACGCGGGCGTAGTCCGGTTCCTGCGCGACGGTGGCCTTGGCGAGAGCCTTGGCGTGGTCGAGGGCGTCCTGCGTGATGCCGGCCAGCCGGGTGGCCGTCTCCTCGAAGAGGGCCAGCCGGTCGTCGGGGGTGAGGGTGCCGGCGGGCTCCGTCTCCAGGGCGGACAGGCGGTTCCGCAGCTCCAGCACCTGGTCGCCCGGCGCGGGCTCGGCCGCCCCGAAATCCTTCTCCTTCGCGGCCAGCCGCTTGGCGACCCGCTTGTTCAGGATGGTCCGCAGGCTGCCCAGCGGCTCCTGGAACGAGGCCTGGCACGCGCCGATCCGCCGCTGGAACTCCTCGAAGGCCATCACCAGACCCGACGGCTCGGACTCCTGAAACCGCTGGAGCTCCTCCAGCCGGGCCTGCCGTACGGTCTCCAGGCGCTTGACGAGATCCGTCAGCACGTCCCGGTCGCCGGCGACGCGGGCGTAGCCGGCCGTGTCCGTCACCGTGGCCCCGGCCAGGCTCTTGGCATGCGCCTGGACGTCCTTCGCGAGGTCGGTCAGACCGGCGGCGGCCATTTCGAAGAAGGCCAGCCGCTCGTCGGGACCGGGCGCGTCCTGTTCGGCGGGACCGGTCGCCCGCGGAACGTCCGCCATCGGCTCGGCCGGGGCGGCCGCGAGCTGTTCCGCCGCCGAACGCAGCGCCTTCTCGTGCCGTTCGGGATCGCCGTCGGTGAACTCCCGTGCCGCCGCGTGGGCACCCAGGTCCGGGAACACCAGCGGGCGCCGGAACAGGCGCCCGCGGTGGATCAGCGCGATGAGCACGTCGGGCAGGGAGCGGTCGGCGAGGCAGGTGGCGAGCCGGTCCGGCAGCTCGTGGACGTCCGTCTCGAAGAGGTCGCACACCAGGTGCAGCATCCGTGTCGCGGGGCCGTCGTCCGGCGGGAGCCGCTTCGCCAGGCGGCGGACGGTCGTCACCGGATAGCCGTACACCATCCACTGCACGGCGAGGACGGTGAACGCGGCCGTCCGTCCCCGGCGGCGGCCGGCCAGTTCGGCGATGCTCTCCAGTTCGGCGGCGAGTACGTCCCGGGTGTGCGTGGTGGTGTTGCCGCGCAGCCTGCTGTCTGCCGTCATGTCGTGGACGCCGGTCCACCTGCACGCGCCGGGGCGGAGCAGCGGCTGGGCGGTCGGCGGCACGCCTTCCGTGCCCTTCTCGCCTGCCATGACTTCTTCGCCTTCCCCGCCTTTCCCGCCTTCCGCGCCTTCCTCCGCGTCCTCCGGGGCGAAGTCGTGGCGGCCCTCCCGGATCTTGCCCGCGATGGCCTCGGCACGCGCGCGATGGCCGCCGTCCGCGCTCTTCCCCTGGTGGTCCATCGCGCGGTACGCGAGGCTCAGATGGGCCCAGACGCGGTGGTTGCCGGGGGACAGGGCCGCCGCGGTCCTGAACCAGGGGACGGCGGCCTCCGGCAGGCCGTGACGCAGGTAGAGCAGCCCCACGTGATACGGGTGCTTGGGGTTCGTGTCGTCCAGCCGGTGGGCGCGCGTCAGCATGGTCAGCGCGGTCGCCGGGTCGGTGGCGGGATGCACGCCGATCCGGAAGCAGGCCTCGACGGCCGCGTCCAGCTGGCCCTGGGGGAGGGGCTGTCCCTGTTCCAGGTCGGACCACAGCCCGTCGGCCAGGCGGCGCAGCACCTCGGGCCGGTTCTCCAGCGCCGTACGGGATGTCACGACGGCTCCTCCAGCTCCTCGGGAGACAGGATCAGCAGCCGCTCGCCGTCCGACACCGCCGCCCGCGACCCGTCCGGGGAGACGGTCATCGGATGCCCGGCGACATAGGTGGTGCGGCCGTCGCGGACCAGGGCGTGGGAACCGTCGGGATACTCCATGACCAGCAGCCGCCCCCCGGCACCGGAACCCACCGGCCGCGCACCCGGCACCGTGCCGAATCCGACCCGTACCGCCAGCTCGGCGTCGAAGCACACGCCCTGGCCGGACGCGTCCACGATCGCCGTGAGTTCACCGCCCGGCAGGGTCCCGGTGACCGCCCTCACCGGCTGGGTGACCTTGAGCAGCCGTCCACTGGTCAGGTCCAGCCGGTACACGTGGCGCTCCCCGACGACGAGGGCGAAGTTCCGTACGCGTGTGAGGGCGAGGAGTACCGGCTCCAGCAGGTGCTCGGCGCCGGCCCGGCCGTCCGTGTAATGGGCGAGTGTGCCGTCCAGGCCGCCCACCAGCAGTCCCGAGCCGTCCGCCGCCAGCACCTGGACGCCTGCCCGGTGTTCCAGCACCGGCTCCGGATCGTCGGTGTCGAGCGACACCGACCAGACCTTCCCGCCCCACGTCCCCGCGTACAGCACGTCCCCGGCGAAGGCCAGCGCCCCCGGCACGTTGAGCCGCCCACCGTGGGACGCCGGGAGGTCCACGACCCGGGTCCGCCCGTCCGGCGCCGCCAGGACGACGCGCCCCGACCAGTCGGCGACGGCGACGCAGCTCTCCCCGCGCGCCCACAGCCGCGGCCGCTCCCTGAGTTCCGCCGTGCCGGCGGCCTCGTGCTCCGCCGTATGGACGGTCAGGGTCCGCCCGTCGCGCACGGCCAGCGCCCGGCCGTCGGGGAAGAAGACCGGGTGCCCGCGCGCCGCGAGGACGGGACGGTCGGGCTCGTCGTCCCAGGGCGGCTGTTCCTCGGGGGCCCGCACCTCGAAGGGCGGGGTCAGCACCGGCTCGCAGCCGGGGGCGGTCGCGACGAGCCGTACTTCCGGGGCGGGCGTACGGAACGCGAGGTCACCGAAGACCGCCGTGCCGCCGGCGGCCGGCGTGGAGAGCGTCCCGGTCAGTTCGGCGGTGTCCGGCTGCGCGGTCAGGGTGACCGTCGCCCCGGACGGCCACGGGGACATGCCGTCCGGTGCCGAGCCGGTCACCTTCACGGACGGCAGCGTGTGACCGGCGACCGCGCCGGTGACCGGGGTGTCGAAGCGGAGGACGGCGCCGGTCTCGGCCGGGTGCAGCCCCACCGCCTTGCACACCTCGTCGATCCAGCGCGGCCGTGTCGTGGAGATCCAGTTGATCCGGTGCACGATGTACGGCACCTTCGCCACCGCCCCCGGGTGGATGAGCAGCGGGATGAGCCGGCCGCCCTCCGGGGGGTTCAGCTTGTACGCCTCGTGCAGCTCCCACTGGCAGACGTCCTTGTCGAAGTACGTCGGCGAGTAGAGCGCCACGATGTGCCGGCTGCGGGGGAGCGCCTCCTCCAGGAAGGTCTGCCAGTCCGCGCCGAGCGGGGTGCCGCTGGTGCGGGACACGTCGAGGTAGATCCTGGGCGCCGCACCGTCGGCGGTCACGAAGCCGCTCAGCGCGTCGTACAGGTCCTTGGCCTGGATGTAGTCCTCGCGGGCGTAACTGATGAACACGTCCCAGTCGGTGCCGGACGCGGCCCCCGTGGTGTCCGTCATCGGCCCAGCACCTTCGTGATGGTGGTGATCAGCTCGTCGAGCAGTGCGGTCTCCCGGGGGTCCAGGGTCTTCTTGTGGCTCCGGCGGAGCCCGCGGGCCTCCTCGCGGATCCCGGCCAGCTTCGTGCGCGCCGTGTACGGATCCGGGGTCCGAGGGGGCTCGACCAGCTCGTTGAACCGCTTGACGAGGTCCGACACCCGCAACCCCGTCCGCACCCGGTCGAGTTCCGCTTGGCGCGCGGTGACCAGCTCCGTCAGTTTCTCGAACGGCTCCTGCCCGGCGCCCTTCCCGGCCGCCCGGCGCTTGTCCTTGATCCGCGCGGCCAGGTCGTCGAGGGACCGGGGCAGCCGGTCCGCCGCCGCGGTGCCGGTGACACCGCCCTGTACCGGGGCCATGATGGCGTCGTACCTCTCGTAGAGCTCGGCCACGACGACGGCGTCCGCGATCTCGGCGAGCCGCCGGCCGATCGCCTTCTCCAGCTCCTGCACGACCTGCCTGCCCGACTCGCTCCGCGCCGCCGCCCGTACCGCGGGCAGCCCCCGCTCCAGGACGGTCAGCCGGGTGCGCAGCCTGGCCAGGCGATCGGGCGACACACCGCCGCTCACCGACTTCATGGCGGCGAGGTACTCCTCGACCACCGGGTTGATGACCGCCGCCTCCTGCCAGCCCCTGATCGCCTCCAGCAGTTCGCCGGCCTGGGCGATGGTGGCGTCCCGCACGGCGATCTCGGCACACGCCGCCGCCCGCTCCGGATCGCGGCCCAGCCGCAACAGGCAGGCGGCGTAGAGGAAGTTGAGCCAGCGGAAGCCCGGGACCAGGGGCAGTACGAGGGACAGCACCTGCTCCGCCACGTCCACGAGGCCGGCCTGCATCAGCGCCGCGGCCTGCTGGCCGTCCGCCTCGGCGATCAGCGAGTAGAGGTCGTCGGCGCGGTCGTCGGGCAGCCGCGGCGCGGGTGGTGAGGTGTGGTTCCAGCCGGTGACGCACAGGGCGAGGTAGGCGTCGAAATCCTCGATGACGGCGTTGTGCCGCCAACGCGGATCCATGCGGGACAGCTCGACCCGCGCCAGGCGCGGGTCGTGTGCTTTGAACGCCGCGACGGCGCGAGCGGCGGCGGGGCGCACATACGGCAGGAGCAGCTTGCGCGCCAGCGCCGCGACCTGTTCCTTGTCGACCTCCGCGTCCGCGGCGCCCCGGGTGGCGGTGTCCAGGGCCCGTTCCAGGTCGCCGGCCTTGGCCTGGCCGAGGGCGACGAGACAGGACAGGGAACCTTCCTCCGGGACCAGTTCGAGGAACGCCTCCGCACGCTCCAGCGCTCCCTCGGGGTCGGAGCGGGCCGTGCGGGCGTAGGCGCCGACCTCAAGTGGGGTGACACGGCGGCGCAGTTCGCGGCGGAGCTCGAGGACCTGCTCGCGCAGGCCGTCGTCCATCGGCTCGTCGCGCAGCGGCAGCAGGATGCGCAGGGCCTCCACCTGGTCCTGCCCGTCCAGGCGGTACATGCAGAACGCGCGCAGGTAGCGGGCCTCCTGGTGCTCCGGCCTGCCGCGCAGGTATTCGGTCAGGAGCTCCAGGGCCGTGGCGTACTCACCGGCGTGGGCGTTCGCCCGGCCGTCCTCCAGCAGGTCCTCGCCGTCGTCGCCGATGACCAGCGACATCTCCTCGAGGGCACTGGCGGCGACGGGGGACAGGTCCAGCAGGCGGTCCGCGACGGGTGCGGTGTTCGCCCTGCGGGCCAGCTCGTCCAGCCGCCGGTCGTGTTCGGCGAGGTCCGCCTGGCGGCCGATCTCCGCGAACTCGAACGACGGCGTCCGCAGCGACTGGACGGGGTCGATGTCCCGGAACGAGTGGCGGCTCTCCGACGTACCGGTCACGTGTACTCCCCTCCGGGCTCGGGCGACTCCCCGAGCTCCGACACCTCGCCCGGATCGGGCACCGTGCCCAGCGCGTGTTCGGCCAGCCGTCGGCAGAGCAGGTACTCGGACTCCTGGTCGACCTTCGCCATCAGCAGCAACACCCGGGCCAGTCCGGCCTGCTCGAAGAGCTGCTTCTCGTCCGCCGCGGGCCGGCTCTCCACGGCCGGGAGCCGGTCGAGCAACGCGGCACGGTCGGTCGTGCGGCCCCGCCCGGGCAGCAGTCCGGCCAGCCGCCCGGTCGTGGGTGCGCCGGTCCGTCGCCCGGGCGCGAGCCGCCTAGGCACGATCCTGGTCATCGGTCTCCTCGGGCAGCAGGATCTCTCCGGTGGTGGTGATCAGCTTGTGCTCCGCTTCGTGCAGGACCGACGCGCCGTCGCCGTACACCCGGGAGGCGGCCTCGAGTTCCTCCAGCAGCGCCCGCAGGGCGACCTTGGCGGGGGCGTCCTCGGCGAGGTCGCGCAGTCGCGGGTACACGATCAGTTCGACACGGCGGCGCAGGGCCTCGTTGCGGCGCCGGACGTCGTCCTGCGGGGCCCGTTGCCGGGGAACGGCCCTCGTGTCGAGGTCGCCCGGGTCGCCGAACTGCCGGAACCTGTCCTTCAGCCGTCGGTAGTGGGCCCGGTCCTCGGGGGAGCGGTCCGGATCGTCGAGGAACTCGCCCACGAGGACGAGGTACCGGGAGACGGCATCGCCCTCGTCACCGAGGGCACGTTCGCGTTCCATCAGGTCCAGCACCTCGGGCAGTGTGATGCCCTTGGAGAGGTTCCTGCCCTCGTCCAGTACGTCCAGAGCCTGCCGGCGCTCGGGCTGGCTCAGGGCGAAGTAGTAGCGGACCAGGCCCTCGACCAGCGCGGCGTCGCCGAGGTCGGGGTCCGCCTCGCGCACCGCGGCCGCCCGCCGCTCCAGCTCCAGGAAGTCGGACGGGCTCGGTGCCCCGGACAGGGCGGGCCTGCCGAGCCACTCCCGCACCAGCGCGACCAGTCGCAGCACCTCGACGCCGGTGCGCAGCAGTTCCGTCGTGGGTTCGTCGGCGGGGAGCTCCGCCACCTGCCCGGACAGCCGGGCCAGCCGTTCCCCCAGCTCGGCGGGATCGCCGTCCGCCCAGTCGCAGACGAGAATCCCCAACTCGGCCTCGACCGTCGGCAGTCCCCGCTGCCCGGCACGCTCGCGCGCTCCCGTGAACGCGTCGCGGGCGTCGTCGGTGCGCCCGTCGAACACCGACTGGACGCCCTTGACGAGCTGGAGGTCGTTCACCTCGGGCGGGATCCGGTCGGTGAGTTCACCGAGCTCCCGGACCCGGTCGAAGTGGTGCAGCGCCCCCTCGGTCTCCCGCCGCCGCCAGTGCTCGACGGCCAGCTGGAGGTGGGAGACGGCGGCGATACGACGGCTCTGCGGGCGGGCGTCCAGCAGCTCCGCGTGCTCCGCGTACAGGTCGGTGACGCGGTCGTGGTTCTTCAGTTGCGCCCGCACCCACAGTTCGAGGTAGGCGGTGTCCGCCGTGCGGCCCTCGGTGGCGATCAGTTCGTCGAGGACGGTCGCGGCGGCGCCGTAGCGGGCGGGATCGTGCCGCCCCAGCATCGCCCGCGCATAGGCCTGCGCGAACCGGATCCGGTCGAGCGCCCGCCCCCTCGGCCCCGCGTTGACGGCCTGCCCGAGCAGCTGGTCGGCCCGCTCCAGCTCGTCGCGGTCGTCGCTGTCGAGCAGGACCAGTGACCGCTCGTACGGCAACCGCCAGCGGCTCGGCAGCACCAGGAGGAAGTACCCGGCGCCGGCCAGGACGGAAAGGAGCAGCAGGGGCAGGACGACCGCCAGCAGAATCGTGATCACGCCCCGGACCCCCCGCCGCGCCTGTGGTGCAGATCCCGGACGAGGTCCGCGTACCTCATGCCGTGTTCATGGATGTCGCGCTGTGCCATCTGGCCGTTCTCCCGGAGGCGCCGGAGCCCCGCCTGGACCTGGTCGGCGACCTGCTCGGCCTCGTCCAGGCGGCCCAGCAGCAGGAAGGTCTCGGCGTAGTCGAGCATGAGGTCGAGACGCCACCACATCAGCGTGGTGCCGTCGTGCAGCCACCGGTGCACGAAGGCGTTGGCCTCGGCCAGTTCGCCCTGGCCGATGAGACAGAGGGCCATCTCGTGGGCGTGGTCCCGGCGCCGGTCGGACGGCAGCCGGTCGAACGCCGTGCGGGCCGTGGTCAGGAGCCGGTGGGCGAACGAGCCGTCCGTGGCCCCGGCGAGCCGCCCCTGCACGACCGCCCACAGACCGCCGATGATCGACAGCTGTGCCGCGTACGCCTCGGGGCGCCCCGGGTCCGCCTGCACCGCGCGTTCCAGCAGGGACAGCGCCTCCAGCGGGTCGCGCAGATCCTGGTGGGCGATCTCCGCGGCGAGTATCAGCAGCGGGTAGCCCGGGCTGTCGACCAGCGCGGCGTGGGCGAGTCCGACGGCATTGCGAGGCCGGCCCGCGGTACGGAGGGAACGCACCGCGACCAGGGGGTCCATCGCGCGGCGTGCCTCGTCGAGGGCGTCGGCCAGCCGCACCGGATCGGTGCTCCCGGGGCCCGTGACGAGGGTCCGCAGCTGTTCGTGTGCCGCGCGGACCGGCTCCACGCGCCGCGTCCAGGACGGCAGCCGGCTGTCGTGCGGCCGGGGAGCGAACACCGCGGCGCAGGCCGCCCGTTGGAGGAGCCGCTCCGTGCCGGCGTCCGGCGGTGACTCGAAGCAGCGCAGCGCCGCGACGCCCAGGGCGTGCAGACCGGAGTCCCGGTCACCGGCCGGGAGACCGCGAGCCGCTTCCGGCGCGAGGTACGCGAGCCGCTCCGGCTCCGCGAAGAGCTGCCCGACGGACGGCGCTCCCCAGGCGGGCAGCGGCAGCAGCAGCGGGCCGTGTCCGCTCAGCACGATGTCGCCGGGCAGGGCGACCAGTTCGGGGCCGATCGCCGCACGCCAGGCCGGGAGCGCGCGCAGCGCCCCGGCCACGGACGCGAGCCGTGCGGCCGCCGCCCGCTCGGCGAGGGCGTCGGCGAGAGAGCGGGGCGCGTCGGTCTCGTAGCTGACGACCTGGAACCAGCGCCCGCCGAGCTGCCGTTGCTCGCCCTGCTCACCGGGCACCACGGGAACCAGCTCGGGCCGGCGCGGCCGGGTGTGCCAGGCCAGCAGTTCGGAGCGCTGGTCGCCGTCGATCTCCTCGACCGGGATCAGCCGGTACCAGCGGCGGCGGTGCGGCGCCCGGTGGAGCGTGCCCCACCAGCCGACGCCGACGTACTCGGCGTCGAGTTCCGCGGCGACGGCCGCCTGGGAGGCCTCCAGGGTCGTGGTCAAAGCTCGTCCTCGAGCACGTCGGCGAGCTCGTCCAGCGTGTCCTCGTCGGCACCGGCGCGCACAGCCTCCCAGAACGCGCCCAGGGCTGCGGTGAGAGCGGGCGGAGCCTGGCCGTCCCGTCCCGCGCGCAGGGCCTTCTTGACCATGCGGCGGTACTCGGCCGGGACGGCGGCGGGATCGATGCCGGTGGCGGGCGCGTCCACGGACGGGTCCGGGCCGCCCTGAGCGGGGACGGAGGCGGGGGTCGTGGCGGTGACCGGTCCGGGCACTGCCGTGGTGACCGGCTCGGGCACCGTGGTGGTGCCCGGTCCGGGGACCGAGGTGGCGACCGGCTCGGGCACTGTCGTGGTGACCGGGCCCGGCAGGCCGGCGGCGACCGGTCCGGGCACCGCGGCGGCCACCGGTGACGGGACCGCGAACTCCGCTGATCCGCCGTCCTGCGGTTCTCCCGCCGGTTCCGCCGTGCCGGCCGGCAGCACCGTCGCGAACAGCCGCGCCAGTGCCGCCCGCCGCTCCGCCAGCTCGTCCAGCTTGCCGATGGTGGTGCTCTGGTCGAAGGTCGCCTGGTACTCCCGCCCCGTGTTGGTGTGGGTGACCTGCACCCCGAGCAGCCCGTTCACATCGAGCCTGAACTCGACCTCGAACTCGTGGTAGCCCTGCGGGCGGCGTTCGATGTCGTCGAGGTGGATCGTGCCGATCAGGGTGTTGTTGTAGACGTACTTGTCCTCGCCCTGGTAGATGACCGCTTCGATGCGGGGGGCCTGATCGGGGTTGGTGTACGTCCGCACCTGGCGGGCCGGGATCTTGGTGCCGCGCGGGATCAGCACGCTGAGTTCGCCGTCCTGCACGCCCACGCCCAGGGTGTGCTCCGTGATCAGCGTGACGGCGTAGTCCTGGTCGTCCGCGGACCGCTCGGCGGTGGGCCGGGTCGCGAGGTCGAAGGCGGGCGAGGCCTCGAACCGGTTGGCGACGATCGCCGCGCCCCGCGCGACCAGGGTGTCGGGGTTGGCGTCGCCGCGCACGAACCCCTCGTCCCGGTCGAAGTGGTTCAGGAGCATCCGCTTGACCTGCGGGATACGCGTCGAACCGCCCACGAGCAGCACCGCGTTGACGTGCTCGGGCAGGACACCCTTGGCGCTCCGCGCGAACTTCAGCGCCTCGTCGACCTGCTTAAGGGACCGGTCGAGGATCGGCTGGATCAGTGCCTCGAAGGTGTCCCGGCTCAGCTCCAGCGCGGTGGTTCCGCCGCCGAGGTCGATGCTGGTCGTGGACCGCAGGGACAGCTCGCGCTTCGCCGCCTCCGCGGCCGCCTTGATCTGGAGCGGTTCGACGTCCTTCGGAAGGGTGTCGCCGAGCTCCCGCTTGATCCACTCCGCGACGGCGTCGTCGAAGTCGCCGCCGCCGAGCCGCTGGTCGCCTGCGGTCGCGATGACCTCGATCTCGTCCTCCCGGGTCTCGATGATCGACACGTCGAACGTGCCGCCGCCCAGGTCGAAGACCAGGTAGACCTGCCGCTCGGACTCGGCCCGGTCGACGCCGTAGGCGATGGCGGCGGCGGTGGGCTCGGGGATGAGCTGACGGGGGTAGAGGCCGGCCAGCAGCGCGGCCTCCTCGGTGGCCTTCTTCTGCCGCTCCATGAAGTAGGCGGGCACGGTGACCACCGCGTCGTGGATCTCTCCGCCCAGCGACTGTTCGGCGATCCACTTCATCTTCATCAGCACCAGGGCGCTGATCTCCTGCGGGCGCAGCCACTCGTCGCCGAGCCGGGCCCGCACCGGGTCCTCCACCTGGTAGACGCCCCGCGCGCCGAAGCGGTCGAGCAGTTTCTCGTCGAACACCGCTCCCATCTCGCGCTTGATCTCCACCAAGGTGCCCTCGGTGCCGGGCCCTTCGTTGATGGCGTCCTTGGCGTCGTGCCCGACGACCAGGACGCCGGTGGCCGGGTCGAGCCGGACGACCGAGGGCATGGCGACGGCGGCGGCCCCCTCGCGTTCGGGGTCGGCGAGGATCTTGGGCGCGTAGTCGTCGGCGTGGTAGGCGGCGACGGCCGAGTAGGTGGTGCCCAGGTCGATGCCGACGACCCGGTGCAGCTCGTCTTCCATGGGGGACCTCCGGGGTTCACTCGCCGGCGAAGCCGTCGAGCAGATGGGTGCGGGCGAAGTCGCCGGTGAAGTCGGTACGGGTGGTGTCCATGGGGTGATGGACGGACTCGCCTGCCGCTGTCAGGAAGGCCTCGATCTCCCTGCGCAGTACGGCCAGGCCGATCGCCTTCTCGTCCGCGTCGAACATCGGCTCCCAGGTCGGCACGAGGCGCAGCAGCTCAAGCGGTGGGAACCGGGCGTCGTGAGCGGCACGGGCCTCGGCGTTCTCGATACTGGCGGCGTGCGCGGCGGCGATCTCCTCGTCGCTCGCGCCCCGGGCCCTCAGCCGGGCGTCGTGGCGATTGGCCGCGGCGCGGATCTCGTCGGCCGTCGCTTCGGGCGGCGCCCCCAGGCGCGTGTACTCGGTCGTCCTGGGGACGACCACGGGTAACGCGAACAGCGCCCCGTCGGCCTCATTGGCAGCGGGCATCCCAACATCCCCCGTTCGCGAACGCCGCGCGCCGAGGAACAAGGCTGGGAGGCTCGTGCTCGACGCAGTCCTACTCGGCTCAGGACGGCCGTGTGCGGCCGTGATGTCGCGCCGATTCTAGGGGGGTTCGAGCGCAACCTGGAGGCGATCCACACCAGTTGGGGGCACTGGGAACGACATGGCCGGATTCGATTCCCCCGTGAGGCGTACCCCGGAACCGGGCTCGCCGTCGGCGAGGCGTCGACGACGAGCGCCGCCCGGCCTGTGCGAGGTGACCGGATCGTGCCAGGGTGAGCCACGATCCGCTGACGCACCGATGGGAAGAGGACCGTGACGACCCTCGCCGTGACCGGGCACATGGACCTGACCGACGACAGCGTCCCTCTGGTGCGCACCGCCCTGGACGACCTGCTCGGGCGGCGTGCCGTCGCGGACGAACTGGTCGGTGTCTCCTGCATCGCCAAAGGCGCCGACTCCCTGTTCGCCGAGGCCGTCCTCGCCGTCGGCGGACGCCTGGTCGTGGTCATCCCCTCCGGGGACTACCGCCGGATCCACGCCGAGGCCGGCCATGCGCGGCTGTTCGACCGGCTCGTCGAAGCCGCTGACGAGGTGCTCGCGCTGTCCTACGAGAGGGCCGGCCGGCAGGCGTACGACGCCGCCAACGCCGTACTGCTGGCACGCGCCGACCGGCTCGTCGCCGTATGGAACGGCGAGCCCCCGAGCGGCAGGGGCGGGGGCACCGCCGACGCGGTGCTCGCGGCCCGGGAGGCCGGCATCCCGGTGGACGTGGTGTGGCCGGAAGGAGCCAGCCGTGGGTGAGCGGCTCACCTCCTTCGTCATGCTGGTGGCATGAGCGACATCGGGGACGTGCTGTGGAACGAGGCGGTCGGGCCGTCCGGCTACACGGAGGCGGAGGACAGGTACCGGCAGGCGGTACTGGAGCAGTACAAGCTCTGTGTGGAGATGGCCGACCGGGTCAGTTCGCGGCGCGCTCTGACCAACACCTTCTTCCTGTCGCTCAACAGCGCGGTCGTGGCGGCCCTGGCGGCGGTCGCGGCCCGGGGCGTGGCCGGCCTTCCGGTCCTGCTGCTGCTGGCCGGACTGGTCATCCTGCTCGCCCAGTGCGCGGCGTGGTACGTCATGGTGCGTTCGTACCGGCAGCTCAACTTCGCCAAGTGGGCGGTGATCGGGGCCTTGGAGGAGCGGCTCCCGGCCTACGCGTACTCCCGGGCGGAGTGGAAGGCGTCCGGAGAGGGGCGTGACTGGCGCAAGTACATGCCCCTGACGCACGTCGAGCAATGGGTACCGGTCATCTTCGCCGTCTCCTACCTCGTGGGTTTCTGCGCTGTCGCCTTCCGGTGACCGACAGACGCGCGTTCGGATGCTGAATTGCTGAACCGTAGAGCCGTTGACTTACGGCTGAGTGAGCCAGAGGATGTGCGGGGTGACCTCCTCCACGCGCACCTCCGCAAGCCCCGCCGGCCTCACCGCCGACCTCGACGAGGCCGCCCACCGCTGTCTCGTCGCGGGGTTCGCCGGGACCACGGGTGTTCCGGACGAGCTCAAGCGGCTCGTCGACCGGGGGCTCGGCGGGGTCATCCTGTTCACCCGCAACGTGCGGGACGCGGAGCAGGTGCGGCGGCTCACCGAGGAGCTGCGGGCCGTCCGGCCGGACCTGCTCGTGGGGATCGACAACGAGGGCGGCGGAATCGGGCACCTGGCGGGTGCCGGCGCTCCCGAGGTGCCCGGGTCGTTCGCGCTCGGTGTCGTCGACGAACCCGGACTGACCGCCCGCTGTGCCGACGCCCTGGCCGGGCACCTGGCCTCCCTCGGCATCACGGTCTCCTACGCCCCGGTCGCCGACCTCCAGCACCATCCGCGCAACCCGATCGTGCGCACCCGTTCCTTCGGTGCCGAACCCGCGCTCGCCGCCCGGCATCTGCGGGCCTGGATCGCCGCCACCGAGGCGCGCGGCATCGCCTCCTGCGCCAAGCACTTCCCCGGCCACGGCGGCACCGAGACCGACAGCCACCACGGCATCGCCGTCGATCCGCGGCCGTACGACGAACTGCGGGCCGACCTCGAACCGTTCCGCGCGGCCGTCGACGCGGGCGTGCCGATGATCATGAGCGCGCACGTCGTGTTCCCGGCGCTGGACCCCGAGCGGCCCGCCACCCTGAGCCGCCGCATCCTGGGCGATCTGCTGCGGCACGAGCTGGACTTCGACGGGGTCCTGGTCAGTGACGCGCTGGAGATGAAGGCGATCGCCGACCGCTACGGCGAGGCCGCCGGGGCGCGGATCGCCCTCGCGGCGGGTGCCGACCAGGTGATCGTGGCCGTGCCGGACCTGGAGGTCACCCTGGCCTGCCGGGACGCGGTGCTCGGCGCACTGCGCTCCGGCGCGCTGTCCGGGGAGCGGCTGTGGGAGGCCGCCGGGCGGGTGCGGCGGCTCGCCGGGCGGTACGCGGTTCCGTCCGGGGCGGTCGACGGCTGGGACGCGGGGGCCGGGCTGGAGGCGGCGCGCCGGGCTGTCCGCGGCCGGCCGGTGCCGCCGGCCGTGCGCGGCGCCCATGTCGTCGACCTGTTCCCGCCGCCGCACCCCGCCCTCAACTGGGGCGGCGAGGACCTGCTGACCGAGGTGCGCGCCGCCGACCCCGCGGCCACCGGGACGGCGGTCACCGGGGAGCCGGCGGATCCGGCCGCCGTCGTGGACGCCGTCCTGCGCGCGTCCGGTGACGCACCGCTGGTCGTCGCCACCTGCGACGCCGGGCTGCACCCCTGGCAGGGACGGCTGCGCGCCGCCCTGCTGGCCCGGCGGCCCGATGCCGTACGGGTCGACACCGGGCTGCCGGAGGGCGGCGCGCTGTGCTCCTACGGGCGGGGGCGGGTGAACCTGCGGGCCGTCGCCGAGGTGCTGGCGGGCAGTTGAGCCCTACGGCACCCGTACGACCTCCTTGACGCCGCGCGCCGCCAGGTACGCGGCGTCGTCCGCCCGGGCCGCCAGGACCACCGCCGGGCGGACGCCCTCCGTGCGCAGGTCCATCCACGCGTCGAAGTAGGCACCGCCCGGGCCGGACACGGAACGCGTGGACGGCGTGCAGTCCAGGACCAGGGCCGTCTCGCGGGGGCGTGCCGGGTGGTGCCCCGCGCGGACCTCGGCGACCGTCTCGGCGAGGGCGGTCGCGATCGGCTTGGCGACGCCCCGCGCGTCGAACAGGCCCAGGGTGTACTCCAGTTCCGGGTAGTCGGCCAGCGAGCGGTCCACGTCGTGCGAGCACCACCACGTCACGCCCCACAGTCCCTCGCACCCGGCCGCGTTCCGTACGGTCGCCCGGGCGAAGTCGGGCGCGTCCGCCGCCGGGATGTGCGGTTCCGGGGCGCCCGTCTCCTGGACCCAGACCGGGCGGGCCGGATCCTCGGCGTAGGCCTTGGCGAGTTCCGTGCCGTACTCGGCGAGGTGCAGCACCTGCGGGGAGCGGGGGCCGTAGCGGCGGGCGCAGTCGCCGGAGAACACCCAGGGGTGGACGGTGGTGACGTCGCCCTTGCGGGCCGAGGCCTGCGGGGTGAAGGGGTGGTCGTCGCCGTACCAGGCCGCGTCGTAGGCGGAGTGGGTCGCGAGCCGGCCGTGGGGCAGGTGCTCGCGGGTGGCGTCCAGCAGGGTGTCGAGGTAGTGGTCCACCTCGTCCGGGGTCACGGGGTTGTGCTCGACCAGGTTGTTGAGTTCGTTGCCGAGCTGGAGGCCGATGAGGTTGGGGCGTCCGGCGAGGGCGCGGGCGAGGGTCCGCATGAGTCCGGCCTGGGCGGCGACGGCCTCCGGGTCGGTGAAGACGTTGCGGTGGTGCCAGCCGCGGGTCCACTCCGGGTAGAAGTCGAAGCTGGACAGATGACCCTGCACACCGTCCACCAGGACGTCGAGACCGGCCTCGGCCGCCAGGTCGACCAGGTGCGCCAGCTGGTCCACGGCGGCGGTGCGGATGAGTGTGCGGTTGGGCTGGAGGAGCGGCCAGAGGTGGAAGACCCGGACGTGGTCCAGACCGAGGGCGGCGATCTGGTCCAGGTCCTCGCGGGCGTGCTTCGGATCGAAGTCGTGCCAGGAGTGGAACCAGCCGCGGCGGGGCGTGTAGTTGACGCCGAAGCGGAGCGTAGGGATGGGATCCTCCTCGGGTCGGGTCTTGCCCTGGGTGAATGCATCAATCACCATAGTCGGCGATGGGTAATGAATTGAACCAGGAGTGCCGAGACTTGGTGGTCGGTCTCGACGCGGGCGGCACGCGGACCCGGGCGGTTCTGGCGACGGCGGACGACGGGCGTCCGGTGGGCGAGGGCGCCGCCGGGCCCGGCAACGCCCTGACCGTGCCTGTGCCGCAGCTCACCGAGCACCTCGCCGAGGCCGTCGGGCGGGCCGTGCCGGAGGCGGTCCGTGACCGGGTCGTGGCCGTGGCCGGCGGTTTCGCGGGCGCGACCGGCGCCGCCGCCGACGAGCCGGGGCGGCGCAATGCCCTGGCGGCCCTCACCGCCGCCCTGCGCCGGCTGGGCATCGACGCCGGCCCGCCCGTCATCGGCAGCGACATCGAGGCGGCCTTCGCCTCCGCCCCGGGCACCCCGGCCGACGGTCTCGCCCTGGTGGCCGGCACGGGCGCGGTGGCCATGCGCATCACCGGCCGCCGCGGCGCCGTCACCGTGGACGGCGACGGCTGGCTCCTCGGCGACGACGGCAGCGGCTTCTGGATCGGCCGCGCGGCGGTACGGGCCGCGCTGCGCATGGCCGACGGCAGGGGCGCGCCGACCGTGCTGGCGGAGACGGTGGGCCGGGAACTCGGGGTGCCGGGCGACGCCCTGCCCGGCGGTGCCGCAGCCGGTGGCGCGGTGCGCAGACTGTCCCCCGACGTGGTCCCCGGCGGCGCGGAGGGCGCGTCGGGTGACGGGTGGCACGAGGCGGTGCCGCGGGTGACCGGGCCGGGGCAGTCGGGAGGGGCTGAAGGTGCGGGTGGCCGGCCGGCCGGCCCGGGGCCGAGCGGCGAGGGCGGGCGGGAGTCGGCTGGTTCGGGGCGGTTCGGAGGGGCTGGGGCCGCGGGCGGGCGGTCGGCCGGTCCTGAGCAGTCCGGTGCGGGCGGGTGGTCGACCGGTTCGGGGGAGTCCGGAGGATTTGGAGCCGTGGGCGGGCCGTCGGCCGGTTCGGGGCAGTCCCCAGGAGTTGGAGCCGCGGGCGGGCGGGGGCCCGTTGGTCCGGGGGAGTCCGGACCAGCAGCGGCCGCGATCGGCGGCGTGGCCGGTTCTCCGGCTGTCGGCCGGCGCCCCCTCCCGCCCCACGACGACACCCCCTGGTCCCGCCCCCGGCGCGAGGCCTACCGCAGGCACCTGCTCCCCGCCGTCATGGCCGAGCCACCCATCCGCCTGGCACGGCTCGCACCGCTGGTCGTCGCGGCGGCCCGGGACGCCGAGGACCCGGTCGCCCTGGCCATCCTCGACGAGGCGGCGGATCAACTCACGGAGACCGTACGGGCGTTGGATCCCGGCCCCGGCGAGCGGGTGGTCGCCACCGGCGGACTGCTCGGGCCGGACGGGCCGCTCACCGACCGCCTCGAAACCCGCCTCCGTGCCCTCGGCCTCACCCTCGACTGGGTCCCCGACGGCTGCCGGGGCGCCGTCGCCCTGGCCCGCCTCGCCCACGGCGGCCGTACGTGACCGCCACCCGGCAGGGCACGCCCCCGTACCGCGACCCCGCCGCCCCGGTCGACGCCCGCGTCCGCGACCTGCTCTCCCGTATGACCTTGCGCGAGAAGGCCGGTCAGCTCAACCAGCGGATGTACGGCTGGGACGCCTACCGCCGCACCTCCGACGGAGGCTTCGAGCTCACCGACGCCCTGTACGCCGAGACCGAGCGCTTCGCCGGACTCGGCGCGCTGTACGGACTGCTGCGCGCCGACACCTGGTCGGGGGTCGACCACGCCACCGGTTCCGGCGCGTCCGACGGCGCCGAACTGGCGCACCTCGTCCAGCGCCACGTCGTCGCGCGCAGCCGGCTCGGCATCCCGGCCCTGTTCGTCGAGGAGGTGCCGCACGGCCACATGGCCCTCGACGGCACGGTCATGCCCGTCAACCTGGCCGTCGGCGCCACGTGGGCCCCCGGGCTGTACGAGCGGGCCGCCGCCCACGCCGCCGCCGAACTGCGCGCCCGTGGCGGGCACGTCGCCCTGGTCTCGGCCCTCGACATCTCCCGTGACCCGCGCTGGGGGCGGACCGAGGAGTGCTTCGGCGAGGACCCGTACCTGGCCGCACGGCTGACGGAGGCGCTGGTGCGCGGCATGCAGGGCGCACCCGCCGAGTACTTCCCCGCCGACAAGGCCCCGGTCGTCCTCAAGCACTTCGCCGGGCAGGGCGCGACCGTAGGCGGCCGCAACTCCGCCGAGTCCGAGCTCGGGCTCCGGGAACTGCACGACATCCACCTCCCCGCCGCCCGTGCCGGGGTCCGCGCCGGGGCCGCAGCCGTCATGGCCGCGTACAACGAGGTGGACGGCCTGCCCTGCTCCGGGAACCGCGCCCTGCTCCGGGAACTGCTCAAGGAGCGCTGGGGTTTCCAGGGTCTCGTCATGGCGGACGGACTGGCTGTGGACCGGCTGGCCCGGATCACCGGGGACAAGGTCTCCGCAGGAGCCCTCGCACTCGACTCGGGTGTGGATCTGAGCCTGTGGGACGAGGGCTTCACGCATCTGGAGGCGGCGGTCGAGCGGGGGCTGGTGAGCGAGGCGGCTCTCGACGAGGCCGTGGCGCGCGTCCTGCGGTTGAAATTCCGCCTGGGACTGTTCGAACAGCCCTACAGCACCTGCCCGTCACCACTCCCCGCCGTCGGACGCGACCTGAGCACCGCCCTCGCCCGCGCCGCCGTCACCCTCCTCCACAACGACGACCTGCTGCCCATATCCCCGGCGACCGTCTCCCGGATCGCCGTCCTGGGCCCGCACTCCGGCACCGTCGCCCACCAACTGGGCGACTACACCGCCCCGCAGCGGCCCGGCACCGGCACCAGCGTCCTCGACGGGCTGCGCGAGCTCGCCCCGCCCGGCATCGACATACGCCACGCCCAGGGCTGCGCCCTCACCGGCGGCGACCTGTCGGGCCTCCCCGAGGCGATCGCCCACGCCGCCGCCTCGGATGTCGCCGTCCTGGTGCTGGGCGGCAGCAGCGCGCGTTCCGCCGGGACCGGCTTCGACGCCAACGGGGCCGCGCGCACCGCCGTGTCCGAGATGACCTGTGGCGAGGGCGTCGACCTGGCCGGACTGCGGCTCGGCGACGCCCAGTACGCGCTCCTGGACGCCGTCGTCGCGACGGGGACGCCGACGGCGGTCGTGCTGATCCAGGGCCGCCCGCACGTCGTGCCCGACACGGCGGCCGCGCTGCTCACCGCCTGGTACCCCGGCCCGTGGGGCGGTGAGGCGATCGCCGAGGTGCTGCTCGGGCTCGCCGAGCCCGTCGGCCGGCTGCCGGTCTCCGTCCCCCGCTCCGCGGACCGGCTCCCCGTCCACTACAACCACAAGGACACCGAGTACGGCGGCTACGTGGACGGCAGCGCCGGGTCTCTCCACTCCTTCGGGCACGGACTGTCGTACACGAGCTTCGCGTACGGCCCGCCCCGCCTGTCAGGGCACGGCGTCGAGGCCGGCATCACCAACACGGGCCGGCGCCGGGGCCGTTCCGTCGTCCAGCTCTACCTGCGCCGGCTGCGGACCCCCGTCTGGCCGCGCACGCTGGAACTGTGCGGTTTCCGGGCGGTCGACCTGGCGCCGGGCGAGACCCGCACGGTCGCGTTCCCGCTCGGCGCCGACTTCCGTACCGCCGTGCCGCCCGGCACGGTGGTCGAGTTCCGGGTCGCCGCGTCCGCGCGGGCCGCCCTGACCGCCGTACCGACTCAGAGCTTCACGGCCCCCGAGGAAACCCCCTTGTAGAACCACCGCTGGGTGATCACGAACAGCACCAGCACGGGGATCACGGAGATCACCGAGCCCGCCATCACCATCCGCTGGTCGTAACCGAAGGACGAGGTCTGAAGCCGTGCCAGGCCCAGCGTCAGCGTGAAGTGGTCCTCGGTGCGCAGCACGATCAGCGGCCACAGGAAGTCGTCCCAGGCGCTGATGAAGGTGTTGATGGTGACGACGAGGATCGCGCCGTAGGCGGACGGCAGGTACAGGTACCGGAAGCGTTTCCACTCGCCCGCTCCGTCGAGCATCGCCGCGTCCTCGATCTCGCGCGGCACGGCCAGGAACGCGGCCCGCATGATGAGGACGTTGATCGCGGCGACGAAGCCGGGCAGCCAGACCCCGGCCAGGTGGTCGACCAGGCCCATGTCCCGGATGCTGAGGAACAGCGACACCATGATCGACTCGAAGGGGAACATCATGGAGGCCAGCAGCACGATCCACACCAGCTTGCGGCCCTTCCAGCCGGGCTTGGACAGCATGTAGCCGGCCATGGTGGAGAAGACGAGCTGGCTGGTGATGGACAGCAGGGCGATGACCACGCTGTTGCTGATGTACGTCCACACCGGCACCTGGTCGAAGACCTCGCGGTACGCCCGCAGCGACGGATCGCGGGGGATCAGGGAGGCGCCCGCGCCGAAGACGTCCTCGCCCGCGCCCTTGAGGGACGACAGCAGCTGCCACAGCAGCGGGCCGACGGTGATGAAGAGGACGAACACCAGCAGCAGGTAGCGGACGACCAGTTCGCGCGGGCGGCCGTAGTCGCGCCAGCGGGGCGTCAGACGTCGGCGCTTGTCGACGGCGGTCGTCATGCCTCGTCCTCCTTCGTCAGGCGCTGGGCGAGCAGCGTGAGGCCAAGGGTCAGTGCGAACAGGGCGACGCTGACGGCCGCGCCGTAGCCGGCGTTGCCGGTGAGCGGGTCGAGGCCGACGTCGCGGATGTAGAACGGCAGCGTGCGGTCGGCGCCGCCGGGGCCGCCGGTGGCACCGCCGAGCATGTAGATCTCGGTGAAGACCCGCAGCGAGCCGATGCCGGTCAGGGTGCCGACCAGCATCATCGACTGGCGGACGCCGGGCACGGTGATGTGCCAGAACCGGCGCGCGGCGCCCGCCCCGTCCACGGCCGCCGCCTCGTGCAGCTCCCTGGGGACGTTTCCCAGGGCCGCCAGGTAGAAGATCATGTACCAGCCGAGGCCCTTCCACAGCGTCAGGCCCATCGCCGACAGCAGGATCAGCCACGAGTCCGACAGGAACGGGATGGCCTCGCGGATGAGGTGCGCCTTCTGGAGCCAGGTGTTGACCAGTCCCTGGTCGCTCAGCAGCCACTGCCAGCTCAGGCCGACGACCACGCTGGAGGCGATGACCGGCGTGTAGAACGCCGAGCGGAAGAAGCCGATGCCCGGCAGGTTCTTCTCGACGAGGATCGCGAGCAGCAGCGGCAGCAGCACCATCAGCGGAACGACGAACAGCGCGTACAGCAGGCTGTTGCGGGTGGCCACCCAGAAGTCCGGATCGCCCAGCATCCGGCGGTAGTTGTCCAGGCCGACGACGTCGTAGGCACCGCCGAGCGGTTTGGCGTCGGTGAAGGAGACGACGACCGTGTTGAGGAACGGGAAGACCCCGAACACGGTCGCGCCGATGATCGCCGGGGTCATCCACAGCCAGGGCAGCCACCAGCGGCGGTAGAGCGCCGCGCCCCCGGCGTCGGCGCTCGCGCCGGGCGTGACGAAGCGGAGGGCGCGGCGCAGGGGCCCCGGCGTGCCGCGCGAGGGGGAAGCGCCGGGGCGCCGGGCGCCCGCACCCGGGGGAGCGGGAACGGGCGCCTTGTGGACGGTCGGTTGGGTCATCCTCAACTGCCCTGCTCGATCAGCTGGTTCGCCTTGGACTGCGCCTCCTTCAGAGCGTCCTCGGCGCTCTTCTTGCCCTGCATCGCCAGCTGGATCTGGGCCGAGATGGCGTTCAGCTCACCGGGCGTCAGCGCGATCTCGTCGGCCGTGGCGGTCTTGCGGTCACTGGCGACGATCTTGCGTGCCTCGGCGAACGGGTCATCGCCCTTGACCGACTGGAAGAACGGGTCGTTCAGGGAGGCCGTGGTGGACGGGAAGATGACGACGTTCGGGTCCTTGGCCCAGGCGAGCTGGTTCTCGGCGTTCGTCAGGAACCGCCCGAAGGCCAGCGCCGTCGAGGCGTTCTTGCTGGTGGACGCGGTGCCGATGTACTGAGGGGCGCCGACCGTGTGGCCGAGGGCGTCCAGCATGAAGGGGGCCACGCCCGTCTTCTTGTAGACGCTCGGGTTGTTCTGCTGGATGAACCGCAGGAAGTTGGGGTTGGTGGGGCCGTAGACCAGCTTGCCCTGGCCGTAGACGTTGGCCGGGTCCTGCGTGGAGGACAGGGAGTCCCTCGGCATGCCGCCGGCCTTGTAGAGCTTCGTCATGGCCTCGACCCACTGAGCTGTCTTCGGATCGTCGGCGAAGGTGAACTTCTTGCCGTCCGGGGAGAGGATCTTGATGCCCATCTGCTGCCAGTCGGCGGGGATGCGCAGCTGCGGGTTGGCGAGGAACGCGTAGTACTCGCCGCCGGAGGCCTTGGCTATCTTCTCCGCGTCGTCGAACAGGCCGAGCACGGTCGTCGGAGGTTTCGCGGGATCCAGGCCCGCCTTCTTCATCAGGTCGGTGTTGAAGGTCTGCACGATGCCGCCGGAGTACCAGGGCAGCACGCTGTGCACCTTCTTGCCGTCCGCGTCGGCGTACATGCTCGACTTCCACAGCGCGGGCGCGAACGGCTTGCCCGCGTCCGGTGCCTTGTCGTCCAGGTTCAGCAGGTAGCCGTTCTTCGTCAGCGCCACCGCCGTGTTGACGTTGATGTTCACCACGTCCGGCAGCGTGCAGCCCTGCGCGTCGGCGACCAGGCGCTGGGTGAAGGTGGCGTCGCCCGGGTCGTCGATCCAGTTGACCTCGGTGCCGGGGTGGGCCTGCTCGAAGGCGTCGATGACGCCGTTGAAGTACTTCCCGAAGTCCTTCTTCAGGTTGGTGGTCTGGAAAGTGATCTTTCCCTTGACTTCGCCGGAGAGCTTCCCGGAACCGACGTTGCCCTTGTCGACCTTGCAGCCGCCGGCGGTGGCGTCGCCGCCGTCCGAACCGCCGCCGGCCAGGCCGCAGCCGGCGGCCGTCAGCGTCAGGACGACCAGACAGGTCAGGGATCCGGTGAGTCTTCTTGCGCGCATTGCTGCCCTCCTGGGACCAGTCATGCTGGATCAAATCACCAAGTTGGACTTTGATTGATGAAAATGTGGACCAGAATTCATCGGAGGTCAATGGTTTGCCGTGTTGCTGTTCGGTTGCGTACGGCGATCAGTGGCGGTGTTCGTGGTCCGGATGGGAGGGGTCGCCGGGGTGTTCGTGGCCTTCGGCGTACACGACGTCCGCCCTTGCCCGGTCGAGCCAGTTGAAGAACGCGCGCCGGGCTGCGGCGTGCCGCAGCCTCTGTGCGACGCCGTCGTGGACGTGCGCGTAGGGCTGGATGTCCGAGGGCGCCGGATCGTCGTAGGGGTCGACGCCGCGGCGCAGGGCGTCGGGAGTGAGGAAGCGGTCCCGGTTGCGGACGTAGTAGTCCCGTACGGCCGTCTCCGGGATGTGCTGCTCGCGTTCCAGGTCGGCCAGCAGGGCTCGGGCGGCGGGGGAGTGGGCGAGTGCTGCGGCGATGATGCTGCCCAGGTCGGCGACGTCGGTTTCCGGGATGGTGAGCAGGTGCATCGGCAGGACGTCGTCCGGTGGGGGCAGGCCGCGTTCCGCGCAGGCTTGGCGGGCGAGTTCGTCTGTGATGATGACCTGGGTTGCCCAGCGTCGTTGTTGGCGGTGTCGTCTTGCTTGTGCGGCGGCGTCGTGGCTGGTCGCGCAGTGCCCCGCGCCCCTGGGGGCAACGGTGCTCAGGAAGGTTTCCACGTGCTGCTTCGGGATCGGATTGTCCCGAACAAGAGCCGCGTACTCCTCCCTCATGGCGTCACCTCCAGCTCCACTGCCCTCGTGTAGGCCACGCAGCCGTGCCAGGCCGTCTTTGCCATCAGCCAGTACGAACCCGGTGGGATCGCGTCGCCGTTCACCTCGATCAAGGACTCGATCTGTTCCCCACCCGGCACTGTGAAGCCCTGGCAGCCTGGCGTGACCCCGGGCCAGGTGCCCCAGGAGGACACGGCCCACAGGGTGCCGTCGACGGGGCCGCGGGTGGGGTTCCGCAGGGTCACGGGGACCCGGGCCCGTTCGCCCCGGCGCACGGACACGCGCTGAACTCCCAGTTCTGTCACCAGAGTCGGGCCCCTGTGCCCGCCCGCGACGTCCAGGGCCACCACGTCCTCGTACGTCTGCCCGCCGTACGACAGCCGGGCGGCGAGCCAGTGCCGGCCGGGGGCGGCGTCCGGCGGGGGTGTCACCGTGATGTCCGTGAGGGTGAAGCCGCCGGGGCCGAGCGCGTACGGCAGTTCGGCGGGCTCGGTGCTCCAGCCGGGCGGCACCTCGAAGGCCACCGTGCCCGACACCGGCGCGTCGGTGAGCTCCGAGGAGACCCGGACGGTCGCGGTGACGGGGCCGTCGGCGGTGAGGGCGGTGGGGGAGAGGTACACGGCGACCGGCATGTTGCCGCGGGGCGCGGGGCCGGAGTTGTGCAGCCAGTAGCGGGTGGCGACGGGCTGGGCGGGCTCGTGGGCGGCGATACCGGGGCCGACCGCGCTTTCCGGCGCGTGGGCCGGCGTGGCGAGGAGGGTGGCGACCTCGAAGCCGGTCAGGTCGACTCCGAGGCCGCCGGTCTCCTCCGGGACGAGGGGCGCCCCGGGCCTCTCCAGGACGTCGGCTCGGGCGCCCGCCGCCCATGCCACCGGCCCGGCCACCCGTGCCCGTACCGGCCGGCCGTCGACCTCGTGCACGCGGACGACGAGACCCCGCCCCGGATCCACGGGTGCCTCGCTGCCCCGGGCCAGCGGGGAGCCGAGCGGTTTGAGCGCGTCGAGCAGCACCTCGCCGGCGGGTTCCAGACCGAGCAGGGTGGCCTCCCGGGGCAGGGCACCGGAGGACTGCCGCAGCCGTGCCGTCAGCGGACGGTTGTACGCGTGACCCGCCTGCGGCAGCCGCAGTGCGCGCCAGTCGCCCGTGCCCGCGACGACGGCGTACTCGAAGGTGTGCGACCAGCGCTGGAGCTGGAACCCCGAGCCGTCGGGGGCCGTACGGCGCGGTGGGTCGATCCAGACGCCGGACGGCCAGCCGGTGCAGGAGCGCATCAGGGACATGTAGAGGTCGCCGGAGGCCGTGACCACGCAGCCGGGCGTGCCGCGGTTGAGGATCGCGAAACTGCGGCCGTCCCAGGCGTCACCCGGTGGCAGGGCCTCGCCGCCGCCGGCGGCCGTGGCGCTCACCGTGAAGTCGTCCAGGTCGGCGATCAGCGCGTCGACCGCCTCGGCGTCGTCCTCGGGGCGGGCGCCCGCCACCACCAGCAGCGGCAGGCGCTCCAGATCGCGCAGATCGGCCCCGGGGATCCACTCCTCGCGCAGACAGGCGCGCGGTGCGACCCAGACGGCGGCCACGCCCCGTTCGGCCAACTGGCGCTTCAGTTCCCGCCCGGCCGCCGGGTCCCAGCCGAGCGCCTCGGCGACCACGGCGTTGCGGTCGGGGCCGCCGACGGCGATCCGGAGGTCCGGGAGGTTGGAGTCGACCTCCAGGTCGCCGTAGCGCGGGCCGTCCGCGATCGTCGAGGTGGCCGTGACCCCGGCGCGGACCAGGGCCGCCGCGAGCGGGGTGCCGAGGTCGCCCGCGATGTCCCAGTCGGCATGGATGAGTTCGGCGACGCCGATCGAGCGGTGTCCGAGGAGGACGCCGGAGTCGTCGTGGACGGCGACGCGGGCGGTGGAGCCGAGACCGAACCAGGTGTTGGCGGGGTTGTCCAGCGTCCAGGGGAACCGTTCGCTGTCCACTTCCACGAAGCCGAACCCGCGCCCGATCACCGCGTCCGCCACCTCGTGCACCGGCAGCCCGCCCCGAACGTCCGAGGGCCAGCGCACGCGGATCAGCCGGTCGGCGCCGTCGTACCCGTCGACGGTCGTGGTGAGGTCGAGCCGGTCGACGCCCTGCCACAGCGTCAGCCGCTGGGTGCAGCGGAAGAGACCGAGGTCGGCGGTGACGGTGAGACGGGAACCGGCGGGGGAGTGCTCGACGCGTACCTCGGCGGTCACGTCCCGGCCGCGGGCCGCGGTCGTGCCGGTCGGGGTGAGGTGCCAGGGGCCCTCGCCGAAGCGCGGATGCCTCGGGTACTCCTCCTGGACGACGATCTCGTTGCCGATGTCCCCGGGGCGCAGCAGCTCCCGGCCGCCCTCGGCCAGTGCGCGCAGGCTGCTGACGCCACCGCCGCGCGCCGGGTCGACCGTCACCTCGTAGAACTCGTTGCGGATGGTGAGGCCCTCGCCGGGCGCCCAGCCGGGGGCGGACCCCTCGGTGAGCGGGAGCGCCGTGAGGCCCATGCCCGGCACCTCCGGGACGACGACATGGAGCCGGCCGTCCTCGCGGACCGCGGGGAGCCCCCGGGGCACGAGCCCCGGGTCGTCGACCGTCAGCACGTCACGGCGCTCCCAGGTCGCGGAGTTGAAGACGACCAGGTCGGGGCCGTCGCCCGGGGCGACCTCGTCGGCCAGGGCCTGGGTCGCGTCGGCGTGCACGCTCACGGCCAGATCGTGCAGCTCCCGCCAGCCGGTCATCAGGTCGATGTAGACCTGGTCCGACTCCGAGCCGGTGATGGCGTCGTGGTGGGCGCCGTAGACGAGTTGCCGCCAGGCCTTGTCCAGGGCCGCGTCCGGATAGGGCCGGCCGGTGACGAGGGAGGCGAGCGTCGCCCAGGCCTCCGCGTCGGCGAGGAGGGTCTCGCCGTACCGCTGGGCCTGCTTGGTGTCGATGTAGGAGACGTCCTTGCCGGTGTAGACCGGGTTCATGTCGCGGGTCTGGGGTGATGCCCTGCGGCCCTCCGCCTCCAGTTCCGCGCGGACGGCGGCGAAGAAGTCCCGGGGGATCGCGCTGATGAAGCGCGGCCAGACGTACCGGGCGTTCCAGTCGCGGTGGATGTCCATGACCCAGCGGCACGGCGGCGCGTAGTCCCCGCCCACCGGGAGCAGCACGTTGCGGGTGAGGGCGACCTGCTTGAGCCGCTGGAAGAGCGTGTACGCGGCGGCCTCCGCCTCGGGCAGGGCGGGCGCGTTGTCGATGGCCCAGCCGGCGCCGTAGTGGTTGAACATGTACGCGGTCAGCAGGCCGCGCCCCGACGGGGCGATCCAGTCGAACTCGGCCGGGAACTGCATCCGGCCCGGGTCCCTCGGTTCCTCGCCGAACACCGACAGGGTCGGCCCCCACTGGTGGAACGGCCCGCGCGCCCATGAACTGGAGCTCACCCCGGCGTCCGCCATCAGCCCCGGGAACTGCGGGTCGTGCCCGAAGGCGTCCAGTTGCCAGGCCGTCTCCGGGGAGGCGCCGATGATCCCGCGCTGGAAGCCGTCCCCGTACAGGGCGTTGCGGATGGTCGCCTCGGCGCCGGTGAGGTTGGTGTTGGGCTCGTTGTAGGTGCCGCCCATGATCTCGACGCGGCCGGTGCGGATCAGCTGCCGCAGGAAGGCGCGCTCCTCCGGGAAGGCGTCCCAGTAGGGCTTGAGGTAGTCGACCTCCGCGAGCACGAACGTGTACGCCGGGTCGCGCCGTGCCAGGTCGCAGTGGGCCCGGACCAGGCTCATGCCGGACTGGCCGCGCGAGTCGAAGGTGCGGGCGGGCAGTCCGCTGCTCCCCGGGTCGTCGGCGACGTCCCAGGTCTCCGTGTAGGCGCCCTGCGTGTTCCACCAGACCGGGTCGTAGTGGAAGTGGCTGACCATGAACATGGTCCAGCCGGGCTCGGCCGCGGTGAACTCGCCCGTGCGGGAGGTGACTTCGTCGCCGTCGGCCGCGGTGACCGTGATCGCGCGGCGGTCGCCGGGGACCAGGTCCTCGCCGGTGACGGGGATCTCGGCGCGTACGGTGCCGTCCTCGCCGACGGCGGTCTCCGTGGTGCCGGTGAGGCCCGGGCCCTCGACGGTGAGCCGCACGGTCCGGCCCGGAGTGTGGCTCAGCTCGACGGCCACCACCTGTCGCGGCTGCTCGGTGGTCCCGGTGAAGAGCTCGGTCGACTCGACAGAGGTGACGCGCATGGGGCTCCTACGAGTGCTCTGGGGAGCCCCATCCTGCACGGCAGGAGTGATTCAAACAACCATCTTCACGTCAACTTGGTGGTTCATCCATGCACGGCCGGTCGGGTCACCTGGCTCGCCGGGACTTCACCGCGTGCTGCGGGGTGATGTGGTCGGTCAGTGCCAGCGACGCGCTCGCACGCTGGTAGGTGAGCTGGGCGACCCGGACGTACAGGCAGTCGACGAGCATCAGGACGGAGTGCCGGCTGCTGATGCTCTCGGCCCGGAAGCTGGTCTCCGAGGAGGACGAGATGAGCCTGATGTCGGCGGACCTGGACAGCGGCGAGCGCGGATCGGTGGTCAGGGCGATCGTCGTGGCGCCGCGCTCCTTGGCCGTCTCGAACGGTTCGAGGGTCTCGCGGGTCGCCCCCGAGTGGGAGATGCCGATGGCCACGTCCGCCGGGGTGAGCAGGGCCGCGGAGGTGGCGGCCGCGTGCACCTCGGTCCAGCCGCGGACCGCGCAGCCGATGCGGAACAGCCGGGTCTCGGTCTCCTGGGTCACCGCCCCGCTGCCGCCGACGCCGTAGACGTCGATGCGCCGGGCGCGGGCCAGGGCCTGGGCCGCGCGCTCCAGCGCGTCGAGGTCGATCCGGTCGATGGTCTGCTGGATGGCGCGCAGGTCCGCCGTGCCGACGACCTGGACGACCCGTTCGAGGCTGTCGTCCGGGGAGATGTCGGGACCGATCTCGGCGGTCCCCCAGTCGGACACCTCGCCCCGGCCGCGCTCCTGGGCCAGTTCGATCAGCAGGTGCTGGTAGGAGTCCAGCCCGACGGCCCGGCAGAAGCGGGTCACGGTCGCCTGGGAGGTGCCCGTGCGGCGACCCAGCTCGGCGGCCGAGCAGTGGGTGACGGCGGCCGGATCCTCCAGGATCAGCTCGCCGACCTTCCGCAGGGACCCCGCCAGCCGGGGCAGTTCGGTGCGGATCAGTGTGGTGACGTCCGTGGGAGGCATGGGGAGAAGGTAGCAGCCACCCTTGCGCACGCGGATTGAATACCAGGACCCGACGGACAGCCTGGGCGAGGTGTGATTTATTGATTCACCGACAGGGAAGTGTAGGGTGATTCAATCCATCAGTGAGGAGTGTGTCGCGTGTCCGTCGAGTCTGTGAGCGCCCAGGGGTTCGCGCGGGAGAGCCTCGCCCTCCTCCAGCAGGTCATCGAATCCGCCCGGGGCGACGTGGCCGCCGCCGCGGACCTGGTCGCCGAGTGCGTACGCGCGGACGGTGTCGTCCAGGCCTTCGGCACGGGCCATTCGCAGGCCCTCGTCCTCGAACTCGCGGGCCGCGCGGGCGGACTGGTCCCCACCAACCGGCTGAGCATCGCCGATCTCGTCCTCTACGGCGGTGAGGACCCGGCCGTGCTCGACGACCCGCTCCTCGAACGCCGGGCCGGGGTGGCCGCCCGGCTCTACGACCTGGCCGCCCCGAACCCCCAGGACCTGTTCGTCGTCATCTCCAACTCCGGCGTCAACAGCGTCATCGTGGAGATGGCCCTGCACGCCAAGGAACACGGCCACCGCGTCCTGGCCCTCACCTCCCTGGCCCACACCCGGGCCGTCCCCGCCGCCCATCCCAGCGGCCGGAAGCTCGCCGACATCGCCGACGTCGTCCTCGACAACGCGGCCCCGCCCGGTGACTCCCTGCTCGCACTGCCCGGCGGCGGCTCGGTCTGCGCCCTGTCCACCCTCACCGGCGTGATGCTGGTCCAGATGACGGTCGCCGAGGCGGCCGGCCGCCTCCTCGCCGCCGGAGAGCGCCCGCCGGTCTACGTCTCGGCCAACGTGCCCGGCGGCTTCGAGGGCAACCTGGAGCTGGAGAAGAAGTACGCCGGCCGGATCCGTCGCACGGCGAGCTGAGCCGGACCGGCTTTCCGCGCCCCCCAGGGCGTGACGGAGCAGCCGCTGCCGTGAGCCCGGCCCGGCAGCCGGCGAACCGTTTCCGTCCGGACCATTGACGCGCCCCCCGAGGACTCACACACTGGCCTGACTACGTAGTCATGAGCCGCCCGCCCGCCTGGCGGCCTCCGGTGACTACGTAGTCCACGACCGTCAGAGAGCCGGGAGGCGCGCATGTCCGCCAGCGGAGCCGAAGGAGGCCTCCCGGCCGCCGGCGGGCGACGCCGGCGTGGCCCCGGGATGACCGAGGTCGCGCGGGCCGCCGGCGTGTCGCAGAAGACGGTGTCGCGGGTCGTCAACGGCGAACCGCACGTCAGCCCGGAGGTGCGCGACCGCGTCCTGCGGGCCATCCGCGAACTGGACTACCGTCCCAACACCGCCGCCCGCGCCCTGCTCCTCGGCCGCTACCGCCGGATCGGCGTGGTCTCGCTGGGCAGTTCGCTCTACGGCCCGTCGACCCTGCTCATCGCCCTGGAGCGGGCGATGCAGCGCGCCGGGTACTCCGTCGCCCTGGCCAGCACCCTGGAAGGGCAGAAGGTCTCGGCCGCCGTGGACGCGTTGCTGGAGCAGGGCGTGGACGGGATCGTGCTGTCCGAGCCCATCGACGACGGCACTCCGCTCAGACTGAGCGCCGACGTGCCGGTGGTCAGCCTCGGCGAGGGCGTGGAGCTGACGCCGGGCACGAGTGCCGTGGTCGGCGGCGACGGTGTCGCGGCCGCCCGGATGGCCACCGAGCACCTGCTCTCCCTGGGGCACCGCACCGTCTGGCACCTGCCCGGCCCGCAGGACTGGTGGGCCGCCCGCGACCGTCTGCGCGGCTGGCGCGAGGCCCTCGCCGCCGCCGGCGCACCCGAGCCACCGCTGCCGTCACCGGGCGACTGGAGTCCGGCCTCCGGTTACGCGGCCGGACGGCAGCTCGCCGAACTCTCCGACGTCACGGCCGTGTTCGCCGCCAACGACGACATGGCCATCGGCGCCCTGCGCGCGTTCGCCGACGCGGGCCGCGCCGTCCCCGGCGACGTGAGTGTCGTCGGCTACGACGACATCCCCGCCGCCGCCTATCTCTCCCCGCCGCTGACCACCGTCCGGCAGAACTTCGCCGCCGTCGCCGACCGCGCCGTCGACGTACTGATCGCCCTGATCGAGGGCTGCCCCGCCCCGGCCGGACCACCCGGCCGGGCAGTCGAATTGACCGTACGGGCCTCCACCGGGCCGGTACGCGACCAGGGCCCCGCACCCCACCCCGTGCCTGCTCCCTGACCGCCCGCCCCTACGACCGCCAGAGTCCCACCGCCACGGCACCCCCGCCGGCCGGTGCGGTCCGCCCTGCCCGCGTGCGCCGTCCGGGACGGCCGCCGCACGCCCCGCCCACCCGTAGCCGCACCACGTGAGGAGTCACGTGTGTCCACCTCCGTGTCCCCCAGCCCCCCGACCCGCCGCACCCTGCTGCGCGGTGCCCTCGGCCTCGGTACGGCCGCCGCACTCTCCGCCTGCGGCGGCGGCAGCACCACGCCCCGCACCTCCGGCGACGTCACCCTCTCCCTGTGGACCCACGACCCGGGATACGAGGACTTCTTCGTCAAGGGCGTCCCGGAGGCCGACCGCGCCACCGACTTCCGCTACCACCTGAAGGTGACCCGCTCCGGCCCCCCGGACATCGTCACCAAGCTGCTCGCGCAGGCCGTCGCCGGACGCGGCACACCCGACCTGGTGGGCTTCGAGATCGGCAGCTTCCCGCGCATGCTGCGCGGCGACATCTCCGAACGGCTGCTGCACGACTTCACCCCCGACATCGAGGCCGTACCCGGCCTGAAGGACGACCTGCTGCCGGCCCGCACCGCCCCCTTCAGCAAGGACGGCCGTGTCTACGCCTTCGACTCGGACACCCCGATGGTCGTCTACTTCTACCGCGACGACCTCTTCGACGAATACAACCTCCCCGCGGACATGGCGACCTGGGAGGAGTTCGCCGAGGCCGGCACCCGGGTGTACCGGGACCACCGCGCCTCGCTGTGCGTCGTCTCCACGGCGGGCAGTGACCCGACCCAGGTCGTGCAGTCCTTCCAGATGCTCCTCTACCAGCGCGGCGGCGCGTTCTTCGGCGCCGACGGGGAACTGCTCCTCGACTCGCCGGAGGCCGAGGAGGTGCTGCGTTTCCTGCGCGAGGGGCTGCGCAACGGCTTCGTCGTCGATGTCTCCGACTACTACGGGGCCGCCATGCAGACCGCCCTGAAACAGGGCCGGGTCATCGGCCTGCCCATGGCCATCTGGTACAAGAACTACGGCCTGGTGCCCAACGTGCCCGAGCAGAAGGGCAAGTGGCGGGTGCGTTCCCTGCCGCGGTTCACCAAGGGCGGCGGGGTGACCGCCGCGCTCGGCGGCACCGGCTTCGGCGTCGTCGAGGACAAGGCCAACACCCGCGCGGCCACGGAGTTCCTCTTCAAGACCTGGCTCACCCACGACGGCCAGGTCCGCCGCTTCACCGAGACCGGCTACCTGCCCACCCGCCGGTCCGTGTACGACGATCCGCGCCTGGGCGGCTACGCGGACGACTTCTGCGGCGGACAGCGGCTCTTCCGTCTCTACCGCTCCCTGCTGCCGGACGTACCGCCGTTCCACCAGAGCCCCGACCAGTCGATCCTCTACGACGTCCTCGCCGGCAACCTGCTGCGCGCGTACCGCGGGGCTCTGTCGCCGCGGGAGGCGCTGCGGCAGACCGCGGCGGACTTCCATGACCAGGCCGGGCGGTAATTCGTCCGCGGCGCCGCTGTGGCTTGTCGCGCAGTTCCCCGCGCCCCTGAGGGCGCTGCCGAACTCGGCGGATCAGGAGTAACCCACCATGACCACGACCGTTGCCGGGCCGCCCGGCACCGCACGCACGCACAACGTCCCGGGCCGGGAAGAACACCGCCCCCGCAAGTCCTGGGCGCCCTACCTCTTCGTCTCGCCCTTCTACATCCTCTACGTCCTGTTCATGCTGATCCCGGTCGGCGCCTCGGTGTGGCTGAGCCTCACCGAGTGGGTGGGACTCGGCACCCCGCACTGGGTGGGGCTGCGCAACTACCGGCTGCTCGCCACCGACATCAGCTTCCACCGGGCCCTCGGCAACACCGCCGTGTTCGTGCTGGTCGCGGTATGCGTCGTCGTCCCGCTGGCGCTGCTGATCGCCCAGGCCGTCAACACCCGCGGCCTGCGCGTACGGGACCTGTGGCGCACCGCCTACTTCGTGCCGATCGTGGTCTCGCCCATCCTCGTCGCCCTCGTCTTCGGCCTGGTCTTCGACCGGCAGTTCGGGCTGGCGAACGCGGTGCTGCGCGCCCTGTTCGGCACCGGCGGCGTCGACTGGCTCGGCGATCCGAGCCTGGCGAAGGTGAGCATCGCGCTGGTGATGCTGTGGCGCTGGACCGGCTACCTCACCGTCTTCTTCCTCGCCGGACTCCAGAACGTGCCCAGGGAGCTGTACGAGGCCGCCGCCCTCGACGGGGCCGGGCGGCTGCGCACCTTCGTCACCGTCACCTTGCCGGCGCTGAAGCCGGTGACGGCGTTCGTGGTCGTCACGTCGTTCATCGGCGCGGCCCAGATCTTCGAGGAGCCGTACCTGCTGACCGGCGGCGGGCCGGCCGAGTCCACCCTCTCCGTGACCATGTTCATCTACCGGGCGGCCTTCCAGCGCCAGCAGTTCGGCTACGCCGCCGCCGCGGCCGTCGTCCTCTTCGTGCTGGTCTTCGGTCTCAGCCGGCTCTTCAACCGTTTCCTCGGCATCGGGAGGGCCGCCTGATGACCCGCACCCGCGTACCTCTGTACGGCGCACTGGTCCTGCTGCTCCTGGGCTTCCTCGCCCCGCTGGTGTGGGCGCTGAGCGGCTCGTTCAAACCGCGCGGCGACATCTTCGGCTACCCGCCGAGGCTCGTCCCCGACCCGTTCACCCTCGCCAACTACCGCACCCTGCTCACCGACCAGCCCTTCGGCCGCTGGTTCCTGATGAGCACGGTCGTCGCCGTCGTCGCCACCACGGTGTCCGTCTTCGTGTGCGCGCTCGCCGGCTACGGCTTCGCCAAGTTCCGCTTCGCGGGCAGGCGGCTGCTGTTCGACGTCATGTTCAGCTCCCTGTCGATCCCGTTCGCGGTGATCCTCGTGCCGCTGTTCGTGATCCTCGTCAAGACCGGGCTCGGCAGCCCGTGGTTCGCGCTGATCGTGCCCTGGGTGGCGCCCGCGTTCGGGATCTTCATGATGCAGCAGTACATCGTGCAGTCCATCCCGGACTCGGTGCTGGAGGCCGCCCGGATCGACGGGGCGAGCGAGTTCGGCATCTTCCGGACCATCGTGCTGCCCTTGCTGCGGCCCTCACTGGGCGCCTTGGCCGTCTGGCAGTTCCTCCAGAGCTACAACAGCTTCCTGTGGCCCTTGGTGCTGGTCTCCGACAGCTCCCAGTACACCCTGCCGCTCGGGCTCCAGACCCTGTTCGTGTCGGAGCAACGGCAGTACGACCTCGTGCTCGCCGGAGCCGTCCTCGCCGTCCTGCCCGCCGTCGCCCTCTTCGTGCTGCTGCGCAAACAGCTCCTCGAAGGCCTGTCCACGGGCGCGGTCAAGGGCTGACGCACCATCAACTCACCTGAGGAGAAGCATGTTCGAGCTGCCCCGGCGCGTCCTGTTCGGTGCCGCCTACTACCACGAGTACCAGCCGTACGAACGTCTCAAGGACGACCTCGACCTGATGGCCGAGGCCCGCTTCTCGGTGATCCGGGTCGGCGAGTCCGTCTGGTCCACCTGGGAACCGGAGAACGGCCGCTTCGACCTCGACTGGCTCCAGCCCGTCCTGGACGGTGCCCACGAGCGGGGCATCTCGGTCATCCTCGGGACGCCCACGTACGCGGTACCGCCCTGGCTGGCCCGGCAGTACCCGGAGATCACGGGAGAGACCCGCACCGGCGAGCGCATCGGCTGGGGCGCCCGGCAGGAGGTCGACTTCACCCACCCCGCGTTCCGCTTCCACGCCGAGCGGATCATCCGCAGGATCACCGAACGGTACGCGGGCCACCCGGCGGTCATCGGCTACCAGGTCGACAACGAACCGGGCCTGCACCTCTTCCACAACCACGGCGTCTTCCAGCGCTTCACCGACGAACTGCGCGAGCAGTACGGCGACGTGGAGACCCTCAACCGCGAGTGGGGCCTGGTCTACTGGTCGCACCGGCTGTCCACCTGGGCCGACCTGTGGACCCCGGACGGCAACGCCCAGCCGCAGTACGACCTGGCGTGGCGGCGCTTCCAGGCCCGGCTCACCACCGAGTTCATCGCCTGGCAGGCCGACATCGTCCGCGAGTACGCCCGGCCCGGCCAGTTCGTCACAACCTGCATCTCCTACGACCGCCAGGGCGTCGAGGACGACCGGCTCACCGACCGCCTCGACGTCACCGCGGGCAACCCGTACTACACGATGCAGGACGCCCTCACCCTGCCCGACAGGGGCGCCGCCGGGCAGGACTGGACGACCAACGGCACCTGGGCGCTGTACCGCAGCGCCGACCGCATGTACTCCTCACGCCAGGAGCCGTTCCTGGTCACCGAGACCAACGCGCAGGCCATCGGCGGGCCGTGGGACAACCGCCCCGCCTACGACGGCCAGTGGCGGCAGGCGGCCTGGGCGCTGATCTCCCGCGGTGCCTCGATGATCGAGTACTGGCACTGGCACACCCTGCACTTCGGCACCGAGACCTACTGGGGCGGCATCCTCCCGCACAACGGGCGCCCCGGCCGCGTCTACCGCGAACTGGCGGCTCTGGGAGGGGAGTTGGAGAGGGCCGGTGATCTCGTCGCGTCCCTCACCCCGGACGCCGACGTCGCCTTCCTCTACGACGGGCCCAGCAAGTGGGCGCTCCAGGGCCAGCCGCCGCTCGCCGCCCCCGACGGAGGCCCGGACGGGCGGTCGTACGAGAGGATCTTCGACGCCTTCTACCGCGGTGCCTTCGACGCCGGTCTCCAGGCCCGCGTCCTGCACCCCGGGCAGCTCCCGGACGCCGAGCTGCCTCCCCTCCTGGTCGTCCCGGCCTACTACGCCGCCGACGACTCCGTCCTGGACCGGCTCCGCGCCTACGCCGAGGCCGGCGGCCATCTCGTGCTCGGCCCCCGCACCGGCTACGCCGACACCGAGGCCAGGGCCCGCACCGACCTCCAGCCGGGCCGGCTGGCCGAGGCGGCCGGGGTGACGTACGACGAGTTCGGCAACCTGGGCGAGCCGCTGCCCGTCACCGGCACGGACTCCCTCCCCCTCCCGGCCGACGCACACGCCCTGCACTGGGCGGACGGGCTGCGGCCACAGGGCGCCGAGACGCTCGCGGCGTACACGCATCCGCACTTCGGACGCTGGCCCGCGGTCACCACACGCCGCCACGGCGCCGGGCGCGTCACCTACGTCGGTACCGTCCCCGACCCCGTCTTCGCCCGGGCCCTGTTCGACCGGTACGCCCCCGAGGGCGTCTGGCGCCCCGCGCACCCGAGCGTCACGGCCACCTCGGCGACCGCCCGGGACGGCCGCCGCGTGCGTTTCCTGCACAACTGGTCGTGGGAGGAGGTGTCCGTGCCGGTACCCACCGCCCTGCGGGACGTGCTGTCGGAGACCGTGTACGGCGACGCGGTGCCGCTCGGGCCGTGGGACGTGAAGGTCCTGCTGGAGGAGCAGATCTAGCAACCGTCGCTTCCAGCCGGAAAGTTCCGGCCGCCCGTTCGCTGGGCATCGTGTCAGGGGCGTGGGCCGCGCCGCCCCGGAGGGGGAGCGGGCGGGCCGTTCGGCCGGCGAAGGGATGGGAAGCCATGACGTCACCGCTGCCCCCGGGAGAGACGCTGTCGCAGCCGGTGCTGAATCCGCCGGCGTCGGTCGCGGTGTTCCTGGTCGCCACGATCGACTCCGGCGGGGAAGCCGTCGTACGCGAGGTGCTGGGCTCCCTCGCGGGCCTGGTACGGTCCGTCGGCTTCCCCAGCCCCGACGGCGGCCTCGGCTGCGTCGCCGGGGTCGGATCCCGGGCCTGGGGCCGGCTGTTCGGCGGGCCGCGGCCCGCCGAACTGCACCCGTTCCGCGAGCTGGCGGGGCCCCGGCACCACGCCCCGGCCACCCCCGGCGACCTGTTCTTCCACATCAAGGCCGCCCGCACCGACCTGTGCTTCGCGCTGGCCGCCGAGCTGGTGCGGCGGCTGCGCGGCACGATCACCGTGCGGGACGAGACACAGGCGTTCTCGTACTTCGACTCGCGCAACCTCCTCGGCTTCGTCGACGGCACCGAGAACCCCGTCGGCCCGGCGGCGGCCGACGCGGCGCTGGTCGGCGCGGAGGATCCCGGTTTCCGCGGCGGCAGTTACGCGCTCGTGCAGAAGTACCTGCACGACGTGGACGCCTGGGAGGCCCTCGCCGTCGAGGCGCAGGAGAAGGTGATAGGCCGGAGCAAGCTCACCAACCTCGAACTCGACGCGCCCGGCTCGCACAAGGACGTCAACACCGTCCTGGGCCCGGACGGCTCGGAGCAGAAGATACTGCGGGCGGCGATGCCCTTCGGCAGGCCCGGCCACGGGGAGTTCGGCACGTACTTCGTGGCCTACGCGCGCACGCCCGGAATCCCCGAGACGATGCTGCGCAAGATGTTCCTCGGCGGTCCGGGCTCGGGCCCGGACCCGCTGCTGGACTACTCGCGGGCCGTCACCGGCAGCCTCTTCTTCGTGCCGCCGACGGGCTTCCTGGAGGCCTTGCCGGAGAGCTGACCACCCCGGCTGCCGTCAGAGCACCTTGCGGTGCAGAAGGGCCGACAGGACGAGGGCTCCCGGCAGGAGAGGGAGCCACACGGTCAGGACGCGGTAGCCGATGACGGTGGCCGTGGCGGTGGCCACCGGGGCGCCGAACGCGGCCATGGTGAAGACGAGTGCGGCGTCCACGGGGCCGATGCCGCCCGGCGCGGGCACGGCCCCGACCGCGGTGCCCGCCACCAGCAGCGCGAGGACCACCTGCGCCCAGGACAGCGGCAGCCCGAGCGAGAAACCGACCGTGGCGATCACACTGCCCTGGAGCAGCGGGGTGGCGGCCGCCCCGCCCCACAGGGCGAGCACACGGCGGGGCCGGGTGTGCAGCTCGCGGGCGTCGGTCAGCGCCGTGCGCAGGAAGCCGAGGACCGGGCGGCGCAGTGCCCCTACGGTCGCCAGCGTCACGGCGGTCGCGGCGAGCGCGAGCAGCGCGCCGCCCGCCGCGAGGAGCAGCGTGCGGTCGTCCGGGACGAGCGCGCCGAGACGCAGGACGTCCGGGAACGCCACCAGGAACGCGAGCAGCACCACCGTCTTGGCGACCGGTTTGACCAGGGAGTACAGGGCGAGTGAGGCGGTGGCCCGGGGCAGGGGGATGCCGCGGCGCTGAAGGAAGCGCAGGGTGACGGCGTGCGCGCCGATGCCCGCCGGCAGCACCTGGTTCGCGGCACCGGCGGCGAACTGCGAGGCCACCAGCAGCCCGGGCGGCAGCCGCTCCGGCAGGGCGCCCTGCCGGACACAGGCGGCGGCCACCCACGTCAGGCAGGTGCAGACGAACGCGACGAGCAGCCACCCGGGGTCGGCCGAGGCCAGCCGGGCAGCCCCCTCGTACACCGCCCGCCGGTCGGCCAGGGCCCACCCCCCGACCAGCAACAGCGGCAGCAGGGCCAGGACCGGCCGCACGAGCCGTGCGGTGAGGGAGGGGCGGCGGGGTGTGGCGGGGAGCGGGGCGGGGAGCGTTTCGAGCCGGGGCTGGGACACGGCGTACGTCGTCCTTCCGCGTCACACCCGGGGACGGGGCGGACGATGCAGGGCGAGTCAGGGGGACGCCGGAAACGTGCCCGGCCGGTGTGACGCGGGGGTGTCAGGCAGCGGAAGCGAGAAGGGCGGGAGAGCGACACGGCCGGTTCCATGAGCGAATGTGTCTACGCCGCGACGGACCCCGCCCCCGCCCCCGCCACCGGAAACCCCGGACTCCGCAGCACGCGCCTGTCCGCGTCCACCGCGAACACCTCGCAGTGCTCACGGGCCGCCGCCCACTCGACGCCCTCGGCCCCCAGGGCGAACGCCGCCGTCGCGACCGTGTCCGCCTCGGTCAGGGTCGGGGCCACGACGGTCATGCTGACCAGGCCCGTCGCCGGGCGGCCCGTGCGGGCGTCGAGGATGTGGTCGCCGCGTTCGTAGCGGGCGGAGGTCGCGACGGCCCGGTCCGTGAGGTCCAGGACCGTACAGAGCCGGTCGGCGTTTTCGGGGTGGCGTACACCGACGCGCCAGGGGCCGCCGGAGGCGATCACGTCGCCGCCCGCGTTGAGGCAGAAGCGCCGCGCGCCGGCCGCCCACAGCAGCTCCGCCCCCTTCTGCACCGACCAGCCCTTCACCACGGCGCACGGGTCGAGGCCGCGGCCGGGCGGCCGGACGTCGAAGGCGCCGCCGGTCGCGATCCGGTATTCCTCGCACAGGTCCAGGACCTCGCGGAGCTCCGGGCCGGGGTCGCGCACCTCGCCTCGGTCCAGCCGTGACACCTCGCTGTCCGGCCGGAACGGACTGAACCGCGCGTCGACCTCGTGCAGCCAGGCGAAGAGGCCGTCCACCGGCGCCTCGGGGAAGTTTTCGTCGTCGATCCGTACCGACACCGGGAACCCCATGACGTGCTCCACGCGCCGCATGCCGTCAGCCCCTCGCGTCGATGGCGGCCTGGAGCGACTCCTTGTAGCCGTCGCTGGTGATCGTGGCACCGGACACCGTGTCGATGTCGGCGCTCTGCGCCTGGAGCGTCTCCTCGATCAGCTTCGGCACGGCGGCCGTGGTCTGCGGATGGTTCGGCTGCTGGAGCATCCGCACCGAGGCGATCTCGTCGCCGTCGAACGTGACCTCGACCTGCACCGGCCCCTTCTCGGTGTCGATGGCCGAGCCGGACACGACCGTGGTCGTCGTGCCGCCCGACGAGGAGACCGAGGGTGTCGACGCGGGCGCGGCGGCCCCGGCGGCGGACGACGACGCCGGCCCGGTGTCGGGCGACGGCGCGTACCGCCAGAGCGGGATCAGGCCCGCGACACTCAGGACGAGGACGGGTATGGCTCGCTTCACGAATCTCTCCTCGTCATCCGGCCAGGCTGAAGCGCTCGAAGTGGGTCTGCGTCCTGGGCACGCCCAGCTCGCGCAGGCTGCCGAGCACCGCGTTCATCATCGGCGGCGGGCCGCACAGGTACACGTCCCGGCCGGTGATGTCCGGGACCAGACGCGCCAGTTCCCGCGGCGCCAGCCGGTCGGGCACGGCCGGCCCGGTGACCAGGTGCAGCTCGGCGCCCTTGGCGAGCGCGAGTGCGCGCAGCTCGTCGTAGAGGACGGCGTCCTGGTCGGTGGCGACCCGGTAGATCACGACCGCGTGGCCGTGCAGTTCCTCCAGCAGGGCCCGGATCGGGGTGACACCGACGCCGCCGGCGATGAGCAGGGCGTCCGGGCGGGTGCGGTGCAGGGTGGTGAAGGCGCCGTAGGGGCCCTCGGCGAAGACCCGCGTGCCGACCTTCAGGTGCCGCAGGGCCGCGCTGCCGTCGCCCGCCCGCTTGGCGGTCAGGCGCAGGGTACGACCGTCCGGCGCGGCGGACAGCGAGAACGGGTTGGCCTGCCACCAGCGGTCCTTCGTCAGGAACCGCCACAGGAAGAACTGTCCCGCCCGGGCGGGCAGCCGGTCCAGGTCGCGGCCCGTGATGTAGACCGAGACCACGTCGTCGTTCTCCGGGACCACGGCCGTCACACGCAGCTGGTGGCGGAGATTGCGCCACAGCGGCAGCACCAGGCGGCCGAGGAACACCGAGGCGAGGGCCACGCCCCACACGCCGTACCAGTACGTCCGCGCCACGGACGACGAGGTGAACGACGTACCCGCCGCGACCTGGTGCGTGAACGCCAGCACCACCGCGACGTACGTGTACAGGTGGATGAAGTGCCAGGTCTCGTACGCCAGCCGGCGCCGGGCGTAGCGGGCCGAGACCGCGCCGACCACGATGATGATCACCAGGGCGGCGATCGCGCGCAGCACACCCTCGACGGTCTCCGCGAGATCCACCAGCTGGTTGACCGGGTCCAGCGACGAGGACCGGGCGTAGCCGAAGACGATGAACACGGCGTGCGCCAGCAGCAGCCACAGCACCGAGAAGCCCGTCCAGCGGTGCCAGGACGTCAGCCGGTCCATGCCGATCCGCCGGTCGAACCACGGCAGCCGCGCCACCAGCAGCAGCTGGAACGCCATGAGCAGCGCCCCGTACAGCCCCGCCAGCCGCCCCAGCACGATCAGCGTGTTCGAGGCGAAACCGGCCTGGACGAAGAAGACGGTCACCACGACCGCGTTGGCGAGCAGCAACGCGTACAGGCCGGAGCGGCCCACCACTCTCGGGCGCACGCCCGGCCGGGTCGCCGCGGGGGGTTCTTGGAGGGTCGTCACGATCGGCAGCTCCTTGATCGGATCCTGGGACACCGAGCTTGTCGCGGGGGAGCTGTCGGAATACTGTCGCCCGACTTTCAAGTGTTTATCGATCCGGCGGCGAAGGCCCGGGCGGCTATGGCGGCACGGGACGGGTGAAGCACTATGAGCGGGTGGAAAAAGTACGACTCCTCGTCGTCGACGACGACCCGCCCATCGCCGACCTCGTCGCGACCGTCGCCCGCTACGAGGGCTGGGAAGCGGTCACGGCGTACTCCGGCGAGGACGCACTGAAGCGGGCCGCCGAGTTCCACCCGGACATCGTGGTGCTCGACCTGATGCTGCCCGGCGTCGACGGCTTCGGCGTCCTGGACCGGCTGCGCGCCTCGGGCACGATGGTGCCGGTGGTGTTCCTCACCGCGCGCGACGGCGTTGCCGACCGGGTCGCGGGCCTGACCCGGGGCGGTGACGACTACCTGGTCAAGCCGTTCGCCGTGGAGGAGTTGATGGCCCGGCTGCGCACCGTGCTGCGGCGCAGCGCCGGCCCCGCCTTCCAGCGGTCCGTGCTCCAGGTCGGCGACCTGACCATGGACGAGGACACCCGCGAGGTGCGGCGCGGCGAGAAACTGCTGTCGCTGACCCCGACCGAGTACGAGGTGCTGCGCTACCTGATGCGCAAGTCGCCCACCGTCCTCACCAAGGCGCAGATCCTCGACCACGTGTGGGAGTACGGCTTCGGCGGCCGCTCCAACGTCGTCGAGCTGGTCATCAGCAGGCTGCGCCGCAAGCTCGACGAGACGGACGACGGCGGTGCGCCGCTGATCCACACCGTGCGGGGATTCGGGTACGTCCTGCGACAGGCCTCCGAGTGATCGCCCGGCTGCGGCGGGCCTACCGCGGGATGCGCCTGGGCACCCGGCTGGCCCTCGGCCTCGGCGCCCTGTCGCTGGTCGTCTTCGCCGTCGTCGGCACGGCCCTCACCACCTACATGCGCGACTACCTGTCGGCCCAGCTCGACACCCAGCTGGCGCAGGCCCAGATCGCCCAGTCCAAGAGCATCGCGGACTACGGCACGCTCTCGGGCAAGAAGTACTACAGCTGGTTCTACGCCGTGTACGACGTCTCGGACGGCACGCCCGAGCTCCGCAGGCCCGAGGACCCCGCCGACCTGCCCGAGGACGTCGACGACTTCACCGCCCTGGCCTCGGCGCAGAGCGCCGCGCACACGGAGCTGCTGCGCACCGAGCACCTCAGGGGCGCGGGCACCTACCGGCTGCGCGCCTGCGAGGTCGAACCCGGGGTGATCCTGGTGAGCGCCGCGCCCATGGAGGACATCGAGGACACGGTCGGGCAGCTGATCACCATCCAGGTCGTCACCTTCGCGCTCGCGCTGCTCGCCCTGGTGGTCTTCGGCCGCCGCATGCTGCGCCGCGGGCTGAAGCCGCTCAGCGACATGGCGTCCACCGCGCACGGCATCGCCTCGCACGACCTGACCGAGTCGGCGGCCCGGCTGCCGCTGCGCGCCGACGGCCGGGACGGCGGCCCGGAGGTGGACGAGCTGCGCACCGCCTTCAACACGATGCTGGAGCACATCGACGACTCCCTGGCCGTGCGCGCGGAGGCCGAGCAGCGGCTGCGCCGGTTCGTCGCGGACGCCTCGCACGAGCTGCGCACCCCGCTGATGTCGGTACGCGGCTACGCCGACCTGTTCCAGTACGCCGCCGCCAACGCCCCCGAGGAACGCGACCGGCACCTGGCCCGGCTGCGCGCCGAGGCCGCCCGGATGGGAATCCTCCTGGACGACCTGCTGCTGCTCGCCCGGCTGGACGCGGCGGAGGTGGAGGCGCCGCTGCGGTGTGAGGACGCCGACCTGGCGGGGCTGGTCCAGCAGGCCGCCGACGCCTTCCGGGCCAGCCGGCCGGACCACCCGCTGACGGTGACCGCCGGCCCGGGGGCGCTCAAGGTGCGCCTGGACCCGCAGCGCGTCCGGCAGGTCCTGGACAACCTCCTCGCCAACGCGGCCGTGCACACCCCGCCCGGAACCCCGGTGTCCGTGGACGTCACCGTCGCCTCCCACACCGCCGTGGTCCGGATCGCCGACGCGGGCCCCGGCATCCCGCCCGAGGACCAGGAGCGCGTCTTCGACCGCTTCTACCGCGTCGACAAGGCCCGCAGCCGCGACCGCGGGGGCAGCGGCCTCGGCCTGGCGGTCGCCCACTCCCTGGTCCGGGCCCACGGCGGCCGCATCGAGCTGGACAGCGAACCGGGGGCGACGGTGTTCACCGTGCGCCTGCCGTTGAACGGGGCGGCGCTCCCGGCCGCCCCGGGGCCGGAAACGACCGCCGTCTAGACTCGACCGGCAACAGCCCGTACGACCATGGCCAAAGTTTCCGCCAACCCGAAGGGCCCGGCGTCTTGATACGGATCGATTCAGTCACCAAGCGGTACCCGGACGGCACGGTGGCGGTCGACCGGCTGTCGCTGGAGATACCCGACCGCTCGATCACCGTCCTCGTCGGACCGTCGGGCTGCGGCAAGACGACCACCCTGCGGATGATCAACCGGATGGTCGAACCGAGCGAGGGAACCATCCTCCTCGACGGCGAGGACATCCTGCGGCAGCCCGTCACCACCCTGCGCCGGTCCATGGGTTACGTCATCCAGAACGCCGGCCTCTTCCAGCACCGCACGATCGTCGACAACATCGCGACCGTGCCCCGCATGCTCGGCTGGGGCAAGCAGAAGGCCCGGGCGCGGGCCGCGGAGCTGATGGAGCGGGTGGGGCTCGACGCCGCGCTCGCCAAGCGGTACCCGTACCAGCTCTCCGGCGGCCAGCAGCAGCGCGTCGGCGTGGCCCGGGCGCTCGCCGCCGACCCGCCGGTGCTGCTCATGGACGAGCCGTTCTCGGCGGTCGACCCGGTGGTGCGCAAGGGACTCCAGGACGAACTGCTGCGCATCCAGGACGAGTTGGGCAAGACCATCGTCTTCGTCACCCATGACATCGACGAGGCGATCAAGCTCGGCACGATGGTCGCCGTGATGCGCACCGGCGGTCACCTCGCCCAGTACGCGCCCCCGGCCGAGCTGCTGTCCCGCCCCGCCGACGCCTTCGTCGAGGACTTCCTCGGCGGTGACCGCGGCATCCGGCGCCTGTCGTTCTTCCCCTCCGCGCGGCTGGAGTTGACGAGCGACCCGGTGATACCGCTCGACGCCACCGCCGAGCAGATCGCCGCCCCCGACGCGCCCTACCTCCTGGTGACCGACGCCGACGGCCGGCCGCTCGGCTGGAGCGAGCCGCGGGACCTGGTGGCGGGGGACATCCGGCCGGAGCGACTGCTCTCCTACGGGCGGCCGTTCGTGCCCGGCACCGACTCGTTGCGGGACGCCCTCGACTGCGCGGTGCTGTCGCCGGCCGGCTGGGCCGTCGCGGTGGACACCGGCGGGCGGGTGACCGGCGTGGTCTCGCAGCAGACCATCGGCGAGGCGATCCGCAGCGCCCACGCCGCGGGGCGCGACGACGAGAAGGTCGCCGGATGAGCGACTACCTGCACGACTTCTTCGACATGCCGAGCGACCTCCAGCACAGCTGGATCGGACTGGTCGGACTGCACCTGAGGGAAGCTCTGCTGCCGGTCGTGGCCGGACTGCTCCTGGCGCTGCCGATCGCCCAGCTCTGCGTGCGCTTCCGCTGGCTCTACCCGCCCGTCCTCGGCGTCACGACCGTGCTGTACGCCGTCCCGTCGCTGGCGTTCTTCGTCGTCCTCATCAACTACACGGGGCAGACCGAACTCACCGTGATGATCCCGCTGGCCGTGTACAGCCTGGTGGTGCTCGTCCCGGCGATCGTCGACGGGGTGCGCTCGGTGCCCCCGGAGACCCTGTCCGCGGCCACCGCCATGGGCTTCGGTCCCGTACGGCGGTACTTCCAGGTGCAGTTGCCGATCGCGGTCCCGGCGATCATCGCGGGTCTGCGGGTGGCGACCGTGTCGAGCATCTCCCTCGTCAGCGTCGGCATGCTGATCGGCAACCAGGGCGCGCTCGGCAACCTGCTGCACGACGCGCAGATCTACAACCGGCCCGAACTGACCTGGAACTCCGTGATCACCACGGCCCTCCTGGCGATTCTCGTCGACGCCCTGCTGGTCCTCGTGCGCGTGCTGCTGACGCCGTGGATGCCCAGCGGCACGGCCGGCCGCAAGCAGGCGCCCGCCCTCAAGGACGCAGCCCGGTGAACGTACTCGACTTCGTCAACGCCTTCTTCAGCGACAGCGCCCACTGGCACGGCTACGACGGCATCCCGGCCCGCCTCGGGGAACACGTGCAGTACACCCTGGAGGCGCTCGCCCTCGCCGCCGCGATCGGACTGCCGGTCGGCCTGGTCACCGGTCACTACGGGCGCGGCGGGAACGCCCTGTCCCTGGTCGCCACCGCCGGGCGGGCCCTGCCCAGCTTCGGCCTGCTGGTGCTGATGACGACCCTGCTGGGGTTCGGGATGCTGCCCGTGATGATCCCGCTGGTCGTCCTCGCCGTCCCGCCGATCCTCGTCACCACCTATGAGGCGATGCGCTCCGTCGACCCCTCACCGGTGGACGCCGCCCGGGGCATGGGCATGCAGGAGTCCCGCATCCTCTTGCAGGTGGAACTGCCGGTCGCCCTGCCGCTGATCCTGAGCGGCCTGCGCTCGGCGGCCATCCAGATCGTGTCGACGGCGACCATCGCCGCGTACGTCAGCCTGGGCGGCCTCGGACGGTACATCGTCGACGGTCTCTACCAGCGCAACTACGAGAAGGTGGTGGGCGGCGCGACGCTGGTCGCCGTCCTGGCGCTGGTCACGCTCGCGCTGTTCTGGGCGGTCGCGCGGGTCGCGGTGTCGCCCGGAGTGCGCAGGAGATGAGAGACGGAGTGCCGCAATCTGCCGCAGATCGACACTGATTGTAACCAGGCTGCTCTTGACTGACCGATCAGCGGCTGGCTTGGATCAGTGGGTGATTACTACGGCGAAGAGCAGCACCCGGTCCATCACGAGGCACCCCGGCGCGGCAGCGGTCGCGCTCGCCGCGGCGGCGGCTCTTCTCGGAGGCTGTTCCTCCGGCGGCACCTCCGACGACCCGCTCAAGGGCGGCGGAGCGGAGAGCGGCACCGTCGTGGTCGGCTCCAACAACTTCGCCGAGAGCATCCTGCTCGCCGACATCTACGGCGAGGCCCTCAAGGCCAAGGGCATCAAGGTCACCTACAAGCCCAACATCGGCAGCCGTGAGACGACGTACGGCCTGATGAAGAACGGCGCCATCACCCTGCTGCCGGAGTACAACGGCTCCCTGCTGGCGTACCTCGACGCCAAGGCCAAGCCGAAGACGGTCGAGGAGACCACGACCGCGATCAACGGCAAGCTCGACTCCAAGCTGGAGCTGCTGAAGCCGTCGGCCGCGCAGAACAAGGACTCCGTGACCCTCAACGCGGAGACCGCGAAGAGGTACGAGCTCACCTCCGACTCCTCCATCGGGGAGCTCAAGGACGTCGCCAAGGACATAGTGTTCGGCGGCTCCCCGGAGTTCCAGACCCGGCACCAGGGCCTGGTGGGCCTGAAGTCGGTGTACGGGCTGGAGTTCAAGTCCTTCAAGTCCCTCGACGCGGGCGGGCCGCTGACCCAGACGGCGCTGAAGAAGAACACCGTGCAGGCCGCGGACCTCTTCACCACCGACCCGACCATCGCCCGGGACAAGTTCGTCGTCCTGAAGGACCCGGAGAACCTCTTCGGCTTCCAGAACGTGCAGCCGCTGGTCCGCAAGGGCGAGCTGTCCAAGGAGGGCGCCGAGGCGCTCGACGCGGTCTCGGCCAAGCTCGACACGAAGACGCTGCTCGACCTGGACGCACAGGTGCAGCTCCAGAAGAAGGACCCGCTGGACGTGGCCAAGGCGTGGCTGAAGTCGGCGGGCCTGGTCTGAGTCCGAGCCGGCTGCCCGGCACGATGCGGTAACGGTTCGGGCGGATCCCCAGTGGATCGAACGCGGGCCGGGGGTGGGGCGTCACAGGGACGGAACCATCCCCGGTCACCGCGAACCCCTGGGAGAGTCATGCGTACCGACATGACCCGCACCGCCCGTCTGCTCCTCGTCCTCGTCCTGTCCGCCGCCGGAGCCGGTGCCGCCGCGGGGTGCGGCACGGCGGAAGCCGGCCGCACCGATCCGGCCCCGTCCCCGCGCTCCAAGGACCGCGCCCATCGGGTCGCGGAAGCCTGGGACGGCTCCCGCGCGGCCGCGCAGTGGCGCGCGGGCTACCACCCCGTCGCACCGGTCGTCCAACTGCCCGCGGGCGGCCTCCGCGACGACGCCGACCGGCGCGCGTACGCGACCGGCACCTTCGACCTGAAGGCGCCGCTCCCCTCCACCCGGGGAAAGAGCGGCCGGGTGACGTGGAAGGAAGGGGGCTCGCTCACCAGGCCCCTCGTGGCGGCCGAGCAGGCTTACCGAACCTTGGACAGCAACAGCGGCCCCGGTCCCCGACTGACCGTCACCAAGGCCGAGTTGGGGGACATGACCGTGCTCACCGGTCGCGGGCCGGCGACCGTACCGGCCTGGCTGTTCACCCTGGAGGGCTATGCCGCTCCCCTGAAGACGGCCGCCGTCACCCCCTCGGAGCCGCCCGCGCCGCCCGTCGCGCCGCTCGGGCAGGACGTACCCACGGACGTGCTGGCGCCGCTCGGCGGCCTGACGGGGGTGGCGGAGGACGGCCGGTCCGTCACCGTGGTGGCGCACCACGGATCCTGCGACGACGGCCCCGTCGTGACGGCGCTGGAGACGCGCGGCAGCGTCGTGCTGTCCGCCTCCGTGACCGGCACCGACGACGGTCCCTGCACGAGTGACCTGCGCGGCGAGAAGGTGACGGTGAAGCTGGACCGGCCGGTCGGCGACCGCGTCGTCCTGGACGCGTTCACGGGCCGCCCGGTGCCGTACACCGAGTGGCCCGGGCCGACACCCGGCCGGAGCTGAGACATCCCTGGCTCAGCCCTGCACCGCCGTCGCGATCAGCTGGTCGAGCAGGGCGATCAGCAAGTCCCGGCACGACTCCCTCTCCCGCGCGTCGCACAGCAGCACCCGCACGTGCTCCGGCACCGCCAGGGCGTCCCTGATGTCCTCGGGCGGATACGGGTGTTCGCCGTGGAAGCCGTTGACCCCGACGACGAAGGGGATGCCCCGGCGTTCGAAGAAGTCGATCGCGGCGAAGCTGGACTCGGGTCTGCGGACGTCGACCAGGACCACGGCACCGAGCGCGCCGAGGGCCAGGTCGTTCCACATGAACCAGAACCGCTGCTGCCCCGGCGTACCGAACAGGTACAGCACCAGGTCCCGGCTGATGGTGATCCGGCCGAAGTCCAGGGCCACGGTGGTGGCCCGCTTCGCCTCGATACCGTCCAGGTCGTCGATGCCCAGACCGGCCATGGTCAGGGGTTCCTCGGTGCGCAGGGGGACGATCTCACTGACCGACCCGACCATGGTGGTCTTGCCCACGCCGAAGCCCCCGGCGATGAGGATCTTGACCGTGTCGGGTGCCGAGGACGCGTCGGTGGCGACGTCAGAGCCGGCCAAGGCCGTCCCTCACTTTCTTCAGCAGGTCCAAATCCGGAGCGGTACGGGAAACGAGGCGCGGCGGACGGACGGTGATCCGGCCCGCCTCCAGCAGGTCGCAGAGCAGGATGGCGACCACGCTCACCGGCAGGTCGAGCCGGGCGGCCAGCTCGGCCACGGCCATCGGCTCGGCGCACAACCGGAGGATCCGGGTGTGCTCGGGCTGGCACCGGGCCGCCGCATCGGGCTGCGGATCGACCGCGGTCACCGTCGCGATGAGCGTGAAGTCGGCGCGGCTGGGCCGGGTCCGGCCACCGGTCAGCGTGAACGGCCGTACGAGCCGCCCCGCCGAGTCGCCTCCGCCCACCTCACACGCCGGGATCGACGACGGGCCCGGCCATGCCCCGCGGTGCCGCGCTGAGGTGCTCGCCGATCTTCTTCACCAGCATGTTCATCTGATACGCCACCACACCGACGTCCGCGCCCGGCCCGGTGAGCACGACCAGGTGGGCGCCGGGGCCGGCGGAGGTGAGGATCAGATAGCTGTTGGCCATCTCGATGAGCGCCTGGCGCACCGGACCGCCCCGGAAGTCCATGCTGACGCCCTTGCTGAGGCTCATCAGCCCGGACGCGGTCGCCGCGAGCCGCTCCGCGTCGTCGCGCAGGAATCCGGTGGACTTGCTGACCACCAGGCCGTCCTCGGACAGCACCACGGCCTGGTTCACATCGGCGACCCGCTCCACGAGTCCGGTCAGCAGCTGGTCGAGCTGGGTGTGCGTGGCGGGGATGGGGCGTGTCATTGCGGTGTCCTTAGTCAGCGGTCGGCGGGCGGAGTCGAGGGGACGGGGGCGGCGGCCTGGCGGGGTGGTGCGGCCGCCTCCTCGTCGCACGGCGGTTCGGCGTCGTCGTCACGGGCCCGGAGCGTGCCGCGCTGGAAGCCGGCCAGGGAGGAGGCGGCCGCTTCCGCGGTGAAGTCGTCGGGGGAGCCGTCGTCGCCGGCGGACGCGGGCTCCTCGCGCAGTTCCTCCACCAGGCTGGTCTGCGGCACCCGGCGGGGAAGCGGGGCGAGACCGTCCCGGCGGGGGACGACCGCGCGGGCGTCGGGGGTGGTCCGGGCCGACGCGAGGGGCAGGGGCTCGCGCGCGGACCCGGCGGTGCCCGCGACACCGTCCGGCTCGTCGGCGTCCTTGGGCTTCTCGGCGCTCTCGGCGTCCACCGGGCTCCGCCCGCCGACCGGAGCCGGTACGTCCACAGCACTCCGCCCGTCGTCCGCCGGGCTCCGCCCGTCCTCCCCAGCGTCACCGGTCCGCGGGCTGCCGCCCGCCCCCCTCGGACCGACGGAGGAGGCCAGGCCACTCGGGCCGGCCACGTCCCCGGCGTCCCGCGCGCCCGGCGCACCGGCCTGGAGGAGTTCCCGCACCACGATGTCGTGCGGTACCAGCACGATCGCCGTGGTCCCGCCGTAGGGCGACGCGCGCAGGGTGACGGCGATGCCGTGCCGGTGGGCCAGCTGGGCGATCACGAACATGCCGAGCCGCAGGTCGTCGGCGAGCGCCACCACGTCGAACTGCGGGGGCACCGCGAGCTGTTCGTTGAAGGACGCGTAGTCCTCCTCCGACATGCCGAGGCCGCGGTCCTCGACCTCGACGGCCAGGCCCTTGGAGACCATCCCGGCCCGCACCGTGACGGCGCTCGGAGCGGGGGAGTAGGCGGTCGCGTTGTCGATGAGCTCGGCCAGCAGATGGATGACGTCGGCCACCGCGGGCGGCGCGAGGTACACCTCCTCCTCGGTGTGCACCTCCACCCGCTGGTACTCGGCGACCTCGCCGACCGCACTGCGCAGGATGTCGATCAGCGCGACCGGCTCGCTCCAGCTGCGGCCGGGCCGCTCGCCGCTGACGATGACGAGGTTCTCCTCGTAGCGGCGCAACTGGCTGGCCGTGGAGTCCAGTTCGTACAGGCCCTTGAGGATGTCCGGGTCGGAGTGCTCGCGTTCCAGCGTGTCGAGCCTGCTGAGCTGGAGGTTGACCAGGTTCTGGCTCTGCCGGGCGATGCCCAGGATGATCTTCTGGAAGCCGCGCCGGGTGTCGGCGAGTTCGACCGCGGTGTGCACGGCCGTGCGCTGGGCGGTGTTGAACGCCTGGGCCACCTGGCCGAGTTCGTCGTGCCCGTAGTCCAGTGGGGGCGTCGCGGACTCCGGGTCGACCGTCTCGCCCCGCTCCAGCCGCGCCACCACGTCGGGCAGCCGCTCCTGCGCGAGGCTGACGGCGGCCCGGCGCAGGCCGCGCAGCCGCCGGGACAGCGATCGGGTGATCCGCCAGGACATGCCGACGCACACCAGCAGCGCGAGCAGTCCGCCGGCGCTCAGGATCCCCGCCTTGAGCAGCAGCCCGTCCGCCTTGTCGGCACTGCGTTCGAGCAGGCCCGTGGTCTGCCGCTGGATCAGGCTCGCGTACTGCTCGGACAGCTTGTCCATGGCGGCGTTCCACCGCTTCCGGGCGTCGGGCAGGGCGATCCGGTCCGCGGCGGCGCCGGCGTTCCGGGCCGCCAGCACCTGGTCCTCGATCGCCTGGAGCGTCTGCCACTCCGGGCTCGCCAGGATCCGCTCGGTCTGTGCCTTGGCCGTGCCGGTCAGCTGGGGCACGACCTGGTCCTTGACCAGCCAGCGCCGGGTGTTCACCAGCTCCGTGAACTGCGTCCAGGCGTTGTCGTCCAGATGCCCGGAGGGCCAGGCCAGGGTGAGCTGAGCGTCCTCCCGGGAGACCAGTTCCGCCGCGTGCTCCAGCCCGACCAGCGGCCCCGCCTGCGAGGTGAGGTCGCCGTCGTCGACCTGGGAGAGCTCCTGGAAGGCGTGGATCTGGTCGTCGATGATCGAGGAGTACTGGTCCAGCGCCTGCTGCGGGGTGATGTCGGTCGGGTCGTCGACCTGGTCCCGGTAGTACTCCAGGCTGCCCACCGAGCCCAGCACCGAGTACAGCCGGTCCGAGACGCGGGAGGGCGCCTTCTCGATCGCGTCCGCCTGCCCGACCAGCTTCGCGACCGCCGCGTCGGTCTCCTCGCGCTGCGCGTCGAGGGCGGCCCGGGAGCCGTGCGGCGAGGCCAGCCAGGCCGCCGACAGGCTGCGTTCCCGCTGGAGGGCGAGCGTCGCGTCCGTGCCCATGGCACCCGTCGACCGGCTCAGCTCCGTCTGGTCACGCAGCCGGAGCCCCTCCGAGAACATCTGGATGGTCGTCACGCCCCACATGGCGGCGAGGGTGACGCTGGGCACCAGGGCCAGAAGCACCAGGGAGAGGCGTATGGATCCGAGACGGCGCCGGGCACCTGTCCGTCGAGACATCGTCGTCCTAGGGCGATCAGCGGGGAGGGAGGAACGGGGAGGCGGATCGGTGGAGGCGGGGGGTGGGGGACGAACGCGGGGGTGTGGGGGTGCCGGTTACGGCACATGGGATGCGCAGGATGTTATCCGTACAAGTGACCGCGCGGGCCGGGCCTGACCGAATCTTTGGCGACACCGTCACAGGACGTGCCCGGTCACCGGGTCCCGGCGGCGGCGAACCGTGCCACCGCGGACACGTTGGACCTGGTCACGAACGCCGGGCCGGTGAGCACCGGAGCCGTCCCGCCGCCGCTGACGTTGCCGTTGGTCCGGTAAAGCCACAGGGCGTCCACCGCGAGGTAGCCCTGGAGGTAGGGCTGCTGGTCCACGGCGAACTGCACGTCGCCGCCCCGGACCGCCTTGACCAGGTCCTTGTTGAGGTCGAACGTGGCGACCTTGGCCCTGCTGCCGGCCTGCTCGACGGCCTCGACCGCGCTGAGCCCGTACTGGGCGCCCAGGGTGACGACCTCGTCGATGCTGGAGTCCTGCCGCAGCCGGGACGCGATCGTGGCGGTCACCGCGTTCATGTCGCTGCCGTCCACGTACAGGTTGTCGGTGTCGCCGTCGAACGTCTTCCGTACGCCGGCGCAGCGGGCCTCCAGCGCGACGTTGCCCCGCTCGTGCACGACGCACAGGGCGTGCTTGGCCCTGACCTCGTCCAGCTTGTCGCCGACGGCCTGGCCGGCGACGGACTCGTCCTGGCCGAAGTACTCCAGCAGGCCCGCCGGCCGCCAGGCGTCGATGCCGGAGTTGAGCCCGACGACGGGTATGCCGGCCGCCTTGGCCCGGGCGATCGGGCCCCGCATCGCCGCCGGCTTGGCCAGCGTCACCGCGATGCCGTCGACCTTGTCGCCGACCGCGTCCCGAACCAGCGCGGCCTGCGCGGCCGCGTCGGAGTCGCTGGCGTACGTCAGGTCGATGCCGTCCTTGGCGGCCGCCGCCTCGGCGCCCCTGCGCACCAGGTCCCAGAAGGCGTCGCCCTTGCCGCCGTGCGTGATCAGGGCGACCTTCATCCCACCGCCCGGCCCGCCCACCGGGTCAGCGTCCGACCCGTCGTCACTCGCGCCGAGGACGGAGCAGCCGGCCACCAGCAGACACACGGCGGACACCAGGGCCGCGACCCGGGTGAGTCTCGCGGAGGTGTGCGGCGGGGGAGGAGTGTTCATGAGGGGCGGACCTCGCTGTGCGGCCGAGCAAGAGCAGGGGGGAGAGCACACACGGACCGCGCCTGAGCACGGACCGGATGACTCTCGCTGGCCCGGAGCCAACCTTGTGTGACCACCGGGCGTCAAGTGAGCGGCCACATGCAGTGAGTTACCGCTGCCGCATCGTGATGATCTGTCCGACAGGTCGAACGTCCGAGGTCACCCCCTGGTTTTCCGTACCGTCCGTGCGGTTCGGACGCCGGCTGACGGTGCGGTCCGGAAGAGGACGAGAACGCCGCGGACCCGGCCTCCGGTGATCCGGCCGGGCCCGCCGCGCAGTCCGTCAGCCCGTCAGGACCGGCAGCGTCCGATGGCCGTGGGAGATGAACGAGTCCACCGGCCGCAGCTCGTCCGCCGGCACGGCGAGGGTGAGTCCGGGGAACCGTTCGAAGAGGGCGGGCAGGGCCACGCGCGCCTCCAGTCGGCCGAGCGGAGCGCCCAGGCAGTGGTGGGCGCCGTATCCGAAGGCCAGGTGGTCCTTCACGGCGCGGGTGACGTCGAAGGCGCCGGCGTCCGGGCCGTGCTGCTCCGGGTCGCGTCCGGCGGCGGCGTACGCGGCGAGGATCGCCTCGCCCTTGCGGATCACCTGGCCGTCCGGGCCGCCCAGTTCACCGAGGGGCAGGTCCTCGACGGCGTACCGCAGCGGCAGGCTGGCCACCGGTGCCTCGGCCCGCAAGGTCTCCTCGATCACGTCGTCCCAGGAGGCGCGGCCACCCCGGACGTGCGCGAGCTGGTCGGGGTGGGTGAGCAGGGCGTGGACGGCGTTGTCGAGCAGGTTGACCGTCGTCTCGTGGCCGGCGCTGATCATCAGCATCAGTGTGTCGAGCAGCTCCTGCTCGCTGAGCCGGGTGCCGCTCTCCTCCTCGCGGGCCGCGATCAGCGCGCTGGTCAGGTCGTCGCCCGGCGCCGCCCGTTTGACGGCGACGAGCTCACCGAGGACGGCGTAGAACCGGGCGTAGATGTCGGCGACTTCTGCGGCGTCCGCCGAGGTGTGGAAGACACCGTCCACCACGACCCGCAGCTCGGGGCCCAACTCATCGGGTAATCCGAGCAGTTCGCCGATGACCTGGATGGGCAGCGGATAGCAGAACTCCTCCCGCAGATCGACCGCGTGGCCGTCCGCCCCACCACCCGCCCCGGCCTTGGCGACCCGGTCGAGCAGCGTCGCGGTGATCTCCTCGATCCGGGGCCGCAGCGCGGCGGTGCGGCGGGCGGTGAACGCCTTGGAGACGAGGGTGCGCAGCCGCTTGTGCTCGGTGCCGTAGGCCGTGAACATGTTCCGCACCGAGACCCAGGTGTACAGCGGCCAGTCCGGTGAGACCTCGCCGTCGAGCCAGCGGTGCCAGTGCCGGCGCGCGTCCTTCGACACCCGTGGGTCGGTGAGCAGCCGCTTCAGCAGCGGGGCGCTGCTGACCGCCCAGGCCGGGACACCGTGGGGGAGTTCGACGGGGGTGACGGGGCCGCGCTCGCGGATCCGGTCGGCCTCGCCGTGGATGTCGCGGCCGGTCGGGTCGATCACTATCGGGTGTGTGAACTGCATGGACTCTCCCTGGTCTGGCGGCGGTTCGCATGGCACGCGGGCGCCTCGTGGGCGGGTGCGCGACACGTCCAGCCAAGTGGCCGCGGCCGGGCGGCGCCAGAGGGTGGGGAATCACTGGCCGGATTCAGGCGGCGTGGCCGGCTTCCCGCTCCAGGGGCCGCGCCGTCGCCTTGGCGGCCCGTGCCTGCTTCCTGCGCTGCCGCCGGCTGACGCGCGGTTCCTGGTCCGGCAGCCACCCGAAGGTGAGGCAGCTGCCGACCACGCCCAGGAGCAGGCCCACGAAGAAGCCGCCCAGGTTCGAGGTCAGCCAGGTCCCCAGGGAGACCAGCACCCCGACGACCGAGTAGAACAGGCGCTGCGAGGGGTTGAAGAGGATCAGCACGCCGCACAGCAGCATCACGGCCGGGAGCAGGTAGCCGGCCAGGCCCTGCATGCCGACGTGGAGGATGACGTCCAGCGACGCCTTCAGGGTGAGCAGGACCTCCGCCCCGCCCAGGGCGAGCAGCAGCCCGCCCCAGAAGGGACGGCCCGCCCGCCACCGGCGGAAGGCGGGCCGGACCTTCCCGCGCGGTCCGCCGGGCATCAGCAACCCGACCCGCTGAAGCCCAGTTTCAGCCCGGGCAGCTTGAACACACCGGCCGTCGTGGCGTAGTTGGTCTGCCGCAGGTTGGCGATGCGCACGGTGTCCGACTGCTGGCTGAACACGCCCTTCGGCCCGCGGCCCAGCGGCCCGGCCTTGTCGAGCGTGCTGGCGTCGTTGCCGATCTCGATGTTCTTGAAGGCCGCGTCGCCCGAGAGCTCCGTGGAGTCGGTGGTCAGATCGCTGGCCCGGACCTTCTGCGCGCCGCCACCCGCCCTGATGACCAGGTTCGTGCCGCCCAGGTCCACGCTCTGGCACAGCTTGGTGAGCGTCGCGTCCTTGATCACGGAGGTGACGACCAGCACCTGACCGCCGGTGTCACCCGCGTTCGGGCTGCCCTCGGCCATCTCGTCCAGGCCGCCGAACTGTGCGAAGCCGGTGCCGTTCAGCTCGGTGGCGGTGACCGTGAACGGCATGCCGGAGATGGCGAACTGCACGCCCAGCGCCCCTTCGGCGGTGAGGACCGCGAGGCCGGCGGCGACCACGGCGGCCGGCACCGCCATCACCGCGGCCCGGCGTGCCCGGACCCGCCCGCGTCGCGCGGGAACGTCACCGACGTCGGCGGTGGCGGGGCCTTCCGGTCTTTCGGAGGTGTGCTCGGCGGAGGAGGTCATGTCTGCTCCAGGTGCGTGTCGGTGCGGATCGGACTTCGGTGGCAGGTTGCCCTGGCGCGGACACCGACCGCGTACGCACGTCTCCCCGCAACTCCCGGCGGTTGCAAGGGCTTTCTCGTTACGCCGCAGTAGCCGACTCGGAAGTTACCGGGGGTTACATGAAGGGTCAAGGGAAGTGTGAACAAAGAGTGCGGGATGTGCGCCGCGTGTGAGTCATCACCCTTCGGAAAGTCGCAACGAACGCACAACTCCCTTGCGAACCCTTGACGTTGGCTGACGCCCAGGTCTACAACTCTCCTCGTCTCAACGGATCCGTGGCGCCGGATCCGCCGCGCGGCACCGTCCGCGTGTCCCGGACCGCTCGTCCCGTACGGGCAGCTCGCCGCCCGGCGTGTCCGCACGGGCTTTCCACCGCCCGAGTCCGCTCCTCCACGGCACCGGCACGGGCCCCTCCCAGAGCGCCGTGCCACCAGCCACCCCCCGCCCGGCCCGGCCCGAGGCCTGTCCCCGTTGCGCGCCTCCGGCCGGTCACCGGTCTGCCGTTGCCGGTCCGTCACGTACGGAGAAGGCGTAACGGGCCGGCGACGGCGGACGCCGAACCGCGTCCCCGCACCTCACCCCGCTTCAGAGAAGAGGTACACCCGCATGCGTACGCGCACCCTCCTCACCCTCACCGCCGCCGTCGCCGCCCTGGGCCTCACCGCCCCCGCCTCGGCGGCCGACACCCCCGTCCTGACCACCGCGGACGGCGCGGCCGTCGCGGTCGGCGACGTCCTCGACGCGTCCCTGGCGAGCGGCACCGCCGCCACCTTCTACTCCAGCGCGACCGGCACCAGCGGCATCTCGTGCACCTCGTCGGCGTTCGCCGCCACCGTCAACGACAACCCGGCCGCTCCCGGCACCGCCACCGAGTCCCTGACCTCGCACAGCTTCGACACCAGCGGCTGCACCGCCAACGTCGTCGGAGTGCTCGGCGTCAGCGGCATCACCGTCGACAACCTGCCCTACACCACCAGCGTGTCCTCGGACGGCACGGTCTCCGTGACCCCGGGCGCGGGCTCCGCCATCCAGTCCACGGTCCGGCTGCGCACCCTGCTCGGCACCATCAACTGCGTCTACCGGGCACCCAGCCTGACCGGCAAGTCGAGCAACGCCGACAACAGCATCTCCTTCACCAACCAGCAGTTCACGAAGGCGTCCGGCTCGTCGCTGTGCTTCGCCAACGCCTTCTTCACCGCCAAGTACTCGCCGGTGACCAAGGGAGGCGTCGCCGTCAACGTCAACTGACCGCTGACGAGCGTCGGTTCAGCGCCGACGCAGCCGTACCGCCAGGGCGGCGCCGCCGGTGAGCAACAGCACCGCCGCGGCGCCGCCCGCCAGCATGGGGGTGGACGGGCCGGAGGCGGATTCGGAGGCGGATCCGGGAGTGGGCACGGAGGTGGGTCCGGAGGCGGGTCCGGAGTTCGAGGCCAACGGCGTGCTCTCCTTCCCCACTCCCCGCGACGCCTGCTTCTCCCCTCCCCGCGACGCCTCCTTCTCCTGCTTCTCCTCCGGGAGCGCCCTGTCCTTCTTCTCCGGGAACACCACGTCCGAGCAGGAGTAGTACGTATCCGGCGTACTGCTGTTCTGCCAGACCGTGTACAGCACGTGCCGCCCGGTCCGGTCGGACGGCAGGGTCGCCTCGACGCGGTACGCGCCGTCCGTCAGGGCCGGGTCCGCCACCTCGGCGAACGGCTTCTCGGGCAGGTCGGACCACGACAGCGGCCCGGCCGGGTCGTAGCCGGGCTTCGTCAGGTACATCCGGAACGTGCCGGTGTGCGGGATCGTCGAGACGTACCGCATGGTCAGCGTCTGGCCGGGCGTCATCCGGGTCGCCGGCCAGTCGGCGCGGGCGAGGTCGAGTCCCTTGTAGCCGGGCAGGCCCCCGCTGCACAGCTTCCCGTCGGGGACGACCTGCCGGTCCCGGCCGTCCACGTTCGCCACCCGCAGGTTGTCCCACGCCGTGAAGGGCGCTCCGTTCGCCGCGACGGCCGCGCGGCAGGCCGCCGAGCCCGCTCGCCCGCCGCCCTCGGGGGAACAGGCCACCACCCGGCTCACCGGATCCGTCGGCGCGCCGTGCGCCCGCGCCGGACCCGCCGCCCACAGCGGCAGCAGCAACGGGGTCACGAGGGCGGCCGTGAGCACGGCGCGGTGTGCGGTGGTACGGGGCATCCGTCTGCGTCTCCTCGGCCGGGCCGGAGCGGTCGGTAGTGCAATACGGGCAACCGGCCCGGCGCGTTCACCGCGCCACGACCTGTTCGAAAAGGGGGTCATCCGCCGCCAACTGCCCGCCATAGAGGGTGGGTTTCCGGCTCGATCGAGGGTTTCCCCCGTATCCCGATGACCTTCACTTTGCCTATCGTTCGACCACAGCTGACCCACAGGTAACCCCGGACGGGTCCGCTCCCCACACGCCTGGCCGGCCACCGCGTCGCTCTTTCGAACCACCCCCCTCCGCTTCAGCGAGGAAGCGCATCCACCGCCGCTCCGCCCAGCCCGGAGTCCGGCCACGAAAGGCAACGACCGTGCGTATCTCCCCAGAGTTCAGACGGAAGCTGATATCCGTCACCGCCGTCTCCGCCGCCCTGCTGACCGCCGCCCCCGCCTCGGTCGCCGTCGCCCAGGAGACCGCACCCCGGCCGGCCCCCGTTCCGGCCGCCCAGACCGAGGCCGCCCCCGGCACCCCGGCCGAGCGGCTCATCGTCGGCTACAAGTCCGGCGCGACCGAGGCGAAGTCCGACAAGGCCGCCGCCGCCGACGCCGCGGCCAAGGCCGAGAAGACCGGCGAGGACGTCGACTTCCAGCGCCGCCTCGGCACCGGCGCCGCCCTCGTCGACCTGGGCACGAACCCCGCGCGGGCGGACGTCGCCGACGTCGTCGCCCAGTACCAGGCCGACCCGCAGGTCGCCTACGTCGTGCCGGACCGCCTGAACAAGCCGACGGCCGTCACGCCGAACGACACCGACTACGGCAAGCAGTGGGACCTGTTCGAGTCCACCGCGGGCATGAACGTCCCGGCCGCCTGGGACACGACCACCGGCAGCGGCGTCACCGTCGCCGTCATCGACACCGGTTACGTCACCCACTCCGACCTGGCCGCGAACATCGTCGGCGGGTACGACTTCATCTCCGACACCGCCGTCTCCGTCGACGGCAACGGCCGTGACAGCAACCCGGCCGACCCGGGCGACTGGTACAACGCGGGCGAGTGCGGCGCGGGCATCCCGGCCTCCAACTCCTCCTGGCACGGCACGCACGTGGCCGGCACCATCGCCGCCGCCACGAACAACGGCAAGGGCATCGCCGGCATCGCCCACGGCGCGAAGATCTCCCCGGTCCGCGTCCTCGGCAAGTGCGGCGGCTACGACTCCGACATCATCGACGCCATCACCTGGGCGTCCGGCGGCACCGTCTCCGGCGTCCCCGCCAACACCAACGTCGCCAAGGTCATCAACATGAGCCTCGGCGGGGGCGGCGCGTGCTCCACCGCCACCCAGAGCGCCATCAACGGCGCCGTGAACCGCGGCACCTCGGTCGTCGTCGCGGCCGGCAACGAGAACCAGAACGCCAGCAGCTCCTCGCCGGCGAACTGCAACAACGTCATCACGGTCGCCGCGACCAACCGCGCGGGCAGCCGGGCGTCGTACTCCAACTACGGCACGGTCGTCGACATCTCAGCCCCCGGCGGCGAGACCCGGACCTCCACCGCCAACGGCATCCTGTCCACGCTGAACTCCGGCACGAAGACGCCGTCGAGCGAGAACTACGCCTACTACCAGGGCACCAGCATGGCCACCCCGCACGTCGCGGGCCTCGCCGCCCTGATGAAGTCGGCCAACTCCGCCCTCACCCCGGCGCAGATCGAGTCGGCCATCAAGGCCAACGCCCGTCCGCTGCCCGGCACCTGCTCCGGCGGCTGCGGCGCCGGTCTCGCGGACGCCGCCAAGACGGTCCAGGCCGTCAAGGGCGGTACGTCCACCGGCACGACCTTCTCCAGCACCACCGCCGTCGCCATCCCGGACAACGGCGGGGCGATCGAGTCGCCGATCAGCGTCACCGGCCGCAGCGGCAACGCGCCGTCGGCACTCCAGGTCGGCGTCGACATCACCCACACCTACCGCGGCGACCTCGTCATCGACCTGGTCGCGCCGGACGGTTCGGCGTACCGTCTGAAGTCCGCCGCCTCCGACTCCGCCGACAACGTGAACACCACCTACACGGTGAACGCCTCCGGCGAGAGCGCCAACGGCACCTGGAAGCTGCGCGTCCAGGACACCGCGGCGCAGGACACCGGCACGCTCAACGGCTGGAAGCTGACCTTCTGATCCTTCTGAATCTCCTGGTCCTCCCTCGAAGAGGACGCTGAACGGGCAGCTCACAAGCGGGCGGGCCGGCCGGTGCGGATGGGGCACCGGCCGGCCCGCCTTTACGTGCGGCCGCACAACCCCCACAGTTAGATACCGAACGCGCTGTTTTCTTTCACCAGTTGCGATTGTTTTGCCGGATGTGCACCCGCACTCCGGCACACTGGTGTGGTGAACACCGTCTGAGGGTGAGTTATCGTGTACACGGGGTAAAAACAAACGGCATGACCCGTTCATTTCGGTCCCGGGAGAGTTCAGTCGATGGCGAGGCAGTTGCGAGCCGAGCAGACCCGCTCGACGATCATCACGGCCGCCGCTGACCTGTTCGACCGTCGCGGCTACGAATCGACCAGTCTCAGCGACATCGTGGAGCACGCTCAGGTCACCAAGGGCGCCCTGTACTTCCACTTCGCGGCGAAGGAGGACCTCGCCCACGCGATCCTCGAACTCCAGTCGCACACCGCCCGCCGGCTGGCGGCGGAGACCGACCATCGCGGTCACACGTCCCTCGAGGCGCTGATGCGCCTCACGTTCGGCATCACTCGCATGTCCGTCGAGGATCCGGTCCTCAGGGCCGGACTGCGACTCGCCACCGGAGGGATCCGGCCCCGTCCGCCGCTGAGCCATCCGTTCACGGAATGGCTGGACATCGTCACGGCCCGGCTCGTCAGCGCGGTCAAGGAGGCCGACGTCCACCCGGACGTCGATGTCGACGTCGTGGCCCACTCCCTGGTCTGCTTCTTCGTCGGCACCCGGGTCGTGGGCCGCTCCCGCGAGCCCGTCGCGCGACAGCCCCGCCGGACGGCCGAGATGTGGAACATACTCATCCGCGGCCTGGTCCCGGTGACCCGCCGCGCCCGCTACCTGAGCCTGGCGGCCCGCCTGGAACGCGAACTGGCACCGGTCTGACGGTCCCGGGCGGGACAGTGCGCTCCGGGTGAGCCACGGCCCCGACCGGGCCGGCCGGGACACGGCGCCCGCGCGCTACCGTGAGCCGCATGCCCGACACCCCATCCGCACCCGTGCTCCTCGGCGACCAGCCGGGCTCCTTCCCCCACAGCGTGCTCGCCGAGCGGCACCCGGCCATCATCCGGCAGGTGCGCGAGGCCTTCCCCTACGAGCCCTGGCAGCACCGCGCGCTCGACGACCTGCTGGCGAACTGCACCAAGGGCGAGATCGAACCGCTCCCCGCCGACGCGCACGACCGCGACCTCTGGGAGACCTGGGGGCTTCGCGAGTACACCGGCCGGTCCTGGTTCGACGTGCCGTGGCTCTGGTCCGAGAGCTGGTTCTACCGCCGGCTGCTCCAGGCCGTCGGCTACTTCGGCCCGGGCCCCTGGCAGGGCATCGACCCGTTCCGCCCCTTCAAACTGGCCGAACTCGACTCCCGCGAGACCGACGAGGAACTCGCCGCGCTCGACGACCTCGCAGGACTGCCCGCAGCCGAACAGGCACAGGCCCTGCTGCACGGCTCCCTCTGGGGCAACCGCGCCGACCTCGGCTTCCGTCTCTCCGCCGAGGGCGCACGAGCCGCCGACGCCGCCCCCGGACTGGTGGCCGACGACAGCGACCGCCTGTGGGCCCTGCTCGGCGGCACCGGCACGGGCACCCTGTGCCTCGTCGCCGACAACGCGGGCCGTGAACTCGTCCCCGACCTGCTCCTCATCGCCCATCTCCTGGCTAACGGGCGCATCGGACGGGCCGTCCTGCACGTCAAGCCCTATCCGTACTACGTCTCCGACGCCACCACCGCCGACGTCGTCGACGCACTGCGCCGGCTGACCGGTGCCGGGGGAGCGGCCGCCGCGTACGGACAGCGCCTGTGGTCCGCCCTGGCAGACGGCCGCCTGACCCTCCGCGCCCACCCCTTCTCCTGCGCCCCGCTGCCGTACGAGGAGATGCCCGCCGACCTGCGTGCCGACTTCGCCTCGGCCACGCTCACCGTCGTCAAGGGCGACCTCAACTACCGCCGCCTGGTGGGCGACCGCCTCTGGGCCCCGACCACGCCGTTCCCGGACGTCACCGCGTACTTCCCCGGCCCCGTCGCCGCCCTGCGCACCCTCAAGTCCGACGTGATCACCGGCCTCGACGCCCGCACCGAGGCGGAACTCGTCGCGGCGGAGGACCAGCGCTGGCGCACCAGCGGCACGCACGCGCTGATCCAGCTGCGGACGCCCTAGGAGGTCCCACAGCGTCACACAACCTCCCGCGAGAACACCCGCATTCAGCCCCGATTCACGCGATGGTGTGATCATGTCCGGCCCGGCGGATGCCGCCGCGAGGCGCCGGGTAGGGCCCGGCCATGACGCAGCCGTTCGAACTCCCGCACTTCTACATGCCGCATCCCGCGCGGCTGAACCCCCATCTCGACGAGGCCCGGGCCCATTCGACCGAGTGGGCGCGCGATATGGGCATGCTGGAGGGCTCCGGCGTCTGGGACCAGGCCGACCTCGACGCGCACGACTACGGCCTGCTCTGCGCCTACACCCACCCCGACTGCGACGGCCCCGACCTCTCCCTCATCACCGACTGGTATGTGTGGGTCTTCTTCTTCGACGACCACTTCCTGGAGAAGTACAAGCGCAGCCAGGACCGCGTCGCGGGCAAGGCCCACCTGGACCGGCTGCCCCTCTTCATGCCGCTGGACCTCTCGACTCCCGTACCGGAGCCGGAGAACCCGGTCGAGGCGGGCCTGGCCGACCTGTGGGCGCGCACGGTGCCGAAGATGTCGCAGGACTGGCGCCGCCGCTTCGCCGTGGCGACCGAACACCTGCTGAACGAGTCCCTGTGGGAGCTGTCCAACATCAACGAGGGGCGGATCGCCAACCCCGTCGAGTACATCGAGATGCGCCGCAAGGTGGGCGGCGCCCCCTGGTCGGCGGGCCTCGTGGAGTACGCGACGGCCGAAGTGCCCGCGTCCGTCGCGGAGTCCAGGCCGCTCAGGGTGCTGATGGAGACGTTCTCCGACGCCGTGCACCTGCGCAACGACCTGTTCTCCTACCAGCGGGAGGTGGAGGACGAGGGCGAGAACAGCAACGGCGTGCTCGTCCTGGAGACCTTCTTCGGCTGCACCACCCAGGAGGCCGCCGACACCGTCAACGACATCCTCACCTCCCGCCTCCAGCAGTTCGAGCACACGGCGTTCACCGAAGTGCCCGCGGTGGCCCTGGAGAACGGCCTCACCCCCGGCGAGGTCGCGGCCGTGGCGGCGTACACCAAGGGACTCCAGGACTGGCAGTCCGGCGGCCACGAGTGGCATCTGCGCTCCAGCCGCTACATGAACGAGAACGCGGTGCGCGGCGGCAGCCCATGGCCGGGATGCACCGGCATCGGCACCTCGGCCGCCGACGTCCGCGCCCTGCTCGCCACGGCCGGCGCCGAGCGGCTGCGCTCCTACACGCACGTGCCGTACCAGAAGGTCGGGCCGTCGCGGATCCCCGACATCCGCATGCCGTTCCCGCTGGAGCTCAGCCCGCACCTGGACAACTCCCGCCGGAGTCTGCGCGACTGGGTGGAGCGGATGGGCATCCTCGCCGAGGGTGTCTGGGACGAGGACAAGCTCAGGGCCTACGACCTTCCGCTCTGCTCGGCGGGCCTCGACCCGGACGCCACCCCCGAGGCCCTCGACCTCAGCGCGCAGTGGCTCGCATGGGGCACCTACGGCGACGACTACTACCCGCTGGTCTACGGCCACCGCCGCGACCTGGCCGCCGCCCGGCTGACCACGGCCCGCCTGTCCGACTGCATGCCCATCGACGGTGATGAGCCGCTGCTCCCGGTCAACGCCATGGAGCGCGGCCTGCTCGACCTGTGGGTGCGCACCACCGCGGAGATGACGCCCGGCGCGCGGCGCACGCTCAAGGACGCGATCAACGTCATGACCGAGAGCTGGGTGTGGGAGCTGTCCAACCAGCTCCAGAACCGCGTGCCCGACCCGGTCGACTACCTGGAGATGCGCCGCGCGACCTTCGGCTCCGACCTCACGCTGAGCCTGTGCCGGATGGGACACGGCCCGGCCGTCCCGCCCGAGGTCTACCGCAGCGGCCCGGTCCGCTCCCTGGAGAACGCCGCGATGGACTTCGCGTGCCTCCTCAACGACGTCTTCTCGTACCAGAAGGAGATCGAGTTCGAGGGCGAGATCCACAACGCGATCCTCGTCGTGCAGACCTTCTTCGGCTGCGACTACCCGACCGGGCTCGGCATCGTCCACGACCTGATGAGCCAGCGCATGCGCCAGTTCGAGCACGTCGTCGAGCACGAACTGCCCATCCTGTACGACGACTTCCAGCTCACGGAGGAAGCGCGCGCGGCCATGGGGACGTATGTGACGGACCTGCGGAACTGGATGGCCGGCATCCTCAACTGGCACCGCGAGGTGGACCGCTACAAAGACGAGTGGCTGTCCCGGCGTGCCCACGGCTTCCTCCCGGACCGGCCTCCGGCCGTGCCCGTGCCCGCCTTCCGCTGAGGCGGCACTTTCCGGCCAGATCTACTCGGAACGGGACATGACGGAACCCCCGGTGGTGCGCCGGGGGTCTTCCTGAGGGAGAGGAACAGACAACGCACCACACGGGGGTTTCACCTTGACCGACATCATCGACAAGCCGGCCGACGCCATGGACACGGGGGACCAGGCACCGGCACCCGCACCGGCCGAACTGACGCCGTACGTTGCGCCGCTGCCCGTCCCGCCCGTCCTGCGACCCGCCTCCGGCGACGTCCTGCGCGAGACCGAGATCGCCCTGCGCCCCACCTGGGTGCGCCTGCACCCGCAGCTCCCGCCGACCCTGATGTGGGGCTACGACGGCCAGGTGCCGGGCCCGACCATCGAGGTCCGGCGCGGACAGCGGGTGCGCATCGCCTGGACCAACCGCATCCCGAAGGACAGCGAGTACCCGGTCACCTCCGTCGAGGTGAAGCTGCGCCGGGACGGCCGCCCGCAGTCGAGCACCGAGCCGGGGCGCGACGGAGTCGAACCGAACAAGGACGTCACGGCCCTGCCCGCCTGGTCCGTCACCCACCTGCACGGCGCGCAGACCGGAGGCGGCAACGACGGCTGGGCCGACAACGCGGTCGCCTTCGGCGACGCCCAGCTCTCGGAATACCCGAACGACCACCCGGCGGTGCAGTGGTGGTACCACGACCACGCCATGAACATCACCCGGTGGAACGTGATGGCCGGCCTGTACGGCACCTACCTCGTCCGTGACGACGAGGAGGACGCCCTGCACCTCCCGTCCGGGGAGCGGGAGATCCCGCTGCTGCTCGCCGACCGCAACCTCGACACCGACGAGGACGGCCGTCTCAACGGCCGGCTGCTGCACAAGACGGTCATCGTCCAGGACGCGAACCCGGAGACGGGCAAGCCGGTCTCCATCCCGTTCACCGGCCCGTACACCACGGTCAACGGCCGTATCTGGCCGTACGCCGGCGTCGAGGCCGGCTGGTACAGGTTCCGGATGGTCAACGCCTCCAACGCGCGCATCTACGACCTCGTCCTCGTCGACGAGGAGAACAACCCGGTCCCGGGCGTCCTCCACCAGATCGGCAGCGACGGCGGGCTGCTGCCGCGCCCCGTCCCGGTCGACTTCGACGAGATCCTGCCGGCGCTGACCGCGGCCCCGGCCGAGCGCTTCGACCTGCTGGCCGACTTCCGTGGCTTCGAGGGCCGGACGCTGCGCCTGGTCAACAAGGGCCGCAACCAGCAGCCGGGCGTGCCGGACCCGGCGGGTGACGTGCCGTATCCGGCCGTCATGGAGTTCCGGATCGGAGAGACCTGCGAGCCGGACACCTTCGAGCTGCCCACCGTGCTCTCCGGCTCCTTCCGCCGCCTCACCCACGACATCGGGCACGGTCACCGCCTGGTCGTCCTCACCCCGCCCGCCACGAAGGGCGCCGGCGGCCACCCCGAGATGTGGGAGATGGTGGAGGTCGAGCACCCGGGCGACATCCAGGTCCCCACCGACGGCGTCATCCAGATCACCGGCCCGGACGGCAGGACCAGGACCTACCGGCGCACGGCACGGACGTTCAACGACGCCCTCGGCTACACCATCGCGGAGGGCAGCCACGAGCAGTGGAGCTTCCTCAACCTCGCGCCCATCGTCCACCCCATGCACATCCACCTGGCCGACTTCCAGCTCCTGGGCCGTGACGCCTACGACGTGTCGGGCTTCGACCCGGCGGTGGGCGGCACCCGCACCCCGATCCGCTACGACGCCGGCACCGCCATCCCGCTCGCGCCCAACGAGCGCGGCTGGAAGGACGTCTTCCGGGTGCCCGGGAACCAGGTGCTGCGCGTCATGGGGAAGTTCGACGGCGCGCACGGCCGCTTCATGTACCACTGCCATCTGCTGGAGCACGAGGACATGGGCATGATGCGGCCCTTCGTCGTGATGCCCGAGCAGGTGCTGAAGTTCGACCACGGCGGTGCTCACGGCGGCCACGGGGAGGGCCACACGGGCTGACCCGCCCCGCGACCACGGCTCGCGCCGCGCCCGGTACGCCGGGTGCGGTGCGAGCCGTGCCGTCGTTCCCGCCTGTCCGGCACGCACGGCCCCCACCGACGCCGGATCAGTCTCACTCGTTCGTGGCTCATCGCACGCCGGAGCGCCGGGTAGAGCACCAGCCGTGATCGTTCCGCATCCGACGGGGGCGATCCGCACCATCCGGAGGCGAGCCATGGAACAGACCGCGCTGCGACCCAAGCCGATGCCGGGTCAGGAGCCCGACAGGGCGGCGTCGACGGGGCCCGGCCCCGCACGGCCCCGCCCGCGCGCCGCCCGGCGCCGCGGGAGGCGGCTGCTCAACGTGCTGTTCGCCGCGTTCGCCGGAGCGGTCCTGGTCCTGTCCGGAATCGGCCTCGGGGCGATGGGCGCCACGGTGATCGGCAAGGGCGGGGTCATCGATCCGCGGGGGCGGCATGCGCCGTCCCCGCCCAGCCCCTCGCCGTCCGCCGCAGCGTCCGCGCCCGCCGCCGTGACCCTCGGCGTGCAGGTGATGGACGCCGGGAAGCCGGGGGCCCTGGTCGTCGGGCTCCACGTCCCCGGGCCGGCTCAGGAGGCGGGCCTGGTGCGCGGCGACCTGCTCCTCGCCTTCGGCACGACCCGCATCGACACGGCCGCCGACCTGGCCCGGGCCGTCGCCCGCGCCCGGCCCGGCGCGAAGGTGAAACTGACGGTGCGGCACCGCAGCGGCGGCTACCAGCAGCTGACGGTCGTACCGGCCGTCGTCACGTGAGCCGCACCGTCACCTGAACCAGTCGTCACATGACCACCCGGAAGTGGCTCGTGAGCCGCCCCGAGTCGTCCAGGACGTGGAAGGCGATCCCGGGCGGCGCGTCCCGGTCGGCGACCTGCTCGCCCTCCCAGGGCAGCCGCAGCGTCCACGTCACGCCGGGGCCGACCACCAGCGGCCGCCCCGCGAACGACGTCGCGGCGGGGGTGTGCGCGTGGCCGGTGAGCAGACCCGCGATCTCGGGCCGGCGGGCCAGCAGCCCGGCCAGCCGGCCGGACTCCCGCAACGGGTACGAGTCGGGCAGCGGGTGGTGCAGCGCCACCGGCGGGTGGTGGAAGGCGAGCAGGGCCGGAAGGCCGCCGTCGAGTTCGTCGAGGGTCGCCTCGATCCAGTCGTACGTCTCCTCGTCCAGCTCCCCGTCGTCGCGGCCGGGGACGCTGGAGTCGCACATCAGCACGACACCGTCGTCGAAGACCTGCACGCTGTTGACGGGCCCCTCCGCCGCCGGCAGGCCCAGCAGCGCCTTGCGGTAGGGCGCGCGGCGGTCGTGGTTGCCCGGGCAGGTCAGCACGGGGAACGGGACGTCGCCGTCGCGCAGCCCCAGGATGCGGGCGGCCTCCTCGTACTCCGGCTCGGTGCCGTGGTCCGCGATGTCCCCGGTGACCAGCAGCGCGTCCACCTGGCCGGGCAGCTCCCACAGCCGGTCGCGCACCCGCTCGGCGCGTTCCGTCGCCCGTGCGCTCCCGTCCAGATGCAGATCGCTGATGTGTGCGAGTACGAGCACGGTCGGACGCCCCTCGATTGAACACCTAATGGTTGATGAGCATCTAAACATTATCTCTAACGCCTGAGCAATCCTCTGCCATTAGCAGCGATCTTCGGGCGAAGTCCACGGATGGCTCGCGCCGCCCCCTCCGGCCGGGCAGGATGCTGCCCGTAGCCCCTTCGTCCGTCCCTGGGAGGCCCGGATGACCGGAAGCACGGCGGCGTCCTTCACCGCCGACGACTACAGGGCCCGTATGGAGCGCGCCGCGCGGACGGCCGCCGAGGCCGGCCTCGCGGGCCTGCTGGTGGCCCCGGGGCCGGACCTGGTGTGGCTCACCGGCTACACGCCCCCGGCGGTCACCGAACGGCTCACCCTGCTGGTCCTCGCCGCCGGACAGGACCCCGTCCTCGTCGTCCCCGCCCTGGAGGCCCCGGACGCGCAGAAGGCGGCCGGCGCCCCCGCCCTGACCCTGCGCGACTGGACCGACGGCAAGGATCCCCACGCCGCCACCGCCGCCCTGCTCGACGCCTCGGGCCGGTTCGGCATCAGCGACAACGCCTGGGCGCTGCACCTGCTGGCGTTGCAGCAGGCCGTGCCCGGCAGTTCCTACGCCTCGCTCACCGAGGCCCTGCCGATGCTGCGTGCCGTCAAGGACGCGGCGGAACTGGAGCTGATGACGGCCGCGGGAGCCGCCGCCGACGCGACGTTCGAGGAGATCCGGAACGTCCCCTTCGCCGGCCGCCAGGAAGCGGAGGTGGCCGCGGACCTCGACCGGCTGCTGCGCCGGTACGGACACGAGCAGGTCGACTTCACCATCGTCGCCTCGGGCCCGAACGGCGCCAACCCGCACCACGAGGCCGGCGGGCGCGTCATCGAACGCGGTGACATGGTCGTCCTGGATTTCGGCGGCCTGAAGGACGGCTACGGCTCCGACACCTCCCGCACGGTCCACGTCGGTGAACCCACCGACGAGGAGCGCCGCGTGCACGACATCGTGCGCGAGGCCCAGGAAGCGGGGTTCCGCGCCGTGCGGCCGGGCGCCGCCTGTCAGGACGTCGACCGGGCCGCCCGCGCGGTCATCGCCGACGCCGGCTACGGCGAGTACTTCATCCACCGCACCGGACACGGCATCGGCGTCACCACCCACGAGCCGCCGTACATGATCGAGGGCGAGGAGCGGCCCCTCGTGCCCGGCATGTGCTTCTCCGTGGAACCCGGCATCTACCTGCCCGGCCGGTTCGGCGTGCGCATCGAGGACATCGTGACCGTCACCGAGGACGGCGGACGGCGTCTGAACACCACCTCCCGCGAGCTGGTCATAGTGGAGTGACGCCACCGATGTCCCCCGCACGCCTCCCGAACGGCAACGGCGCGACCATGACCCAGGCACCCACACCCACCGCGGACACCGTCCGCCGACTGGTCCGTTCCCTGCTCAAGGACGGCAAGGACGGCAAGGACGGCAAGGACGGCCAGAACGGCAAGGACATCAAGCAGGGCAAGGACGGCAAGGTCGGCAGGGAGGCCCGGCAGGGAAGGGGCTCCACCGCCGGCCCCGACGTCCGGCCCGCCACCGAGGGCGCCGACCCGGCCACCTGGTGGGTCGGCAACCGCCATGTGCTGCGCCTCGCCCCCGACCGCGAGGCCACCGTGCGCCAGCGCCGCGAACTGCGCCTGCGCGACCTCGTCCGCCCGCACGTCCCGGTGGCGGTGCCGGTCAGCGTGGCGCACGGCGAGTGGGCGCCCGGGCTGACCTACACGCTGGACACCAAGGTGCCCGGCGGCTCGGGAGAGGCCCACGACGTGTCCGCCGTCGGCGAGGCCGACCTCGCCGGAGTGCTCACGGGGCTGCGCGAGGTGCCGGTACGGCAGGCCGAGACGCTCGGCGTGCCGCGTACCGCGCCGCGCTCCCTGGAGGGGCTGCGCCGGGCCGCAGTGCGGGCCGCCGAACGCCTCGCCGACGCCGACGAGTTCGACGCCGCCCGCCTGAACCAGCTCACCGCGCCCGCCGCGGCGCAGCTCGCCGCCCAGTCGGGCTCGGCGGTCCTCACCCACCGCGCCCTCACGGGCGGCCATCTCGTGGTCAGCGCCGACGGACGGGTGCGCGGCGTCCTCGGCTGGGCCGACGCGGTCGTCGGCGACCCGGCCGAGGACATCGCGGGCCTCGCGCTCGCCGTCGGCTCACCCGCCGCCGTACGCGCCGCCACCCTCGCCGGCTACGGCGCCCGCCCCTGCCTGCGCGGCCTGTGGCTGGCCCGCTGCGACACGGTCGTCCACCTCGCCGGGGCCCTCACGGGCCGGGACGCGGGCCGGCTCACCCTGCTGCGCACGCAGGTGCGCCGGGCCTGGGAGCCGATCCTGCTGGAACGGGTGACGGACCTGCGGGACACGGACGACGCCCTCTGACAGGTGACGCCCTCCGAGGGACGTCACTCCTGCAACAGCACCACACCCGACTCGCCGGGCACGTGCACCACCCCGTCCGCCCCGGGCGTCTCCACCGGCTCCCACGCGGCCAGGACGCGCGCGTGCGCGACGCCGAGCGACAGCGCGGCCGGTTCCGGCGCCAGGTTCACCGCCACGAGGACGTCCCCGCGCCGGAAGGCGATCCAGCGGCGCTCCTCGTCGTAGGCGACCTTGGTGTCGGCGAGGTCGGGATCGGTCAGGTCGGGCTGCTCGTGGCGCAGGGCGAGGAGCTGCCGGTACCAGGCCAGCACGCGCGCGTGGGGCTCGCGGTCCGGCTCGGACCAGTCGAGGCAGGAGCGGTCCCGGGTCGCCGGGTCCTGCGGGTCGGGCACGTCCTCCTCCTTCCAGCCGTGCGCCGCGAACTCCCGCCGCCTGCCCCGCCGTACCGCGTCCGCCAGCTCCGGGTCGGTGTGGTCGGTGAAGAACTGCCAGGGCGTGCCGGCCGCCCACTCCTCGCCCATGAAGAGCATCGGTGTGAAGGGGGCCGTCAGGGTCAGCGTGGCCGCGCAGGCCAGCAGCCCGGGGGAGACCAGGGACGAAAGGCGGTCCCCCTGGGCGCGGTTGCCCACCTGGTCGTGGGTCTGGCTGTAGCCGAGCAGCCGGTGCCCGGCCACCCGCGTGCGGTCCAGGGGGCGGCCGTGGTGCCGCTCCCGGAAGCTGGAGTACGTCCCGTCGTGGAAGTAGCCGCCGGTGAGGGTCTTGGCGAGCCCGGCGAGGGGAGCGCGCGCGAAGTCGGCGTAGTAGCCCTGCGACTCGCCGGTCAGCGTGGTGTGCAGGGCGTGGTGGAAGTCGTCGTTCCACTGCGCGTGCAGCCCGAGGCCGCCCTCGTCCCGGGAGGTGATGAGCCGCGGGTCGTTCAGATCCGACTCGGCGACCAGGAACAGCGGGCGGTCCACCTCGGCGGCCAAGGCGTCCACGGCCGTCGACAGCTCCTCCAGGAAGTGGAGCGCGCGCGTGTCCACCAGCGCGTGCACCGCGTCCAGGCGCAGCCCGTCGATCCGGTAGTCGCGCAGCCACGCCAGCGCGCTGCCGACGAGGAACGCGCGCACCTCGTCCGAGCCGGGCGCGTCCAGGTTGACCGCGGCGCCCCAGGGCGTGTGATGCCGTTCCGTGAGATACGGCCCGAAGACGGGCAGGTAGTTCCCGGACGGACCGAAGTGGTTGTGCACCACGTCGAGCACCACGCCCAGGCCGAGTTCGTGGGCCCGGTCGACGAAGCGTTTCAGCGCCTCGGGCCCGCCGTACGGCTCGTGCACGGCCCACAGCGAGACGCCCTCGTACCCCCAGCCGTGCGTGCCGGGGAAGGGGCACAGCGGCATCAGCTGCACGTGCGTGACGCCCAGTTCGGCGAGATGGCCGAGCCGCTCGGCGGCCGCGTCCAGGGTGCCCTCGCGGGTGTACGTCCCGACGTGCATCTCGTACAGCACCGCGCCGGGCAGCGGCCGCCCCCGCCACCGGGCGCGCCACTCGTACCGCTCGTGGTCGACGACCGCGCTCAGCCCGTCCGGGCCGTCCGGCTGCCGGCGCGAGCACGGATCGGGCCGTACGGGACCGTCGTCCAGCGCGAAGCCGTACCGGGACCCGTCGCGCGCGTCCGCCTCGCCCCGCCACCATCCCGCCCGTTCCGGATCGCGCTCCAACGCGCGCGTGACGCCGTCGCACTGGAGCGTCACACGGCCTGCCTGCGGTGCCCACACCTCGAACTGCACGGACGGTTCCCCTTCGTCTGCTCACCGTGATGTAGCCCGTCCATGGTGCGTCAAACGCGATCAATCCGCTGGTGCATCCACCCATTTGCGGCGGGTCTCGGCGGATGCGGGCGCGTGGCGGCCGTTTTCCCGTTTTCTGGACAGCCCGGCCGCACTGCCCGACAATCACGATCGTGACGTCGTCCTTCGAGTTCAACACGTACCCCGCGCGGCTCTCCGACGTGGAGCGCGACAGGGCGCTGAAGGTGCTCCGCGACGGCGTCGCCATGGGCCGCCTCTCCCATGACACGTTCATCCGCCGCATGGAACTGGCGCTCTCCGCCCGCCGCGCGGACGAGCTCGCCGTGCTCACCGCCGACCTGCCCACGGAGAGCCGGTTCTCCCGCCTGGTGTTCGGCACCGTCGAGGCGGTCTCCGGCTTCACCGTACGGCTGCGCAGAGCCTGGCAGGCCGAGAAACTCCCCAAGCTGCTGCTGCCCCACCCGGCGCACGGCCATCCGCTGCGCATAGGCCGCGATCCCGCCAGCGGACTGCGCCTGAACCACGAGACCGTCTCCCGCGTCCACGCCGAACTCCGTCACCAGGGTGGCATGTGGGTGCTGCGGGACCTCGGCTCCACCAACGGCACGACGGTGAACGGACGGCGCGTGGTCGGCGCGGCCGTCGTCCGCGAGGGCGACCAGGTGGGCTTCGGGCGGATGTCGTTCCGGCTGTCGGCCGACTGACCGGAAACAGAGCCGTGCCTTAGCTCTGGCCTTGGATTTACCGGCTGTCGATCCGCGGGGAGTGGCTCAAAACCCGTTGCTCTCGGCGGTGTTGACGTACCCCCGAAGTCGTGACTGACTGTGTGTACGCCATGTACAGCTGGTGAAGCGACGGTACCGCATTGGGGAGGTGTGCCCTGCCGCCCCTCCCGCGCTACCCGACCGTCGACGAACTGGGCGCCCGGGCCGCCGCCCTCGTCGCCCGCCACCCGCATGAGGCCCGGCTGCGCAGGATCGGCACGTCCCGCGCGGGCACGCCCATGTGGCTGCTCTCCGTCGGGCACGGCAGCCGCCAGGCCCTCGTCGTCGCCGGCCCCCACGCCAACGAACCCGTGGGCGGAGCCACGGTGCTGCGCCTGGCCGAGCGGGCGCTGGCCGACCCGCGGCTCACCGAGGGCGCCGACGCCACCTGGAACCTGCTGCTGTGTCTCGACCCGGACGGGCTGCGCCGCAACGAGGGCTGGCTGACCGGCCCTTACACCCTCGGCCGGTACTTCCGGAGCTTCTTCCGTCCCGGCTTCCTGGAACAGCCCGAATGGCTGCCCGACGGCGCGGCCGGCGCGGCCCTGCCGGAGACCCGCGCCCTGCTCGGCGTCCAGGACGAACTGCGGCCGTTCCTCCAGTGCTCCCTGCACGGCGTCGACGTCGGCGGCGGTTTCGTCGAGCTAACCGACGACCTGCCCGGGCTCGCCCAGCGTGTCGCGCACACCGCGGCCCGGCTCGGCATCCCCCGCGAGCTGGGCGCCTACGACGCCCTGTACTGGCCCGGCCTCGGGCCCGCCGTCTACCGGATACCGCCGCCGCGCCGGGCCGACCTGGCCGCGGCCATAACGGAGGCCGCCGTCGAGTCGACGTGGTTCCATCCGCACCGGCACGGCACGCTCACCGCGGTCGTCGAGGCGCCCATGTGGGGCGTGGCGGCCGTCTCGGACGGCTCCCCGCCCGCCGACCGGGACGCGGTGCTGCGGGCCGTGAGCCGCACCCTGCGCCACGACACGGGGCTCCTGCGGCACCTCCTGGCCCGCATCCGGCCGCACCTCGCCGCCGTGCCCGACACGGCGCGCCTGCTCGCCCCGGTCGACGACTATTTACTGGTCTGCCCCGGCCTCGCCGACGCCTGGGACCCCGACACCGGCGACGGCGCGGCCCATCCCCTGCCGCCGCTGAGCACCGCCCACCTCGCCGCCCTGCGCATCTCCGGGCGGCGGCTGGCCCTGCGCACCGCCGGTCTCCTGCACCAGCTCGTGCGGGCCGCCGGGCACGACCCGGCCGGGGCGCTGCCGGAGCTGGACCGGCTGATCGACGAGTGGTGCGCCGACTACCGGGACGGCTGCGGGGCGCGCTGGATCCCGGTGGCACGCCAGGCGGAGTACCAGGCGCGCGTCGTGCTGGCCGCCTTCGAACTGGCCGCGCGGCCCACGCGCGCGGACTCCCGCTCCGGGCAAGCCGGGGTGGGAGTCCGGGGCGGCGGTGCCGGTGCAGCGGGAATGACGCGCGGCCAGGACGGAGGTGTTCGCCACCGGCCGCGGGCTCGGCCACCAGGGACCTGACGCGCAGGCGCCTACGACGCCCCTTCGCGCGCGTGCAGCGCCGCGGCGACCACCGTGCGGGACTGATGCTCGACCTGGTGCTCCAACGGCACCCAGCGGGCGCGGAAACGTTCCGCGAAAGCGTCGCTCCAGGTCGCCACGAGCTCCTCCAGCTGCTGGGCCGCCCGGTCGTCGGTCCCGCGCAGCACTCGCCGCAGCATGGCCGCCGCCCGCAGCGGCACGCGGCGCGCGAACGCGTCCACACTCCCGACGTACGCCCTGGTGCGGTCTGCGGGCGGGCTGCTCACCAGGTCGTCGGCCAGCCCCGGCACCAGCTCCAGCCCCCACCGCGCGGCCCGCAGCAACGGCCCGTCCAGGTCCGCCAGCCGGGGCAGCGCGGCGTCGAGCACCCGCGTCACCTCCAGCGCGTCCCGTTGCAGCCGGCGCGCGAGCCGTCCGAGGGCCGCCGCCGGGGCCGGATGCGGGGCAGGGTCGTCCACCAGGTCGCTCGCCCACATCGGCACCTCGACCACGGCGGTCAGACCGCCGTACCGGTGGGCGTGGTACCAGGTGCTGTGCCGCGCGTCGTCCGGCAGGCTCGGATACGCGGGTCCTGCCTCCGGCGCGGGCATGACGTGCACCCCCGGCCCGGACGCGGGCCAGCCAGCGGCGTCCGAGGCGCCGGTCTCCACCGGGATGTGCAGCTCGGCCGCGGACTTGGCGAACGGCTCGGCCAGCCCGGGCACGTCCTTCGTCAACTGCACCCAGCTGCCACCCAGGTCCGTGCCGTGCAGGGTCACCTGGAGGTAGGGGCGCAGCTCGTCGATGACGCCGGTCAGGGCCCGGGTCTCGGGCGGCAGCCGGTCGGGCGGCAGCACGGACGGCGCCCACTCCGGCTGCTCCGGGCCCGCCGGGCGGAAGAAGCCGAGGTGGTAGTCGAACAGGCTGCGCGGGGCCGGCGTCACATGCAGGCTCGCCCCGTCGGGATCCGCGCACAGCAGGAAGTGCCAGGAGATGCCGTCGCGCAACTCCCGCTCCTCCAGCACCCGTCGGGCGAGCGCGAGCAGTGTGCAGGAGCCGGTCGGCTCGTTGGCGTGGGCGCCGGCCACCACCAGCACGGCATGGCGGGCGCGGCCGACCGACAGCAGGTGCAAAGGTCTTCCCGCGCGCGAGAGACCCACCTGCCGCAGGGTGCACACCCCGGGTCGGTGAGCGGCCAACGCCCGGGCAGCAGAGACCTGTTCGGCCACCGTCGGGTAGCGCAGCTCCGGCAGGACACTCACCCCCGTCACATCCGCCCGAGTTCGCAATCGCAGTACCCCACGGCCATGGTGCGGTGTCAAGGGCCCGACCGGGGAGGCTCCAGGGGGCGCCCGGAAGCATTGCCGGCCGGTGCGGGGCGAGACGTCCTGGCGGTGTGCCGACACCGCCGCCGGCGTGGCGTCACCGGCGCGGTGTCACTGCTGGTGCAGCCCGCGTCCGGCCAGGGTCAGGAACACCTCGCCGACCGCCTCCGAGAGGGTCGGGTGCGGGTGGACGTGCCGGGCGACGTCGGACGGCTCCGCGTCCCAGCCGACGATCAGCTGGCTCTCGGCGATCATCTCCGACACGTGCGGGCCCACCAGGTGCACGCCCAGTACGCGCCCGCCGCCGGCCTCGGTGACGACCTTCACCATGCCGCCCTGCCCGTGCACCATGCCCTTCGCGACGGCGGTCAGCGGCATGCTGTTGGTCTCCACCTCCACCCCACGCGCGCGTGCCTCGGCCTCGCTCAGACCGACGGCCGCCGTCTGCGGCGACGAGTACGTGACCCGCGGCACGGCCGCGTAGTCCACGGGCGCGGACTGCACGCCCGCCAGCGTCTCGGCCACCAACAGCCCCTCCGCGAACGACGCGTGGGCCAGTCCGAGCGACGGCGGCGGGAGCAGGTCGCCCACGACGTGGACGCCGGGCACGGCCGTCTCCAGCCGGTCCCAGTCGGCCGGTACGACGAACCCGCGCCCGTCCGTGGTGAGGCCCGCGGCGGCCACGTCCAGGCCGTCGGTGACCGGGGCCCGCCCGACCGCCACGAGCAGCCGTTCGGCCTCGACCGTGAGGGTCTCGCCCCGGGCCGTACGCACGCGTGCGCGCACCCCGTCGTCGAGGACCTCGGCGTCCAGGAGCCGGGAGCCGGCCCGCACGTCGATGCCGCGCTTCTTCAGGCCGCGGGTCAGATGCCGGCTCACATCGGCGTCCTCCAGCGGCACGATCCGGTCGGCGGCCTCCACCAGGGTGACGTCGGCGCCCAGGGAGCGGTGGAACGACGCGTACTCCACGCCGATCGCACCGCCTCCGAGTACCAGCACGGACGCCGGGAGCCCGGGCGCGAACAGGGCGTCGTCGCTCGTCACCACGCGCCGCCCGTCCGGTGCGAGCCCCGGGAGCGTGCGCGGCCGTGAGCCGGTCGCGAGCACGAGTCCACGGCGCGCGGAGAGGTCGTAGACGCCGGATGCGCCGTCCACACCGGGTTCGCCGGCCAAACCCTCCACCCGCACGGAGCGCGGCCCCGTCAGCCGCGCGCTGCCCCTCACCACCCGCACGCCCGCGTGTGCGAGATGCGCCTCCACGCCCCTGTGGTTGCGGGCCACGATGTCGTCGCGCGTGGCCACCAGGGCCGGCCAGTCGACGGTGTCCAGCGTCGCCTTCACGCCCCAGCGCTCGCGTGCCTCGGCGATGCCGTCGACGAGTTCGGCCGCGTGCAGCATCGCCTTGCTCGGGATGCAGCCGCGGTGCAGACACGTCCCGCCGACCTTGTCCCGCTCGACGAGCACGACGTCCAGACCGAGGGCCGCGGCGCGCAGGGCGGTGCTGTAACCGCCCGTGCCGCCGCCGATGACGATGACGTCCGGTGAGTTCATGTCCTCAGCCTCCGCCCGGCCCTTGCCATGAGTCCAAGGCAATGTTCTTGTGGAATCGATGCAGGGTGTTTATGGGAGGGGCCGTCCATGAGCCTGCGGCAGATGGAGTACTTCCTGACGGTCGTCGAGGAGGCGTCCTTCACCCGCGCGGCCGAGCTCCTGCACGTCTCGCAGCCCGCGCTCTCCCACCAGATCAAGGCCCTGGAACGGTCGGTCGGCGGCGCCCTGCTGGAGCGCATGCCGCGCGGGGTGCGCCTGACCCCGATGGGACGCGCCTTCCGGCCGCACGCCGAACTCGCCGTGCGCAGCGCCGCGCAGGCCCGCCGCGCGGCCCGCGCCGCCGCCGGTGCCGAGGGCGGCGAACTGCACATCGCCGCCGTCCACTCCGTCGCGGTCGGTGTCCTCCCCGACGTGTTCGCCCGCTGGCACGCCGCCCATCCCCGCGTGCTGCTGCACCTCCACGAGTACGCCTCCTCGCAGGCTCTGGAGGAACAGGTCGAGCGGGGCGCGGCCGACCTCGCCGTCGGCCCCGCACCCGCCGACCGGCCGGGGACCGTCGTGCCGGTCGGCGAGGAGGACATCGTCCTCGTGGTGCCCTTCGACGACCGTTTCGCCGGCCGTACGACGGTGACGCTGCCCGAACTCGCCGACCGCCCCTGGGTGCGCTGCGCCATGGAACCCGTCGTCCAGGGCGAACGTTTCCTCGACTGGGCCTGCGGCCGGGCCGGATTCACCCCGCTCACCGCCGTGTTCACCGAGCACAGCTCCACGGCGGTACGGATGGCAGCCGCCGGGGTCGGCGTCTGCGCCGTGCCCTCGCACCTCGTGCGCGACGCGGTCGGCGACGGCTGCGTCGTCCTCAACCCCGACCCGCCGTGGAAACGCACGCTGACGGTCTTCTCCCGTCTGCCGCCGACCGGGGCGGCCGAGGCCTTCGTGGATCTGCTGCGGACGGTGTGGCCCCACCCGCGCGTCGCTCCCACCTCGCCGCCGCGAGCGTACGAGGACTGCCCTGAGGACGGACCTGCGGTCGCCTGAGCAGGGCACGCGGGTACGGCCCGGCCTCAGTCGCCCACCCGCTCCAGCAACGCCACCGGCCGCCGTGCGAACAGCTCCTCCACGCGCGTGTGCCCCGTGAACTCCCGCCCCGGTTCCAGTACGTCCGCCCAGCGCCCCGGCGGCAGGGTCAGCCGGGTGTCCTGCCAGCCGCCCGCCTTCGCGAGCCGGAGGGACAGGCGGGTGACGGCCGTCAGTGACTCGCCGGAGCGGACGAACGCCAGGCAGTGCTGTGCCGCGGGTCCCTCGGCCGGCAGCGGCAGGTACGTCGCCGTGTCGCCGAAGGCGTCGGGCCGTCGTGCCCGCAGCCCCAGCGCCGCCCGCGTCACCGCCGCCTTCTCCCCGGACGTCACGCCGGACTCCTCGGGCGGGAAGCTCACCGCCCGCCGGTTGTCGGGGTCGACCAGCGCCCGGTACTCGGCCTCCGTGCCCTGGTAGACGTCCGGCACGCCCGGCATCGTGAGCTGGACCAGGGTCGTGCCCAGCACGTTCGCCCGGATGTGCGGCTCGAGAGAGTCCCGGAACGCGGCGATCCGCTCACTCGGCGCCCCGCACGGCCCGGCCGCCACGAACCGCGCCACCGCCTCCTCGTACGGCGGCTCCTGCTCGGTCCAGCTGGTGTACAGACCCGCCTCGCGCACGTGCTTCAGCAGCGCCCCCTGCACCCGCTCCAGGACCCCCGGTCCCGGGCCCAGCCCGAACACCGTCTGCCAGGCCGCCCAGGCCAGTTGCGCGTCCGGCACGCCCTCGCCGGTGCGGGTCACCTCGGCGAGGACGTCCGCCCAGCGGTCCGGGCACTCGGTGAGCACGTGCAGCGCCGCCCGGACGTCGGCACTGCGCTTGGTGTCGTGCGTCGAGGCGACCGTCCCGGTCACCGGCCAGTCGCGCTGCACGCGCGCGCAGTACGCGTGGAACTCCTCCGGCGACAGCGCGGGCCGGCCCGGATTCCCGCCCACCTCGGTCGCCGACAGCAGCGGCACGTACCGGTAGAACGCCGTGTCCTCCACGGACTTCGCCCGCAGCGCCGACGAGGTCTGCGCGAACCGCGTCCGGAACTCCAGCTGCGCGGCCCCGTCGCCGTACCGCCCCAGCACGAGGTCCCGCACGACGTCCACCGCACCGGCCTCCTCCGGCACGGTGAAGGCGAGCCGGGCCTCGGCGGCGGCCTCCTCGGTGACCACGGACGCCGCGTCGACGGACTCGTACGGCCGGTAGACCTCCATCCGGACGAGCAGCTCCTGGAGCGCGGTGCGCAGCGCCCAGGGCGCGCGGTCGCGCAGCGCCGGCTCCGGCGAGGTGGCGCACAGCCGGGCCGCCACCCGCACCAGCCGGTCGGTCTCGGTGGCGAGCTCGTGCGTGAGGACCTTGTACGCCGCCCGCCGCACCGTCGCCTCCCACTGCCCGCCCCGGTCCGTCTGAGGCGCCGCGAACCGCCGGTACCGGCCCAGGAGGTCCCCGAACCCGGCCGGGTCCGTGAAGAGCCCGTCCACGTGCCGCAGGGCGTCGTAGCCGGTGGTGCCCGCGACGGGCCAGGCGGCCGGCAGGTGCTCACCGTCGGCGAGGATCTTCTCCACGACCGTCCAGCGGCCCCCGGTCGCCTCGTGCAGCCGCCGGAAGTAGTCGTCGGGGTCGGCGAGCCCGTCGGGATGGTCGACGCGCAGCCCGTCGATCACGCCCTCGTCGAGCAGCTCGATGATCTTGCCGTGGGTGGCCTCGAACACCTCGGGGTCCTCCACCCGCACCCCGATGAGCTCCGAGATGCTGAAGAACCGCCGGTAATTGAGCTCCGTCCGGGCCAGCCGCCACCACACCGGGCGGTACCACTGCGCGTCCAGCAGGTGCGGCAGCGGCAGGTCCTCGGTGCCCTCGCGCAGCGGGAAGACATGGTCGTAGTAGCGCAGCACGTCACCGTCGACGCGCAGCTCCCCGAGCACCTCGCCCAGCGGCCCGCCGAGCACCGGCAGCAGCACCTGGCCGTCCTGGGCCTCCCAGTCGATGTCGAACCAGCGCGCGTACGGCGACTTCGGGCCCTCGCGGAGCACCTCCCACAGGGCGCGGTTGTGGCGCGGGGCCATGGCCATGTGGTTCGGGACGATGTCCACCACCAGGCCGAGCCCGTGCTCGCGCGCCGTGCGCGCCAGCGCCCGCAGTCCCGCCTCGCCGCCCAGTTCCTCGCGCACGCGCGCGTGATCGACGACGTCGTAGCCGTGCATCGAGCCCGGCACGGCCTCCAGGACGGGGGACAGGTGCAGGTGCGAGACGCCGAGCGAGGCCAGGTACGGCACGATGGCCGCCGCGGCCCCGAACGGGAACTCGGGCTGCAGTTGCAGCCGGTACGTGGCCGTGGGCACCACCGGGTCAGGTCGCTCAGGTGTCATGCAGACCTACGTACCCGCCCCGCCGCCGTTCGTGTCATCGTCCGCGCCAGGTGCGTCCCGCGTCGCCCGGACGAGTGGCTCTCTCCGGGCGATGCGGCGACGGTGCGGACACGGGCGGCCGTACGGGCCGCCCGGGCGGCTACACGGGCCGCTGGAGCACCGTCATGCTCCGGTCGGCCAGCGTCAGCCGGTCCCCGGCCTGCACCTTCGGGCCCGTCCCCGGCGGCACACCGTCCGCCCTGGCCGTGTCGACCACCACCTGCCACTGCCGCCCGTGGTTGACCGGAACCAGGAACTCCAGCGGCTTGGGCGAGGCGTTGAACATCAGCAGGAACGAGTCGTCGGTGATGCGCTCCCCGCGCGGTCCCGGCTCCGAGATCGCGTTGCCGTTGAGGAACACCGTCAGCGCCGAGGCCCGTGCCGAGTCCCAGTCCCGCTGGGTCATCTCCCGGCCCTCGGGGGTGAACCAGGCGATGTCGGACAGGTCGTCGTGCGTGCCCTCCACGGGCCGGCCGTGGAAGAAGCGCCGGCGGCGGAGGACCGGGTGGTCCCGGCGCAGCCACACCATCGCGCGCGTGAAGGCCAGCAGCTCCTTGCTCAGACCACCCTCGGCGCCCTCTGTCTCGTCGGGCCACTCGACCCAGGCCAGTTCGTTGTCCTGGCAGTAGGCGTTGTTGTTGCCGTGCTGGGTGCGGGCGAACTCGTCGCCGTGGCTGATCATGGGCACGCCCTGGGACAGCATCAGCGTCGCGATGAAGTTGCGCATCTGCCGCGCCCGCAGCCGCAGCACGTCCGGGTCGTCCGTCTCGCCCTCGGCGCCGCAGTTCCAGGACCGGTTGTGGCTCTCGCCGTCCCGGTTGTCCTCGCCGTTGGCGTCGTTGCGCTTGTCGTTGTACGACACCAGATCGTGCAGCGTGAAGCCGTCGTGGCAGGTCACGAAGTTGATGGAGGCCAGCGGGCGCCGCCCGTCGTCCTGGTACAGGTCGGACGAGCCGGTCAGCCGCGAGGCGAACTCCGCGAGTGTGCGCTGCTCGCCCCGCCACAGGTCCCGCACGGTGTCCCGGTACTTGCCGTTCCACTCGGTCCACAGCGGCGGGAAATTGCCCACCTGGTAGCCGCCCTCGCCCACGTCCCACGGCTCGGCGATCAGCTTGACCTGCGAGACCACCGGGTCCTGCTGCACCAGGTCGAAGAACGACGACAGCCGGTCCACCTCGTGGAACTGCCGGGCGAGCGTCGCCGCCAGGTCGAAGCGGAACCCGTCGACGTGCATCTCCGTGACCCAGTACCGCAGCGAGTCCATGATCAGCTGGAGCACGTGCGGGGACCGCATGAGCAGGGAGTTTCCGGTGCCTGTCGTGTCCATGTAGTAGCGGGGGTCGTCCGTCAGCCGGTAGTAGCGCGAATTGTCCAGGCCCTTGAAGGACAGGGTCGGGCCGAGGTGGTTGCCCTCGGCGGTGTGGTTGTAGACCACGTCGAGGATCACCTCGATCCCGGCCTCGTGCAGCGCCTTCACCGCCGACTTGAACTCCAGCACCTGCTGGCCGCGGTCGCCCCAGGAGGCGTAGGCGTTGTGCGGGGCGAAGAAACCGATCGTGTTGTAGCCCCAGTAGTTGTTCAGGCCCATGTCGACCAGACGGTGATCGTTCACGAACTGGTGTACGGGCATCAGCTCCAGGGCCGTGACGCCGAGCTCGGTGAGGTGCTCGATGATCGCCGGGTGGGCGAGGGCCGCGTAGGTGCCGCGCAGCTCCTCCGGCAGGCCCGGGTGCCGCATGGTGAGGCCCTTGACGTGGGCCTCGTAGATCACCGTGTGGTGGTACTCGGTGCGCGGCAGGCGGTCGTCGCCCCAGTCGAAGTACGGGTTGACCACGACCGACGTCATCGTGTGCGGCGCCGAGTCGAGATCGTTGCGCCGGTCGGGATCGTCGAAGTGGTAGCCGTAGACCTCCTCGCCCCAGCTGATCGAACCGCTGATCGCGCGCGCGTACGGGTCGAGCAGCAGTTTCGCGGAGTTGCAGCGCACCCCGCGCTCCGGGGCGTACGGGCCGTGTACCCGGAACCCGTACCGCTGCCCCGGCATGATGCCCGGCAGGTACGCGTGCCGTACGAACGCGTCGCTCTCCCGGAGCTCGATCGCCGTCTCCGAGCCGTCGTCGTGCAGCAGACACAGCTCTACTCGGTCCGCGGCCTCCGTGAAGACCGCGAAGTTCGTGCCGGCGCCGTCGTACGTGGCACCGAGTGGATATGCCTCTCCAGGCCAGACCTGCATGGATACGACTCTTTCAGGTGAGCGGCGCCGGTGGGGACGCCTTGGCCTCGAGTCTCCTCGAAAGTGAGGGAACCTCCTATGACTTATGTCCCTCTTACCGGGTGACCAGTGCATACGCGTTATGCCGAACCAGTGGGGCAAGTGATACTCCCGGGGCGTTTGAGGGAGTAGGGGAAAGATGTGACACGGGGACCGGCTCGGGGCGGTCCGTCCGGCGGGGAGCCGGGGCGGACCGCCCCGGCCGTGATCCGCCGACCGAGCGGCCGACCACGAGACGGAGCGTGCCGAGGAGACCGGCCGCCATGAATCCGCTCACTCCGGCCGGGCTCGCGCCGGAGGAACGGGCACCGGCGTCCGCACGGTTGAGAACGACCCTGCCCATCCGGCTGCACCGCCGACCGCTCCCGGAGTACCCTTCCTTGATCGTTGGGTGGGACCAGGCCCCTCGGGAGTGCTCGGGGGAGCGGAAGGCGGTGCGCGGGTGGGCTCGGGAGGGCGGGAGCTGCCCCCTGGTGACGAAGGTCACGAGGGGAACTCCACAGACGTCCCGACCGGTGCCGTGTCCCTGGCACGGCCGATGGACGCGACGGGCTCGATCGGTCCGGAACTGGACTGGGACGCCGACGCCTGGCGCGAGGTGCGCACCCGCGCGCAGCGGGCCGGCCGGGCCTACATCTGGCTGAACCTCGTCGAGCAGCGGCTGCGCGCGGTCGTCGCCGCCGTCCTGCGACCCATCTACGAACCCGTCCACGGCGACGACTGGGTGGTGGCCGCCGCCGGACCAGCCGGGCAGGAGTGGGTGCAGCGCGCCGTCGCCGTACGCGAGGTCAGCCGCCGCAAGGGCTACCTCCTCGACCCGGCCGACGACAACGTCCTGTCCTTCCTCACACTGCCGCAGCTCCGCGAGCTGATGGTGCAGCACTGGCCCTGCTTCGAGCCCTACTTCGACGACCGCCGGGACGTCGAGCTCGCCCTGGACGAGCTGGAGGTCACCCGGAACGTCGTCTCCCGCAACCGGGCCCTGTCCGAGGCCGTCCTGGCCCAGGCCGAGCGCGCCTCCGCCCGGCTGCTGGAGATGCTCGGCGCGGGCGGTGACGTGCCCTCCGCGCGCCGGCTGCCCATCGACGCGGTCGAGGACCTGGTCGGCGACCGGTACGCCGACGTGGTCGCCGTCCACCCGGACCGGGTGCGGCTGATGCGCCAGTTCCCGGCCGAGGACATCTTCGGCGGTGCCCGCCGCCTCGACGCCATCGGCATCGGACTCAACCTGCTCGTGCAGAACTTCTCCGGCCGCCGCCTGGTCCGGCTGGCCGAGTCCGGCTGCCGGGTGCGGCTGCTGTTCCTGAACCCGGCCTCCAGCGCGGTCAAGCGGCGCGAGCGCGAACTGGGCATCAAGCGCGGCGAGCTCAGCCGGGCCGTCGAGATGAACATCCTGCACATGCGCCGGGTACGGGCCCGGCTGCGCGACCCCGGGGCCTTCGAGATCCAGGTCTTCGACGAGACGCCGCGCTTCACGGCGTACCTGGTCGACGGCGACGGCGCGGACGGCATCGCCGTCGTGCAGAACTACCTGCGCCGGACCCGGGGCATGGAGGCACCGGTGTTCGTGCTGCGCAACAGCGGCAAGGTGGTCAAGTCGGGCGAGATCGACGAAAGCGGCCTCTTCCCCACCTACCGCGAGGAGTTCGAGGTGATGTGGGCGGATTCGCGGCCCGTGTCGTGAACCGTGCCCCGCTGTGCGGTGGTTGTGGTGGTTCGCCCGGCCGCGGCGGGGGCTGAGCGGAACGCGGTCCTCTGATTGTCAGTGGTGCATGGGAGGGTGGAGACCACTGGGGGAACGCACCATAGAAGGGGGGCCGCCCATGGGCTGGCACCGGGAGCTGCTGATCGGCTTCGACCTGGAGACGACGGGCACGGATCCGCGCGAGGCGCGCATCGTCACGGCAGCCGTGATCGAGGTCCGGGGCGGGGAGCCGATGGGGCGCCGGGAGTGGCTGGCCGACCCGGGGGTGCCGATCCCCGAGGACGCGGTGGCGGTGCACGGCATCAGCAACGAGCGGGCGGCGGCCGAGGGCAGACCGGCCGACCAGGTGGCGGACGCCCTCGCCGACGTCCTCACCTCCTACTGGAAGACGGGCGTGCCGGTCGTCGCCTACAACGCCGCCTTCGACCTGACCCTGCTCTCCGCCGAGCTGCGCCGCTACGGACTGCCGTCCCTGCGCGAGCGCCTGGGCGGCGTGGACCCCGCCCCGGTCATCGACCCGTACACCATCGACCGCTGGGTCGACCGCTACCGCCGCGGCAAGCGCAACCTCGAAGCGGTCTGCGCCGAGTACGGCGTCGTCCTCGACTCCGCCCACGACGCCATGGCCGACGCCCTCGCGGCGGCCCGCCTGGCCGGCGCGATAGCCGCCCGCCACCCCAAGATCGCCTCCCTCGGCCCGGCCGACCTCCACCGCCGCCAGATCGAGTGGTACGCGGAGTGGGCGGCGGACTTCCAGAACTTCCTGCGCGGCAAGGGCGACACGACGGCCCTGGTGGACGGGGCATGGCCCTTGCGGGAGCTGGCGGACGCATAAGCCCCGCCCACCGGTTGGGAAACCCGTGGCTCCCCTCCGTCACACCGGCGCGGGCGTCGCGATGCGTTCGATGCGGGGCTTGGCCAGTCGCTCGTAGTCGGAGCCCGAGATGAGGAGCGAGCGGTCGAGCCGGGCCGCGTTGAAGTACAGCTTCGGCAGGGCCACGACGTCCGGGTCGGCGACCAGTTCCAGGTCGGGATCGAAGCTGAACGGCAGGACCGTACCGGGCACGGCGCGGGCCAGCCGTTCGGCGGTCCCGGGGTCGCTGAAGCCCACGTAGCGGGCCGCGAACAGCGCCCTGACGGCGTCCAGGTCCACCTGCCGGTCCCCGGGGACGACCGCGAGGACGTGGCGTGTGGTGCGACGGTCCACCTTGACCCGCAGCACGATGCACTTCGCGGCCTCGCCGGCCGGATGCCCGCGCAACGCGCAGACGGCTTCGGTGGCGCCTTCGGGATCGTGGTCGATGAGCCGGTAATCGACGCCGGCCGAGTAGAGCAGGGAGATCAGGTGGCCGTAGGTGTCGTGCCGACCGGTGTCGTGCCGACCGGTGTCGTGCCGACCGGTGCCGTGCCGGTCGGTGTCGTGCGGGCCGGGGTCGCGGTGGGTGCCGTCGGGCATGCGGAGTCCTTGTCGGGGGAGTGGGACGAGGGAGGCAGAGGGCCGGGTGCGCTTCGGTGTGCCCGTTCCACCGCCTGCCCCCAGTACGTACCGGCCACCATCAGGGCCGCTCCGAGGCCGGTGAGGGGCGTGAGGTGTTCGCCGCCCAGGGCTGTGCCCACCGCGACGGCCCATACCGGCTCGGTGCCCAGCAGCAGGCTGGCCCGGCTGGCGGACGTGCGCTGCACGGCCCAGGTCTGGGCCAGGAAGGCGAACACACTGCAGAACAGGGCGAGATAGACGAGCTGGGCCCAGGTCGCCGGGTCCGTGCGGACCAGCGTCGGCAGGTCGTGGGCGGCGACCGGCAGGAACAGGGCCGTGCCGACGAGTGTCTGCACCGTCGTCAGATGCAGGGGCCGAACGGCCCGCCCGGTCGTGAAGCGGCCCACCAGCGCGACATGCGCGGCCCGGATCAGCGCGGCGCCGAGCATCAGCAGGTCGCCGAGGCGTGGCGCGTGGAAGCCGTTGCCGGACATCAGCAGACCGACGGCCAGGACGCACACGCCGGTCGCGGCGAAGAAGGAGACCGGCAGCGCGCCTCGGTGGCCGCCGCGGTCGAGGAACGGGGTGAGGACGATCGTCAGACTGATGATGAGCCCGGCGTTGGCGGCGCTGGTGTGCGCGACGCCGTACGTCTCCACGAGCAGGACCGCGGCCTGGGTCAGCCCCAGGGGCACCCCGGCCCGCAGTTCGTCCCGCGTCCACCGGCGCGACCCGCGATCCCGGGTGGCGACGACGCCGAGGCAGGCGAGCGCGGAGAGGGCGTAGCGGGCGAACAGCACCAGCAGCACGGGGAGCGCGGCAGTGGCCGTCTGGGCGGACAGGTAACTGGAACCCCAGACGAGCGCGACAAGGAGGAGTACCGCATCGGTACGACGGACGTCGGACACCCGCCTACGGTGCACCGGAGCCATCATGAAGCCCAGTACCAGTCTCTAAAACGATCATTTAGCAGGCCTACATCGTCCCTACACTGAGGCGATGGACGAACGTCAGCTCCGGATCCTGCGGGAACTCGGCGAACTGGGCAGCGTCACGGCGGTCGCCGAGGCGCTGCTGGTGACGCCGTCGGCGATCTCCCAGCAGTTGCGGCTGCTTCAGCGCGCGATCCCCGTGCCGCTCACCGAGCGCCAGGGGCGACGGCTGGTGCTCACCGACGCCGGGCAGGCGCTGGCGGGCGCGGCCGTGGAGGTGGAGTCGGCGCTGGCACGCGCACGGCACACGGTCGAGGAGTTCGTCGGACGGCCTGACGGCGAGGTGTCGGTGGCGGCGTTCCACAGCGCGGGCGCCGCGTTCTTCCCGCCGCTGCTGCGCGCGCTGGCCGGTCCGGGCAAGCCGGTGCCGAGGCTGGCCGACGAGGACGTACCGCAGGAGGACTTCCCCCGGCTCACCCGGGAGTACGACGTCGTCCTGGCCCACCGTCTGGACCACGCCCCGCCATGGCCGGACACGGTGGCCACGACGACGCTGCTGCGCGAGCCGCTGGACGTGGCCATGCCCGCCGGCCACCCCCTGGCCGCCAAGCGCCGCGTCACCCCGCGCGACGTGGCCGACGAGCCGTGGATCACCGTGCACGAAGGGTTCCCGGTCCTGGCGACCATCGAGGCCATCGCCGCCGCGGCGGGCCGCGGGCTCCATCTCGCCCATCGCATCAACGAGTTCTCGGTGGTCGCCGAGGCCGTGGCCGCCGGGGGCGGTATCGCCCTGATGCCGCGCTGGACCATGCGCCCGCATCCGGCGCTCGTGCTCCGGCCGCTCAGCGGAGTGCGAGCGCGACGCCACATCGACGCCCTGTACCGCCCCGAGCGCACGGCCCGCACCGCGGTCCGCACGGTCCTCACGGAGCTGCGCCGGGCCGCCCGAAGCATCCAGGGCGGAGAGCCGTAGGCGCTCAGAACGGATACCACCGCACCGTCTCGTCCCCCTCCCGCAGCGAGGCCACCCGCCGCCGGAACTCCGCCAGCGCCTTCGGATTGCCCGGCGCGTGCTGAGCGACCCACGCGCAACTGGCCGTCTCCCGGGCCCCGCGCAGTACACCGCACCCCTCCCACGCGCGTACGTCCCAGCCGTACGTCTCCGTGAAGGACTCGTACGCCTCGTCCGGCAGCCCGTACCGGTCGTGGGAGAGCGCCATCACCACCAGGTCGTGCTCGCGCAGATCGGCCGAGACCGTCTCCAGGTCGACCAGCACCGGCCCGTCCGGCCCGACGTGCACATTGCGCGGCAGCGCGTCCCCGTGGATCGGCCCCGGCGGCAGATGCGGCGTCAGCGCCTCCGCCTGCGCCGCGAACCCGTCCCGCCGCTCCCGCAGATACGCCGCGTCCGCGGGATCGATCGCGTCCCCGGCGAGCCGCAGCCAGCGTTCCACACCGCCCAGCAGATCGCGGGGCGGCAGATCGAGGGCGGGCGCGGGCAGGGCGTGCACGAGCCGTAGCAGTTCGGCCAAATCCCGCGGCTCGGCGGGCCGTACGGCGTCGGGCAGCCGGTGCCACACCGTCACCGGGTGCCCGTCGACCAGCAGGGCCTCGGGCCCGGCCGCCCGTACCGCCGGCACACCCGCCTCCGCGAGCCACAGCGCGATGTCGAGTTCGCGTCGCGCCCGGTCGAGGAGTTCGGCGTCTCGGCCCACCTTGACGACCAGGTCACCGGCGGCGAACACCGCGTTCTCGCCCAGCGCGAGCAGCCGTGCCTCCCGTGCCCCGCCGGGCAGCACTCCCGCCGCGGCCAGTACGTCCCGGGCCCGTGCCTCGTCCATTCCGCCTCCGTCGTCAGGTCTCCGCCGTCGTCCACGTCTTCCGCCGTCGGGTTCCGGCCATCCGCCGGTCAGTGTCGCATCGGCACAGGTGGGGCGGCATGCGCGGTGCCTTGACGAGGCAGACCGCCTTCACGACCATGACGTGGCCAGCCGAGCCGTGCAAAGGGGCTGATTCCGTGACATCGGTGACCGAGGCTTCGCCGCCGAGGAGACCGGCCGGCCGCACGCCCGGCGGGGCCCGGCCCCGGCGGGTCGTCGACCACGGCGCCTGGTTCCTGGTGCTGCCCGCGCTGCTCCCGATCCTGGTCCTCAGCGTCGGGCCGCTGCTGTACGGGATCCTGCTGGCCTTCACCGACGCCCAGTCGGGCCGCACCGAGCCCACCCAGTGGATCGGCGGTCTCAACTTCCGGGACCTGCTGCACGACACGCTGTTCTGGGAGTCGTTCCGGATCGGGCTGGTCTGGGCGGTCGGCGTGACCGTGCCGCAGTTCCTGCTCGCGCTGGGCCTCGCCCTGCTGCTCAACCAGGACCTGCGGCTGCGCTGGCTGGCCCGCGCCCTGGCGATCATCCCCTGGGCCATGCCGGAGGTCGTCGTGGGCATCATGTGGCGGCTCGTCTACAACCCGGACGCGGGCATCCTCAACGAGACCCTGCGCGACATCGGCCTGGGCGACGGCCGCGACTGGCTGAGCGGGCTGGCCACCGCGCTGCCCGCCGTGATCGTCGTGGGCGTCTGGGCGGGCATGCCCCAGACGACGGTCGCGCTGCTCGCAGGGCTCCAGAACACCCCGCGCGAACTGCACGAGGCGGCGGCGGTCGACGGCGCCAGCGCCTGGCGCCGCTTCCGCACGGTCACCTGGCCGGCCCTCAGGCCCGTCGCCCTGGCCATCACCGCACTCAACCTCATCTGGAACTTCAACTCCTTCGCCCTGGTCTACGTCCTCACCAGCGGCGGCCCGGGCGGCCGGTCCCGCCTGCCCATGCTCTTCGCCTACGAAGAGGCCTTCCGCTACGGGCAGTTCGGTTACGCGGCGGCGATGGGCTGCGTGATGGTGGCCGTGATCTCGATCGCCCTGGCCGTCTTCCTCGCCGGCCGGCTCAGGGGAGGTGACGACGCGTGAGGACCAGCCGCCCGGCCCGCGTCGGCCAGTACACCGCGCTGCTCGCGTATCTCGTCTTCCTCGCCTTCCCGTTCCTCTGGCTGGTCTCCACCGCGTTCAAGCCCCCGCGCGAGCTGGGCAGCCTCCACCCGACCTGGATTCCGAACGACCCGACCCTCGCCAACTTCCGGCAGGCCTTCGACGAACAGCCGCTGCTGCACGCCGCCCTCAACTCCCTGCTGGCCGCGCTCGCGGCGGCCGTGATCGCCGTGCTGATCGCCACACCGATGGCCTACGTCGTGGCCCGGCGCCGCACCCGGCTCGCGAAGGCGGTGACGGGCTGGGTGGTGGTCAGCCAGGCGTTCCCGTTCGTGCTGCTGATCATCCCGCTGTTCCTCGTCCTGAAGAACCTCCGCCTGATCAACTCCGTGCCGGGGCTGGTGCTGGTGTACGTGGTGTGGGCGCTGCCGTTCGCGCTGTGGATGCTCGCCGGGTATGTGCGGGCCGTACCACCCGAGTTGGAGGAGGCCGCCGCGGTCGACGGCGCGGGCCGGGTGCGGACGCTGGTGTCGGTGACGGCGCCGCTGCTCGCGCCGGGCATCGTGGCGACCGGGCTGTTCGCGTTCATCACCGCGTGGAACGAGTTCTTCTTCGCGCTCGTGCTGCTCAAGACGCCGGAGAAACAGACCCTTCCGGTGGTGCTCACCCACTTCATCGGCGCCGAGGGCGTCGCCGACCTCGGCCCGCTCGCGGCGGCCGCGTTCCTAGCGACGCTGCCCTCGCTGGTCGTCTTCGCGATCATCCAGCGGCGGATCACGGGCGGCATGCTCACCGGGGCGGTGAAGAGCTGATGCGCGCCCGCCTGCTGGCCCTCGTCCTCCTGCTGCTGCTCGCCGGCTGCTCCTCCGGCGGCACCCGCGACGACGGCCGGATCACCCTGCGCTTCCAGTCCCTGGCCTGGCAGGAAGAGTCGGTCGAAGCCAACAAGGAACTGGTCAGGGAGTGGAACGCCACCCACCCGGACGTCCGGGTCGAGTACGTCCAGGGGACCTGGGACAGCGTCCACGACCAGCTCCTCACCGCCTTCGAGGGCGGCGAGGCACCCGACATCATCCACGACGCCTCGGACGACCTCGCCGACTTCGCCTACGGCGGCTACCTGGCCGACCTCACCGATCTGCTGCCCTCCCGGCTGAAGTCGGACATCCCGCAGCGCAGTTGGGAGACGACCACCTTCGGGGACGGCATCTACGGCGTGCCCTTCCTCCAGGAACCGCGCGTCCTGATCGCCAACGCGAAGTGGCTCAAGCGGTCCGGAGTACGGATCCCGACCCCGGAGAAGCCGTGGAGCTGGGCCGAGTTCCGCCGGATCACCGAACAGCTCAGCGGCCGGGGGAAGTACGGCATCGCCTGGCCCCTGAAGGAACCGGTCTCCGCCACCCTCAACCTCTCCCTGTCGACGGGCGGACAGCTCTTCCACCGCGGGGCCGACGGCAAGGTGACGATCCGGTTCGAGGCGGCCGACCAGGTGGTGCCGCGCACCATCCACGCCCAGGCCGGCACCGACCGCAGCGCCTCGCCCACGACCCTGGGCAGCGGCGGCTCCGACACCCTGCCCGGCTTCTTCGGCGGCAGATACGCGATGGTCCCGCTCGGCTTCTCCTACCGCCAGCAGATCGTGCAGCAGGCCCCGAAGGGCTTCGACTGGCAGGTGCTGCCCGCCCCGGCCGGCGCCGGGGGACTCACTCAGGGCGTCAGCCCGCAGACCCTGTCCGTCGCCGAGGACTGCCCGCACAAGAAGAAGGCGGCCGCCTTCATCGACTTCCTGCTGAGGCCCGAGAACATGGTCCGCCTCGCCCTCGGCGACTGGATGCTGCCGACCGGCACCCGGGCGCTGAACGACCCGGCCCTGCGCACGCCCGAGCACGGCTGGGCGACGGGCACCGCGCTCGCCGCCCACCTGCGCCCGGCGCCCGCACAGACCGTACGGGGCTACCCCGAGTGGAAGGACAAGGTGGCGACCCCGGCCCTCCAGGAGTACTACAGCGGGGCGATCGGCATCCGTGAGCTGCGACAACGCCTGGAGGAGGACGGCAACCTGGTGCTGGCGCGCTACCAGCGCTGAACCCCGGCGAAATCCCGTTGAGCGTCGTCACCGGCAGCGCCTAGCGTGCTGCCCGTGGGAATCAACGCGATCTACATCTCCGGTCACGGCCGGGGCTGCGCGCACGCCGGACGGATGCGCCGCGGCCCCGGAGCCCTGACCGGCCCGGGGAGCCACGCCCGCTGAGCCTCTGAGCGCGGCGTCTCACGTCCTTTCTCTCCGCTGTCTTCCGGTCGGGGCCTTCGGCTGCCCCCAATCCCTCACGGAAGACAAGGACCGCAGGCCATGGCCCGCCCCACCGCTACCTCCCGCGCGCTCTCACAGAACTTCCTCGCCGACCGCGCGACGGCCGAACGCTTCGCCCGGCTCGCCACCCCGCAGACCCGGCCGGTCCCCCTGCTGCTCGAAGTCGGTGCGGGCAAAGGCGCGTTGACCGCCCCGCTGGCGCGACGCTGCCGGGAGCTGCGCGCGTACGAGATCGACCCACGGCTCGTGCCCGTCCTGCGCAGCCGCTTCTCCGGCACGCCGCAGGTGCGTGTCGTCGGCGCGGACTTCCTGGCCGCGCGCCCGCCGCGCACGCCGTTCTCGGTCGCCGGGAACGTGCCGTTCTCCCGTACCGCGGCCGTCGTCGACTGGTGCCTGCGCGCTCCCGCCCTGACCGACGCCACGCTGCTCGCCCAGCTCGAGTACGCCCGCAAACGCACCGGCGGCTACGGCAGCTGGACGCTGCTGACGGTCCGGACCTGGCCCCGCTACGAGTGGCGGCTGCTGGGCCGCGTCGGCAGGCGCAGCTTCCGCCCCGTGCCGCGCGTGGACGCCGGGGTGCTGCGCATGGAACGGCGCGACACCCCTTTGCTCGACGCCGCCGGGTACCGGAGCTGGTGCCATCTGGTCGAGCTGGGCTTCTCGGGGGTCGGCGGCTCCCTGCACGCGTCGCTGCGGCGGGCCCACCCGAGGCGGCGGGTGGACGCCGCGTTCCGGGCGGCGCGGCTGGACCAGGGCGTGCTGGTGGGCGAGGTGGCGCCGGAGCGGTGGCTGCGGCTGCACGAGGAGCTGACCTGCTGAACCAAAATGGTTGCACGAGACGTCTCGTCTCGCGTACCGTCGGCGCATGACCAGTCGCGCACACATCGCCATGTTCTCCATCGCCGCCCACGGCCACGTGAACCCGAGTCTGGAGGTGATCCGCGAGCTCGTGGCGCGCGGCCACCGCGTGACGTACGCGATCCCGCCGGTCTTCGCGGAGAAGGTCGCGGAGACGGGCGCCGAGGTGAAGCCCTGGACCTCGACGCTGCCCTCGCCCGACGACGACCCGGAGGCCTGGGGGAGCACACTGCTGGACAACGTGGAGCCGTTCCTCGACGACGCGATCCAGGCCCTCCCGCAGCTGATCGAGGCGTACGAGGGTGACGAGCCGGACCTCGTCCTGCACGACATCGCCTCCTACCCGGCCCGCGTCCTGGCCCACCGCTGGGGCGTGCCGGCCGTCTCCCTGTCACCGGCCATGGTCGCCTGGGAGGGGTACGAGAAGGAGGTCGCCGAGCCCATGTGGGAGGAGCCGAAGAAGACCGAGCGCGGCCGGGCCTACTACGCCCGCTTCCACGCCTGGCTGGAGGAGAACGGGATCACCCTGCACCCCGATGCGTTCGGGGGCCGGCCCGACCGCTCGATCGTCCTGATCCCCAAGGCCCTCCAGCCGAACGCGGACCGGGTCGACGAGAGCGTGTACTCCTTCGTCGGCGCCTGCCAGGGCGACCGGGGTGCCGAGGGCGACTGGCAGCGGCCGGCCGGTGCCGAGAAGGTCGCGCTCGTCTCGCTCGGGTCCGCCTTCACCAAGCAGCCCGGCTTCTACCGGGAGTGCGTCAAGGCGTTCGGCGACCTGCCCGGCTGGCACCTGGTGCTCTCGGTCGGCAAGCACATCGACCCGGCCGAGCTCGGGGAGGTCCCCGCGAACGTCGAGGTGCGCTCCTGGGTGCCGCAGTTGGCGATCCTGAAGCAGGCCGACCTGTTCGTGACGCACGCCGGCGCGGGCGGCAGCCAGGAGGGCTTGGCCACGGCCACGCCGATGATCGCCGTACCGCAGGCCGTGGACCAGTTCGGCAACGCGGAGATGCTCCAGAGCCTCGGTGTCGCCCGGTGCCTCCCCACGGAGGAGGCGACCGGCGAGACGCTCCGCGAGGCGGCCCTCGCCCTCGTCGACGACCCGGAGGTCGCCCGCCGCCTGAAGGAGATCCAGGCGGAGACGGCCCGGGAGGGCGGCACCCGGCGCGCGGCCGACCTCATCGAGGCCGAACTGACCGCCGACCGGGGTTAGTTGAGGCGGCCGTCACCCGCCCGTCCGTCACACCGTGACGGCCTGGCGGGTGAGGGTCATGCGGGCGTGGTCGAGAGCGGCGTCCATGCGCGCCGACTGGCCCTTGGTGAACATGAACATCGCGGCGTCGTCCGTGTAGTCCATGTAGTTCATGAACATGTCGCCGTTCGGCCCGTTGCCGCACGACACATGGGGGAAGCCGGGTGAACCCGTGTTCGGGCCGCCCTGGTTGGGGGTGTCCGCCACGAAGTCGCTGCCGCTGCACCCCTCGTCGTCGTCGCCCCAGATGTGCCGCAGGTTCAGCCAGTGCCCGATCTCGTGCACGGCGGTGCGGCCGCCGTCGAAGGGCGCGGTGGCGGTGCCGGTGGTCCCGAAACCGGTGTGCGTGACGACCACTCCGTCCGTGGAGGCGGCCCCGCCGGGGAACTGGGCGTAGCCCAGCAGCCCGCGACGCAGCCGGCAGACCCAGAGGTTGAGGTAGACGTCCGCGGGCCAGGCGTCGTGGCCGCCGCTCAGGCTGAACTTGACCAGGTCGTCCGTGTCCCAGTCCGGAGTCGAGGTCGGCGTCCTCGTGATGCCGTTGGTGGGGCGGCCCAGCGGGTCGGTCCGGGCGAGGTGGAACTGGATGCGCGCGTCGGCCACGAGGTCCTGCCAGGCCCCGGGGACCTTGTCGACGTCCGGGTTGCTCGCGCGGAAGTCCTGGTTGAGCACCTCGATCTGACTGTGGATCTGGGCGTCGCTGACGTTCTGCTCGGGGGTGTTGTGCACGACGTGCACGACCACGGGGATGTCCACGAGGCTCTGCCGGGCGGTGGCCGTCTCCAAGTGCTCGTAGGCGAACGCGGCGTTCTCGATCTGGGCGCGGTTCTCGGCGTACTCGGGGTTCAGGGTGAGGAGTCTGCGGTGCACCTCCATGGCGCCGCACCAGCGGCTGTAGTCGGCGGAAGTGACGCGATGGTAGGACTGCGCATCGGACATGACTGTCCCTCGGGGGCTGGGGGTGTGCCGCGGACGCGGCTGCGGAAGGGCGCGTGTGACATGCGCTGCGAGGGCCGGGCGACGCCGGCGGGAGCGGTCGGTTGCCCGTTCCCTCCGAACCCATACACTGATAATCCTAGCCACTCAGGTATAAGACCGGCAATTTGGACGGCTGTGAGTGAGTGAGGTGGCCCGATCATGAGTGAGCCCCCGTCGGGCCTGTTCCGCTCGTGGGTCCATTCCTACGAGGAGGACCACGAGGACGTGCGGGTGTACCGGCCGGACGACCATCCGTTCCCGCCGGCGCGCGGGCGGCGCGGCATGGAGTTCGCGCCCGACGGCACCTTCGTCGACCACCCGCTGGGGCGCGGTGACGCTCCTGACGCCGTGCCCGGCCGCTGGCGGCTCGTCTCGGACCGTCACCTCGTGCTCACGTTCGGGGGTGCTCGCCCGGACCGGGAGCTGGAGATCCTCCGCTGCGACCAGGACGTGCTGCACCTGCGGCGGCTCACCGGCTGACAGGGTTCGCCGATTCTGCCGCCCCACCGGAAGGACCTCGGTCCCGTACGACCATCGGTCTCCTCGGGTGTGTGGATCCTGGGCAGAAGGTTGTGCCCCGCGGTGACCGGTGAGTAATTTACGGGGCTCGGGCAGCCGCCCACCGGCCGTCGTGCCCACCCCCACGGGGCACGACGGCCGCCTTGTGGCGTGTGACCGCCTTATGGTGAGCGGATGACGACGACGTACGCGGCGCTGTTGCGCGGAATCAACGTGGGCGGCAGCAGAAAGGTCCCGATGGCGGACCTGCGCACCCTCCTGGCGGGCCTCGGCTACGAGGACGTACGGACGTACCTCCAGAGCGGCCAGGCCGTGTTCGCCTCCGGACACGGCGACGAGGAGTCGCTCGCCGCCGAGATCACGCACACCATCGAGAAGCACTTCGGGTTCGGCGTCGACGTGATCGTGCGCGACCACGCCTATCTGAAGGCGATCGCCGACGCCTGCCCCTTCCCGGCCGCCGACCTGGAGCCCAAGCAACTCCACGTCACCTACTTCTCCGCCCCCGTGACCCCCGATCGCTTCGCGGAGATCGACCATTCCGCCTATCTCCCCGAGGAGTTCCGCCTCGGCGATCGCGCCCTGTACCTGTACGCGCCGAACGGCCTGGGCCGCTCCAAGCTGGCCGAACACCTCGCGAAGCCGCGCATCAACAAGGGCGTCATCGCCACGACCCGCAACTGGAACACCGTCGTCAAGCTGGTGGAGCTGACGGGGCCTGAACACCACGCCGGCTAGCGACCGGCAAGAGTGACCGTCCGGTCGCCGAGGTAGGGCGTGTACGACGTGATCTCGGCCGGGACGGCCAGTCGCGGATCCTGGTAGGGCCGGGCCAGGTCCTGGGAGCCGACCGCGTCGGCCGCCGCCAGTTCCTGCTCGCTCAGCGGCGCCCGGCCGAGGAACTGCGGACCCCAGCCGTCCCAGGGGAGCAGTTCGACGCCGTTGACGGCGGCCAGGTCGCGCACCACGTTGCCCCACACGAACCACAGCCCCCGCAGCCGGTCGACGCCGCTGAGCCCGAAGTCCATCGGATCCGCCCGCCCCTCGCGGCAGGCCCGCCAGGCCTTCCCGGCCACGAGGAACCGGTCCCTCGGCACGTCCATGGGGTCGAACGGCACGTCGTACCCCTGGTGGACCTGCGCGTCGGCCAGGCGCCACCGCCCCCGCGGCGTGCGGTACTCGGTCACCCAGTGGTCCTCGTGGAAACCGTCGACGAAGTACGCCGCGAAGCCGCAGCGCAGCCGCGCGGGCGTCCCCGTCGCCCGCAGCAGCGTGCACAGCAGCAGCGAGAAGTCCCGGCACGTGCCCACGAACCGCTCCCGCGGCGCCCGCTCTTCGGTGAGCGGCGCGTCACCGCGCTCCCGCAGGATCCTCAGGATCTCCGTGACGTAGCGCGACTCGGCGTCGTGGTGCAGCCGCGCCTCGGGAACGGAGTATCCGAACCGCTGTCCCTCACCCCGATGGATGATCACGTTCCGTACCAGCCCGGCGAGTTCCCCCGGGTCACGCGGCAGGCCGCTCGTGTCCAGGTCACCGGGGTCGCTGTAGGGCGTCTGTCCCAGATAGGTGTCCATGCCCCGGACTCTCACCCCTGCCCCAGGGGCAAGGTCAACGGCAGCGGACGGTTTGGCCGAATCACCCCCACGCGAACCGGGGCCTTGGCACGGTAGGACCATGACGAGCACCGATGACCAGGCCACCCCCTCCGGTCGTACGACGGCCGTACAGGCCATGCGCGGCGCGGCGGCGCAACTCGCCGAACTGCTCGGCACGGCCCCCGACTCCGTCACCGCCGTCCGCCCGACGCCCGACGGCTGGACGGCCGACGTGGAGGTCGTGGAGCTGGAGCGGGTCCCCGACACCATGACCATCATGGCGACCTACCGGGTCACCCTCGACCCGGAGGGCCGGCTCCTAGGCTACGAACGGGTACGCCGGTACGCCCGCGGCCAGCTCGACCGAGGGCGGTAGCACCCGGTTCCTCACCCCGCTGGGACCCGTTTCGGTGTTTGCGTGAACACGCCCGCCGCCGCCCCCGTACCTACGGGCGGCACGAGAACGAGTCTCGCGAGAGGAATCGCACCGTGACCGTCATGACGCAGACCGGCGGGATGCAACCCGCCGCCACTTCCAGCGGGTCGGGGACCGGCGGCCTCTTCGACATCCTCGAACTGATCCTGGACCGCGGGCTCGTGATCGACGTGTTCGTCCGTGTCTCCCTGGTCGGCATCGAGATCCTGAAGATCGACATACGGATCGTCATCGCCAGCGTCGACACCTACCTCCGCTTCGCGGAGGCCTGCAACCGCCTCGATCTGGAGGCCGGCCGCAAGGCCCCCGACAAGCTCACCGACATCGTCGGCAACCTCGTCGAGAGCGGCGCCCGGGGCAAGACCGGCGGCGCGATCGGCGGCGCCATCGACGCGATCGGCGACATCTTCGACCGCGACGACAAGGACGCCAGGGAGGAAGAGCGGTGAGCGGCGTCTACGTCTACGCCGTCACCCGCTCCGACCACCCCCTGCGGCTCGACGGCCTGCGTACCGTCGGCGGGACCGACGACCCGCCGCGCGTCGTCGTCCACGGCCCGCTCGCCGCCGTGGTCAGCCCCGCACCCCCCGACCTGCGTCCAAAACGGCGCGACCTAGCCGCCCACCAGGAACTCCAGGAACGGCTGATGGCCGACGGATCGGTCCTGCCCATGAGGTTCGGCCTGCTCGCCCCCGACGACACCGCCGTCAGAACGGCCCTCCAGGAGCGGGGCCAGGACTACGCCCGCAGGCTCGGCGAACTGCACGGCACCGCCGAGTACAACCTCAAGGCCGCCCGCGACCAGGACGACCTGCTGCGCGAGGTGCTCGACACGTCCGAGGAGGCCCGCCGGCTCAACCGGTCCACCCGCGACGGCACCGGCAGCTACGAGGACCGCCTCGCCCTCGGTGAACTGGTCGCCCGGCAGGTCGACGCCCGGCAGCGGCGGCAGGCCGACGAGATCGTCGGGCGGCTGTCCGCACTGGCCAGGTCCAGCGTCGTGGCGGACCCGTCCAAGGACGACTTCCTCAATGTGTCGTTCCTCGTCGAACACGCCCGCGCCGACGAGTTCACCACCGCCGGCCGGCGCCTGGCCCACGACTACGGCGACGCCTACGACTTCCGGCTGCGCGGCCCACTGCCCCCCTACAGCTTCGCCGCCTGACCATGGGCCTGCTCACCGGCATCCTCACCCTCCCACTCGCGCCCCTGCGCACCACCCTCTGGGCCGCCGAGCAGCTACAGGCGGCCGCCGAGGCGCAGTACTACGACCCGGCTCCCGTCCGGCAGGCCCTCGTCGACCTGGAGCGGGCCCTGCTGGAAGGGCGCGTCGACGAGGACGAGTACGACCGCCGCGAAGACGAACTGCTGGACCGACTCGACGAGATCGACGCCCGGAGACGAGCCCCCCGACCATGACCCATCCGGCAGCAGGCGGACTCACCGGACCGCCCCGTCCTCCCTCCCCCTACGACCACGGGCCCGGCGCCCAGAGCGCCAACCTCGCCGACATCCTCGAACGCGTCCTCGACAAGGGCGTGGTCATCGCCGGCGACATCCGGATCAACCTGCTCGACATCGAACTGCTCACCATCAAACTGCGCCTGCTCGTCGCCTCCGTCGACAAGGCGAAGGAGATGGGCATCGACTGGTGGGAACACGACCCCTCCCTCTCCTCCCGGGCCGCCCGCCCCGAGCGGTCCCTGGCCGACGAGAACGAGCGCCTGCGCGCCGAGATCGCCGCCCTCAAGGCGGCCGACAGGAGACCGGAGCCATGACCGACCCGAACCTCGTCTACGCCTACGCGGTCCTGCGCCGCACGCCCGAGGCCGCCGTGGCGGTGGCGGACCTGCGCGGTGTCGCCGGCGACCCGGTCCACCTGCTGGAGCCCACGGACCCCGCCTCACCACTGGCCTTCGCCGTCGGCCCCGTCCCGGCCGCCGACTACGACGAGGCACCCCTCAAGGCCCACCTCGACGACCTGGACTGGCTGGAGTCCACGGTCCGGTCCCACCACGCCGTGGTCGGCGCGCTCGTCGCCTGCGGCACCGCCGTCCTGCCCCTCCGTCTGGCCACCGTCTACCCCGACGAGGACCACGCCCGGCAGGCCCTCGACACCCGCCGCGCCTACTTCCTGTCCCTCCTGGACCGCCTCACGGGCCACGTCGAACTCGGCGTCAAGGTCTACGCCGCACCCGACATCACCCCACCCGAGCCGGACACCGGCACCGGGCAGGCGACGCCCACCGGCCTCGGAGTCGGCGTGGGCCGCGCCTACCTGGCGATCCGCCGCCGCAGAGAGCGCAGGAACGAGGAAGCCTGGCGCACGGTCGCCCAGGCCGCCGCACACGTCACCCGGACGGCCGGCACTCTGGCCGTCGACCGCGTCGCACACACCCCGCAACGCGGGAGCCTCGCGGGCCCGGCCCCCGGCACCAACCTCGGCAACGACGCGTACCTCGTCCCCGCCGACCGCGTCGACGCCTTCCGCAGCGGCGTACTGGCGGCCGCCGAGGGCATCCCCGGCCTCCGCGTCGAAGTCACCGGGCCCTGGGCCCCTTACTCCTTCGCACTCCAGCCGGAACCGGTGCCGGGCCCCTCCAGTAGCCTGCTCTGATGACTCCACCCGGGCAAGTCCCCTCCGCCCGCCGGGACTTCCGCCTGCTCTGGACAGGCGAGACCGTGAGCGGGTTGGGCAACAGCATCACCGCGGTGGCGCTGCCACTGATCGCGGTCGTGGTGCTGGACGCCGGCTCCACCGCCGTCGGCCTGATCGCCGCAGCGGTGTGGCTGCCCTGGCTGCTGGTGGGCCTGCCGGTGGGCGCCTGGGCGGACCGGATGCGCAAACGCCCGCTGATGATCACCTGCGATCTGGTCTCCGCCGCGACGCTGCTGAGCATTCCGCTGGCGGCCTCGCTCGACGTGCTCACCTTCCCGCACATGGTCGTCGCCGCCTCGATCTGCGGGACCGCGGCGGTGTGCTTCAACACCGCCTACCACTCGTACATCCCGATCGTGCTCGACGGACGCGACCTCCTGGAGGGCAACGCCAAGCTCCAGGGCAGCGAGGCCGCCACCCAGGTCGCCGGGCCGGGGGCGGCGGGGCTGCTCGCCCAGGCGTTCGGCGCGGTCACCGCGCTCGTGGCCGACGCGGCGACGTTCCTCGTCTCCGCCGTCTGCCTGAAGCGGATCAGGGCGGTCGAGCCGGACCGTGCTCCCGACGAGGCACCCGTCCCCCACCGACGGCAGATCACCGAAGGACTCCGCTTCGTGGGCCGGGACCGGTACCTGCGGCCGATGGTCACCTGGGGCGCCCTGATCAACATGGCGTTGATGGGCTACCAGGCGGTCCAGGTCGTGTTCCTCGTGCGCACCGTCGGACTGAACCCGGCCATGGTCGGACTGCTGCTGACCAGCGGCAGCACGGGCGGCATCGTCGGTGCCCTGGTGGCCGGCAGGGTCAGCCGGCGGTTCGGCACCGCGCGCGGGCTGCTGCTCCTCCAGGTGGCCACCGCGCCGTTCGCGCTGCTGCTGCCCATGACCACGGCGGGGCCGGGGCTGCTGCTGTTCGCCACGGGCGCCTTCCTCGTCGGCATCGGCGTCTCCGTGGCCAACATCGTGGTCGGCAGCTTCCGGCAGACCTACTGCCCGCCGCGGATGCTCGGCCGGGTCGTCGCGACGGCCATGGTGATCAACCACAGCACCATCCCGCTCGGTTCCCTGCTCGGCGGTGTGCTCGGCGACGCGGTCGGGTACCGGACGGCCATGGGGATCATGACGGGTGTCGTCGCGCTCTCCTGGCTCGTCCTCGTCATGAGCCCGATGCGCCGCGAACGCGACCTTCCGCGGACTCACGAACCGGAACAAGTGCACGCCGAGGGGCCCGAGCAGCCGAGGTGACCGGGAGCCCGTGCCGTTCAGGCGCTGACAGCCGCCAACTGCGGCATCCGGGCCGCCTCGTACCGCTCCAGCACCACCCGGGCCACCTCCGGCGCCGGCCCCAGCACATCCGCCAGGACGTCCGCCTCCGCCGCGCCCCGGGCGATGCGGTCCGGGAGGAAGCCGGGGGCGAGGACGTAGGGGGCGACGGCCACCCGGGAGCAGCCGAGGGCGCGGAGTTCCCGGACGGCGTCCACCGTGCGGGGCAGAGATGCGGAGGCGAACGCAGGTCGCACGGCGCACCAACCGGTGTGCCGCCACTCCCGCGCGATTTCTGCGATCACTGCGATCGCCTCCGGGTCGGTGGACCCCGCCGAGGCCAGTACGACCCCGGTCGAGGGCTTGTCGGCGGGGGACAGACCCGCCTCGTACAGACGTCGCTCCAGGGCGGACAGCAACAGGGGCGACGGCCCCAGGACCTCCGCCTGGCGGATTCGGAGCTGCGGGGGAGCGTCCGCGAGGACCGCCGGGATGTCCGCCTTCGCGTGGAACGCCCGGGTCAGCAGGAGGGGCAGGGCCACGACGTCACGGACGCCCTGGACCGCCAGGGACTCCAGTACCCCCTGCACCGAGGGCACGTTGAAGTCCAGGAAGCCTGTCTCGACGCGTACGTCGGGACGCAGGGAGCGGATCCGGCGTACCAGGGCGTGCACCGTCGCGGCGTGCCGCGGGTCGCGGCTGCCGTGGGCGATGACGAGGAGAACAGGCGTATGGGTCATGGGGCTTCAGCTCTTCACCAGCAGGCCGCGGTTGCGCAGTACCCATCGCTCCAGCGGGCTGAAGATGAGCAGGTCGATGGCGATGCCCACGACGAGGATGAGGAGGATCGCTTCGAAGACCATGGCCATGTCGCTGGCGTTGCGGCCGTTCTCCAGGAGCTGGCCGAGGCCGACGCCGAGGTCGGGGAAGGAGGCGATGATCTCGGCGGCCATCAGGGAGCGCCAGGAGAAGGCCCAGCCCTGCTTCAGACCGGCGACGTAACCGGGCAGGGCGGCCGGGAGGACGATGTGCCAGGTGTGCTTCAGGCCGGTCGCGCCCAGGGTGCGGCCCGCGCGCAGGAACAGCGGCGACACCTGGTCGACGCCCGAGACGAGGCCGTTGGCGATCGAGGGGACCGCGCCGAGCAGGATCACCGCGTACATCATCGAGTTGTTCAGTCCCAGCCAGATGACCGCCGGGGGGACCCAGGCGACCGAGGGCAGGGACTGGAGGCCGGACAGGATCGGGCCGAGGGCCGCGCGGATGAACTTCACGCGGGCCACGAGCAGGCCCAGGGGGGTACCGATGATCAGGGCGAAGCAGAAGCCGAGCAGGCCGCGCGAGACGCTGGTCCAGATGTAGCCGAGCAGTTCGCCCTGGAGCCATGCGGTGTGGACGACGTCCCACACCGCTGACGGCGCGGGCAGCTTGGTGGGGTCGTCGACGACCTTGAACGACACCAGGGCCTGCCAGACCGCCAGGACGAGGGCGACGGCGATGACGGGCGGCAGGATCTTCTCCACGAAGGTCTGCCGGAACGGCTTGCGGCTGGTCTGCACCGTCTCCAGCGCGTCCAGGCCGGCTTCAAGTCCGGCGAGGTCGCTGCCGTCCTTGGCGACGGTCGTCGAATCAGTGCTGGCCATGACGGCGGATCTCCCCACGCAGTTGTTCGGTGATCTCGACGGACAGCTCCGCCACGGCGGTGTCCTCGATGCGGCGCGGGTGCTCGATGTCGACGGTCCACTCGCGGGCGATGCGGCCCGGGCGGGAGGACAGCAGCACCACGCGCTGGGCGAGCCGGACGGCCTCGCGCACGTTGTGCGTGACGAACAGGACGGACACCTGCGTCTCGCGCCAGATGCGGGTCAGCTCGTCGTGCAGCACATCGCGGGTGATGGCGTCCAGCGCGGCGAACGGCTCGTCCATCAGCAGGAGCCTGCTCTCCTGGGCGAGCGCGCGGGCCAGCGCGACGCGCTGGCGCATACCGCCGGACAGTTCGTGCACCCGCTTGCGGTGGGCGCCCTTGAGCCGGACGAGTTCGAGCAGTTCCTCGGCCCGGTCCCGGCGCTCCGCCTTCGGCACGCCCCTGAGCTTCAGGGCGAGTTCGATGTTCTTGCCCGCGGTCAGCCAGGGGAACAGCGCGTGTTCCTGGAACATCAGCGCGGGGCGGCCGTCGGTGGTGATGTCGCCGGCCGAGGGCCGGTCCAGTCCGGCGACCAGGTTGAGCAGGGTGGACTTGCCGCAGCCCGAGGCCCCCAGGAGGGTGACGAACTCGCCGGGGGCGACATCGAGGGTGATGTCGTCCAGGACGAGCTGCTGTCCGGCGGGGCCCGGGAACGACTTCGAGACATGGGCGATCCGGGCGGCGTGGGTGGCCGTCTCGGTGCCGTCGGCGGCCTTGGCGAGGGTCGTGGCCATGGTCGTCACCTCCTGGGAACGGGGCGGGATGCGGGCTTACTTGACGCCGAGACCGGCGTCGTCGACCGTGGGCTCGCCCTCGGCCTTGAGGACCTTGTTCAGCGGCGCGAGGTCGTAGATGCCTGTCAGGTTCGGCTTCTCCAGCAGCCCGGCCTTCACGGCGTGCTCGGCCTCGGTGTTGAGGGTGGAGGCCAGCGGGTCGTCGGTGAACCGGATCGACTTCCAGGCCGGGTCGAGCACTTCGGCGGGCAGCGCCTTGCCGGTTTCCTGCTCCAGCAGCTGGTTCGCCGCTTCCTTCGCCGCGTCCGGGTTGGCGTTGATCCACTTGTTGGTCTCGACCGAGCCCTTCAGCACGGCCTCGACGACCTTCGGGTGTTCCTCGAGGAACTCCTGCCGCACGATGATGTTCGTGATCACGAACTTCTTGTCCGGCCACAGCGACGCCTCGTCGAGGAGGACCTTGCCGCCCTCGGAGACCAGCTTCGAGGCGGTCGGCTCCGGCACCCAGGCGCCGTCCACGGACCCGGCCTTGTAGGCGTCCGGGGTGACCTTGTTGTCACTGCGGACGACCGTGACGTCGCCCTTGCCGCTCTGCGGGTCGACCTTCCAGCCCTGCTCCGCGGCCCAGTTCAGGAACGCCACGTCCTGCGTGTTTCCGAGCTGCGGCGTCGCGATCCGCTTGCCCTTGACGTCCTTGAGCGACTTGATCTTGTCCGGGTTGACGACGAGCTTCACGCCGCCGGACGCCGAGCCGCCGATGATCCGCAGGTTCTTGCCGTCCGCCTTGGTGTAGCCGTTGATGGCGGGGGAGGGGCCGATCCAGCCGATGTCGATGGACTGGGAGTTCAGCGCCTCGATCTCGGACGGACCGGCGTTGAAGACGGCGGGCTCGACCTTGGTGGCGCCGAGCGCCTTCTGGAAGAAGCCCTTCTGCATGCCCACGAGCGCGGTGCCGTGGGTCAGATTGCCGAAGTAACCGATCTTGACGGTGTCGAGACCCTCGATCTTCTTCGCCCCGGCGGCGACCTTGGCGGCCCCGTCGTCCTTGGCCTGGGAGCCGTAGCCGCAGGCGGCCAGCGTGAGCAGGGGCAGCGCGGCCAGCACCGCGAAGGATCGGCGCAGAGCGGATGATGCAGGCACGGGAGGGTTTCCTCTCGGAGGCCCGGCGGTCACGGTCTCTCAGGTCGTGGCCGGGAGGTCGGCAGGTCTACGGCGGTGGGGGGTGAGGGCGCGCGAGCGGTGCGCGTACGTCAGCGCACACATCGCGCGACTCCGCCCTGCCCGCTGCCGAGATCACCGCTGCCGACGCGGCCGCCCTCCTTCGCGAACATGGAGTAGAAGTCGGGGGAGTTCATGTCAGAAGTCCCACCCGTCGTCCTCGGACTCGTCCTTCACCGGATCGGGGGCGGCGAAGGACTCGCCGACCATGCCCGCGGTCAGCGTCGTGCCGTCGTTGGGGTCGATCAGGATGAACGAGCCGGTGCGCCGCGAGTCCGCGTAGGAGTCGACCGGAAGCGGCTCGGCGGTACGGATCTTCACCCGGCCGATGTCGTTGGCGACGAGCTGTCCCGGGTGCGGGTGCAGGGACAGGTCGTCGAGCGTGAGACGGGACGGGATGTCCTTCACGATCGCCTTGACCGTGCGGGTGCCGTGCTTCAGCAGGACCCGGTGGCCGAGGGTCAGCGGGGCGTCGGCGACGTGGCAGACGGTGGCCTCGATGTCCTGCGTGGTCGGGGGCGCGTCCTTGGACGGCACGATCAGGTCGCCGCGCGAGATGTCGATGTCGTCCTCCAGCAGGAGGGTCACCGACTGCGTCGTCCAGGCCACGTCGACCGGCTCGCCCAGCAGGTCGATGCCGGAGATCTTCGAGCTGCGGCCCGACGGCAGCACGGTGACGGCCTCGCCGACGTGGAAGGAACCGGCCGCGATCTGCCCGGCGTAACCCCGGTAGTCGGGGTGGTCGGCGCTCTGCGGCCGGATCACGTACTGCACGGGCAGCCGGGCGTGGCAGTGGCTCAGGTCGTGCGCGACCGGGACCGTCTCCAGGTGCTCCAGCACGGTCGGGCCGCCGTACCAGTCCATGTTCGCGGAAGGCTCCACGACGTTGTCGCCGACGAGCGCGGAGATCGGGATCGCGGTGACCTCGGGGACGCCCAGCTCGGTCGCGTACGCCGTGAACTCCTCGGCGATCGCAGCGAACACCTTCTCGTCGTAGCCGACGAGGTCCATCTTGTTCACCGCCAGGACCGCGTGCGGGACACGCAGCAGGGCGGCGATCGCGGCGTGCCGGCGGGTCTGCTCGACCACCCCGTTGCGGGCGTCGACGAGGATGACCGTCAGCTCGGCCGTCGAGGCGCCGGTGACCATGTTGCGGGTGTACTGCACGTGGCCGGGGGTGTCGGCGAGGATGAACCGGCGCCGGGGCGTGGCGAAGTAACGGTACGCCACGTCGATGGTGATGCCCTGCTCCCGCTCGGCCCGCAGACCGTCCGTCAGCAGCGCGAGGTCCGGCGCCTCCTGGCCCCGGCTGGCGGAGACGCGCTCCACGGCTTCCAGCTGGTCGGTGAGGACCGACTTGGAGTCGTGCAGCAGCCGCCCGACGAGGGTGGACTTGCCGTCGTCGACGGAACCGGCGGTGGCGAACCGCAGCAGCGTGGTGGCCGAGAGCTCCTCGGTCGTGATCGTGCTCATCTCTAGAAGTACCCCTCGCGCTTGCGGTCTTCCATCGCGGCCTCGGACATCTTGTCGTCGGCGCGGGTGGCGCCGCGCTCGGTCAGCCGGGAAGCGGCGATCTCCACGATCACCTTCTCGATCGTGTCGGCGTCGGAGTCGACGGCGCCGGTGCACGACATGTCACCGACCGTGCGGTAGCGCACCAGGCGCTTCTCCACGGTCTCGCCGTCCTTCGGCCCGCCCCAGTCACCGGCCGTCAGCCACATGCCGGCGCGCTGGAACACCTCACGCTCGTGCGCGTAGTAGATCTCCGGCAGCTCGATGCCCTCGCGGGCGATGTACTGCCACACGTCCAGCTCGGTCCAGTTGGACAGCGGGAAGACGCGGACGTGCTCGCCCGGGGCGTGCCGGCCGTTGTAGAGGTTCCACAGCTCCGGGCGCTGCCGGCGCGGGTCCCACTGCGAGAACTCGTCCCGCAGGGAGAACACCCGCTCCTTGGCCCGGGCCTTCTCCTCGTCCCGGCGGCCGCCGCCGAAGACGGCGTCGAAACGCTCCTGCTGGATCTTCTCCGTCAGCGGCACCGTCTGGAGCGGGTTGCGGGTGCCGTCCGGGCGCTCCTTGAGCACACCCCGGTCGATGTAGTCCTGCACCGAGGCGACGTGCAGCCGCAGTCCGTGCCGGGCCACCGTGCGGTCCCGGTAGTCGATGACCTCGGGGAAGTTGTGCCCGGTGTCCACATGCAGCAGTGAGAACGGCACCGACGCCGGCCGGAAGGCCTTCAGCGCCAGATGCAGCATGACGATCGAGTCCTTGCCGCCGGAGAAGAGAATCACCGGCCGCTCGAACTCACCCGCCACCTCACGGAAGATGTGCACCGCCTCGGACTCGAGAGCGTCGAGGTGGGAGAGCGCGTACGGGCTGTCGGTCTCCTCGGAAACCGTCGCGGCGGTCGTCATGCCAGTCCCCTTTCGCTCAGCAGGGCGTACACGGACGCCGCGGACTCCTGCACGGTCTGGTTCTGCGACTCGATGCGCAGATCGGGCGACTCGGGTGCCTCGTACGGGTCGTCGACCCCGGTGAGCCCCGTGAGCTCGCCCGCGGCCTGCTTGGCGTACAGGCCCTTCACGTCCCGCTCGCTGCACACCTCGACCGGGGTCGCCACGTGGATCTCCACGTACGCGGTGCCGTTCGCCTGGTGCCGCTTGCGCACCGCCTCGCGGCTGTCCTGGTACGGCGCGATCACCGGGACGAGGGCGAGCACGCCGTTGCGGGCGAGCAGTTCGGCGACGAAGCCGATGCGCTGCACGTTGGTGTGCCGGTCCTCGCGGCTGAAGCCGAGGCCCGCGGAGAGGAACTCGCGGATCTCGTCGCCGTCGAGCACCTCGACGCGGTGGCCCTCGGCGCGGAGCCGGCCGGCCAGCTCGTGGGCGATGGTGGTCTTGCCGGCACTCGGCAGACCCGTGAGCCAGACGGTGGCTCCGGTCGTCACGTCGGTCTCCTGAATCGTCTGAGTCTGAGGCGTCGTCATCCGTGCAGTCCGCACTCGGTCTTGCTGCGGCCGGCCCAGCGGCCGGCGCGCGCGTCCTCGCCCTCCAGGACGCGGCGGGTGCAGGGGGCGCAGCCGACGGAGGCGTAGCCGTCCATCAGCAGCGGGTTCGTCAGGACGCCGTGTTCGGTGACGTAGGCGTCCACGTCGTCCTGGGTCCAGCGGGCGATCGGGGAGATCTTGACCTTCTGGCGCTTGTCGTCCCAGCCGACCACCGGGGTGTTCGCCCGGGTCGGGGACTCGTCGCGGCGCAGACCGGTCGCCCAGGCCTGGTAGTCCTTCAGGCCTCGCTCCAAGGGCTCCACCTTGCGCATGGCGCAGCACAGGTCGGGGTTGCGGTCGTGCAGCTTCGGGCCGAACTCCGCGTCCTGCTCGGCGACCGTCTGGCGCGGCGTGAGCGTGATGACGTTGACGTCCATCACGGCGTCGACCGCGTCGCGGGTGCCGATGGTCTCCTCGAAGTGGTAGCCGGTGTCGAGGAAGACGACGTCGACGCCGGGCATCGCGCGGGAGGCCAGGTGGGCGACGACCGCGTCCTCCATGGAGGACGTCACGCAGAAGCGCTTGCCGAACGTCTCGGCCGCCCACTGGAGGATCTCCAGCGCGGAGGCGTCCTCCAGGTCGCGGCCCGCCTGCTCGGCGAGGGCCTTGAGCTCCTCTGCCGTGCGCTGTTCCTGAACCGTGGTCATGTCTTCGCCCCTCCGGTGTCGGATCGCTTCAGTCCCTGGGCCAGGAGCCCGAGGAACTTCAGCTGAAAGGCTCGGTTGCACGCCGCGCATTCCCACGCGCCGTGGCCCTCCTCGTGCGGACGCAGGTCCTCGTCACCGCAGTAGGGGCAGTAGAAGGGGGCCGCGCGTTCGCTCACGACAGGGCCTCCTCGCTGGCCCGGGCCGCCCACGTGGCGAACCGCTCGCCGTCCTCGCGCTCCGCCTGGAACCGCTTCAGGACGCGCTCGACGTAGTCGGGCAGCTCTTCGGAGGTGACCTTCAGGCCGCGCACCTTGCGGCCGAAGCCCGCCTCCAGGCCGAGCGCGCCGCCCAGGTGCACCTGGTAGCCCTCGACCTGCTCGCCCTTGTCGTTGACGACCAGCTGGCCCTTGAGACCGATGTCCGCCACCTGGATACGGGCGCAGGCGTTCGGGCAGCCGTTGAGGTTGATGGTGATCGGCTCTTCGAAGTCCGGCAGACGGCGCTCCAGCTCGTCGATGAGCTGCGAGCCGCGCTGCTTGGTCTCGACGATGGCCAGCTTGCAGAACTCGATGCCGGTGCAGGCCATGGTGCCGCGCCGGAACGAGGACGGCCGGGCGGTCAGGTCGAGCGCCTCCAGGCCCTCGACGAGCGACTCGACCTTGTCCTCCTCGACATCGAGGACGATCATCTTCTGCTCGACGGTGGTGCGCACCCGGCCCGAGCCGTGGGCCTCCGCGAGGTCGGCGATCTTCGTGAGCGTCGCGCCGTCGACGCGTCCCACGCGCGGGGCGAAGCCGACGTAGAAGCGGCCGTCCTTCTGCCGGTGCACGCCGATGTGGTCGCGCCACTGCTGGACCGGCTGCTCGGGAGCGGGGCCGTCGACCAGCTTGCGCCCCAGGTACTCGTCCTCCAGGACCTGCCGGAACTTCTCCGCGCCCCAGTCGGCGACGAGGAACTTCAGGCGGGCCCGGGTGCGCAGCCGCCGGTAACCGTAGTCACGGAAGATCGAGATGACGCCCTCGTAGACGTCCGGGACCTCGTCGCCGGGCACCCAGGCGCCCAGCCGCACGCCCAGCTTGGGGTTGGTGGACAGTCCGCCGCCGACCCACACGTCGAAGCCCGGGCCGTGCTCGGGGTGCACGACGCCGACGAACGCGACGTCGTTGATCTCGTGCACGACGTCCAGTACCGGCGAGCCGGAGATGGCCGTCTTGAACTTCCGCGGGAGGTTCGAGTACGCCTTGTTGTTCAGCACCCGGCGCTTCATCTCCTCCAGCGCCGGGGTGCCGTCGATGATCTCGTCCTCGGCGATGCCGGCGACGGGCGAGCCGATCATCACGCGCGGGGTGTCGCCGCAGGCGGTGACCGTGGACAGCCCGACGCCCTCCAGCCGGTTCCAGATCTCGGGCACGTCCTCGATCCGGATCCAGTGGTACTGCACGTTCTGCCGGTCGGTGATGTCGGCGGTGCCGCGGGCGAACTCCTGCGAGATCTCGCCGATGACCCTCAGCTGCCGGGTGGTCAGCGCCCCGCCGTCGATGCGGACGCGCAGCATGAAGTACTCGTCGTCCAGCTCCTCCGGCTCCAGGACCGCCGTCTTGCCGCCGTCGATCCCGGGACGGCGCTGGGTGTACAGGCCCCACCAGCGCATCCGGCCGCGCAGGTCGTTCGGGTCGATCGAGTCGAAGCCCCGCTTGGAGTAGATCGTCTCAATGCGTGTCCGCACATTGAGACCGTCGTCGTCCTTCTTGAACTGCTCGTTGCCGTTGAGCGGGGTGTGGTGCCCCGCGGCCCACTGACCCTCACCGCGGTGACGGCTCACCTTGCGGCGGGGAGTCGCGGCGGCAGGCTTCTGCGGGGTGGCGGCCATGGTTGATACGTCCTTCGGGACAGGCGTGAAAGCGGCTCTGACCTGCGCGTGCGGGCGCATGGGCATACGTGCGCGTCATTGCGCGGGGATGAGACGAGAAAGGGGGATGTCGGGCTGCGTGAGTGCTCTCAGCGCGCCGGACAGATGGCGCTGGACATGCGGCCGAGGTCGACGTGGCGTCGACTCACCAAGGCAATCCCAGTTCCAGGCATGACGGAAGCGTGTCACGGCGATCTGGACAGAGTCCAGCTTCGTCCAAGATTCGGACACTCCTGTCTCGAAATGCAAGACATGCGTGTCCTTGGTCACATCGGGCCGTCCCGAGGTGTCCGGCCAGGTCAGGCAGGGAACGCCCCTGGCCACGGTCCCGGAGCGGTGACCTCCGGTTCCTCCTCGACCTTGGTGTCGAACAGCTTGAAGCCGCGGCGCTGGTAGTTGTCCATCGCGTGCTCGCCGTCCTTGCTGCAGGTGTGCAGCCAGACCCGCTTCGTCGGCGTCAGTCCCGCCCAGCGGTCCGCGAGGTCCCAGGCACGGGCCACGCCGTACGACAGCAGGTGCCCGCCGATGCGCCGGCCGCGGAAAGCGGGGAGCAGGCCGAAGTAGACGATCTCCACCACCGCGTCGTCCTGGGCCTCCAGCTCCACGTACCCCGCGGGCGTGCCCCGGTCGTACGCCACCCACGTCTCCACGCCGGGCCGCTCCAGGTGCTCCCGCCACCGCGCGTACGACCAGCTCAGCCGGTCCGTCCACAGGATGTCGCCGCCGACCGAGGCGTACAGGAACCGGCTGAACTCGGGCGAGGGCACCTCGGAACGGACGACCCGGACGTCCCCGTCCGGCGGGGCGGCCGGCAGCAGGTCGGTCGGGGCGGTCTGCTCCAGGGACCAGGTGGTCACGGCGATGGTGGTCATGCGGGCCAGAAAATCATCTGACCTACTGGTCTGTCGATCGGTCTACTGCTCTGCCGACCGGCCCAGCGCCCTGTCCACCGACGCCAGCGGCAGCGCGAACAGCATCCGCCCCGACTGGGACCAGAGCTCGCCGGTCTCCTCCCAGTAGGACAGGGAACCCGACCGGCCGCTCCAGCAGTGCCGTGTCTCGTCCGTCGCGCACTCCGTCGCCCGGGCGCCGTCGGTGTCCTGGCGCCACAGCGTCCCGTGCCCGCCGGGCGCGCCCGCCGCGCGGTCGAGGTACCAGTGCGTGCGGTACGACAGCACGCCCCGCACGTCGGTCGTCTTCGACTCGTACGCCTCGACCGGGTCCGCGTGCCCCGAGGAGTCCGTGGCGAACAGGCCGGACCGGGCCGGGTCCCGGCTCAGCGCGTAGCGCCACAGCCGGGTGCGCCGGTCGCCGTCCGCCGGCACCCACTCGCTCGCCACCAGACTGTCGGGGGAGGTGCTGCGGTCGAGGGAGACGGCGGCCGGGTGCGGCACGTCGTCCCCGCCGGGCAGGGTGTACGAGGCGACCGCGGGCAGCACGTACCGGTGGCCGTACGCCGCCCAGCCGCCCCGCACCCGGCCGACCGCGCCGGAGTCGATGGTGGCGCGCTGGATGCGGTCCATGTCGTACACGTACAGCGCGTCCCGGTCGCCCTCCCGGGTCGTCACCAGCAGCTTGTCCTGGTACCAGACCATGCCGGACAGCGGGGAGACCAGCCCCCGGTAGTCCCGTCCGCCGTCCACCGGGACGGCCAGCAGCGCCCAGGTGTAGCGGAGCCGGTCCGGGTCGTCCGCGTCGACGAAGGCGACCTTGGCCAGGCCCTGCTCGGGTGCCGGGCCGTCCATGGAGCCGCCCTCGGTGCCGCCGCGGGTCCAGCCCGAGAGGATCACGCGGTTGCCGCCCCAGCGGCCGTCGTCGTCCGCGTCGCCCGACGTGGTGACCGCGCCGGGCCGCCAGCCCCGGGTGTCGGCGCCGCCGAAGCAGTACGCGCGCGTGGCCGCCGGTTCCACCGGCAGGGCGTGCTTCTCGGCGGCCGGGCAGTCGCCCGCGTTCCGCAGCGTGCGGTCGGCGCTGTCCAGCACCGTGCCCACACCGACCGGCCGGCCCATCTTCGAGGCGAGCCGGTCGAGCCACCGCCCGGGCACCCGGTGCTCGGCCAGCGGCAGCCGACCGGCCCCGGCGGACACGGAGAGGGGCTTCAGGGCCCCGGGCGCGTCGGCGACCGTGGCCTGCGAGGCGCTGATCAGGGTGGCGGCGGCGGTGAGTGCGAGAGCCGTCCCGGCCAGGGCCCCACGCAGTGCCCTGCCCCGCCTGCGCCGCCGGTGTCTGCCGCGTTGCTTCATAACGTCCTCCCGAGGCGGGCCAACTGCGCCTTGTGGTCCGTACGTTGACGGAGGAGCAGGTGGGGTGGCCCGTAGAGGATGCTACGGCAGGTGGGCGGGTCAGGGACGAAGACCTTGCAAATATGCGCAAGATGCACCCTTGGGAACGGCCGGACGGCACGTCCCGTGAACCTCAGGGGGCCGGTGCGCGGGCGCGCAGCCGCCCCACCGCCGGTGCCGTCGAGTGCGGCAGCACGTCGTGCGGGTCGTCCGGGAGGAGCACCTCGACCTCGGCGTCCTCGGCGAAGCGGTACGGCCGGTGTTCCAGGAACGCGCCGAGGTAACGCCGTACCCGCGACATCTCGGCGCGTACCGTCACCGTGCGGGCCGGGTCACCGAAGACGTCGCCGGCCAGGTCCGAGGCGCTGCGGCCGGTGCGGTGGACGGCGAGGAGGTACAGCAACTCGGCATGCCGGGGGCTCAGTTCGCGCGTCCAGGAGCCCGCGCCGCCGGAGACCGTCACCGTCCAGCCGCGGGCCTGTCTCAGGTCCAGCACGATGCCGGCCGCTCCGCGCGGCACCGGCTCGTCGGCGGCCGCCCGCAGCAGCCAGCCCCCGGCCAGCGGCTCCACCGAGCACAGCCCGAGCGCCGGCACCCACTTCGAACCCGGCGACAGGGACTTGGGCAGGGCCACGCGCCGCGTGTACGGCATCCCGCTGACCGCGGCGGTCCAGCCGTCCCGGTCGACGACCAGGGCACGCCCGCCGAGCCGGGCCAGCACCGGCGCCGCCACCGCGCGCAGCCGCTCCAGCGACTCCAGGTGCCGCTCCCGCAGCCGGGCCTCGGCGAGTTTGGCCACCGAGTCGACCCAGGCGAGCGTGGCCGGATGCATCGTCTCCAGCGGACCGCTCACGTCCACCACGCCGAGCAGCCGGCCGTCCCGCGGATCCGTCAGCGGAGCGCCGGCACAGGTCCAGACGGCCTGGGAGCGCACGAAATGCTCGGAGGCGAAGACCTGCACGGGCCGGCGCACCACCGCCGGGGTGCCCAGACCGTTCGTGCCGACGACGTCCTCACGCCAGTCCGCGCCGAGTTCGAGGCCGAGCCCGTCGGCCTTGCGCAGCACCGGCGCGCTGCCCTCCCGCCACAGCACCCGGCCCTCCTCGTCGGCGACCACCATGATGTGGTGGGCGACGTCCGCGAACCCCAGCAGCCCCTCCCGCAACACAGGCAGCACATGGCGCAGCACCGACGTCTCGCGCCGCCGCTGCACCTCCTCACGGGACAGCGGATCCGCCCGGAAGTCGTGGTCCGGATCGACACCACCGCGCAGCATGCGCTCCCAGGACTGCTCGATCACCCGGCGCGGCGGCACGGGCGCGGGCTGCCCGGACAGCCGGGCGGAACGGACCTCGCTGAGCACCCGGGCCGCACGCGAGGTGTCCACGGCGGCGAGCTGCGTGACGTCCATAGACGTGGGACCCCCGGAGTCTTCTCTGACTGTCCGTCTCATACTGTCCGTCTCATGGTGCCGTCCGCCCCAGAGCGGACGCGCACAGTCCGCACACAGTCAGCAGCAAGTTGCAACCCCTTGCAACCCTGGTGGACAGCCCGGCCGTGTCCGAGACTTGAGCGGCGCCGTCCCGAGCGGCGTTCAGTGGCTCGAACGGGCCAGTGCGGCGGGGGTGGTGCCGTGTCGGCGCAGCACCACCTCCGCTTCGGGTACCCGGCTCAGGTCACCGGCCGGGCCCGCTCCACCACCGCCGCCAGATCGAGACTGGGCGGCAGCGTCCCGAACGCCGCGCCCCCGTCGCCGCCCAGCCGCGCCGCGCAGAACGCGTCGGCGACCTGCGGTGGCGCGAAACGGACCAGCAGCGACCCCTGGAGCACCAGCGCCAGCCGCTCCGCCAGCCGCCGCGCCCGCCCCTCCACGCCCTCCAGATCGGCGAGTTCGGTCAGCAGGTTCTTGATGGCCGCGTCGAGCCGGTGATCGGCGCCGCGCGCCTGCCCGACCTCCCGCAGATACGCGTCGAACGCCCCCGGTTCCCGCTGCAACGCCCGCAGCACGTCGAGGGCCTGGACGTTGCCCGCGCCCTCCCAGATCGAGTTGAGCGGCGACTCGCGCACCAGCCGGGGCAGCCCGGACTCCTCGACGTAGCCGTTGCCGCCCAGGCACTCGGCCGCCTCCACCGCCACCGGCGGGCACCGCTTGGTCACCCAGTACTTGGCCGCCGGCACCGCGATCCGCAGCAGCGCCCGCTCCCGCTCGCCGCCGTCGTCGCAGGCCGCCGCGAGCCGCAGCGCCAGCGTCGTCGCCGCCTCCGACTCGATGGCGAGATCCGCGAGGACGTTGCGCATCAGCGGCTTGTCGACGAGCTTCCCGCCGAACACCTCCCGGTACGCGCAGTGGTGCACCGCCTGCGCCACCGCCTGCCGCATCAGTCCCGCCGAGCCCAGCACACAGTCGAGCCGGGTCGCCGCCACCATCTCGATGATGGTGCGCACCCCCCGCCCCTCCTCGCCGACCCGGCGGGCCCAGGTCCCGTCGAACTCGACCTCCGCCGAGGCGTTCGACCGGTTGCCGAGCTTGTCCTTGAGCCGCTGGAGCAGGAACACGTTGCGCGTGCCGTCCGCCAGCACCCGCGGCACCAGGAAGCAGGTGAGTCCGCCGGGCGCCTGCGCCAGCACCAGGAAACCGTCGGACATCGGCGCCGAGCAGAACCACTTGTGCCCGGTCAGTTCGTACGTCCCGTCCTCCGCGAGCGGCCGCGCCGACGTCGTGTTGGCCCGTACGTCGCTGCCGCCCTGCTTCTCCGTCATGCCCATCCCGAACAGCGCCCCGGCCTTGAGGTGCGCGGGCCTGAGCTCACGGTCGTAGACCATGGACGTCAGCCGCGGCTCCCACTCGGCGGCCAGGTCCGGGTCCGTGCGCAGGGCGGGCACCGCCGCGTGCGTCATCGACAGCGGGCAGCCGTTGCCGGCCTCGACCTGCGTCCACACCAGGAAGGCGGCGGCCCGCCGCAGATGCCCGGCCGGCCGGTCCCAGGCCGCGGTCAGCCCCGCGGAGACGCCCTTGCCGAGCAGCCGGTGCCAGGACGGGTGGAACTCGACCTCGTCGACGCGGTGGCCGTACCGGTCGTGGGTGCGCAGCCGGGGCGGGTTCTCGTTGGCCTGCGCCCCCCACTCCTGCACCTGGGCCGAGCCGGAGGTCCGCCCGAGCGCCGACAGTTCGCCGAGCACCTCGTCGCGCAGGCCGGGATCGAGGTGCCGTTCGACCGCCGCCGTGAGGGCCCGGTCGGCCGAGAAGACGTCGTACCCGACCAGCGGCGGGACCTGGTTGTTCACGGAGTGCGTGCTGCCAGCCATGCTGCGAAAGTACCCCGGGGCGGCCCCTTGGTCACCAAGGGGCGGGACCCGGGCGCCGGAGCCCCACCTGTGGGTGAGTACGGCCGGGCGCGACGGATACCGTTAGGGGGTGCAGCCAGCAAGTGAAACCCCCGACACACCCTCCGGGCGCCTCCACCGGGCGCGGGCTCTCTACCGGAACGTCTCCAAGCGCAGGACCGCCTGGCTGTTGCTCAAGGACACCGTCAACTCCTGCATCGAGTACCGCATCCTGGGCCTCGCCGCTGAGGCAGCGTTCTTCACGCTGCTGTCGGTGCCGCCGCTGCTGCTGAGCATGATCGGACTGCTCGGCTACGTCGACGCCTGGACCGGCGCCGACACCATCGAGAGCCTCCAGGCCAACATCCTGGAGGCCGCCCGCACGGTGCTGTCCGACCGGGGCGTGCGGCAGATCGCCGAGCCGATCCTGCACGACGTGATGAAGGGCGGCCGGCCCGATGTCATCTCCATCGGCTTCCTGTTCGCCCTGTGGTCCGGCTCCCGCGCCGTGAACGTCTTCATAGACACCATCACCGTCATGTACGGCCTCGACGGCGTCCGGGGCATCGTCAAGACCCGCCTGATGGCCTTCGCGCTGTTCATCGTCGCCCTGCTGATCGGCTCGGTCGCGCTGCCGCTGATGGTGGCCGGGCCGGACGCGGTGGTGCGGATCGTGCCGTGGTCGACGACGGTCGTGCAGGTCCTGTACTGGCCGGTCGTCATCCTCCTGTCCATCGCCTTCCTGACCACGCTCTACCACGTGTCCGTCCCCGTCCGCTCCCCGTGGATCGAGGACGTGCCCGGCGCGCTCGTCGCCCTCGGCATGTGGGTCCTCGGCAGCTTCCTGCTGCGGATCTACCTGACCAGCACGGTCGAGGGCCCGACGATCTACGGCTCGCTGGCCGCGCCGGTCGCCGTGCTGCTGTGGATCGGTGTGGCCGCGTTCGCCGTGCTCGTCGGGGCCGCGGTCAACGCCGCGATCGACCGGGTCTGGCCGGCCGCCGCGACGGCCGCGGCCCGCGAGGCCAACGAGCGGCTGCGGCAGGCGCAGGTCGCCGAGTACGTGGCCCGCGCCGCCGCCGTGGGAGAGTCCGACCCCGACATGCCCTCCGAGTTCCCGGAACGCTGGTCCCGCTTCCTGCCCCCGGAGGACGTCACGGCTCGGCTGCGCACGCACGTGAAGAGCACCCACGTGAAGAGCACCCACACGAAGGGCCCCGGCGACCAGTCCGACGCGGAACCACCACCGCCCGCGGACAAGTAACCGGCCACACATCACGGCACCCACCGACCCCGCAACGGGGCCCGCACCGGCCCGACTTCTCTGTGCCGGCCCCGCTCCGTCGTGCCCGGAGGGGCCGCGCACCCGCCGCGTCCGCGGGCCCTCCGGGCGGGCCCGCGGGCTGTGGCCCGCCGCATCGCCGCCGGTTCCGGTCCGGCCGTGGTCCGCCCACGGCGCGCACCGCCCGCTCGGCAGGCGGACCGCTGTCGTCAGCCTCTCCACGTCCCCGCCGCCGTCTCCTCCCGTACGAAGTCCGTGAAGTCCCTGGGCGCGCGGCCCAGGACCTCCCGTACGCCGGTTGAGAGGTGTGCGTTGCGGCCGTCGAGGAGGGTGTCGAAGATGTCGCTCAGGGCTGTGACCTCCTGCGGTGGTACGCCGAAGCCGAGAAGCCTCTTGCCGTAGTCCTGTGTCGACACGGCCCGGTAGGTGAGCGGGCGGCCCGTCGCCCGGGCGATTTCCGCCACCGCCTCACCGAACGTCAGCAGGCGCGGGCCGGAGAGGGTGATCGTCCGGGCCACGAACCGGTCGCCGGACGTCAGCGCGGTCACCGTCACGTCCGCGACGTCCCGTAGGTCGAGGAACGGCTCGCGCACCTCGCCGGCCGGGAACACCAGCTCCCCGCGCTCCCGCAGCTCCGCCACCAGCGGCCCCTCGCTGAAGTTCTGCGCGAACCACGCGGCCCGCAGGACCGTCCAGTCCGCCCCCGACGCATGCAGCGCCTCCTCCGTGGGCAGGGCCTGATCCTCGCCGCGCCCGGACAGCAGCACCAGCCGCCGCACTCCGAGCCCGACCGCCTCCCGTGCGAGCTCCCCGACCGCCTCGGCGGCCCCCGGCGCGCCGACGTCCGAGGGGTACACGAGGTAGGCCGCGTCGGCGCCGCGCAGGGCGTCCGCCCAGGTCGAGCGGTCCCACCAGTCGAAGCCGGTCGCCCGCGACACCGCCCGTACCGTGAGCCCGGCGGCCTGCGCCGCCCGCGTCACCCGGCTCCCCGTACGGCCCGAGGCGCCCGTCACCACAACCGTCATGTTCTGCGAGTCCCGTGTCGTGTTCGTCATGCCGTCGAGTCAACTGCCGTACACCGCACGGAACCATCGCTGAACGGCTCATTCCCATACGTCCGCGTCTACGCTGACCCCATGGACGCACTCTCAGGGTTGCTGGAGGGCCCGCGTGCCAGGGGCGCGTTCATGATCAGGGCGTGCTTCGACCCGCCCTGGGCGGTACGCGTGGAGGACCGGGCGCCGCTCACCGTGATGCTCGTCGCGCGCGGCGAGGCCTGGGTCCTGCCCGACCGGGGCGAGCCGGCCCGGCTGCGGGCCGGGGACCTGGCCATCGCCCGCGGCCCTGACCCGTACACCTGCGCAGACGCCCCCGGCACGGCTCCGCAGGCGCTGATCCTGCCCGGCCAGGAGTGCCGCCACCCCGACGGACGCCCCCTCAACGGCTCCATGGACCTGGGCGTGCGCACCTGGGGCGACCGGCTCGACGGCGCCACGGTGCTGCTGATCGGCACCTACCCGATGCAGGGCGAGATCAGCGGCCGGCTGCTGGACGCGCTGCCGCCGCTGCTCGCCCTCACGTCCGACGTGTGGGACTGCCCGCTCACGCCGTACGTCTCCGAGGAGATCGTGCGGGACGAGCCCGGTCAGGAGGTGGTCCTGGACCGGCTGCTGGACCTGCTGGTCATCGCCGCGCTGCGCGCCTGGTTCGCCCGCCCGGAGGCGGAGGCGCCCGCCTGGTACCGGGCCCTCGCCGACCCGGTCGTCGGCGGTGTTCTGCGCCTGCTCCAGGACGATCCCGCCCACCCGTGGACCGTCGCCGCGCTCGCCGCCAAAGTGGGTGTGTCCCGCGCCGCGCTCGCCCGCCGCTTCACCGCCCTGGTCGGCGAGCCCCCGATGACGTACCTCACCGGCTGGCGCCTCGCTCTCGCCGCCGACCGCCTGCGCGACACCGAGGACACGCTCGACGCGGTGGCCCGCCGGGTGGGGTACGGCAGCGCGTTCGCCTTGTCGACGGCGTTCAAGCGGGTGCACGGGGTGAGCCCGGTGGAGTACCGGGGGCGGGTGGCGTAGGGCGGGGGAGCGCCGCGGTGCCCTGGTCAGCGGCGGTGGCGAGTCCGATCCGGGAGGCTCGCGGCAGCCTCGCCGCGCGGCGTAGCCTGGCTCACGTGTACGTGGAGCGGGCGTCGCGGCTGGCCGGAGCGGTCGTGTGGAGCAATGTCCCGGAGCGGGACCGGGCGGCGCGTGTGCTGCCCGACGGGTGCATGGATCTGCTGTGGTACGAGGGGCGGCTGCTGGTCGCCGGGCCCGATACCCACGCCCATGTCACGGACGGCGAGAACGGCGCCTGGGCCGGTGTCCGCTTCTACCCGGGCACGGCCCCGGCCCTGCTGGGTGTACCGGCGCACGAGCTGCGCGACCGTCGTGTCGAGCTCGCGGATCTGTGGCCGGCCGCGGAGGTACGGCGACTGGCGGCCCGGGTGAACGCGGCCCCCGACCCGGCGAGCGGACTGGAGGACCTCGCCCTGCGGCAGGCCGCCGGCGCCGGTCCGCCGGATCCGCTGCTGCGGCACGTCGTGACCGCCCTCGACGCGGGCCGCCCGGTCGCCGCGACCGCCGACGAACTCGGCCTCGGGGCACGCCAGTTGCACCGCCGTTCGCTGGCCGCGTTCGGTTACGGCCCCAAGACCCTGGCCCGGATCCTGCGGCTGCGCCGCGCCCTCGCGCTGGCCCGGGACGGTGTCCCCTTCGCGGACACGGCCGCCCGGACCGGATACGCCGACCAGGCCCATCTGGCCCGGGACGTCAGGGAGCTGGCGGGGCTCCCGCTGGGGGAGCTACTCGCCCGCCGCGGCTAGCGGAGCGAACAGGTCCACCCCGTTGCCGTCCGGGTCGAGCACGACGGCGTACCGCTGCCCCCAGAAGGCGTCCCAGGGCTTGAGCTCGCCGTGGCACCCGGTGCCCACCAGCTCCTCGTACAACGCGTCCACTTCCGCCGGACCGTCGCAGCGCAGGGCCAGCGAGGTCCGGCCGCCGTCGGAGGGCGGCTGCCACTCGGGCAGGAAGGAGCGGACCGTCTCCTCGGTGTCGAACATCAGCCGCAGCCCGCCGGGCAGTTCGGCCTCGGCGTGCGGCTGGTGCTCGGCACCTTCCGGGAAGGCGAACCCGAGCCGGCGGTAGAAGGCGACGGAGGCGGCCATGTCGGAGACGACCAGGCCGATGGCATCGAATCGTGCAGTCATGGGCCTACCGTAGGCATGCCCGCGGCGCCCGGTCTTGAAGGAATCGGACACCGCGCCGGCCGGTGTCCGATCCGTTCAAGACGGCCCCCCGGGCAGGCCCGTAACGTCGCCGCCATGACGACCACGACACGGCAGTCCCGGCACCTCGGCATCCCCGTCGACCGACCCGCACGTGAGGTCTACGACTACGTCTCCGACCCCGCCAACGTCCCCGGCTGGGCCCCCGGACTGGCCCGTTCCATCGAGCTGGTGGACGGCCGGTGGGTGGGGGAGTCGCAGATGGGGCGGGTGGTGGTGGACTTCACGCCCAGGAACGACTTCGGCGTGCTCGACCACGACGTCACGCTGCCCTCGGGGCAGACCGTCCACAACCCGATGCGGGTGATCGCCGACGGCCCCGGCTGCGAGGTGGTGTTCACCCTGCGCCGGCAGCCCTGGATGAGCGACGAGGACTTCCACCGCGACGCGGAGGCGGTGACCGCCGACCTCACCGCCCTGAAACGGCTGATGGAACCGGCCTAAAGGGTGTGTCCGCAAAGTCCCGAAAGCCTGCCGGTCGCTCATGGCGTCCTCGCCCTGGAGGCCGAGCCGGTCGCCGTCGACTGCACTACACCCGCGGCGCCGCCGTACTCGCCCGTTCCACCAACCGCGTCGACAACTCCGTCCGCGTGCTCTCCGGATGGTGGCCGTCCATCAGGCGCAGCAGCGACCGCAGGGCCGTCGCGGCCATCTCCGACAGCGGCTGGCGGACCGTGGTCAGTGCGGGGGAGGCCCAGCGCGCCTCGGGCAGGTCGTCGAAGCCCACCACACTGATGTCGTCCGGGACCCTCAACCCCCGCTCGGCCAGGGCCTCGTAAACCCCCAGCGCCATCCGGTCCGAGCAGACGAAGACGGCCGTCGGCGGCTCGGGCAGGTCGAGCAGTTCCAGCATGCGGCGGCGGGCCAGGTTCTCGTCGAAGCCGGCGTGCCGGACGTACTCGGCGCGGTGCCGGACCCCGGCCGACGCGAGCGCCGAGCGGTGACCGGCGACCCGGGCGCTGCTGCACAGCGTGCGCCGGTGACCGGCGATGACGGCGATGCGCTCGTGGCCCAGGGACAGCAGATGCTCCGTGGCCGTCAGACCGCCCTGCCAGTTCGCCGCGCCCACCGACGCCACGCCCTCCGGCGGTTCCTGGACGGGGTCGATCATCACGAACGGGATGCGGTGCTGCTCCAGCCAGGCGTACTGGGAATCGCTCAGCTCGGCCAGGTTGAACAGGACCCCGGAGGAGCCCCGGGCGACCAGCTTGTCCAGCCAGCCGCGCTCCGGGCGGCCGGCCCGGGTGCGGGTCAGGGCCGCCGACACCACGACCTCCAGGCCGGCGTCGTGCGCCGCCTCCTCCACCCCGTGCAGCACCGCGCCCGACCAGGAACTCTCCAGCGAGTGCACGACCAGGTCGACCAGCCGGGGTGCCTTGGTCGCGTCGAACCGGGGTCTGCGGACATAGCCGAGCCGGTCGAGCGCCTCGGTGACGCGGCGGCGGGTCTCGGGCGCCACGTCCTCGCGGCCGTTGACCACCTTCGACGCGGTCGGCACCGACACCCCCGCCTCGCGCGCCACGACCGCCAGCGTCGGACCTGCCGCCGCGCTCGCACTCGCCGTACGGACCATCGGGAACCCACCTCTCCGGCCCGCCCGAGGGCCGTGGAAAGTTTCGACCAGCGTTGCTCACCGCGGTCCGGAGCCCGAGCCGACAGAAAGCGCTTCCTACTCTAGGTGCGGCGCATGACGGCGGGAAGACAAGTGAATTCACGGGTTCTCGCCGGTCAAAACTTTCGAAACCCCGAACAAGGCCCTCAGTCGGGTGTGCAGGTCAGCCGGAACCCCCTGAAGTCCGCTGTGAACAAGGCGTCCACGAGGTCCCGGGCGTGGATGCCCGCCATCGCACCGGTGAAGCGCAGCCGGGAACCGTGGTCGTCGGACAGCCGGCTGAAGTCCAGGGCCGGTCCGATCGCCGTGCGCCCCCCGTCCCGTACGTGCCAGAAGCGTGCCTCGGCTCCCTCGATCGTCACGCCGAGCGTCACCGGTGCCCCCGCGGACACCTCGACGACCGCGAGCTGCCGTGTCCCGCCCTCGTCACGCTCGACGAGGCTGAGCACCGTGCGGCCGTCTCCCGCGGCGCTCCACTGCTGTCCGCACTGCGGCTCGCCCTCGGGCTCCGCCCAGGTCAGGTCCAGGCTGAGGTACGCCTCGGGGTTGTACCAGAGCACCAGCCCGGCGGCCTGGGTGAAGGTGACCGGCCGCGCCTCGACGGTGACCTCGGCCTCCGCGCGGTGCTCGGTGACGCGCTGGGCCAGCAGGCTGCTCGCCCAGCGGGACTCCGGGCCGTGCCGGCCGCGCAACCGGATCCAGCCGGGCCGGGCCGTCGTGTCGGCCCAGGACGCGTCCGGCGGCTCGCGCAGGGAGCTCCACGGCCAGGACAAGCCCTCGGGCGGGGCGGCGGGAGGCAGCGGGTGCGGCCGCGTCGGCACGTCCACTTCCACCGCCGGGTGCCAGCCGCCCTGCCGCAGCCGGGGCCAGCCCTCCGCGTCCCAGGTCACCGCCTGGATCGCGGTCTCCCGGCCGAGCGGGCAGCGGCGGCCCTGCGGCGTGTGCAGCGGACGGGCCGTCAGATGGCTGAGGAGCCACTGCCCGCCCGGCGTCTCGACCAGCTCGCCGTGCCCGGCCTTCTGCAACGGCGCGTCCGGGGCGTCCCGGGTGGTCAACAGCGGCCGGTCGTCGAGTTCGTACCGTCCCGTCAGCTCCCGACTGCGGGCCACCCGCACCCCGTGCTCCCAGCCCGTGCCGCCCTCCGCGAGCACCAGGTAGTACCAGCCGGCGCGGCGCACCAGCTTCGGCCCCTCGATGAGCCGGTCGTGCTGGAGCAGCAGACGCGTCGGCCCGACGGCCGCCAGGGTGTCCCGGTCCAGCTCCGTGACGACGATCCCGGCGAACCTCCGGCCGCCCGGCCGGTGGTCGTTCTGGAGGTTCAGCAGCCAGAGCCTGCCGTCCTCGTGGAACAGGGCAGGGTCGAAGCCGTGGCTCGCGACCCGGCGCGGCGCGCTCCATTCGCCGCTCACGTCGGTGGCCGTCGACACGTAGGTGTCCAGGTCGAAGTACGGCGTGCCGACCGAGCGCACGACGGTGTACGTCACCCAGAACCCTTCCCCGTCCCAGCTCAGCGACGGCGCCCAGACGCCCCCGGAGTCGGGCACCCCGGCCAGCGAGCCGCCGGGGGCCGCGCCCCGGACATGCCCCGCGTACTCCCAGTGGGCCAGGTCGCGGGAGCGGTGGACCGGGATCGTCGGGAACCACTCGAAGGAGCTGGTCGCCACGTAGTACCAGTCGCCGACCCGGATCAGGGAGGGATCGGGGGCGAAGCCGCGCAGGACGGGGTTGTGCAGGACGGTCACGGGAGGGCTCCGGGAGGAGGGATGGGCACCCGGGGGCCGCGGGGAGTCAGGGTCACCTGCGGCCCCCGGGAGTCAGGGAGAGGCGAGGGGGATCACCTGAGGGCGAGGGTCACTTGAGGCCGCCGGTCACTTGAGGGCGCCGAGCGTCACGCCCGACCGCCAGTAGCGGCGCATCGCGACCATCATGATCGCCATCGGGACGATGGACAGCAGCGCGCCGGTCAGCACCAGGCCCGTCAGGTCGATGCCCGACTCCAGGCGCGTGCCCGTCCAGTTGTACAGGCCCAGGTTGAGGGTCCAGTTCTCCTTGCCGCGCAGCACGGTCAGCGGCAGGAAGAAGGCGTTCCAGGTGTTGACGAAGGCCAGCAGGAACACCGTCGCGCCGCCCGTCGTCATCATCCGCAGCACGATGCTGAAGAAGATCCGCAGCTCGCCGGCACCGTCGATCCGGGCCGCCTCCAGCAGCTCGTAGGGGACCGTGGCCTCGGTGTACACCTTGGCCAGGTACACGCTGAACGGGTTGATCAGGCAGGGGATCAGCATCGCCCACGGGGTGTCCACCATGCCGAGCGCCGAGAACAGCAGGTACAGCGGCAGCGTGAGCAGGGCGATCGGGATCAGGAACGAGCCCACGACACACGCGAAGATCACGTTGCGGCCGGGGAAGTCGAACCGGGCGAGGCCGTAACCGGTTGCGAGCGCGATCAGCGTGCCGCCGAGCGAGCCGACCCCGGCGTACAGGAACGAGTTGGCCGTCCACCGCAGGAAGATGCCGTCCTGGTAGGTGAACACCTGTTGCAGGTTCTCCCACAGGTGCCAGCCGGAGAACCACAGGCCGTTGCTCTGGTACAGCGCCGTGCGGTCCTTGGTCGCGGCGACGATCAGCCACCACACCGGGAACAGGCTGTAAACACTGGCCAGGATCAGCCCGACCAGCAGGAAGCGCTGACCACCCCGCCCGCGGGAGGCCGCGTCCGGGCGGGGGAGGCGCCGGACGCTGCGGACGGGGGGCCGCTCGGTGGTGTGCTCGGTCAGCACCATCAGTCGGCCTCCTTCGAGGTGAGCCGGTAGAAGAGGAAGGAGGCCACGCCCAGGATCAGGGCGAGCAGCACGGAGAGGGCGGCCGCGTAGTTGTAGTTGCCCGCGTTGAACGCCTGGTTGTAGATGATCATGATCGGGGTGAAGCTGTCGCTGACCGTCTGCGGCGTGATGTTCCGGAACAGCGCCGGCTCGTTGAAGATCTGGAGCATCTGGATGATCGACAGCAGCCCCGTCAGCACCAGCGCCCCGCGCACGTACGGGATCTTGATGCTGCGCGCGATCCGCAGCTCGGAGGCGCCGTCGAGCCGGGCCGCCTCGAACAGCTCGCGGGGCACGCCCTGGAGTGCCGAGTAGATGATCACCATGTTGTAGCCGATGCCGTGCCAGGTCAGCAGGTTGCCGATGGACGGCCACACCATCGACGGAGCGAAGAAGTTCCAGTCGAAGCCGAGGGCCTTGCCGATCGGGGTGAGCGGGCCGACGTCCGGGCTGTAGAGGTTGACCCACACGATCGCCGCGACCACGCCCGGGATCATGTACGGCACCAGCAGCAGGATCCGGAACCGGCTCGCCGTCCTGGAGGTGAGCGCGTCCAGGAACAGCGCCAGCAGCAGGCTGATCAGCAGCATGAACGGGATCTGCACACAGGCGAAGAGCACCACGCGCAGGATGGAGTTCATGAACGCCGAGTCGGTCAGGCCCTGCGTGTAGTTGTCGAGCCCGACGAACTCCGTCGTGGCGCCGCCGAGGCCGAGCCCGGACTGCTTCTCCGTGAACAGCGACTCGTAGACGGCGTAGCCGATCGGGAGCAGGTACAGGAAGACGAAGCCGAGCTGGAAGGGCACCGTGAACGCGGCACCCTTCCAGCGCATGGAGCGAATCATCGAGAACGCCTCAGCCCTTGACGCTGATACCGCGGGACTTCAGGTCCTTGACCGTCCACTCCTGCATGTGCGCGAGCAGGTCGGTGACCTTCTGCTCCTTGTTGACGACCTTGGCCCAGCCCGCCTGGAGTTCGGTGAACATCGCGGTCCAGTTGGGACCGAAGGTCCAGTCGGTGGTGACGGTGCCCAGGCTGTCCGTCACGACCTTCTGCGCCGGCTCGTAGTTCTCGCCGAGCAGCTTCTGTGAGATCGACTCACCGACGTAGGTCTCGCTGTCGGCCAGCGCCGGCATCACGCCGTTGCCCGTCTCCGGGCTCGCCATCGTCTTGACCGCGTCCTGGTTCGTGGACATCCACAGCGCGGCCCGCGCGGCCTGCTCCTGGTTCTTGCACTGCTCGGTCACCAGCGTCACGCTGCCGGTCAGGTTCGTACCCGCCGGCGTCTTGGGCGCCTCCCCCTTGTACGTCGGCCACGGGGCCAGCGCCCAGTCGCCGAAGGACTTGGTGAAGTTCTGCACCATGCCGGCCATCTGCCAGGTGGAGATCTGCCGGGTGGCGGTGGCGCCGGTGTCGTAGCTGCGCTGCACGGCCGCGTAGTCGGCGAAGGACAGCTTGGCGTTCAGGTCGTTGTCGATGATGTCCTGGATCACCTTCGCGGCCTTCAGGGTGCCCTCGTCCTGGAAGTCCACCTTCCAGGCGTTGCCGTCGATCGAGTACCAGTGGGCACCGGCCTGCATGGCGAGCACCTCCAGGGTGCTCGGGTCCTCGCCGGCGTAGTTGGTGATCTTGATGCCGTGCTTCTTCAGCTCCTTGCCCGCGGCGATGAAGTCGTTCCAGGTGGCCGGGGGCTTCAGGCCGTACTTCTCGAAGATGTCCGTGCGGTAGATCGTGAACTGGGGGGCCGAGCTGGTGGGCACGCCGTAGAGCTTGCCCTGCACCTGAGCGCTCGCCCAGGCACCGGTGTTGAACTTGTCCTTCTCGCCCTCGACGTAACTCGTGATGTCGGCGAGCGCGCCCTGCGAGACCCAGCTCGTCACGTACTCGGCGGTGTTCTGCACCAGGCAGGGGGCGTTGCCGGCCTTCACCGCGTTGGTCAGCTGCTTCTGCATGGTGAGCTGGTCGGTGACCTTGGTGTACTTCAGCTGGATGTCCTTGTGCGAGGCGTTGAACGCCTTGACGACCGCCTCCTGGCCGTTGGCCCAGCCCCAGAAGGGGAGGGTGACCGGGCCGGACTTCGACGCGGCGTCGTCACCCGAGCCGGATCCGCCGCAGGCGGAGAGGAGACCTGTCAGGGCGATACCCGCGACTGCGGCGGAGGCGAACCTTCTCCGGGGGCTGGTGAAGTTCATCTGACCGTGATCCTTCGGAATAGGCGTTCTCAGAACGAGAGGACGGCAGCGGCTCGGTTGTGCCGGCCAGGAACGGCGGCCGGAAACCGTCGGCTCGCGGTTGCGGGGGGTTCGGCCAAGCGTAAGCAGAAGCTGTAGTAAGCGGTTGCTGGGACCGTAGGCGCGTAGCTCGGCTCTTAGCAAGAGGTGCGCGGAAATTTGTTGCGGCGGATTGTCTGCCGGGTTACCCCGGACGCGCGGCGTCCGCTCGCGCACGGGCTCGTATACGCGCAGGTCAGTGGGGTCCTAGGCGCGCCGGTCCAGGGCCTCTTCGGTCACGCCGACGAAACCTCGAACGGCCCTCGAAGCCCCTGGTAACCGGTTACGTAACTACATCTGGTCGCTATCCGCGCTGACCCGGCGGCCGCACCGAGTTGCGGACCACGACATGCGTGCCCAGCACCAGGTGGTCGCCGTCGGCGCTCTTACGCCGCCCCGCGCCGCCCTCGCGCCGGTCGGCCACCGCGCGCAGCGCGACTCGGCCCATCTCCTCGTACGGAACGTGCACGGTGGTCAGTTGGGGAGTGAGCTGGGACGCGAGCGGGATGTCGTCGTAGCCGACGATCGAGACGTCCTCGGGCACCCGCAGACCCGCCGCGCGCAGGGCCTGCATGGCACCCGCCGCGACCACGTCCGTCCCCGCGAGCACGGCGGTGAAGTCCGGCGTGTCGTGCAGGGCCGCCTCGACGGCCTCGTACCCGTGCTCGTAGTCGTACGGGCCGTGCCGGACCATGCCCGGGTCGAACGGCACGCCGTACGCCTCGAAGGCCCGTTGCGCTCCCTTCAACCTGCCCTGAGCGGTGGTCAGTTCGGCATGCCCCGGCAGGACCAGGACGCGCCGGTGACCGGCCGACAGCAGATGGCTGGCCATCGCGTAGGCGCCGCCCTCGTTGTCGTAGTCGACGGTCGTCGCCGGGACGTCGCCCTCCAGCGGGGGCCTGCCCACCAGGACCAGGTGCGAGCCGGCCGCGTCCAGGGAGCGGGCGAAGCGGGCCATGCGCAGCTGGTACTCGTCGTAGTCGTAGGCCCCGCCGAGCAGGATCACCGCGGCCACGCCCTGCTGGCGCATCAGATTCACCAGGGCCAGCTCCCGCTCGGGGTCGTCGCCGGTGGTGCCGACCAGGGAGAGCCAGCCGCGCAGGGTGGCGGCCCCTTCGACGCCCTTGGCGACATGCGCGAACGCGGCGCCGGTGATGTTGTTGATGAGGATCGCCACCGTCGGTGTGCCGCCGCCGGCCAGGGAACGCGCATGGGCGTTGGTGACGTAGTCCAGGTCCCGGACCACCTTCATCACCCTGCGGCGCAGCTCCTCCGACACCGGGTAATTGCCGGACAGCACCCGCGAGACGCTGGCCACGGAGACGCCGGCCCGCTCCGCGACGTCGCGAATGGTCGCCCGTCCGGCGTCGCTCGTCGCCTTGCGCTGACTCACCCTTGCGGCTCCTTCGCGGTAGTGGCCCGGACTGTTGTCGTCCGGTCGGTGGCGGGCCCGGCCGCGCCTGCTGCCGGGGTCGTGCCCGCGCCGTGCGGAAACCGTATCCCATCGTTACTCCAGGGCTGGAGGGCCTGTGGACAGGGGCTGGATGCGCCTGCCCGGCATGACGTGGCCGGAACCGCCTGCCCTGCCGTGGCAAGCCGCGTCGCATCCCCCGGCCGCTGGTCACCGGCCGTAACGCGTTCTGTGGCGGAGCGCCTCCGGCAGGCACACTGAGTGGCGGTACGGAGGCGCTGTCGGCACGGGGGAGGCGCGATGGACCCGACTGTGGCGGGCCTGCTTGCGGCGGTGGTGGGCGTGGGCGGCACGCTGGGTTCGGCGTTGTTGACCCAGCGCCGCGGAGACGCGTCCCGCCGCGAGGAGTGGGAACGACTCGAAGGAACACGCCGTGCCGAGACGGCCGCCCGGCGAGCGGAGTCGGGGCGTGAGGCCCGCAGAGCGGCGTACACGGAGTTCAACGCCGCCGCCCGCCACTATCTGGCGACCCTCAACGACCACTCCCACGTACTGCGCATCGGGTACGACCCGCAGGAGTCGCTGGCCACGGTGGAGGCGGCCCGCGTGGACTACCGTCGCCGCTACGCCGAGGCCCAGATGATCGTGCCGGACATCGTGCTGACGGAGGTGAGACGGGTCGACAGGGACCTGAACTCCGTCTACGGCGTCCTGGCCCGCCTCACCCGCGGCACCACGCGCGACGGCGACGACATCGAGGGCGTGCGGGATGCGATCAAGCAGGGCTGGCAAGACCTGTCCAGGATGCGCACCACGATGCGCGAGGACCTCGGAGTGACGAGGCCGTCCCCCGAGTGAGGGCCCGGCGGTCGACTTCGACTTCGCGCTCCTTCCTCGGCGTTTGGCCGCAGGGCCGCGCCGTCCGGTCGCGGGGCCGTGTCGTCCGGCCGCGGGGTCGCGTCGCCCGGTCGCGGGGTCGCGTCGTCCGATCGCAAGGCCGCGCCGTCCTGCCGCAGGGCCGCCTGTCATGGCGTGTCCGCCGGGGAACGGTGCCGGTCCTGCTCGATCCGCCGTAAGTCCGGACCGTCCGACCGCCACGGCGTCACGCCACCCGCGCCAGATCCGCCCGCAGCACCTCGTGGGCCGGCGGCGCGCCCGACACCAGGCGCTCCAGTTCCTCCACCACGATGCGGCCGAGCCGCTCCAGTTCGTTGCCCAGGGAGCCGGCGATGTGCGGCGTGAGGAACACGTTGGGCAGGTGGTACAGCGGGGAACCGGCCGGCAGCGGCTCCGGGTCCGTGACGTCGAGGACCGCGCTGAGCCGGCCGGAGACCAGCTCGTCGGCGAGCGCGTCATGGTCGACCAGCGCGCCGCGGGCGGTGTTGATGAGCACGCCGCCGTCCCGCACCAGGGCGAGCCGGTCGCGGTCGAGCATGTGGTGGGTCTCGGGGATGTCGGGGGCGTGCAGACTCACGATGTCGCTGTGTCGGAGCAGGTCCTCCAGCGACAGCGACTCGGCACCGAGGGCGGCGGCCTCGGCCGGGCTCACGTACGGGTCGTGCAGCAGCACGGTGAGGTCGAACGGCCGCAGCAGTTCCAGCAGTCGGCGGCCCACACGGGACGCGCCGATGACACCGACCCGGCGGCCGAGGTTGCCGGTGGCCGCGGTCTCCGCGGGTCCGGGGTAGGCGTGCGTGCGGCGGAAGCGTTCGCGGTGGTCGAAGGCGTCCTTGCCCACGAGCAGGACCATCGCGAGCGTGTACTCCGCGACGGGCACGGCGTTGCCCGTCACCGCGCTGGACACCTTCACGCCGCGCTCCCACAGGGCGTCGCCGACCAGGGAGCGCACGGACCCGGCCGCGTGCAGGACGGCGTCCAGCCTCGGGGCCGCCGCGAGGGCGCCGGCGTCCAGGTGCGGGCAGCCCCAGCCGGTGATCAGCACCTCCGCGGAGGCCAGTGCACCGGCCGCGGCCGGATCGGTGAAGTCCCGCACGACCAACCCGGGATCGATGTCGGCCGTGCGCCTCAGCCGCTCCATCAGCGGCGGAGGAAAGAGCAGCGGGAGGTGAACCGGGTCCATCGCGAACACGGCCCGCGGCAGCTGAGGGCTGGGCATGACACTCCTGGAGCAGAGGATGGAAACAGTTTCAGAAAGCGCCTTCTACCGTAGGTCCGCCGGGAAGCGGTGGTCAATCGGCAGGACCGGGGCGTCGGCTGTCAGTAAGTGAGGGGGTCGGAGCCTCCGTCCCCGAGGGCCCGGCATGGCATGTGGTGGTAATCGGTTACTGATGTTTCAGTGCACGGAGGTGGAGGCAGACTGCGCCCCTCTCGGTACCCGAGCCCCCGGCCGACCACTTCGGCAACCGGTTCCTAAGTTTGTTGCCGAGACGAGGTCCCAACCGCCCCTGGTCAGGGGCATCCCACCATCCGTCGGCGGCTTGATCGCGACGGCCGAAAACAGGACTCACCGGTGCTCTGGCTGATGACACCGAGGTTACACAGTCTTTTCGAAAATTCGTCAAGGCTCTTGACGCGCCATCCCGACGGCAAGAAGCTCTGCCCCACGCACAACAACCGGTTGCCACAGCAAGCCGGAAAAGCAAGGAGGTGGTGCGTTCATGCACCCACATGCTGGTGCTTCCCTGAGCCGCCGCCGATTCCTCGCCCTCTCCGCGGCCGGAGCCGCGACCGGCACGGCGGCGCTGAACGGCTGCGCGATGCGGGTCTCCGGCGGCGTCAGCGGCGGCGGCGAGACGGTCACGCTGATGGTCAAGCCCGACGACATCTCCCCGGAGCTGGTCAGACAGGCCCAGAAGGACATCGGCGTCAAGATCGTCACGGTGCGCTACGACATCACCAAGCTCATCGGCATGATGACCAACGGCGCCCCGCCCGACCTGGTCCGCGGTGTCGGCGCCACCGACGCGCCCTATTTCGCGGCGCGGGACGTGATGGAGGACCTGGACCCCTACTTCGCCGGGAGCAGCGTCCTCAGGGTCGGCGACCTGGACCCGGTCAACGACCTGTGGCGCTTCGACGGCCGCACCCAGGGCAAGGGCCCCCGCTACGGCATGGCGAAGGACTTCTCCCAGGACTCCATGTACTGGTACAACACCGCCCTCTTCGACGAGGCGGGCGTCGACTACCCGCCCGAGACCGAGCCGGTCACCTTCGAGGAGTGGCTGGAGAACGCCGAGCGGCTCACCCGCCGCAAGAGCGGCCAGACGACCGTCTTCGGCGGCAGCTACAACGGCGTGTCCACCCCCAACCTCCTGGCGAGCCTGACGGCCGCGGCGGGCGGGAGGCTGTTCAGCGACGACTTCTCCCGGGTCGACTTCACCACCCCCGAGGCCCGCAAGGCACTGACCTGGTACATCGAGTACGGCCGGGCCAGAGTCGGTCCCAGCATCATCCAGCCGGACCCCAACACCTGGGACGGGCCCACGTTCCAGGCGAACCGCATGGCCATGTCCAACTCCGGCTACTGGCTCGGCGGCCTGATCAACGCCGACAAGAAGCTGGCGCCCCTCGCCCGCCTCGCCCCGGCCCCCATGTTCGAGGGCGGTCAGCGGGTGAGCCCGTGCCAGGCCGGCACCGGACTGTGGATGCCGAAGAAGGCGAAGAACAAGGACGCCGCCTGGCGGGTCTTCGAGTGGTTCTTCGGCGAGGGACCGGCCAAGGCCCGCGCCTCCAGCGGCTGGGGCATCCCCACGCTGAAGTCCCTGCGCCCGCTGATGCCGGCCCAGGAGGACTACCAGAAGCGCGTGCTGAAAGTGCAGAACGCCGAGCTGAAGCACTTCTCGGTGATCGCCTACACCCCCTACGCCACGGCGGACTCGCTCTACGCCCTCTTCAACCAGGAGGCCCCGGCCGCGATGAACGGCCGGATGTCCGTCGACACCCTGGCGGGCCGCCTGAACTCGGCCATGAACGAGCAGCTCAAGCGCGGTAAGGAGCAGGTGGGATGACGGTCGACCAGATACCCGTCACAGAACGGTCCCGCCCGGCCGCGAGTGCCGGCCGCGCCGCGCCGGACCGGCGGCCCCGGATCTCCATGACCGCGCGCAGGCATCGCGCTTTCTACCTGTTCACCGCGCCCTGGATCCTCGGTTTCCTGCTGCTGACGATCGTGCCGATGGCGTACGCGCTGTGGCTGAGCTTCACCACGTACGACGGCATCTCGCCGCACTGGCGCTACGTCGGCCTCGGCAACTACACCGAGCTGTTCTCCGACCCGCAGACCTGGAACTCCCTGGGCCGCACCGGCCTGTTCGCGCTCACGTCGGTGCCGCTGTCGATCATCGCCGGGCTGGGGCTCGCCGTCCTGGTCAACCGGCCGGTCAAGGCGCGCGGGCTGTTCCGCACCCTGCTGTATCTGCCGGCCGTCGTGCCCCCGGTCGGTGTGGGCCTCACCTTCAAGGCGCTCTTCGACCAGAACTCCGGTGCCGCCAACGGCGTCATCACCCTGTTCGGCTTCGACGCGCTGGGCTGGCTCGCCGATCCCTACGCCCGCTTCGTGCTGCTGATGAGCGTGCTGTGGGCGGCCGGAAACGTCATGATCATCTCGCTGGCGGGGCTCCAGGACGTGCCCCGGGAACTCCACGAGGCCGCCCGGATCGACGGGGCGAGTGCCTGGCGGACCTTCCGCAGCATCACCGTGCCGCTGCTGTCGCCGGTGCTGCTCTTCCAGACCGTGACCGGTGTGATCGCCTCCGTGCAGACCATCATGCCGCTGCTGCTGTCACCGGACGGCACCACGGCCGGCGTCACCGCCCTGCCGCAGTCCAACTACCTGTACATGATGCACGTCTTCTCGCAGTACTTCGCGCTCGGCCGCTACGGCTACGCCTCCGCACTGCTGTGGGTGCTCTTCGTTCTGATCCTCATCGTGACCGGACTCATCTTCAAGTTCACGTCCGGCGTGGTGTTCTACAACGTCGACCCGGAGGCGAAGAAGTGACCGCCACCAGCCTGCCGCCGAACTCCGCGCCCCGAGTGCGGGTGCGCGCCAACCGCCTCGTCCTCTACACGGTCCTCGTCTCCCTCACTGGGCTGTTCATCGGCCCCTTCGGGTGGCTGATCCTCAACGGCCTGAAGACCTCGGCGGAACTGGCCGCCTCGCCCGTGCACTGGCTGCCCACCGACTTCCAGTGGCAGAACTTCGCCGATGCCTTCAACCTGATCGACTTCCTCGGCTACGCCCGCAACTCCCTGATCATCGCCCTGATCTACGCCGTGCTCGTCACGCTCAGCTCGGCCTGGGTCGGATTCGGTTTCGCCCGCCTGGAAGCCCCCGGCAAGAAGACGCTGTTCGGCATTCTCATCGGCTCGATGATGCTGCCCCAGATGATCACCCTGCTGCCGACGTACCTGATCTTCGCCAAGCTCGGCATGGTCGACACGTACTGGCCGTGGGTGTTCTGGGGACTGGCCGCCGCCCCCTATCTGGTCTTCCTCTTCCGGCAGTTCTTCGCCGGGCTGCCCCGAGAGCTGGAGGAGGCCGCGATCGTCGACGGCTGCGGCTACGGCATGATCTTCTGGCGGATCTTCCTGCCGCAGTCCTGGCCGGTGCTGTCCGCGAGCTTCGTGATCGCCTTCACCTGGTCCTGGGGCGACTACATCGCCCCGCAGCTACTGCTGTCGACCGACAAGTCGACGCTGGCCGTCGCCGTCATGACCACCTACGTGACGTCGGCCGGAACACCCGTCGCCAACCTCCAGGCCGCGGCCTCCGTGATGTACGTCGTGCCGATCCTGCTGATCTTCCTGATCGCCCAGCGCGGCTTCGTCGCCGGCATGTCCACGACCGGACTGAAGTGACCCCTCTTACCGAACCTTTGCAAGGAGTTACGCATGAACGCGCCCCTGTCACGCCGAACCACCCTCCAGGCCGCCGGTGTCATCGCTGCCGCCGGCTTGGCCGGCAGCATCGCGGGCACCGCGCAGGCCGCCGCGGCGGATGAGACCGGCACCACCGGCGACAGCGTGGTCATCCACCCGACGCTTCCGAAGGTGCCTGTCAACAACTCCTTCACCGTCAAAGTCCGGCCGCTCGGCGGCACCTGGCAGAAGCTCGGCGTCTACCTCGCCAAGCTCGCACTGATCGACGCGAACACCGGCAGCAACAGAGCCCAGAACTCTTCCTGGGCCGCCTTCGACTTCTCCGGCACGGTCGAGGTCGAGGTGACGTACAACCCGGGCGGCGGCGAGAAGGTCCGCATCCGCCCGGACTCGTACGGCATCAAGCCCGAGGTGCTCGGCAGCACCGCGCGCTTCACCCTGGACCGGCCCCGCAACCTGGTCGTCCAGATCGACGACAAGATCTTCGACTGCCTGCACCTGTTCGCGAACCCGATCGAGCAGGACGTGCCCACCGAGGGCGACAAGAAGGTCATGTACTTCGGTCCCGGTCTGCACACCCACCCCGACCGAACCCTGAAGGTGCCCAGCGGCACCACCGTCTACCTGGCCCCGGGTGCCGTCCTCACCTCCAGTGTGATCTTCGAGGGCGTGGAGAACTCCCGGCTGATCGGCCGCGGCGTGGTCTACGACACGACCGGCGGCGCGGTCTTCGTCCGCAAGTGCGAGAACGTCACGATCGACGGCGTCACGATCCTCAACCCCCGGTACGAGAACATCAGGGTCGCCGAGTCCAAGAACCTCACCATCAAGAATCTGCGCGCCTTCAGCCACCAGGGCTGGGGTGACGGCATCCAGCTCTACTGCTCCGAGAACGTCACGGTCGACGGCTGCTTCCTGCGTACCTCCGACGACAGCGTCGCCCTCTACACCCACCGCTGGGACTTCTACGGCGACACCCGCAACATCACCGTCAGGAACTGCTCCCTCTGGGCCGACGTCGCCCACCCGATCAACATCGGCGTGCACGGCAATTCCGACACCCCGGAGGTGCTGGAGAACCTGCGCTACGAGAACATCGACATCCTCGACCACCGCGAGCCGCAGGTGACCTACCAGGGCGCCATCGCCTTCATGGTCGGCGACAGCAACATCGTCCGGGACGTCAGGTTCGACGACATCCGCGTGGAGGACTTCCGCTGGGGCCAGCTCATCCACATGCGGGTCGAGTACAACCCGAAGTACAACACGTCGGCAGGCCGCGGCATCGAGTCCGTCTACATCAAGGACCTCAGCTACAACGGCAAGAACGCCGACCTCTCGATCATCGCCGGCCTCGACGCGGAGCACGCGATCAAGGACGTCACCTTCGAGAACCTCCGCGTCAACGGCAGGGTGATCGCCGACAGCACGGGCAAGCCGAAGTGGTACCTGGCCTCGGACGGCGTGCCCATGTTCGTCAACGAGCACGTGACGAACCTCAAGTTCCTCACCACCGCCGAGGCCGCGGCGGCCGCCGCGTCATGAGCACCGTCCCCGTGAGAAGCACGTCCATGAGCACCCCCGCACCGAGCCGCCGTGGCTTCCTCGGCGGCGCGGCCGCCCTGCTGCTGGTGTCGGGCGCGAGCGGCCTGCTCGCGTCCGGCACCGCCCGGGCCGCCGCCCAGGACGGCACCACCGGGCTCCGCGCCTTCACGCACCCCGGGCTGCTGCACAGCGCCGAGGACCTGGCCCGCATGAAGGCCGCGGTCGCCGCCAAGGAATCCCCGGTCCACGACGGCTACCTCGCGCTCGCCGCCCACGCGCGCTCGAAGGCCACCTACGCCATCCAGAACACCGGCCAGATCACCTCCTGGGGCCGCGGCCCCACCAACTTCCAGAACCAGGCCGTCGCCGACTCGGCCGCCGCCTACCAGACCGCCCTGATGTGGTGCATTACGGGCGAGCGGGCGTACGCCGACAAGTCCCGCGACATCCTCAACGCCTGGTCGGCGTCCCTGACGGCCGTCACCGGCGCCGACGGGCCGCTCGGCGCGGGCCTCCAGGTCTTCAAGTTCGTCAACGCCGCCGAACTGCTGCGGCACAGCGGCTACGACGGCTGGGCGAAGGAGGACATCGCGCGCTGCGAGGAGTCCTTCCTGCGCGTCTGGTATCCGGCCATCTCCGGCTACATGCTCTACGCCAACGGCAACTGGGACCTGACGTCCGTCCAGTCGATCCTGGCCATCGGCGTGTTCTGCGAGGAGCCCACCCTCTTCGAGGACGCCCTGCGCTTCGCCGCCGCCGGCGCGGGCAACGGCAGTGTCCCGCACCGCATCGTCACCGACGCCGGCCAGGGACAGGAGTCCGGCCGTGACCAGGGCCACGAGCAGCTCGCCGTCGGCCTGCTCGCGGACGCCGCGCAGGTCGCCTGGAACCAGGGCGTCGACCTGTACGCCTTCGACGGCAACCGGCTGCTGGAGAACGCCGAGTACGCCGCCCGCTACAACCTCGGCGGCGACGTGCCCTTCGTCCCCGACCTGGACCGCACCGGCAAGTACGTCAAGAAGTCCGTCTCCGCAGTCGGACGCGGGAACCTGCCGCCGATCTACGAGATGACCTACGCGCACTACGCCGGAGTCCGGGGCCTCGACACCCCCTACACCAAGGCGGCCGTCTTCCGCGGCACGGGCGGGGCCCGCGTCGTCGAGGGCAGCAACGACGACCTGCCGAGCTGGGGCACCCTCACCTTCGCGGGCACGAAGGCCCCGTCCCCGGCCAGGCCCACGGCTCCGGCCGGTGTCACGGCGGTGGGCGGCGACAAGTCCGTCACCGTGACCTGGGTGCCGTCGGCGTGGGCCGAGTCGTACACGGTCCTGCGCGCCACCACTGCCGACGGACCGTACGAGACGATCGCGACCGGCCTCGACACGCCGGCCCACACCGACCGTGACGCCCGCGCGGGCAGGCCCTCCTACTACCGGATCACCGCCACCAACTCCCGTGGCACCAGCGCCCGTTCGGCCTGGGCGGTGGCGGTCCCCGGGCTGCCCGACCCCTGGGAGACGCGGGACGTCGGGGACGTGAGGATCCCCGGCTCGGCCGTCTTCGACGGCGAGCGGTTCGTCCTGGAGGCGTCCGGCACCGCCGACACCCACCGCCTGGCGTACCTGCCGCTGCGCGGCGACGGCACGATCACCGCGCGGATCGTGTATCCGCTCAGCTCCCAGTACTCCAAGATCGGCGTGACCGTCCGGGCCGGCCTGGACGCGGACGCGGCGCACGCCGCCATGCTGATCCAGGGCCTGCCGCTGCACACCTGGAGCGGCGTGTGGTCCGTACGGCCCGAGGCGGGCGCCCGGACCAAGGGCACCGGCAGCACACCCGTGCCGCCGTCCCAGCAGCAGGCGATCACCACCAGCGCCGGCTTCCCGATCTCCTCCTTCGGCACGCTGCCCGAGTCGGCGACCCCGCTGGAGGCTCCGTACGTCGAGGGCGCGGGCGACGGCTACCGGATGCGCATGCCGTACTGGGTCCGCGTGACCCGCCGGGGCGACCGCTGCACCGGCGCCATCTCCCCGGACGGCATCCGCTGGACCGAAGTCGGCTCCAGCGACGTCGAGTTGGGCGTCACCGCGTACGTCGGTCTCACCCTCACGTCCTGCCTCGGCGTCGACGAGGCGTACGCCGAGACCGGCACCGGAGCCTTCGACAACGTCAGCGTCGTCTCCCGGACCGCCGGCGAGGTCTGGTCCGTGCCCCGCCCGGCCACCGCCGCCGGCGACCTGCGGGCCACCACGGGCCCCGACGCGGTCGAACTGGCCTGGACCGACCCGGACCTCTCCGCCCGCTACAAGGTGCTGCGCGCCGCCGCGGCCGACGGCCCCTACGAGACGATCGCCACTGGCATCGGCGCGGTCGGCTTCGGCACCCGCGTCCGCTACGCCGACGCCACCGGAACCCCCGGCACGACGTACCACTACGCCGTCGCCAAGACCAACTGCGCCGGACGCGGCCCCCTGTCGGAGACCGCCACGTCGACGATGCCGACACCCGCCAAGCCGCAACTCACCTCCGCCACCACGGCGTTCGCCAACAAGGGCGTGCCCTTCAAGCACTTCCTGCGCGCCTCGCACGAACCGATACGGTTCACCGCCGACGGACTGCCCGACGGCCTGCGCGTCGACCGGCGCACCGGCCTGATCTCCGGAACACCCACGCAGACGGGCGAGTTCGAGGTCACCACCACGGCGGGCAACGCCGCCGGGGACGCCACCGGCACCCTCACCCTCACGGTCGGCACCCCGCCGCCCGCGCCCTGGACCTACGGCGACCTGGGCGATGTCGTCCTCGACGACCGCGCCTACGGCACCCTGGGCGTGGTCGCCGTCCGCACCCCCGGCAGCACCGCCCACGAGGACGGGACCTTCGTGGTGCGGGGCGCCGGGACCGACCTCACGGTCAACAACCAGGGCATGACCGGCCAGTTCGTACGACGGCCCGTCACCGGTGACTGCGAGGTCACCGCCCGCCTGCTCTCCCGCGCCGGAGCCACCGGCGACCGGGTCGGCCTGCTCATGGCCAAGTCCCTGTCGCCGTTCGACCAGGCGGCCGGGACGATCGTCACCGGCGGCACGAGCGCCCAGCTGATGCTGCGCACGACCGTCGCCGCGCGGTCCACCTTCACGGGCAACGCGGCGGTCACCGCCCCGTGCCTGCTGCGGCTGAAGCGCACCGGGACGCGCTTCACCGCATCCGTCTCGTCCGACGACGGCGCCACCTGGACCCCCCTCGCCGAGGGAGACATCCCCGGCTTCGGTGACGCCCCCTACTACGTGGGCCTGGTGGTCTGCTCCCGCAGCCCCCTGACCCACAGCACCACCGAGTTCGACGAGGTGAGCATCACCCCCATGTAGTCCTCCACGGATCGGAGAACCCCACATGAGCCGCACTTCCCCCCACACGCACGACGAGGGCGGCCAGGTGAGCCGCCGCGGTCTGCTCAAGACCGCCGGCGGCCTCACCGCGGCCCTCGCCCTCGGCGCCACCGCCACCGCCACCACGGCGGACGCGGCCCCGGCGACCTTCACCCACCCCGGCATGCTGCACAACGCCGGCGACATCAACCGCGCCAAGGTCAGGGTCGCCGCGGGCGACGACCCCTGGGCCTCCGGCTGGCAAAGACTGACCGCCAACTCGCACTCGGCGTCCACCTGGACGCCCCGCCCCACCGCCACGATCATCCGCGGCGGCGACGGCCAGAACTACCCCCAGCTCTACAACGACATCCACGCCGCCTACCAGAACGCGCTGCGCTGGCACGTCGGCGGCACCGCCGCGAACGCCGACTGCGCCGTGCGCATCCTCAACGCCTGGTCGTCCACGCTCACCAGCATCACCGGAAACGCCGACCGGTTCCTGGCCGCAGGCCTCTACGGCTGGCAGTTCGCGAACGTCGCCGAGCTCATGCGCGGGTACGCCGGGTTCGACCTCAACCGGTTCAAGACGATGATGCTCAACGTCTTCTACCCGCTCAACAACCAGTTCCTCACCGGCCACAACGACGCCTGCATCACCAACTACTGGGCCAACTGGGACCTGTGCAACATGGCCTCGGTCATGGCCATCGGGATCCTGTGCGACGACGGCGCCAAGTACGACCAGGCCGTGAACTACTTCAAGAACGGCGGCGGCAACGGCCAGATCCGGCGCGCGGTGCCGTTCCTCTACCCGGGTGTCGAGGGCTACGACCTCGGCCAGTGGCAGGAGTCCGGCCGCGACCAGGGCCACACCGTCATGGGCATGGGCCAGATGGGCGCCCTGTGCGAGATGGCCTGGAACCAGGGCGAAGACCTGTACTCCTACGACGGCCGCCGCTTCATGAAGGCCGCCCAGTACGTCGCGAAGTACAACCTGAACATGAACGTGCCCTACACCACCTACACCTGGGGCAGCGGCCAGAACTGCGCCCAGCAGTCACAGACCGTGATCGGCTCCGGATCCCGCGGCCAGGTCCGCCCGGTGTGGGCGATGCTCCACTACCACTACGGCCGGCGCCTGCTCCTCGACGACAAGTACATCGCCCAGATGTGCTTCTCCATCGCCCCCGAGGGCGGGGGAGGTGACTACGGCACCACCAGCGGCGGCTTCGACCAGCTCGGGTTCGGCACGCTGATGTACGCCAAATAGCCGTCAAGCCGGTTCGTGCACCGGAATACCGGTGGACCATGTGGTGCTCTGGTATCACCCGGTGCACGAGCGCGGCGAAGGGCTGGTGGGCGGTATGACGGCAGACCAGGCGGACCCCGTGGTCAAGAGCGCGTACGGGGCCGTACGTGGCCGCTACGAGCGGGGAGTCGCGGTCTTCCGCGGCATCCCGTACGCGGCGCCCCCGTTCGGCCCCCGCCGCTTCCGCCCGCCCGTTCCTCTCCCGCCCTGGGAGGGCGTCCGCGACGCCGGCGCCTTCGGCCCCACCCCGCCGAAACCCCCGTACTCCGAGGCGTTCGCGCACTACCTGTCCGACCCGGTCGTGCCGGGCGACGACTGCCTCAACCTCAACGTCTGGACCCCGCAGCCGGACCCCGGGGCCCGGCTCCCCGTCCTCGTCTGGCTGCACGGCGGCGCCCTGACCAGGGGCTCGTCCGCCGTCCCCGTCTATGACGGCCACGCCTTCGCCCGCGACGGCGTGGTCTGCGTCTCCGTCAACTACCGGCTGGGCGTCGAAGGCTACGGACTGTTCCCGGACACGCCCCCCAACCCGGGCCTGCGCGACCAGATCGCCGCCCTGACCTGGGTGTACGAGGCCATCGAGGCCTTCGGCGGCGACCCCGGCCGCATCACCCTCTTCGGCCAGTCCGCCGGGGCGATCAGCATCGGAGCCCTCGTCGCCGCCCCGCAGACCCAGGGCCTGGTCCGGCGGGCGGTCCTCCAGAGCGGACCGCCCGAGGCGTCCGAGCGGGCCAAGGTACGGCGCATGGTGCGCCGTATGGCCTCCCGGCTGAAGATCCCCGCCACCGCCGAGGCCTTCGCCGCCGTCGACCGCGAACTGCTGCTGCACACCCAGGCCGAGGTGGGCAAGCTCAGCAGCCCGGTGGTCGGCGGCCCCGCCTTCGGCATTGTCATCGACGGCGACACCGTCCCGCGCAATCCCCTGGAGGCCCTCACCGAGGGCGGCGCCGCCGCCGGCGTCGAGCTGATGATGGGCTGGACCCGCGACGAGTACCGGCTGTGGCTGGTCCCGGGCGGCCTCCTGGACCGCGTCGACCGCCTCGGAGCCGTCGCCTTCGCGGGAGCCATGGCCCGCTGCCACTGCGGCAGCGAGGTCCCGCGCGGCTACCGCGCCCTGCACCCCGAGGCGCGCACGGCGGACATCGTCGGCCAGCTTGTCACCGACCATCTCCTCCGCGTCCCCCTGCACCACCTGGCCGACGCCCGTACGGAACCGTCGTACGTCTACGAGTTCGCCTGGCCCTCGAACCTCCCCGACCTCGGCTCGTGCCACGCGCTGGAGCTCGGCTTCGTCTTCGACACGGGGAAGGTCCCGGAGTCCCGCAAACTGGCCGGAGAAGGCGCCCCGCAGGACCTGGCCGACGCGATGCACGACGCCTGGGTGCGCTTCGCCAGGGACGGCGACCCGGGCTGGGAACGCTGGGACGCGGCCCACCCGGTGCGGGTCTTCGGAGACCGCGCACCGGACGCCGAGAACGGCGTGGCCTACACGGCGTACGGCCCCCGGGACCGCGAACTCGCCCTGTGGGCGACCGACGCCGCCGCCGTCACTCTTGAGGAGCCAGTGCCGACAGGAAGGCGGTCCAGGTGGCGGGGGTGATGGTGAGGTGGGGGGTGGTGGGGGTCTTGCTGTCGCGTATGTGGACTGCGGTGGGCTGGGTGGCTACTTCGAGGCAGTTGCCGCCCTCGCTGCCGCTGTAGCTGGACTTGAACCACTCAGGTGCGGTGCTGCTCATGCCTCTCCCAGAAGACGGTCCAGCAGGTCCCTCGTGTCCTCGGGGGTGAGGGCCTGTGACCGCAGCATCGCACACTTCTGCGTAAGGATCGCCACCTCATCAGGGTCAGCGATGAGCTGGCTGCCGCGCTGGTTCTCCGTGTAGACGAGCCGCTGGTGTTCGGGCGTTTCCAGCAGGACGAATGGGCCATCGAGGGAGGCGTGGCTGGTGCGATTCAGCGGCAGGACCTGGAACATGAGACCCGGCAGTTCCGAGCACGCGCGCAGGTGCCGCAGTTGCTCGACCCAGACCTCCCTGCCGCCGATGGGCGCTCGTAAGACCGGCTCCCAGACCACGAAGCAGGTGATGGGCGGGTTCTTGCCTTGCAGGATCCTCTGGCGTTCGAGGCGCGCCGCCACCAACTGGGCGATCGTGTCCTCGTCGTAGAACGGCACGCGACTGCGGAACACCGCCCACGCATACGGCTCCGTCTGGAGCAGGCCCGGCAGCACCTGGTTCTCGTAGGACGAGATCGCGATCGCCTCTCGCTCCCGATCCAGGAACTCCTCCGCCCACAACGGGATGAGATCCACCTCCGGCATCTCCGACAACGCAGCCACCAACGCCCCTTTGGTATCCAGGAGTTGGTCCAACTGCTCGGCGAGGTCCATCTTCAGTGGCCGTCTGCCCTGCTCGATGGACGCGATCTGCTGCTCGCCGACGACGAAGATCTCCCCGAGGGACTTCTGCGTGTACCCGGCCGCCTCCCGGAAGAGGGCGAGCAACGCGCCCACCATCCTCATCGCCGAGGCGTTCCTGCGTGACCGTCGTGACCGTGTCGTGGTGCTCATGGCGGCGAACTCCCCACCCGCGCGCGTACTTGCACTGTTGCGCGCACGTACAACATGGCTGTACGAGTGCGCGCTCTGTTCCATGATGGCCACGGAGTGTGACCGTCGTCCCGTGAATGACAAAACTCCACTCCTGTTCCAACCCCCGTCCCCGCGCGAGCGGTTCTACCGCCGGGAGCGCCAGTCCGTTCCGGCCGCGCGCGCGTTCGCACGCGAGGCGCTCCAGGACTGGGGCGGGTACGGGCGCGCGGAGGACGTGCTGCTCTGTGTGAGCGAACTGGCGACGAACGCGCTGGTGCACGGCGTGCCGCCCGGCCGTGGGTTCCTGCTGAGGCTGGTGCCGTACGACGAGGACGGTGGCGTACGGGTCGAGGTGCACGACAGCGGTGAGGGCGTGCCGGTGTTGCCGCGGCAGGACGACCAGGAGCCCTGCGAGGGCGGGCGGGGCCTGTTGCTGGTCTCGGAGCTGGCGGACAAGTGGGGCGTGGGGGCGAGGAGTCCCGGCAAGATCGTCTGGTGCGAGTTCGTGCCCTGAAACATGTTCAGCGGGCCGGCGGCGGCCCCACCGAGTCGCGTACGACGACGTGCGTGCCCAGCAGCAGGTGTTCGTCCGGAGCACCCGGCGTGTGTTCGAGGGCCGTGCGGACGGCGAGGCGGCCGAGTTCCTCGTAGGGGACGTGGACCGTCGTCAGGGCGGGGTGCAGGTCGCGGGCGAAGGGGATGTCGTCGTAGCCGGCGAGGGAGACGTCGCCGGGGACGGTCAGGCCCGCCTCGTGCAGGGCGGTGAGGGCGCCCGCCGCGACCATGTCGGTGGCGGCCACGACGGCCGTGAAGTCGAGGTCCTCCTTGAGGGCTTGCCGCATCAGGCGGTGGCCCGCGTCCCGGGTGAAGTCGCCGTGCAGCAGGAGGGCCGGGTCGGGGGTCAGGCCCCGGGCCCGGTGGGCGGCGAGATAACCGCGTTCGCGGCCCAGGGCCGTGGTGTGGTCCGTCCGGCCGCCGAGGAACAGCACCCGGCGGTGGCCCTGGGCGAGGACGTGGGCGACCAGGGTGTAGGCGCCGCCCTCGTTGTCGTACTCGATGACGGCCACCGGGGCGCCGGGGTCCAGCGGCGGTCTGCCGCACAGGACGAGGCGGGATCCGGCCGAGGCGAGGGAGTCGGCCATGCGGTGGGTGCGTTCGCGGTACTCGGGGGTGTCGGCGGTGCCGCCGACCAGGATCACGGCGGCGGCGCGCTGGGCGCGCATCATCTCGACGAACTCCAGCTCGTGCTGCACGTCGCCCTCGGTGCTGCACACCAGGCAGAGGTGGCCGAGGCGGGTCGCCTCGCGTTCGACGCCGTGTGCCATGTGCGCGAACGACGGGCCGGTGATGTCCTCCAGCACGAAGGCGAGCGTGGGCGTGCCGACGCCCGCGACCGCCTTGGCCCGCGCGTCCGCCACGTAGTCCAGGTCACGAACGGCCCGCATGACCCGCCCGCGCGTCGCCGCGCTCACCGGGTACACACCGCCGAGCACCCGGGACACCGTCGACGCCGAGACCCCCGCGCGGGCCGCCACGTCCCGGATGGTGCTGCGGCTCGCGTCCCCGCTCTTCCTCGTCATGACTGCCTCGTCTCTCCGGGCGCCGGTCCGCACCCACCCCTCGGGAACTGCGGCAACGCCATGGCAACCGGTTCCCCGAACGGAGGCTAGCAGTGGGGAGGGAGGGAGAGGAGTGGTGTGCGCGGACCGGTGTCAGAGTTGGGTGCCGTGCCGAAAGGCGACCTGGTGCCGCTTTGCGTACGACCAGGTCACCGCGGTCATCAGGGCCGGGATGGCGAACAGCGGGGCGAAAGTGAACCCCCAGACGGTCTGTGCCGTACCGCTCGACAGGTACGTCTGGCTCTCGACGGTGAACGCGACCACGAGTTGCCACAGTGCCACCAGGACCAGGACGCCCGAGGCGGCCCAGGCCAGCGGGGCGAGGACCCTGGGGTGCAGCGGCCTCCACCGGTCGCTGACGAGCAGCAGCGGAAACAGAGCGGCCAGCTCAGTGAGGACGGAGAGGCCGACGACGTATGCGATGCCCCAGCCCGGTATGTCGAAGACGTCGCGCAGCACTTGGTCGCTGTAGCCCACGTGGACACCGGATGCCATGGCGATGCGCCACAGGCCGGACGGGACGGCGCACCAAGCGATGGCGTGGGCGGCGCGGCGAGCCCAGACAGGTGCGGGTGCGGGTGCGGAGGCGGGGAGAGGGGCGGTCGCTGTCGTCATGACGTACATGCTGGCCCTGGACCTGGCGGCCACGCCTCGTCCGCTACGGCGGACCGTATCCGCCCTGCGGACGAGGGCGCACCCGCTGAGGGAGGACCTGAGGAGGGCTCAATCGCCGGACGTCACCGGCGCCTATCGCGTCCGCAACCCCGGGAAGCTGCCGCCTGTGCGCGCGAGACCGCCGTCAGCCGCTGAACCCGGCGATGTCCGAGATCGCCTCCGGGCCCACCCGGCAGCAGCCGCCGATCAGGCGGGCGCCGGACTGCTGCCAGCCCTTCACCTGGTCGGCGGTGAAGGTGGAGCGGCCGGTCCAGGCGCGGGCGTCGGCGTCCCAGGTCTCGCCGCTGTTGGGGTAGACGACGACCGGCTTGCCGGTGACCCGGGCCGCGATCTCGGCGGCGGTGTCCGCGTCCTCGGGCGCGCAGCAGTTCACGCCGACCGCGATCACCTCGTCCGCGTCGGCGGCCAGGGCGAAGGCCTCCTCCAGCGGCTGCCCGGCGCGCGTGCGGCCACCGGCGACGGAGTACGTCAGCCAGGCCGGCACCCCGAGCCCGCGCACCGCGCGCAGCAGGGCGGTGGCCTCGTCGGCGTCGGGCACCGTCTCCAGGGCGAGGACGTCGGGGCGGGCCGCGGCCAGCACCTCCAGGCGGGGGCGGTGGAAGCGCTCCAGTTCGTCGACGGTGAGGCCGTAGCGCCCCCGGTACTCGGAACCGTCCGCGAGCATCGCCCCGTACGGACCGGCCGAGGCCGCCACCCACAGGGGGCGGGAGACGTGTGCGAGCCGGGCCGCGTCACGCGCCAACTCGACACTGAGGGCCATGAGCCCGGCCGCCCGGTCGTGGTCGATCCCGCGCTTGGCGAAGCCCTCGAACGTGGCCTGGTAACTGGCCGTGATCGCCACGTCCGCGCCCGCCCGGAAGTAGGCGAGGTGCGCCTCGGTGATCGCCTCCGGCTGCTGCGCGAGCAGCCGCGCCGACCACAGCTCGTCGCTCAGGTCGTGCCCGGCCGACTCGAGCTGGTTGGACATGCCGCCGTCGAGGACGACCGTCCCGGCGGCGAGGGCTTCGGCGAGGGTGAGGGTGCTGGTCATAAGAACGACCGTAGTCGAGACCCGGCGGCGGACCCCAGCCGATTGTGTCCGGTACATGAACAGGTCGCCCAACATGTGGGACGGCGGGTTACGATCACGGCCCTCCCCCCTCTCCGCTCGTCAGGAACCCCCATGACCGTCCCCAGCCCCGCCGAGGCCGCCGAAACCGTCGAGCCGGCCCCGGCGCCCCCTCCCCGCCGCACCTTCGGCCTCGCCGCCGCCACGGCCCTCGTCATGGGCAACATCATCGGCGGCGGCATCTTCGCCCTGCCCGCCACCGTCGCCCCCTACGGCACGATCAGCCTGCTCGCCTTCGTCGTGCTCTCGGTCGGCGCGGTCGCACTCGCCCTGCTCTTCGGCAGGCTGGCGCGGCGCAGCCCGGTCACCGGCGGGCTGTACGTCTACCCCCGGGACGCCTTCGGCGAGTTCGCCGGGTTCCTGTCGGCCTGGTCGTACTGGACGATGTGCTGGGTCAGCATCGCCGCCCTGGCCGTCGCCGTCGTCGGCTACGTCGACGTCCTGATACCCCTGCACGGCAACCACGCCCTCCAGGCAGCCGTCGCCATGGCCGCTCTCTGGCTGCCCGCCGCGGCGAACTTCGCGGGCACGCGGTGGGTCGGCACGGTGCAGGTCGTCTCCACGGTCCTGAAGTTCGTACCGCTGCTGCTGCTGGCGACCATCGGCCTGTTCTTCGTCGACACGGACAACTTCGGCCCGTTCAACGCCTCCGGCCAGAGCGTCTCCGGGGCGCTGGCCGCCTCCGCCGCGCTGCTGCTGTACAGCTTCCTCGGCGTGGAGTCGGCCGCGGTCAGCGCGGGCGAGGTCCGCGACCCCGGGCGCACGGTCGCCCGGGCGAGCGTCCTCGGCACGCTGGCCTCGGCGCTGGTCTACATCCTCGGCACGGTCGCCGTCTTCGGCCTCGTCCCGCACAGCGAACTCGTCGACTCCGGCGCCCCCTTCGCCGACGCGGTGAACGCACTCACCGGCAGTTCCTGGGGCGGCACCGCCATCGCCCTGGTCGCCGTCGTCTCGATCACCGGCTGCCTCAACGGCTGGATCCTCATGGCCGCGCAGATGCCGTACGCCGCCGCCCGCGACGGTCTCTTCCCCGCGCCCTTCGCCCGGGTCGGCAAGGGCGGCGTCCCCGGCTTCGGCGTCTGGGCCTGCGCGGTCCTCGGCACGCTCCTCATCGCCCTCAACTACACGGCGGGCCCGGACACCACGTTCCGCGTCCTCGTCCTGATCACCACGTTCACCGGCTGCGTGCCGTACCTGCTGTCGGCCGCCGCCCAGCTCTACTGGCTGGCCCGCGGCACCCGCGAACGGGTCCGCCCCGCGGGCCTGGCCCGCGACCTGATCGTCGCCGCCCTCTCCTTCGGCTTCTCGTTCTGGCTGATCGCGGGCGCCGGGTACGCGGCCGTCTACCAGGGGGTGCTCTTCCTGTTCGCCGGGATTCCGGTGTACGTGTGGCTGCGGGGGCGGCGGGAGGCGGCCGCCCAGGCCGTTTCTTCCGGATCATCTTGCTGACCAGATGAAGATGGCGGCGAGCTGGAGTCCTGCGAGGTAGATGGTGGCGGTCTTGCCGTAGCGGGTGGCCGTCCAGCCTGAGGAGGCCCGGCAGAAGCGCCGGGCCGATCCGGGGTGCGGCCCGGGGTCCCGGAGCCAGCTATGCCGCGCTCGGCGGGGTTGACTGGAAGGGGCGCCGGCGCGCGCGGAGGAAGGGCACCGTGCTGCTGAGCAGGACCAGGAGCAGGACAACCACGCCCGCGGGGGTGAGTTGGACCGTCACCTGCAGTGTGGTGGGCAGCACGGCCACCGCCACTCCCGCGACGGTCAACCGGTTACGCGTGCCGAAGAGCAGGGCGATCGCGAGGACCCCGGCCCACAGGACCCCGGCCCACAGCGGGCCGATGACGCTGTGAACGCCCAGCGTAAAGGGGTAGTACATGTCGACGAGCTGCACGCCCGACACCAGGACGGCCGCCAGGGCGGTGGTTCCCATGAGCGTGCGGCGCTGTGACAGGGAGGGGCCGAGCAGATCCCTGGGTGCGGCGAGGACGACGGCGCCGGTGAGCAGCGGCACGGCCAGTCGGATCACTGCGATCGAGGGGGTGCCGTGGAAGCCGGAGGAGGAGAACGCGGCCAGCAGGACGTCGGCCAGGCACAGTGCCATCGCCGGCACGACCAGTACACGGGCCACGGTCCAGCGCCCGGTCCAGACAGCCGCGAGCGCCGCCAGCCAGAGCAGCGGCGTGAGGCCCGTGTTGGCCAGGCTCAGCACATTCGGTTGCGAGGACGCCGGCAAGGTCCGGACGTCGGGGGCGAAGAGCCACAACAGGCCCGCCAGGAAGCTACCCGTCGCCACGGCGATAGCCGGCGGGGCCGCCTGCGCCAGGACCTGACCCGCCATCCGGTCGGAGCCCAGGCCGGTGCGCCGCCGCAGGCCATGGCCGGCGACATCGAGCGCCTCGCGCAGCCGACCGAGCGGGCCGGCATCCTGCGTCGCCTCGGCATAGATCGCGGTCAACTCGGCTTCGTGCTCAGCGCGGTAGGCGGCCGGATGGAGGCGCAGCGCCCAGCGGAACGCGAGTGAGCTGTGCTGCTGCGTCATGCCAGGGCCCCCTTCGGGCGGATGGCGTGGGCGCGACGGGCGGCCAGTCGACGCTCCGCCTCGGCGACGACAGTGCGCAGCCGCTCCGTCTCGGCGGCCAGCACGTCTCGGCCGGCCTCGGCGAGGGCGTAGACCTTGCGCGCCCGACCGTCCACGACCTCCTCGCGCTCGACCCGGATCAGGCCCTGCTGGACCAGCCGGTCCAGCGCGCCGTAGAGAGTGCCGGTGCGCATCCGCACACGGCCCTGGGAGATCGCGTCGATCTCCTGAATCAGTCCATAGCCGTGCCTGGGCTCGTCGGCCAGGGCAGTGAGCAGGAGCAGCGTCGGCTCCTGAAGCGGTCGCTCATTCATGTCGCCTATATATATCAGCGACCGGCATATGTTGTCGATCGATTCATCGTTCTGCCGCCCGGAAGCCCGATCCGCTTCCTGGGGGCCTGGCCGCTGTGGCGGCGGCACGTCAGCGGGCTGACATCGCCCAGTACCCGATCGCACAGATAGTCGCTGGCCGGCCGCACCTCAGCGCCGGATTCGTCGACTGGGCGGTTTCGTTCGGATCAGCGGGCGGACCAGAGGAAGATGCCCGCGATGTGAAGTCCGGCGAGGTAGACGGTCGCGGTCTTCTCGTAGCGGGTGGCGATGCCGCGCCACTGCTTCAGGCGGTTGATGCACCGCTCGACGGTGTTGCGCTGCTTGTATGCCTCGCGGTCGCAGGCCAGCGGTCTGCCGCCCGCCTGTCCGCGCTGCCGCCGGTTGGCCTGCTGGTCGGCGCGTTCCGGAATCACCGCGCGGATGCCACGTCTGCGCAGGTGGTCGGCACCGGCCGTCGGCCGCGAGGTGGATCTTCGTGGTCAGTCCGCCGCGGGACCGGCCGATGGCGTGATCGTCAGGCTCGCCGGCCGGGGCCCCTTTTGCGGGCTCCGGCCGCGTGCTGGTGTGCGCGCACGATGGTGTCCTCCTGCCGGTCCGGGACGGACCTCACCGTAAGCTTGCGGGATGCCTGAAGTCGCCGTGGCGGAAGCCGAGTTTCGCGAGATCTTCGATTCCGCAGCCCCCGGAGGGACGACCCTCGTACCTCTCACGCACAACCCGTTGAACGGCGTCACCGCGGGCGTGTGGCGCGTCACGGGCGGCGGCCGGTCGGCCGTCCTGAAGGTGCTGACGCGGACGAAGGAGACCAGCGCCACGTGGGCCGCCTCCAACGACCCCCGGCACTGGAACTTCTGGCGCCGGGAGGCGTACGTCTACCAGTCGGGGCTCGCCCAGGTCTGGCAGCGGCACGGCATCCGCGCGCCCCGGCTGCTGGCCTGTGTCGAACGCCCCGACGGCGACCTGGCGTTGTGGCTGGAGGACGTGCCGGGCGAACCGGCGACGGCCTGGCCGCTCGCCCGGCACGTCGAGCACGCGCACCGGCTCGGGGCCGCGCAGGGCGCGGTGGGCGCCGGGGAGGACCGGCCGTGGCTGTCGCGGCGCTTCCTGCGCGACTACACCACCGACAAGACGACCGGCCAGGACTTGCTCGACGATGACGAGGCCTGGCGGCATCCCCTGGTCCGGGAGCACTTCCCGGCGGGCCTGCGCGAGGACATGGTCCGCCTCCACCACGACCGCGAGTGGTTCCTCACGGTCATGGAGTCCCTGCCGCGAGCCTTCTGCCATCTCGACCAGTGGCCGGCCAACGTCCGCTCCGACGGCCGCGACAGCGTCCTGTTCGACTGGGCGTTCGCCGGGGACGGCGCGCTCGGTGAGGACCTCGGCAACTACCTCCCCGACTCCGTCTTCGACCTGTTCGTTCCCGCCGCCGACCTCCCCGGCCTGGCCAAGGCGGCGTACGACGCGTACGTGCAGGGCCTGCGCGAGAGCGGCTGGCGGGGCGACGAACGGCTCGTACGGCTCGGCGTGTGCGCCTCCGCCGTGAAGTACGACTGGCTCACCGCACTGATGCTCGCCCGGGCGGACGACGAGCAGCCGGCCTACGGCGGCCAGGGCTCCGTCCCCGCCGGACTCCGCTACCGCGAACGCGGCCTGACCCTCGCCTTCCTCGCCGACTGGGCGGCCGAGGCCCGGCTGCTGGCTCCCCAGCTCGGTTTCCCGGAGGCGCCGAGCGGCCGCTGACGCGGATGTGTGAGGCTCACCGCCGGGAGAAGGGAAGGGCATGGCCCGCGTCGTCGAGTTGTCGTACTACCCCGTCAAGGGATGCGCCGGGATCTCGGCGGTCCAGGCGCCGCTGACACCCGCCGGACTGGCGCACGACCGCAGCTTCATGGTCGTCAGCGAGGAAGGCGTGTACCGGACCCAGCGCCGGGATCCCCGGCTGGCCGTCATCCGGCCGGCCATCACCGCCGACGGCGAACGCCTCACGCTCAGCGCGCCGCGGACCGAGGCCCTGCACCTGCGCGTGGACACCTCCGGCGCCCGGCGGAAGGTGGACCTGTTCGGGACCGCCTACCAGGGCATCGACCAGGGCGACACCGCAGCCGACTGGCTCTCGGAGGTGCTCGGCGCCCGGAGCCGGCTCGTGCGCGTACCGCCGGAACACGACCGGGTGACCGACGGCATGACACCAGGCACATCCGGCTACGCCGACAGCTGTGCCCTGCACGTCGTCTCGCGCTCCACCCTCGAACTCCTCAACCGGAAACTGAGCGAACGCGGCGCGAGCCCGCTGCCCATGAACCGCTTCCGCCCCAACATCGTGCTCGACGGCTGGGCCGAACCACACGCCGAGGACCGCGCCCGCCGCATCCGCATCGGCGACACCGAACTGGGCTACGCCAAGCTCGCCATCCGGTGCGCCGTCACCCTGGTCGAGCAGGAATCCGGAGCCAGGGCGGGCCCGGAACCCTTGCGCACCCTCGCCGGCTACCGGCGGGCGTCCGAGGGCGGCATCGCCTTCGGCGCGAAGTTCGCCGTGCTGCGGCCCGGCAAGGTGTCCGTCGGCGACGAAGCGGTCGTCACTGCGTGGGGCGAGTCCGAGCTGTAGGCCTCACCGCCGCGCGCGGGACGCGTGCCGGCCGGCACGCCGGCGGCCCCGGCCGCGCCGCGCCGCCACCGGTACGGCGAGGCTGACGACGAGGGCCAGCCCGAGGGCGTACGGCCACCAGCCGAAGCCGACGTCCTCCGACGCGCCGGCGCTCCGGGGCGCCGCGGCGCCGGACGCGGACGCCTCGGGCGCGGTCGGGGAGGGACTCGGGGCGGTCTTCGCGGTGAGGGCGACGTCGTTCCCGTCTCCCGCCCGGTAGTCGACGCGGTAGGTGGTGTCGCCGAGCTTCAGACGGGCGCCTTGCCGCAGCCCCTCGAACGTTCCCGAGATCCTGCCGTCGCCCCTGTGGTCGAGGACGGTGACCTCACGAGCCGGCCGGCCCCGGCCTCCGAGGGCCGAGACGTCGAGATCCCCGGCCAGCCGTACCGTCCCCGTCACCTTCAGCGGCTTGCCGCGCAGGACCAGGGTGCCCTTGGAGCTCTGCGTGTAGGCGCCGTTCACGGTGAGGCCGGTCGTCACGGCACCGTCGTTCGTCACCGCTCCCGCGACCGTGCCCTTGCCGGTGAGTGTGGTCGCGACGCGCAGACCCGCCGGGCCCGTGTCCAGCCGCGCCCCGGCCGCCGTGAGCCGTATGGCCCTGCTGCGAGTGAGCGTGGCGCCCTTTCGCAGGGCCAGCGTGCCCTTGGAGACGGTGGTCGTCCCGGTGTACGTGACGGCGGGCCCCGTCAGTGTCGTCGTGGCCGCTCCCGACTGGGTGAGCGAGCCGCTGCCGCCGATGCGGGAGAGGGCGAGAGGCCGCTTCGTGTTGCGCAGGACGAGCGAGCCGTCGTTGACGACCCGGTAGCGGGCGCCTGCCGTGTACAGTCCGCCGTCGCCGCCGCGCTTCCCGCTGCCCAGCCGGAGCACCGCCCCCTTCTCCACCGCCGTCGAGCCGTCGTAGTACTGGACGGCCGCGAAGGTCACGTCGTTGCCGGGGGTTCCGGCGATGACGATGTCGCCGGCGCCGGGGGACGCGAGGGTGTCGTGGAACACGCCGCCGCCGATGGGGGCGCCGAGCGTCACCGGGCCGTCGTAGTCGAAGGTGAGGCGGGAACGGGAGCGGGCGGCCAGGAGGTTGATGTAGACCGTCTCGGCGGTGCCCGGCATGAAGATCCTGTTCGTGGTGCCGTCGCCCCACTGGACGTTCGCGCCCTTGATGTTGGTGCCGCGCTTGTTGACGTTCTTGCGGGCCGGCGTCCAGTTCAGGGCCGGGTCGCTGAGCGACGGGTCCCTGTCGCCGCCCTGGTCCGACCAGCTGTACTGGCCGGTGAGGATCACCTTGCTGCCGGGCCGCGACTGGACGTTGATGTCGCTGCCGTACTCGCGCTGGTAGAAGTCCATGCCCATCGTGACGGTCCGGCCCAGGGGCGTGTCGACGGTCCAGGTGCCCTGGTTGAGGACCTTGCGGACGTTGGGGAGCGAGGTCGCGTACTCCGGGCGGCCCGCGTTCAGCTGGGTACCGTTGTCGATCACCCCGGAGAAGGAGTGCGTGCCCGACACGTCCCAGGTGCCCCACAGGAACCTCGGCTGGGTGATCAGCCCGGAGCCGCTGATGGTGCCCAGGTTGTAAGCGCTCGTCAGCGACAGCCGCAGGGTGCCGTCGACCCGGATGTTGTCCTGGTTGAGGCGGAACGCCGGGGTGTTGTACGGGAAGCGGCCGATCAGTCCCGTCGTACCGCCGTCGCCGTACTGGAGCGTCGCACCGCGCTCCACCGTGACCGCCGGCGGGTCGGGGTCGGCGACGGTTACGTACGGGTGGTTCCCGCCCAGCGTCCGCACCCGCTGCCGCCGCCGGGACTCAGGGAGCGCGAAGTCGCTGTCCTCGGTGAGGACCAGGGTCCCGCTGCCGCGCACCGTGAGCGTGCCCTCGCCGCGGAACACGCCGTCGTACGTCGTCGTCCCGGGCGGCACGGTGACGACCGTGTCACCGCCGAGCGTCACGTCCCGGTCGGCCAGCACGTCGGCGGTGACGTCCCGGGGACCGGCGGCCACCGCCGGGGGAGCGGCGAGCAGGGAGGCGACCGCCGCGAGGACACCGGCGGCCGCTGCTGTGGTGTGGGTGAGACTGCGCACGGGAGGGGAGACGCGGGGGGCGGGCGGCGGATAACAGAAAATCGACGGTCGCCGTTCCACCGCTCAGTGCCGGGCGAACTGCACACGCGTCGGCTGTACGGCGTCCGGACGGATCGCGATGCCGTCGACGGTGAGCTGTTCGCCGTAGATGTCGGTGAGCCTCAGGGCGCCGCCGCAGCCCGTGCCGCCGGGGGAGAGGAAGTAGTTGTACTCGGTACGGGTCAGCCGGCTCCATCCGCTGCCGGTCTTCACCTCCAGGCGGGCCAGCGGGTTGCGGTGGCCGAGTGCCTGGATGCCGCACCAGTGGCGGCTGGAGCCGGTCTTGTAGCGGATCGAGACGGTGTCGGAGGTGCTGGGGCTCAGCAGGCTCCAGGTGATCGGGATCCGGCCGGCGGAGAGGCCGGCGAGCTTGGCGAAGGCCTCCTTGCTGAGGTCGAGTTGGCCGGGGGCGCAGGGCAGCGGGCATTCGTTGGTGATCCGGACCGTGACGGAGGCGCCGTTCGCCGCGCGGACGAGGACGTGCGCACCGCACGCCTTGGACGTCTCGTAGTCGGTGTGGTTCATCGCCGCGACCATGAGGTCGGGGCTCGGGCCGTACAGGCAGGCGCCGTCGCCGTCCGCGGCGTCGTAGTGGGTGGCCACCCCCTTGTAGGTGACCTGGGGCTGGATACGTCCCGCCAGCGATGCCGTGCCGGACGCCGGCCGCGGTGAGGACCGCGGGGGGCTGGTGGGCGAGGGCCGCGCCGACGGGGTGGTCGAGGTCGGCGTCGGGGATGCCTTGGACGGCTTGGGCTTCGGCTTCGGCTTCGGGCTCGGTTCGGCCTTCCGTTCCGGTGTCGCGGCCGGGGCACTCGACTGCTTGCCGGTGGCGGACCCGGCAGCGGCTCGCACGGCGTTCGGCTCGCCGTCAGGGCGGAGGGCCATCACCAGGGACAGCAGAACGCCCACCGCCGTCACGGCGACGGCGACGGCGAGGACGAGGGCCGTGCGCCGCTCGCGGCGGGGGCGGCGGCGGGAATGGGATGCCACGGTTGCGTCCTTACGTGGTTCAGGGAAATGCACGCTGTCGACCCACCAGTCGTCGCCGGGGCCGGAAAGGTTGCCCCTCTTCCCACACCCGGTTCTCTTCGTCCCGTCAGACCCGTTGACCTCCTCGTGGCACACCCTTACCTTTTCGGCGTTCGTAATGACAGATGGTGTTCGAAATGTCAGACGACGCATCAGACAACGCCGTGTGTCCCCCAGCGAGAGGCAGGCCCCACCGCATGAGCCGCGACCGCGACCACGCTCTGCCCGAACCCCCCAGCCGCAGACTGCTGCTGAAGGGCGCGGCAGCCGCCGGCGCCCTGGCCGCCGTCCCCGCCGTCCCGGGTGTGGCCCAGGCCGCCGCCCCGGCCAGGCCCCCCAAGCCGGCTCCCTTCGTGAACCCGCTCGTCCGCAACCGGGCCGACCCGCACATCAACCGGCACAAGGACGGCTTCTACTACTTCACCGCCACCGCCCCCGAGTACGACCGCATCATCCTGCGCCGCTCCCGCACCCTGAACGGCCTGGGCACGGCCGACGAGTCCGTGATCTGGCGCGCGCACGCCACGGGCGACATGGGAGCGCACATCTGGGCGCCGGAACTGCACCGCATCGGCGGCAAGTGGTACATCTACTTCGCCTCGGCGCCCGCGGAGGACGTCTGGGCGATCCGCATATGGGTGCTGGAGAACGCCCATCCCAACCCGTTCAAGGGCACCTGGGTGGAGAAGGGCCAGGTGAAGACGGCCTGGGAGACCTTCTCCCTGGACGCCACCACCTTCACCCACCGCGGCAAGCGCTACCTCGCCTGGGCGCAGCACGAGCCCGGAATGGACAACAACACCGGCATCTTCCTGTCCGAGATGGCGAACCCCTGGACCCTGAAGGGCCCGCAGGTGCGGCTCTCCACCCCCGAGTACGACTGGGAGCGCATCGGCTTCAAGGTCAACGAGGGCCCGTACGTCATCAAGCGCAACGGCCGCCTCTTCATGACGTACTCGGCCAGCGCCACCGACTTCAACTACTGCATGGGCCTGCTGACCGCGGACGCCGACAGCCACCTGCTGGACCCCATCAGCTGGACCAAGTCGCCGACGCCGGTCTTCACCAGCAACGACACCACCAAGCAGTACGGCCCCGGCCACAACTGCTTCACCGTCGCCGAGGACGGCCGCACCGACGTGCTCGTCTACCACGCCCGCCAGTACAAGGAGATCAACGGCGACCCGCTGAACGACCCCAACCGCCACACCCGCATCCAGAAGCTCGGCTGGAAGCCTGACGGCACCCCGGACTTCGGCATCCCGGTCGCCGACACCGTGAAGGCGGGTGGCTGAGATGAGACGTGCGTACGCCCTCCTCCTCGCCCTGTGCCTGGGCATGTTCGGCGCTCTCGCCACCGCGGGCCCCGCCCAGGCCGCGCCCCAGACCATCACCAACGGCACCCAGTTCAAGGACACCTCCGGCAACCCGGTCCACGCGCACGGCGGCGGGGTCATCAAGGTCGGCTCGTACTACTACTGGTTCGGCGAGCACCGCAACGCCGACAACACCTTCCGGTACGTCGACGCCTACCGCTCGACCGACCTGAAGAACTGGGAGTTCCGCAACCACGTCCTGACAGAGGCCGGCGACCCGGAGCTGGCGACCGCCAACATCGAGCGGCCGAAGGTCATGTACAACGCCTCCACCGGCAAGTTCGTGATGTGGATGCACAAGGAGAACGGCACCGACTACAGCGAGGCCCGCGCGGCCGTCGCCGTCTCCGACACCGTCGACGGCGACTACACCTGGAAGGGCAGCTTCCGCCCACTCGGCCAGCACATGTCCCGTGACATCACGGTCTTCGTCGACACCGACGGCGCCGGGTACATGATCTCCGCCGCCCGCGAGAACTACGACCTCCAGATCTACCGCCTCACCGCCGACTACACCGGCATCGCGAGCCTGGTCGCCAACCCCTGGCCCGGCGGTCACCGCGAGGCCCCGGCGCTGTTCAAGCGGAACGGCGTGTACTTCATGCTGACCTCGGGCGCCACGGGCTGGAACCCCAACCAGCAGCAGTACGCCACGGCCACCAGCATCGCCGGACCCTGGTCGGCCATGAAGAACATCGGCGACTCGACGACGTTCGGTTCGCAGACCGCCTTCGTCCTTCCGGTACAGGGCGGTTCGGGCACCTCCTACCTCTACCTGGGCGACCGCTGGGGCAACTCCTTCGGCGGGACCGTCAACGACTCGCGGTACGTGTGGCTGCCGCTGACCTTCTCCAACTCGACCACGATGTCCATGTCCTGGTCGCCGGAGGTCACCATCGACACGGCCGCCGGGACCGTCTCCGGCACGAGCGCCACGTACAACACCCTCATCGCCCGCCACTCGTCCAAGTGCGCGGACGTGACCAGCCAGTCGCTGTGGGCGGGCGCGCAGCTCAAGCAGTACGACTGCAACGGCGGCACCAACCAGAAGTACTGGTTCAAGTCCGTCGGCAGCGGCTCCTACCAGCTGATGGTCAGGAACAGCTCGCTGTGCGTGCAGGAGAACGCGAGCTCGGTCACGCAGGAGAACTGCAACGCCTCCGCGACGGGCCAGCAGTGGTCGCTGACCACCACCGGCTCGTACGTGAACGTCAAGTCCCGCGCGACCGGCGAGTGCCTGGACGTGAACGGCGCGTCCACCGCCAACGGCGCCGCGCTCATCACGTACACGTGCAACGGAGGCACCAACCAGCAGTGGACGCGCGGGACATGACCACCCCGACTGTCCCTAGGCCAGCAGGTCGATCGCGTCGATCGCCGTCCCCGCGCTGAGGAAGCCGGTCGCCCCCGACCCGCTCACCACGTCGATCCTGAGCACGTTGTACTGACTCGGGTCCGTCTTCCAGGCGGACGCGGGCACGCTGTACGTGAACGTGTGGTTGTTGCCGCGGTACGAACCGTTGGTCAGCGACCGGGTGTTCGGCTGGGTGGGCGGGGAGGGGACGGCGGACGTCCAGGCATCGTTCACCGTCACCTGCGGGCGGCCGTTGGCGTACGCCGTCGTCACCCCGATCCGCAGCGTGTGCGCGGCGGCCGCCTGGGCCGCCGTCAGCCGGAAGTACACCAGGATCCCGCTGTTGACGTCCTTCCAGAGGTAACAGGGGAAGGCCGCGGTCTCGCCGTTCCCGATGACGACGTTCCCGGTCCAGGCCGCGGCCCGCGCGTCGGACGGATGCGCGTACGTCATCAGGTCCGCGTTCTTGAACCCGCCCGGCGTGCCGTTCCAGTCGCCGATCCGCCAGATCGCGCTCGCGTTCGACGGGTCGTTGGAGGACGGGACCGCGATCGTGTTCAGGGTGGTCGTGCCGCCCGCCGACACGCTCACCGACGTGGTGTACACCGCCAGCTCGCCCTTGAAGACGGTCAGTGTGTACGTCCCGGGCAGCACACCCGGGACGGAGAAGTAGCCGTCCGAGGAACGCGCCGAACCCCAGTACTGCGCCGCCGCGTTGGCCAGCCCCACCGTGTACGGGTACGCCGTGTTCCGCCCGGATATCCCGACGCCGGTGACCTTGCCCCGGCCGCTCGCCGGCACGTACCCCGGGATGCCGAGCGAATCGGCCCACGGTGTGGTCAGCGTGCCCGGGAACAGCGCGGAGGAGGGCGCCCCGCCGTCCGTGAAGGCGATGACGTACGGGCCCTGGAGACCGAACCGCTGGTCCTCGGTCTGGTTCTGGCCGTAGTGGAGGATCTCGTACAGGCCGCCGCCGTCCGCGCTCTGGTGGCGCAGCAGGGAGCGGTAGAAGGGGCCGCCGGAGGCCTTCTCGTGGTTGCTGCGCACCATCCACAGGCCGACGCCGCCCGCGGACCAGCCGATGTGGTCGTAGTCCATGACGCGCCGCTTGGAGTAGTGCTTGGAGCGGGTCTGCCCGTCGGACTTCCGGAACACGTCCGAGGCCTCGATGGCGGTGGGCGCGTACGTGTACGAGTCGGGCTCGTCGTTGAGGAACGCGCCCTTCCTCACGCGCACGATGTACCGGGTGGCGGAGACGGACGTGTCGGCCTTGTTCGTCCACAGGTAGACGTTGTTCTCGCCGCTGCGGGCCGCGTAGTAGTGCCTGAGCGTGCCGTGCGTGACCGAGACCAGGATCGTCGAGCCGGACTGCCCGATGCTCACGGTGGAGGCGCCGAGGCCGGACTCGATGTGCGAGTTCATGCCGCCGTAGCCCTGGTACTCCGTGCCCCGGTAGACCAGGGAGGTCAGGTCGCCGGTGGACTTGCTGACCTTGAAGACCAGGTGGGCGCCGGTGTCGACGACGTAGTCCGAGCCGTCGTCGGTCCAGCCGAAGCCGGCCGCGTGCGCCGTGCCGGTGAGGGCCGCACCGGCGGCGGCGGTGGCGCCGAGGACGAAGGCGCGGCGGCCGACCGGTCTGTTCGCGGATCCGGACATGGGGGCCTCCTTCGGGAGGTGGTGGGGGGAGTGGGGGTGGTGGGGGAGAGCGAGAGTGACAGTGACAGTTGAATCGATTTCGCGAAAGGGCTTTCGCGCGCTTGCAGGGAGCATCTTTGCCAAATCGAGCCGAGGGCTAGAAAGCGCTTGCCAGAGGCGATACGTTCAGCCGCCAGGTCTTGTCGCCGTGACGGAGGAGCTGCGAGTGAGACGTTTCAACATGGCCGTGCTGGCGGCCGTGACGCTGAGCACCGCCCTGTCCGCCGTACCCGCCCACGCGGACGAGGCCGGCGGAAGGCCGGGCCTCGCGCAGTGCACCGCCGGCGCCTGCCACTTCGACGTCCCGCCCGGCACGTACGACGTGCGGGTCGTGCTCGGCGGGAAGACCGCGTCCGCCACGAGCGTCAGCGGCGAGACCCGCCGGTCCCTGCTGCCGGAGACGCCGGCACCGGCGGGCGAGCGCGTCACCCGCAGTTTCACCGTGAACGTCCGCACCCCCGAGGGGGAGCCCACCGGCCCCGACGGCACCCCCGGCCTCGATCTGCGGATCGGCGGCTCCGCCCCCGCGCTGGCCGGCATCAAGGTCACCCCGGCCCGGCACGCCCGCCAGCTCTTCCTGATCGGCGACTCCACCGTCTGCGACCAGCCCGGCGACCCGTACTCCGGCTGGGGCCAGCAGTTGCCCCAGTACCTCGGCAAGGGCGTGTCCGTCGCCAACTACGCCGATTCCGGCGAGAGTACGGTCACGTTTCTGGGGAACCCGCGGCTGTGGGCCACCGTACGGCCCCTGATCCGCCCCGGCGACCTGGTCCTCGTCCAGCTCGCCCACAACGACAAGACCACGGACGAGGCCACCTACCGGGCCAACCTGGAGACCCTGGTGGCGGGCATCCGGGAGCGGGGCGGACAGCCGGTCCTTGTCACTCCCATCGTGCGGCGCTGGTTCAACCCCGACGGCACGCTGAACAACGGAACCGCGCTCCTGGTCAACGGCCTGGGCGTCGACCACCCGGCGGTCACACGCTCCGTCGCGGCCGAGCGGAACGTCCCGCTGATCGACCTCACGGCGAAGACGAAGGCGCTCGTCGAGTCCCTGGGCGTGGAGGGTTCCAAGGCCCTGTACCTCTCCAACGAGGCGCGGGACAACACGCACACCTCCGTGCGCGGTGCCACGGCCTACGCGGGCCTGGTCCGCGACGAACTCGTCACCCGGCATCTGGTGCCGAAGGGCAAGGTGCGGGTGGGATGAACCCCTGGGGCGCCCCGACCGGAACCGGGGCGCTCCAGGTTCAACTGTTTCCGACCTGTCCCAGCACGAAAGAGACACGATGCAGCTTCCGCCCGCCGACCGCACGGCCTCCGCGTACACCGGCTACACCCGCGCCCACTGGGAGTCGGCGGCCGACGCCCTGCTCACCGCCGTCGAGCCGTACGCGACCGGGGACCGCGCGCTGTACCACCTGCCCGGCGACCGGACGAGCTGGTCGGGCCGCCTCTCCGACGGCCTGGAGGGCTACGCCCGCACCCTGCTGCTGGCCGCCTTCCGCCGCGACGAGAAGGCCCTGGAGCGCTACGCCGACGGTCTGGCCGCCGGAGTCTCGGGCGTCTGGCCCCGCATCGAGGACCGCAGCCAGCCCCTGGTGGAGGCCGCGTCGATCGCACTCGCCCTGCGCCTGACGCGGGAACTGCTGTGGGACCGGCTGGACGACGGCGTACGGCAGCGGGCGGCCGCCTGGCTCGGCGACGCGCTCACCGCCGAGGCCTGGCCCTGCAACTGGGAGCTGTTCCCGGTCACGGTGGGCGGCTTCCTGGCCGAGATCGGCCACGAGCCGGACGCGTCCCGCGCGGCGATCGACCGCGGCCTGGAGCGCATCGAGCAGTGGTACCTGGGCGACGGCTGGTACACCGACGGCGACGGCCGCAAGTTCGACTACTACAACGGCTGGGCGATGCACCTCTACCCGGTGCTGCACGCCTGGCTGGAACGGGACGAGCGCCTGCTGGAGCTGTACGGGACCCGTCTGGAACGCCATCTTTCCGACTACGCCCGCCTGTTCGGCGGTGACGGCGCCCCCCTGCACCAGGGCCGCTCCCTCACCTACCGCTTCGCGACGACGGCACCGCTGTGGCTGGGCGCCCTGACCGGCCGTACGCCGCTCTCCCCGGGCGAGACCCGGCGCCTGGCCTCGGGAGCACTGCGCTACTTCCTCGACCGGGGCGCGGTGGACGACCGGGGCCTGCTGTCCCTGGGCTGGCACGGCCCCGACGAGTCGGTCCTCCAGGGCTACTCGGGCCCGGCCTCCCCGTACTGGGCGAGCAAGGGCTTCCTCGGCCTGCTCCTGCCGCGCGATCACGAGGTGTGGACGGCGACGGAGGAGCCCGCCCCGGCCGAGCGCGCGGACGCCGTCACCCCCGTCGGCCCTCCCAACTGGCTGCTCCAGTCCACCCGTTCCGACGGTGTGGTCCGCCTCCACAACCACGGCAGCGAGGACGTCCGCTACGACCCGTACTACACGCGCCTGGCCTACTCGACCGTGACGGCCCCGTCCCCCTCCCACGACAACAGCGTGCTCGTCGGCGACGACCCGAGCCGCACCGGCATCGAACCGCTGGGCGTCGGCGAGGGCTGGGCGGCCTCGCGGCACACGGCGGGCGGAGGAGCCCGGGTGACGAGCGTGGTGCTGGCGCACGGGGCGGCGGAGGTCCGGGCGCACCTGGTGACGGGCGCGGAGCCCGGGACGCCCGTACGGGTCACCGGCTGGCCGGCGGGGGAGGGCCTGCGGGCCGAACTCCTGCCCGCGGCCGGTCTCGACGACGCCCTCACCGGCGTCACCGGGGACGGCGCCACGCTGTTCGTCGTCCTGGCCCGGCTGACGGGCGAGGCGGACCCGGTCCCGCTGGCGGAGCTGGTCTCCGTGCGCGTGGACGGGACAGGGACGGTCGAGGTCCGCTGGCGCGACGGGGACGGGGCGCGGGTCCTGCTGGACGGTTCGGGAGCCGAGGTGGCGCCGCTCACGGCTTGAGGAGGGTGGGGCTCCGAGGCGGTCTCCCGTCGGCCGCACTTCGGTCGGCGCCGAAGTGATCCGCGCCTAGCGTGGCCCCATGACCGCTCACCCGAAGCAGACACGGCACGCCCGGACGGCCACCGCCTTCGCCGGCCTCCACCATGCCGACGAGCCGCTCCTGCTGCCCAACGCCTGGGACTGCGCGTCCGCCCGGGCCATCGCGGGGCAGGGGTTCCGGGCGGTCGCGACGACGAGCCTGGGCGTCGCCGTGGCCGCGGGACTGCCCGACGGCGAGGCCGCGACCCGGGAGGAGACGCTCCGGCTGGCCTTCGCCCTCGGCTCGGAGCCGTGGCTGCTGTCCGTCGACGCCGAGGGCGGCTTCAGCGAAGACCCGGACGAGGTCGCGGAGTTCGCGCGCGAGCTGTACGCCGTGGGAGTCGTCGGCATCAACCTGGAGGACGGACTCGGGCCCGCCGACCTGCATGCGGCGAAGATCGCCGCGGTGAAGGAGGCCGTCCCCGGCCTCTTCGTCAACGCCCGCACCGACACCCACTGGCTCGGCGACGGCGACCTCACCGACACGTTCGCACGGCTCGACGCCTACCGACAGGCGGGCGCGGACGGCCTGTTCGTCCCCGGCCTCACCGACCTTCGGCAGATCACCACCCTGGTGCGCCGCGTCCACGCCCCTCTCAACGTCCTCTACTCACCGGACGGCCCCTCCGTCCCCCGCCTCGCCGAGGCCGGCGTACGCCGGATCAGCCTCGGCTCGCTGCTGTACCGGCGGGCGCTGGGCGCGGCCCTGGAGGCGGCGGCGGAGATCCGGGCCGGCCGGACGCCGACGGGGCCGACTCCGTCGTACGGGGAAGTGGCCCGTCAGGTCGCTCCGCAGGCCGTTCCGTCAGGTGTCGAGGGCGGCTAGGTGTCGAGCGCGGCGACCAGCAGCGACACGGCAGCGAGGTCCGGCAGGGCGCGCAGGCAGGTGAGGACCTGCTCGCCCGCGAACTCGCGCTGCTCGGCCGTCACGGCGGGATCGACGGCCGTCTCCGCCTGCACATGGACGTAGTTCAGGTCCGTGGCGAAGAGCATCGAGAACGACTCCGGGCCCGTGACCACGGCCCGGCCCCCGGCATCCCGGTAGGCCCGGGCCAGACGCCGGGCGGATGCGATGTCCACCTCGTTGCGTCCCGACCACACGTACACGGCCCGCGCGAACTCCCGTTCCGCCGAGATCGGCCCCGCGTTGTCCCAGTCGAGGAGGACCGGCCCGTCCGCGCCGATCAGGACGTTCTGGGGCTGGAGGTCGAGGTGCGAGGTCACGAGGCCGTCGGGGGCCGACGGTGTCACCCAGTGCGCCAGCCGGGGCGCGGACGTGGCGACGAACCGGCCCAGCTCGTCCGCCCACGGCAGGCCGGCGTCCCGCACCTTCTTGAGGACGTCCTCCCAGCCGGCCTCGTCAGGACACCGCTCGTACCAGTCGTCCGGCGTCTCGGCGGCGCCCTCACCGGCCTGGTGCAGCAGCGCCATGGTCCGGCCGAACCAGTCCAGGACGTCCGGGTCGGACGCGTCCGCCCGGGTGCCGTCGACCCAGTCGTACAGCTTCACCCAGGACCCTGCCGGGGAGCCGGGACGGGAGACGTGCGCGCCCCCGCGGTCGGGGTGGAGACGGGGCGAGGCGATGCCCAGGTCCGCGGCGGAGTCCCGGAGCGCGGCCTCGCGGCGGACCTGTGCCTCGTCGCAGCCGAAGAGGAGCTCCTTCACCGCCCACGAGGACCCGTTTCCGGTGAGCTTCCAGATCTGGCCCAGTGCGCCCCGGGTGACCGGTGTCATGGTCCAGGGCCCGGCGCCGAGGGCGTAGGTCCGCGCTATGGAGTCGGCTGCGTCACGCATCGGTCGTCCTCTGTTCGCGGGGCCAGTTCTGGAGCAGTACGTGCAGGGCGTCGATCGCCCTGTCCCAGGACGCCTGTACGTCACGGGGCGCGCCGAAGGCGCCGGTGGACTCCAGGGCGCAGTAGCCGTGGAAGGTGCTGCGCAGCAGGCGCACGGCGTCCGTGAGGTCGGGTTCCTCCAGGCCGTAGGCGCGGAGCATGCCGTAGGTGACGTCGGCCGTGCGGCGCATCGCGGGGGAGTCCGCGACCAGGTCCTGGTCGATCCGGATCTGTGCCGCCGCGTACCGGCCGGGGTGCTCCAGGGCGTAGGCCCGGTAGGCGCCGGCGAAGGCCCCGAGCGTGTCCCGGCCGGCCTCCCGCCCTTCCACCGCCGCCGCGATCCGGTCGATCATCTCGCCGCCCGCGAGGAGGGCCATCCGCGTGCGCAGGTCCTTGAGGTTTCGGACGTGGGTGTACAGGCTCGCGTCCTTCACCCCGAAGCGGCGGGCCAGGGCGGAGAGGGTGACGTGGTCCAGGCCGGCCTCGTCGGCGAGGTCGGCCGCGGCGGCCACGAGGCGGTCGGGGGTGAGGCCGGCTCTGGGCATGAGGGAAGAGCGTAGTACGGGGTCAGCGGATCGGCGCGTAGATCACCCCCAGCTTGTCGATCTCCCCGCCCGCGCGGCCCGTGAAGCCCACGATCTGCCAGCCGGACGGGGCCGTGAAGGTCTTCGCGGCGGACGTGGCCGTGCCGGCGGACAGGGTGCGGTTCCTGTCCGTGGTGAAGGACGCCGAGAAGATCCGGGTACGGCCGTCCTTCTGGCCCTGCGTCAGCTTCACCGAGGTCAGGTGCTCGCCCGGGGCCAGTGTCAGCGAGGTCGCCGTGCCGCCCGTGCCGCCGTGGGCCAGGGTCGTACCGCCGTCGTGGGTCAGGGACACCCCGTCCAGGCGGTTGGCGCCGCGCAGGGTGAGGGTGCGGGGAGCGGGGGTCGCCGGCAGGTCGTCCGCGTCGTTGAAGGCCGTGCCGTGCGGGCCGCCGAAGAAGTCGCTCGCGCGCAGGGACGAGTTGAGCGTGTAGGAGAAGTCGACCGCGTGCGGGAAGTGGTCGGAGAGGTGCTTGCCGTCCGAGCGGAGGAATGCTTTCCAGTCGTTGGCGTAGCGGGTCGCGGTGAGCGTCAGCAGCTCGCTGCCCCGGTAGAGGACCTTGTCCACGACCTCGCAGTCGTTCGCCGGCGCCGCTTGGTCACAGACCAGCGCGTCGCTGCCCTGGGCCGGGGGCGTACCGCCCTTCACCAGCTTCACCCAGGCGTCCGTCAGGCCGTTCTCGGACAGCAGGGTGCGGATGTTGTCGCCGGTGCGGGTGTACCGCGTGTTGGTGTCCCCCATGACGATCACCGCGTTGCCCGCCGAGTTGGCCTGGATGAAGGCGGAGAGCTGCTCGACGTTGGCCCGGCGGGCGGCCAGCGCGTCGTCGGTCGAGTCGGCGTTGGTGTGGACGTTGTACAGGTCGACGAAGACGCCCTCCGCGAGCCTCACCCGCGCCAGCGAAAAGCCTTTGGGCGTCAGGCAGTTGGTGCCGGTGCAGTTGTTCCACTTGACCCGCTGGAAGTCCTCGAAGGGGTGGTCCGAGAGGGTGTTGAGCCCGTCACCGAACGCCGCGCCACCGCTGGTCGCCGTGCGGTGGGGGTGTTTGTCGTTGGCGTACAGCGAGGCGTGGTAGTTGAAGTCCTCCTGCACGTTCACGATGTCGTACGGGCCGAGCCGCTGCCCGATCAGCGGGGTGTTGGTCTCGGGGTCGCTGTCGCCGAGCCCGAGGGGGAGGCCCGCGATGTTGTACGTCAGCACGTCGAAGGAGCCTGACTCAGCGGCGGCGGCGGGCGTCGCGGAGGTCGCGGTCAGTCCGGTGAGGGTCAGGGCGGCAGCGGCGAGGACGCCGAGGAGTCGTCTCATGGTGGGGGTGTCTCCGGTCAGGGGGAAGCGGAGCGGAACATGAACGGTGTTCAGATTTGATGTCAACCAGTGTGGCTGACAAGGCCAGTTGGGGAAACAGTGAGAGACGAGGTGATCCGCCGCTCCGGGGTCGCCCGCCGATCACCCCTCGGTCGTTCAACGTTCACATTGTGCCCCGATCCTCCACACGCGGCGCGGTCACGCGCCGCGGAAGGCAGCCGCGGACGGCAGCGGCACACAGGAGGCGCTTCATGGGACACGGGCACGCACACGGCCATCACCACCACGGGCACGACCACGCACACGAGGCCGCGCCGGCCCTGCCTGCCGCCTTCGACACCTCCGTACCCGACGAGGCCCTCACCCCCGAGCAGCGCTCGCGCCGCTCGCTGCTGCGCCGCGCCGGCCTGCTCGGCGCGGGCCTGGCGGCCGGGAGCGTCCTCGCTCCGGCGACGCCCGCCGCAGCCTCTTCCGCCGCCGCCTCGTCCACCGGCCGCCGCAGGGACGGCTTCCTCTGGCTCGCCGGCGACCACCACATCCACACCCAGTACAGCAACGACGGCAAGTATCGCGTCGTCGACCAGGTCCGCCAGGGCGCCAGGCACGGCATGGACTGGCTGGTCATCACCGACCACGGCAACGCCACGCACGCGAAGATCGGCGTCGAGAAGGTCAACCCGGACATCCGCGAGGCCCGCGACGCCTACCAGGACACCCTCGTCTTCCAGGGCCTGGAGTGGAACATCCCGGCCGCCGAACACGGCACGGTCTTCGTGCACCCCGGCAGGAACGAGGTCGCCGTCCTCAAGCAGTTCGAGACCGACTACGACGGCAGCGTCAAGGGCGCCTCCGACTCCACGCCCGCCAACGAGGCACTCGCCGTCGCCGGCCTGACCTTCCTCGCCGACCAGGTCAGGCGGCGCAAGGTCAAGGACGCGCTGATGCTCGCCAACCACCCGGCGCGGCGCGGCGTCGACTCCCCGCACGAGATCCGCGCCTGGCGCGACGCGACCGGCACCCGGCACCGGATCGCCGTCGGCTTCGAGGGCGCCCCCGGCCACCAGGCCGCCGGCCTGCCCGCCCCGCTCGGCATGGCCCGCGCCCGCGGCATCTACGACAACAACCCCAGCGCCAACTCCTTCCCCGGCTACCCGCCGGAGAGCTACCGCACCTGGGGCGGATTCGACTGGATGACCGCCACCGTCGGCGGCCTGTGGGACAGCCTCCTCGCCGAGGGCAAACCCTGGTGGATCACCGCCAACTCCGACTCCCACCAGGTCTACGCCGACACCGCCGTGCGCGGCGGCCCTGACAGCGACTACGCGGCGGGCGGCAAGCACACCGACCCGGTCTACGGCGGGAAGATCGACCTCACCCAGGGCGACTACTGGCCCGGCCAGTACAGCCGTACCCACGTGGGCGCCGACGGCTTCTCGTACGCCGCCGTGATGGACGGCATCCGTGCCGGCCGCATCTGGGTCGACCACGGGCAGCTCGTCAGCGCCCTGGACGTGCGCGTGACGGGCGGCGGCCGCTGGGCCACGCTCGGCGGCGCGCTGCACGTGAAGAAGGGCACGAAGGTCACGCTGACCGTCGACGTCGCCCCGGCCGGCGGCCCCAACTGGGCCGGATTCGTCCCCGAACTGGCCCGCGTCGACGTCATCCAGGGCGATGTGACGGGCCCGGTCGCCGACCGGGACACCTTCACCGCCCCGACCGCGAAGGTCGTCAAGGCGTACGACGTCGGCAAGACCACCGGCGTCATCCGCCTGACCTTCGAACTCGGCCGCGTGGAACGGCCCGTGTACGTCCGGCTGCGCGGCACCGACGGCAACCGGTCCGCCGTCGGCGCGATGGGCGCGGCCGTCGACCCGGCCGGCCCGGCCCTCGACGTCGTCGGCGACGCGGACCCGTGGCGCGACCTGTGGTTCTACTCCAACCCCGTGTGGGTCCTGCCCTCGTGACGCCGTACGCCCTCACCGTGGACGCGGGGGTCAGGGAGCTGCGCGCGGCCGACCACCTGCTGCACGCCCTGGCCGCCGAACTCGCCCTGCCCGAGGACGCTTTCGGCTGCACCCACCTGGTGCGCGGCGAACGGCCCCGCGTCGTCCTGTCCCTCGCCCTGCCCTCGGAGCCGCTCCGGCGCACCGCCCTGGAGCGGCTCACGGGCCTGGGCCACGAGGTGCTGCCCGGCGTACCGGACCCGGTGGGGCGCGCGGTGCTCTACCCGGGCGTCACCTCGCTCACCGGCACGCTGACGGTCGCGGACGTGCTGTCCAGGTCCGCGATCGACCGCGTGACCGTCCTCGGCACGCCGGACCGGCCCGGCCCCGGCACCCCGCTGACGACACGGGACCACGTGCGCCCGCAGTGGCAGGACGGCGCACTCGTCCAGACCGCCATGCCCGCCGCGGGCGGGACCCTCGTGCCCTTCGAGGTCCCCGACCCGACACCGTGCTGCGCGGACCACTGACGCCGGTCAGGACTGCCGCAGCAGCATCAGGTCCTCGCCCCAGGAGTCGAGGACCCGGCCGTGACCGGCCCGGCGCGCCCCTTCCTCGATGCCGGCGAAGAGGGCCCGCTGGGTGGGCGGGTCGCCGTCGGCCAGGATGCGGCGGACGACCGGCAGGAGCCGGCCCGCGTCCCACCGGGGCTCGCCCAGCGGCTGCCGCTCAAGCTCCCACTGGAGGTACTTGTTGTAGGGCCGGACGCGGCGGTGCAGGGCGAAGAGCACCTCCAGGGCGTAGGGGACGGACTCGGCGGCGTCCAGGTGGCCCATGGCGGGGCGGCCGTCACGGTAGCTCTTCAGGGAGCGGTAGGTCTGGTTGACGTACGCGTCGAGCCAGCCGTCGACGGCGGCCCGCGCCTCGTCGGCGCCGAGTGTCCGCTTCTCGTCGAGGATCCGGGCGATGGTCCCGTCGAGCCGGTCGAGCAGCACCTCGGCGTGGACGTAGGAGTAGCGCGCGAAGCTGTCCGGGCGGCCGGGCATGCCGCGCGTGCGGAACTCCGCCAGCGGAATGACCACGAGGTCCAGGTGGGCGGAGCGGAACCAGTCCAACTCGGCGATCGGCGAGGCGTGCTGATCCTTCAGGATCACGTGCAGGTCGTAGTCGGAGTGGACTGTCGGCATGCCCTCGTGGACCCGGGAGCCGCTGAGGACCAGGCCGGCGACGCCGGGATCGGCGGCCGCCCGTGCGGTGAAGGCGGCCAGGGTGTCGTCAGGAGTGTCGCCCAGGACGATGGTCATGTTGATCTCTGCGACCTCACAGTGTGGACGCTACCCCTTCCTCACCGCACACTGGTATCGCTTTTCGCAGGCCTGCGGGTTGAGCCCGAGCCGTGAGGTCGCCGGGGAGCCGGACAGCGGGGACACGGGGGAGACGGCATGACGCACGGCGCGGCGCGGCGCGAGGACGTCGCCGACGAGGGCTTACCCGGCACCCGCCCCTTGTGGCGGCAGCGCGACTTCGGCATCTTCTGGGCCGCACAGACCCTCTCCGTGCTCGGCGACTCCTTCGCGCTGATCGCCCTGCCCCTGCTGGTGCTGGAGGCCACGGGTTCGGTCGCGCGGATGGGTCTGCTGACGGCGGTGGGCGGGGCGGCCTCGGTCGTGGCGGCGGTGTTCGCCGGGGCCGTGGTGGACCGGGTGGACCGGCGCCGGCTGCTCATCGCCTGCGACCTCGTGCGCATGGGGCTGTACGGGGTGGTCCCGCTGGTGTGGCTGTTCGGCCCACAGATCTGGCTGCTGTACGTGGTGCTGCCGCTGTGCGAGGCCGTCGGCATGCTGTTCGCGGTCGGCTACGTCACGGTCGTGCGCGGCCTGGTCGGCACTGGACAACTCACCGAGGCCAACGGCCGGTTGAACGCGACGGCCGCCGGCGCGGGCGTCCTCGGTCCGCTGTGCGCGGGAGTGGTCGCCGCCTGGTCCGGCCCGGCCGCGGCGGTCGGAGTGGACGCCGCCAGCTTCGGTGTGTCGGCCGCGTGCCTGTTCTTCGTACGGTTCCGGACGCGCACACCGGACGAGGGGCCGGGGCAGCACAAGGGTGAGCGCACCGGCCTGTGGCAGGACCTGCGCACCGGCGTCGCCTTCCTCCACGGCCACCCCGTGCTGCGCTCGCTCACCGCCCTGCTGTTCGTCTTCAGTTTCCTCACGCTCGGCCTGAACGACCTGGTCATCTACCACCTCAAGCACGATCTCGGCCATGACGACGGCACGGTCGGCACCGTCATGGCGGTCGGCGCGCTCGGCACCATCACCGGTGCCCTGCTCGTGGCCCGGTTCCGTCGCCGTCTCGGCTTCGGGCCCACGTGGACCGGCTCGGTCGCGGTGTGCGGGCTGGCCTTCGCGGGTCTCGGCTGGGCCCGTGACGTGCCGGTCGTCGCGGCCCTGAGCGCCGCGTTCCTCGCCTGCGCCGGCATGGCGGGCACCTGCTCGATGTCGCTGCGCCAGGAGGTCACCCCCGAGCACCTCCTGGGCCGCGTCACCTCCGCCTTCTGGACGCTTCAGTACGCGGCGGCACCGATCGGCGCGGCCGTGCTGACCTGGGCCGCCGAGGAACAGGGCACGGCCCCGGTGGCCCTGGCCGCCGGAGCCACCTGCGTCCTGCTCGCCGTGACCGCCCTGTTCACCCCGATCCGCGGGTCGGGCCGCGACCTCAAGGGCTGACCCCGCGGGTCCGGCCGGTCACCCGTTGACCCCGCTGTAGTGCCGCAGACTCCACCCCCACAGCAGCCGGGAGCCCAAGTACGCCAGCAGCCCGAGCAGCGGTGACGCCGCCGCCAGCCAGAACGGCACCCCCGTCGTGTGGCCGTGGCCGGTCAGGACCGCCGCCGGGAAGTAGGCGACGAACGCGAGCGGCAGACCGTAGGTCAGGAGGCCGCCCACCGCCTTGGGGAGGACGTTCAGCGGGTAACTGCCGAACGTGCCGAGGAGTTCCTCCAGCCAGCGGCCCCATTGGTCGGCGGCCGGGAAGCGCAGAGCAGCGCTGGCCACGACCGTGAACAGGGCCGCCTCCAGGAGCATGCCGCCGAGCACGGCCGCGATCAGGTACGTGATGCGGCCCGCCGTCCAGTCCAGCTCGCTGCGGGACAGCGCCCCCACCATCAGACCGGCCGCGACCGTGAGGTCCCCGATGGCGTTGGTGGGGAAGAAGGCCAGCTGCATCTGCCGGTGGACCGGCATCGGGCGCATCAGGTAGATGTCGACCCGGCCTTCCTGAATCTGCCGGCCGGCCCAGTGCATCCGTCCCAGGAACAGCACGAACAGCCCGTGCGCCAGCATGCGGGTCGCCGGGATCAGCAGCACGTCCGAGCTGTCCCAGCCGCCCATCCCGGCGAACCGGGACAGCAGCACCGTGGCGAACACGATCACCGACACCTGCCAGATCGCCCCGATCGCGATCATCAGCAGGAACTCGGTGCGGTACTCCATCTGCGCGCGGAAGTTGAGCGCCGTGACGCGCCACACGATCCGCAGAGCCTTCACCGACATCTCAGCCTCCCTGCGAGATCACGCGCCGGGCGGCCCGCCGCCACAGCAGCCGGGTGAACAGCGCCAGCACCACGACCCACGCGGCCTGGACGGAGAGCTGGAAGGCCGCGTCGGACAGGGGGATCCGCCCCACGTACAGCGACAGCGGCACGCTCAGCGTCGCCTGGAAGGGCAGGAAGGCGCTCATCGTCACGAACCAGTCCGGGAAGAACCACAGCGGCGCGTACACCCCGGACAGCAGGTTCTGCGCGAACATCAGGATGAGCATCGCGGCGGTGTTGCGGACCGTCCAGAAGCACAACTGGTCGAGCACGAGCATGACGTAGTACAGGACCCACTGGCCCAGCAGCATGCTCAGCACGAACACCCCGGCCACCGCGGCCGAACCGGGCGGCTCGACGACCCCCGCCGCCAGGCAGATGACGTATCCCGTCAGCGCCCACGCGAGCCCGTACAACTGCTCGCCGGCGGCCCGCAGGGCGTAGTAGCGCTGCGGCGGCAGCGGACGCAGGTACCAGTAGACGATGGTGCCGAAGTGCATGTGCTGGAGGACGGTGTCCCGGCCCGCGTACTGGTCCAGCTCCCGCAGCCGGGACGCCAGTACGGCCAGCACGGCGTAGGTCACCGCCTGGTCGCGGCTCAGCCCTGCGGTCGTGCCGGTCTGCGCGTACAGGCCCCGCCACAGCGACCAGACCAGCACCACCTGAACGGTCAGCCGGAGCGCGACGGCGGTCATCCGGGGCGGGGCGTTGAGCTCGCCGAGCGGGGTGACGCGGGCGGAGCGCCAGGCGTGCGGCGCGGCCACGTCAGACCTCCCCGGCGTGCACGTACGCGGCCCGCATCACGTCTTCCAGGTCCGCCTCGTCCAGGGCGATGTCCGTCACCTCGAACCGCTCGATGACGGCCTTCAGCGCCTGGTGGACGGTGGGCGCGTCCGCCCCGTCGGGGCCGAAGACGACCTGCGCGCCGCTGTGCCGCAGCAGCGTGATGCCGGGCGGCGGCACGACCTCGGCGTGCGCGTCGGCGAGTGTGGCCCGCACCTGCCAGGTCGAGCCGAACTCGCGGCGGATCTCGTCGAGGGTGCCGTCCAGGACCAGCCGGCCGTGGTTGACCAGCACCACCCGCTCGGCGAGCCGCTCGACCTCGGTCATGTCGTGCGTGGTCAGCAGCACCGTACGGCCGCGCTGTTCCACCTGGTGGCGCAGGAACTCCCGTACCTGTTCCTTGACCACCACGTCCATGCCGATCGTCGGCTCGTCCAGGAACACCACCGGCGGGTCGTGCAGCAGGGCGGCGGCCAGATCGCTGCGCACCCGCTGGCCCAGGGAGAGGTGGCGGACCCGGGTGTCCCAGAAGGACGACAGGTCCAGGATGTCGTCGAACTCCTTCAGCCGGGCGGCGTGTTCGGCCTTCGGCACCTCGTAGATGTCCCGCAGGATCGCGAACGACTCGCGCACCGGCAGGTCCCACCACAGCTGCGTACGCTGCCCGAACACCGCCCCGACGTTACGGGCGTTGCGCTCCCGCTCCCGGTACGGCACCACGCCCGCGACCCGGGCCTCGCCGGACGTGGGCGTGAGGATGCCGGTCAGCACCTTGATGGTGGTGGACTTGCCGGCGCCGTTCGGGCCGAGCAGGGCGAGGAGTTCGCCCTGGGACACGTCGAAGGTGATGTCGGAGACGGCGTGCTTGGCCACCCGCTCCGGATTGACCAGTGATCTGACGGCGCCCAGGAAGCCGGGGCGGCGGACGGTGGTGTGGAAGGTGCGGGACAGCCCCCGGACCTCGATGGCGGCACTCAAACGGCTCACCGACTTCCTCGCGGGGAAAGCAGGTGCGGCCGGTCGGCTTCGAGGGCCGACCGGCCGCGGATGACGTCCCGACCCTGTCGGAATGTCGATCAATGGGTCAATCGATTAATCGAGTTCTTACATCGATTTCTTACCTGGTGGTCGAGAACACGAACGCGAACTCCGCCGGCTCGGCCTTCAGGAAGTACTGCGGCAGCGGACCCGGGCCGCACGACTGCGAGCCGATGCCGTGCTGCCCGTGGTCGAGGTTGACCCACACCGTGTCGCCGGGCGTGAGGTCGGTGCGGTGCCGGGCCGCGTCCAGCTGCTCGGTGGTCCAGCGCCGGGCGGTGAACCAGAACTCCGGATCGCCCTCGATCCGCAGACCGCCGAACTCCACCCAGCGGACGTCGGCGCGGGCGCCGTTCTCCTGCGGGCGGACGTACGGCGTCTGGAGCCGGTCCACGGTCGACTGCCAGCGGCCCACCATGGACGCCGTCCGGGTGTCTGGGTACGCCTCGCCCGGACCGCCGCCGAACCACTCGACCCGGTCGGCCTCCGACAGCCCGAAGCGGACGCCGAGCCGGGGCAGCGGCAGCGTCCAGCCGCCTTCCGGCGTCACGGACACGGTCAGCCGCAGCCGCTCGCCGTCGGACGTCCAGCGGTACACCGTGTCCAGGCCCACCTCGCGGGCGGCGGGCGCCACCCGGGTGCGGACCGTCAGCGCGTCGTCGCCCGCCTCGACCGATACCAGGCGGTGCCGCATGCGGTGCAGGCCGAGCGTGCGCCACAGCATCCCGTAGCGGGTGTCGGTCTGCCACTCCGCGCCGTCGTCGTTGTCGGTCGGCGCCCGCCACACGTCCAGCCGCGGGGCGCTCACCCCGACGCCGCCGATCGACCGCAGCGCACCGGTGCGGGCGTCGAACGCGGCCGGGCCGAGCGTGAAGCGGTCCCCGTCGCGCACGGGCCGGTCGGTCGCGGGGAAGGTCGGCAGCGGCCGTGCCCCCGCGGCGAACTGCCCCCAGGCCACGACGTGGTCCTTCGCGGCCCACAGCGTGTTGTCGGCGAGCAGCGCCCGCACGGTCCACTGGCGTTCGCCGCCGCGGCCGTCCACGGGCGGCTCCGGCAGCTTCACCTCGGCGCTCTCGCCCGGCGCCAGCGCCGGCACCGACAGCGAACCCGACTCGACCGTCTCGCCGTCCACCTGGCACGACCACTCGAAGGCCAGGGCGGACAGGTCGGCGAAGTCCTGCTTGTTGGTGATCCGCACGATGCCGTTCGCGCCGTCGCCCTCGATGTGGACCGGCTCGATGACCTTCTTGTACTCCACGAGGCCCGGCGACGGCGTCCGGTCCGGGAAGACCAGCCCGTCGCAGACGAAGTTGCCGTCGTGCAGCTCCTCCCCGAAGTCACCGCCGTAGGCGTAGCCCAGCTCGGGGTGCTTGACGCCGTGGTCGATCCACTCCCAGATGAAGCCGCCCTGGAGCCGCTCGTGCTTCTCGAACAGCTCCTGGTAGTCGGCGAGGCCGCCCGGGCCGTTGCCCATGGCGTGCCCGTACTCGCACTGGATGAACGGCAGCTCGCGGCGCTTGCGGGTGCCGCCGTCGAGCCGCTGCCCGATCTTGTCGACCTCGTCGTGGAAGGCGTACATCCGCGAGTAGACGTCCGTGTCGCGGCAGTTCCAGTCGCCCTCGTAGTGCACCAGCCGCTCGGGGTCGCGGTCGTGGATCCACTCGGCCATGGCGGTGAGTCCGCGCCCGGTGCCGGCCTCGTTGCCCAGCGACCAGAACACGATCGACGGGTGGTTCTTGTCCCGCTCGACCATCCGCGCGGCACGGTCCAGCAGGGCCGGGGTCCAGCGGTCGTCGTCGACCGGGTTGTCCCGCCAGTCCTGCTCGGTGAAGCCGTGGGTCTCCAGGTCGCACTCGTCGATGACCCACAGGCCGTACTCGTCGCACAGGTCGAGGAAGGCCGGGTGCGGCGGGTAGTGCGAGGTGCGCACGGCGTTGAGGTTGTGCCGCTTCATCAGCAGCACGTCCTCGCGCATGGTCTCCAGGTCGAGCGCGCGGCCCTGCTCGGGGTGCCACTCGTGCCGGTTGACGCCCTTGAAGAGGACGGCCCTGCCGTTGACCTTGATGAGCCCGTCCTCGAGGACGACCGTGCGGAAGCCGATCCGCAGCGGCACCCGCTCGCCCTCGGTGGCCAGCACACCGTCGTAGAGCTTCGGCGTCTCGGCCGTCCACGGCTCGACCGCGACCGTCACCGACTCGCCGGTGGCCACATCGATGCCCAGGCCGGGGACGGTCACCCGCCCGTCGACGTCGGAGTCGACGCGCAGGGTGCCCTCGCCGGTGGTGTGGTCGTAGGAGGCGTGCACGAAGAAGTCGCCCACGCCGCCCGCCGGGCGGTGCAGCAGCGTCACGTCACGGAAGATGCCCGGCAGCCACCACTGGTCCTGGTCCTCCAGGTACGACCCGGCCGACCACTGGTGCACGCGCACGGCCAACACGTTCTCGCCCGGCTTCAGCAGGTGCCCGACGGCGAACTCGTGCGGCAGCCGGGAGCCCTTGAACTCGCCGAGCTCCGTGCCGTTCAGCCACACCCGGGCGCAGGACTCGACACCGTCGAACCGCAGCACCGCCGCGCCGTCCGACGGCCAGTCGGACGGCAGGTCGAAGACGCGCAGATGGTCCCCGGTCGGGTTCTCCGTCGGGACGTGCGGCGGGTCCACCGGGAAGGGGTAGAGGTGGTTGGTGTAGATCGGGGACCCGAACGCCCCGTCGCCCTGGAGTACCCAGTGCCCGGGGACCGTGACCTCGGCCCAGTCCCCGGCCTCGTAGCCCTCCTCGGCGAACGAGTCGTCCTCGGCGTCGATCGTCGCGGACAGCCGGAAGCGCCAGCTGCCGTTCAGGGACAGGGACCGCGCGTCCGAGGACGCGTACCAGGCGCGGGGCGGCAGGGCCCCGCTGCCCGGGGAGACGTCCTCGACGTAGTCGGCGGTGGTGCGGAAAGACATCGGTCTCCTAGCTCAGCCCTTGATGCCGGTCTGTGCGATCCCCTGCACCAGCCAGCGCTGGAGGAAGAGGAAGACGAAGATCAGGGGCAGGATCGAGATGGCGGTGGCCATGAAGATCAGGTGGTAGTTGACGGTCTGGTTCGTCATGTACGACGACAGCGCCACCTGGACTGTCCAGGCACTCGGATCCTGTCCGATGACCAGGGGCCACAGGAAGGCGTTCCAGCCGTTGATGAAGGTGATCGTCGCGATGGCCGCGAAGAAGTTCAGCGAGTTCGGCACGACGATCCGCCAGTAGGCGCCCCAGTAGCCGAGCCCGTCCACGCGCGCTGCCTCCTCCAGTTCCTTGGGGAACCCCAGGAAGTACTGCCGGAACAGGAAGCACGTGAAACCACTGAAGAGGCCCGGGATGATGAGACCCCGGTAACTGTCCACCCAGCCGAGGGACGAGACCAGCACGAAGCTCGGCACGAAGGTGACCGCCGTGGGAACCATCAGGGTGACCAGGACGGCGTAGAACACCTTGTTGGCGTGCTTGTACGGGATCCGGGCGAGTCCGTACCCGGCCATCGAGCAGATCAGCAGGATGCCCGAGGTGTGCAGGACGGCGACGACCACCGAGTTCCACAGGGAACGGGCGAAGTCGACGGTGACGTCGTCGAACGGCTCGCTGAAGTTGCTCCACTGGATGGAGGTGGGGAACCACTTCCACTCCTCGCCCGTGATCTCCGGGTCGGTCATCAGCGCGTTGCGGACGATCAGGTAGAAGGGGATGAGGAAGAGCAGGCCCGCGACTCCGGTCGCGATGTACAGGCCGGTGTTGCCGATGACTCCGCCGCGCTTGACCTTGCCCGGCTCGGCGGTCTTCCTGACGTCGGGTGCTGTGGTGGTCACTTGGTCTCCTCACCCCTTCCGAAGCCCATGATCTTGCCCTGGAAGAGGGTCACGACGCAGATGAGCAGGGTCAGGACGACCGCGCCCGCGCTGCCCGCGCCGTAGTTCTGGTTCTGGCCGAGGGCCATCTTGTAGAGTTCGACCAGCGGCGGCTGTCCCCAGGTGGCCTTGCCGAGCAGGTTGAAGAACTCGTCGAAGGCCTGGTAGGCGGCGATCAGCAGCAGCAGGATCACCGCGGTGGACGTGGCCCGCAGCTGCGGCAGCGTGATGTGCCGGAAGGTCTGCCAGCCCGGCTTGGCGCCGTCGATGGCGGCGGCCTCGTACAGCTCCCGCGGGATGTTCTGCAGCGCCGCGATGAAGAGGATCATGTAGAAGCCCGACTGGAGCCAGAGACGGACGGTCACGATGACCAGCCAGTACCAGGGCGGGTCGGGGTTGGCGAGCCACGCGACGTTGTCGATGCCGAACCAGCCGAGGACGGTGTTGGCCAGGCCGAAGCGGACGCCGTTGAAGATGGACATCTTCCAGATCAGCGCGGCGGCGACATAGCTGACCGCGGTCGGCAGGAAGAACACCGAACGGAAGAACGCCCGCATGAACCGCAGCCGGTTCACCAGCAGGGCGAGTCCCAGCGACATGGCCCAGGTGGCCGGCACGATGAACGCGGCGAACACGGTGAACGTGACGAGGGAGTTCCGGAAGTTCGTGTCCGTCAGGATCTGCTTGTAGTTGTCGAAGCCGACGAACTCGCTCGGCGTCACGGTGAAGCGTGCCTCGAAGAAGCTGAGCCAGATGCTCCAGCCGATGGGCACGAAGACGAAGATCACCAGGCCGATCAGGAACGGGCCGGTGAAGAGCCAGAAGTTGAAGGTGCTGCTCGCCCGCAGGCCCCGCCGCGGCCGGGTCTCGGAGACCTTGGCCGGGGCGGGCTGGGCGACCCCGCGTGTGGTGGTGGTCGACATGTCGAGATCCGTCCGGTGGTCTATCCGAAGAGCTTCTTGAGTTCGGCGTTGACCTTCTTCTCACAGGCGTCGAGCGCGGCCTTCGGGTCGCCGTTCTTGCGGACGGTGTTGGCGATCACGTCCCAGAACGCGGCGATCATGGCCTGCGTCCAGCCGATGTTGTCGAAGTGACCGAACTCGTTGAAGAGCTTGACGCCCTCGGCCGGCAGGCCGGACTTCAGCTTGGTCGCGGACTCGGCGAGCGAGGTGCGCGGCGGGATGTGGAAGCCGTAGGAGGTGGCGAAGTCCTCCTGGTAGTCCTTCTTGTCCAGCCACAGCCACTTGACGTATTCCTTGGCCGCGTCGACGTTCTTGCTCTTGGCGTTGACGAACATCGACCAGCCGCCGTTGTAGACCGACTGCTTGCCGGCCGAGCCGACCTTCGGGAACGGGAAGATTCCGATGTCGTCGCCGAGCGCCTTCTGCATGGCCGGCATGGCCCACATGCCGCACCACTGCATCGCGGTGAGGCCCTGGATGAGGGCGGACGGGTCCCACGAGTCGGCGGGGGCGTCGAGGAGCAGGTTGCCGCTGGTGAAGAGACCGCGCAGCTGCTTGAGGCCCTCGGCGACGGCGTCGGTGTTGAAGGCGGGCTTGTTGTCCGCGGTGAGCGTGTCGGCGCCTGCCGACCAGATCAGCGGCCGGTCCACCGAGGTCAGGTCGTTGCCGAGGAAGAGGCCCTTGACCTTGCTGGTGGTCAGCTTGTCGGCGGCCTCGATCAGCTCCTCGAGCGTGGTCGGCACCTCGATCTTCGCCTTCTCGAACAGCGAGGGCCGGTAGAAGAGGAACTGCGGGTCGTCGATCATCCGGATGCCGTATATCTTGCCGTCGACCGTGTGCGACTTGATGTCGGCCGGGTTGAAGTCGTCCTTGACCGGGCCGAGGATGTCGGTCAGGTCCGCCACCTGTCCGCTCTTGACCATCTGGATCTGCGGGTGGAACTCGAAGACGTCGGGCGCGTTCTTGGTGAGCAGCGCGGCGAAGAGCTTCTGCTCGTAGTTGTTGCCGGTGATCCACTGCGTGGTCACGTTGGCGTCCTTGTACGCCTTCGCGTACCGCTTGACGGCCTGCTCGACGCCGGCCTCGCCGTACGCGTGGAAGTACTGGACGAGGCCGTCGCCCGAACCTCCGCTGCTGCGGCCGGTGTTGCTGCCGCACGCGGCCAGTCCGCCGGCGGCGGCCAGGCCCATCGCGGCCCGCAGTACGTTGCGGCGGTCCCAGTTCATGTTGCTCGATGCCGACATGCTGACGTCCTTGTCTCGAGTGCGGCTGCGGCTCTTCGGCTCACTGCCTGATGGCTCACGGCCCGGGGGGCCTCGCGCCAGATGGCTCAAAGAGGGGTGCGGTGCGGGACGCTAGAGCTTCGGCTAAGGCTTCGGCAAGGGGTTGGACGAAGTCTGTTCGAAGCGTTGTGTCCGGTTCGCGATTTCGAACATGCGGGAGTGGCGGAGGAGTTGCTTCCGCCGCTAGGAGGGTGGAGCGGTGGTGCGGCTCCGTGCGGGGGTGGTGCTTCTCGCGGAGGTGGTGCGTTTGCCGTTCTTCTGCCCGACGGTCTGGAGCGCCCCTTCGAGCGCGAACGTCGCCGCGCCCAGGCACACCGGGTCGGTGGGGATCGGGGAGAGGACGATCTCGGTGGCGGCCAGCGGCCGCGGCAGCGCGTGCCGGGCGACGGCCTCGCGCACCTCGTGCAGCAGCGGTTCGCCCAGGGTGCGGGCGACCCAACTGCTCAGCACGACGATCTCGGGGTTGAACAGGTTCACCAGGTCGGCGACGCCGGCGCCCAGATAGCGCGCGGTCTCATGGACGGCCCGGCGTGCCACCGGGTCGTCCGCCGCGAGGCCGCGGGCCAGCGCGTCGATGGTCGCCGTCTGGTCGTCCGGGTGCAGCAGCGCGCTGTCGGGTCCGATCTCGCGCAGGTTCAGCATGATGCCGCGCGCGCCGACGTACGTCTCCACGCAGCCGTGATTGCCGCAGCGGCACAGGCGTCCGTCCAGGACCATCGTGGTGTGGCCCCACTCACCGGCGCTGTTGCTCACCCCGCGGTGCAGCCCGCCGCCCAGGACGAGCCCGGCGCCCACCCCGGTCCCGAGGTTGACCACGACGGCGTTGCCCCGCCCGCGCGCGGCCCCGAACCACAGCTCGGCCACCGCGCTGGCGCGCAGCGGGTTGTCCAGGTACAGGGGGTAGGCGATGTGCTCGGTGAGCAGGTCGAGCAGCGGTACGTCGTGCCAGTCCCAGTTGGGCGCGTACTCCGAGGTGCCGGTGGCGCGGTCCACCTGCCCCGGCACGCTCACCCCGACCCCGAGCACCCGGGCGCCCTCGATGCCGGCCTGGGTGACCACCGAGCCGACCGCGGCGGCCACATGGCCCACCACCTGCTCCGGCAGGCTCTCGCCGGCGCGGACGTCCTCCTCGGCGCGGGCGAGGACGTTCAGCCCCAGGTCGAACAGCTCGACATGGACGTACGTCTCGGCGATGTCGACGCCGATCAGCGCGCCCCCCGAGCTGTTGACCGCGACCAGGCCCCGGGGGCGGCCGCCGGCCGAGTCCTCGAAGCCGACCTCCGTGATCATGCGGAGGTCGAGCAGTTCACCGACGAGTGTGGCGACCGTGGCGAGACTGAGCCCTGTGGCGGCCGCCAGCTCCTGCCGGGAGGTCGGTGACTCGGCGATGATCTGGCGCAGCACCTCGTAGCGGTTCGCGGTGCGGATGTCGCGTGATGTGCGCTTCACCGGGGTGCCCATCCCTTCCCAGGCCGGCTCGGGCCGGGTCGACTTCGGCACCGGCGCGGCGCAAGGCTATGGGCTGCCGGGACTTTCGACAAGGGGTTAGGAAAGGGGCTTTATAAAGTGCGCTCCAGGTGAGGGGCGGTGAGGGCCGGTGATGGCTGATCGAAGTCTGCTCATGATGCCTCAGGCGATGTCCCGTGACGCCTCGGATCAGGGCCCCTTCGCGGGGCACGCCGGCGCCTCGCTCCGGGGGGCCGTGCTCGCGACGGCCGCCGCGAGCTGCTGCCGCACCGGCTCGGGCAGCGTACTGCCGTGCACGGTGTCCACCAGTTCCCGGGCCAGATGGTGCAGCTTGGTGTTCGTGTTCTGGGAAGTCCTGACCAGCACGCTCCAGGCCCCCTCGGGGCTCAGGCCGAAGGAGGCCATCAGGATGCCGCGGGCCAGGTCTATGGTCGGCCGGGTCTGCATGGCCCGTCGCAACTGGGTGACTTCGGCACGGAGGTCCTGGTCCTCGTCGCCCGTGGGCGGACCGGGCCCGTCGGTGGCCGGGCGTACGGCGTCGGGGCGCGGGCCCGGGGCCGCGAGCAGCTCCCGGGTGCCGGTCAGGTCGAGCAGGCGTTCGACCGCGGGGCCGCAGGGGCGGACGCTGACCGTCTTGCCCTCGTCGAGGGCGCGCAGCCGCAGGTCGAGCAGCGTGTTGAGCCCGGAGCAGTCGCAGAACCCGACCGCGTCCAGCCGCAGGTCGATGCCGCTGCCCGACAGTGTGAGGATGTCGTGCAGATCCGGCAGCAGCCGCCGGCTGCCCAGGTCGAGTTCACCCCACACGGTGACGGTCATCCGGTCGCCGTCCGGCATGACGTCCATGGTCGCCATGCAAGGCGGGATCGCCGCCACCGAGTGCGCAGGGTCCGGCATGGCCCCGTTCTCCCTTGTCTGTTCGCCGTTCCTCCACTATCCAGCGTTGCCTCTCTACCCCACACCCGTCAACCAATACATGAAACGCAGTACGTGTTTTTGAATACGTGTACGCCTGGTCGGTAGAGTTGGAGCATGGATGGAGTGCCCGAGCCACACACCGGATGGACGTTTCTCACCAACCATGCCCGCGTGCTGGCAGCCATCGCCGACAACCACAACGCCCGCATCCGGGACATCGCGGCCCACTGCCGGCTCACCGAACGCGCCGTCCAGAAGATCATCGCCGACCTGGAGCAGGACGGTTATCTCTCCCACACCCGGGAGGGCCGCACCAACACGTACCGGATCGACCCCGGCAAGGTGCTGCGGCACCCCGCCGAGGCCGGCCTGACCGTGGCGTCGCTGCTCTCCCTGCTCGCCGAGGACGAGGCCGACCGCGCCACGTCCACCGGCGGACCCGGTCGGCCGCACGCCACGGCCTGACCCTCCGGCCGTCCGCCGCCGGACGGCCGGAGGGCCAGCCCGTTACGCGTCCGTCAGCACGCCCCGCACGAAGGCGTTGGCGAACGTCCCCCGCGGGTCCAACTCCCGCGCCAGCGCGCGGAAATCGCCGAGCCGCGGATACAGCCCGCGCAGGGCGGACGCGGGCACGGTGAACACCTTCCCCCAGTGCGGCCGCGCCGCGAACGGGGCCAGCGCCTCCTCGACCCGCCGCACCACCGGCAGCACCGCCGGAGTGTCCTCGACCCAGGTGAAGTGCGCCGCCACGGTGTCCCGCCCGTAGGAGGGGCTCAGCCACTGGTCGTCACCGGCGACCGTGCGCACCTCGCAGGTCTGGAGGACCGGGGCGATGGTCTCCCGGATCGCGTCGAGCGCGTGCAGCATCTCGACGGCGTGCCCGCGCGGCAACAGGTACTCCGACTGCAACTCCGCCCCGCTGCTCGGGACGAACTCCGCCCGGAAGTGCGGCAGCCGCTCGTGCCACGGCCCCGGCACGCCGAACTGCTCGGTGCAGTTGACCGCGGGCATCCCCGGCACGGGGTGCATCTTCTCGGTGGCGGGAGTGGCCCAGGGGAAGGCGGGCAGCGGCTGGTCGGAGCGCCGCTTGAGCCACACCTGCCGGAAGCCCGGCGCACGCCAGTCGGTGAACAGGCTGACGCTGTACGCCGTCGCCATCACCGTCTCGAACGTCCCGGAGTCCAGCCCCGCGAAGGGCAGTTCGGTGAACACGTGCTGCGCTACCTCGTACGCCGGCTCCAGGTCGAGGGTGAGCGCGCTGACGACACCCAGTGCCCCGAGCGAGGTGACGGCTCCGCCGAACCGCTCCTCGTCCCGGCCTATGGTCACCGTCGAGCCGTCCGCCGTGACCAGCTCCACCTCGCGCACGACCGCCGACAGCGGGCCGTTGAGCACGCCGGAGCCGTGGGTGCCGGTCGCGACCGACCCGGCCACCGAGATGTGCGGCAGCGACGCCATGTTGGGCAGGGCCAGGCCCTCGGTGTGCACCCGGCGGGCCAGTTCCGCGTAGCGCACGCCGCCGCCGACCCGGACCGTCCGGGCCGCCGTGTCGACGTCCACCTCCGGGGGCAGGTCCGCCAGCGACAGCAGGACGCCCTGGGCGCCCGGCTCGGCGATCTCGTTGAACGAGTGTCCGCTGCCCAGGACCCGCACCCGGTCGCTGTCCGCGACGAGGGCGCGCAGCGCGGTGAGCGAGCCCGGCCGGTGCAGTTCCTTGGCCGCGTAGGTGATGTTCCCCGCCCAGTTGGTCACGGTCCCGTTCATCGCGTCGTCCTTCCCCGAGACAGCGGGGACCGGGAGAGCCCCCGGCCGGAACCTACCTCGCCGTGCTGTTCCATGCTCCTGCCCTCCATTGCTCCTGCCGCCCGGCTCGGCCTACCGTGGAGAAGTCGTAGAGAGCGGTTTCTGTCCCGGGCCGCTCATCCACGCGTGTCTCGCTGAACCGTCCCTCAGCGCGCCACCGAGCCGGAAGGTCACCTCCTTGAGCCAGCGCCCCCAGGCACTGTTCGCCATGACCGCCGAGAACGTGCCGCAGGTCTTCCCGCCGGAGGTGCTGGCGCGGCTGCGCGAGTCGGTGGACATCGATCCGGCGCTCGTGGCGCGGGACTTCGCCGACCCGGGCGTGCGCGAGGCGCTGGCCCGGACCGAGATCCTGGTGACCGGCTGGGGCTGCCCCCGGCTCGACGAGGCGGTCCTCGACGCGGCTCCCCGGCTGCGCGCCGTCCTGCACTCGGCCGGCTCGGTCAAGTCCTTCGCCACCCCCGGGATCTGGCGGCGCGGCATCGCCGTCTCCTCGGCCGCGGCCGCGAACGCGCTGCCGGTCGCGGAGTACACCCTCGCCATGATCCTGCTCGCGGGGAAGGACGTCCTCGTCTCCCGCGACCGGATGCGCGCCACCCGCACCTCCTCCGGCTGGGGCGTCGTCCCCGGCATCGGCAACTACGGCCGCCGCGTCGGCGTCGTCGGAGCCTCCCGCATCGGCCGCCGCGTCCTCGAACTGCTCCGCCCCTTCGATCTGCGGCCCGCCCTCACCGACCCGTACGTCGACGAGGAGGAGGCCGCCGCGCTCGGCGTCCCCCTGCTGCCGCTGGACGACCTGCTGCGCACGTCCGACATCGTCACCGTCCACGCCCCCGAGACACCCGAGACCCACCACATGATCGGCCGCCGCGAGCTGGCCCTGATGCCCGACGGGGCGGTGCTGATCAACACCGCGCGCGGCGCCCTGGTCGACCACGACGCCCTCGTGGCGGAACTGCGCGCCGGGCGCCTGACCGCGATCCTCGACGTCACCGACCCCGAGCCCCTCCCCGCCGACTCACCCCTGTACGACCTGCCCGGAGCCTTCGTCACCCCACACCTCGCGGGCTCCCAGGGCAACGAGCTGGCCCGCCTCGGGCTGACGGTCGCCGAGGAGGCGGAACGGCTGCTGGCCGGGGGGAAACTGGCGTACGCGGTCGACCTGGCGGCGCTGGAGCGCGCGGCCTGAGGGGGGTGGGGCAGTCGGTGACGGGGCCGGGTTTCCCCACGGTCCGTGTCACCGCAGACGGCGCCGGGAGCGTCACCGCGGCTGACATCGCCCGGGTGCGTACCCGGCAGGCCCGCAAGGACGGGCAGGCACTTGTTCTGCCGGACCGGCCGGCACCGGTGAGATCACAGGAGCTGGTACACCAGGGAGTCCCTGCCTCGGCGTCGGCGGACATGGCCACGCCAGCCCGCCAGCACCGCCATCAGCGTCCACGCCACCGTGCCGCCGATCAGGCCGCCCAGCCGGCCCGCGGCGTCGACGTCATCCGCTTGTTCCATCGGGACGGCGCCCTCGGGGTCGCGGATGACGTCGAGCCGGTCACCCACCTCCGGAGCCCAGGCGCCGCCGTCGAACCCCAGCTTCTCCTCCAGCTCCTTCCCGTCCGTCCCCCGGAGGGTGAAGCGATGGTTGTCGCTCGACGTGCCGGCCGCGGTGTCGGCCACGATCACCACGCTCTCGCGCACGCCGCGCCGTTCCAGGGCTGCCTCGGGTGCGTACTGGACGGACCCGACGAGCACGAACAACGCGGGCACCGCGGACAGTACGGTCAGCCACACGGCTCGGTGGAGAAGGAGCAACATCAAGGCGAAGGCGAAGCACAGGAGTACCCCGACCATGATGGGGACCACCTCCAGGCCCAAGGTCAGGTACGCGAGGCCGGTGGTGCCCGCTGCGGACACCCATCCGAACGCCACCAGCCCGGCCGTTCGCCGCACCGACTTCCAGGGGTCGACGGCCCGCCCGCCCATCCTGTTCAGTGGTGTGATCCTGCTGCTGCGTATTCCCGGCATCCCCGCTCCTTCGTGCCCGCGGCTGTGATCCGCCGCGAGCCGGCACGTTACAGGGCGTCACGCCGCTGATCGCGAGCCGGCGGTAACTCGCGAACATAAGGGACATACATCCGAGTCAGGGGGACCCGGTACCGGCCTCGCACACCCATGGGCATACCGTGAGGAGTCGTACGTCCGAGCCGGGAGGAGAGACGGGATGAGCAGCGGCAGCCGTACCGCGCTGGTCGAGGATCTGATGGAGCGATTCCCGCATGTTCCGCGGGAGGCCGTCTTCAAGGAGGACCTGCTCCGCGGCGGCGTGGCCTTCGACCCGTCCGCGCTCAGCGACAACGAGGGCGGCGAGGTCAAGCCGAAGTCGTACTTCATCTTCTCCTTCGACCACGGCACCCTGCCCGAGCTGGGCGAGGCCGCGCTGCGCCGGCCGCCCGAGGAGATCATCCTCACCGGCGGCCCGTACGACCTGCGCCGGACCGTCGTCTCGGTGCGCGTGAACCCCGCCTCCCCGTACCGCGTCGCCGCGAACGAGGACGGCGTCCTGGGCCTCTACCTCGACGGCAAGCGGATCTCCGACGTCGGCGTGCCGCCGATGCCCGAGTACTACCGGCACACCCTCGCGAGCGGGAAGTCGGTCATGGAGGTGGCCCCGACCATCCAGTGGGGCTACCTGATCTACCTGACCGTCTTCCGGGTCTGCCAGTACTTCGGCGCCAAGGAGGAGTGCCAGTACTGCGACATCAACCACAACTGGCGCCAGCACAAGGCCGCCGGGCGCCCGTACACCGGGGTGAAGGACGTCGAGGAGGTCCTGGAGGCCCTGGAGATCATCGACCGTTACGACACGGCGAAGGCCTCCACCGCCTACACCCTCACCGGCGGCGCCATCACCAAGACGGTCTCCGGCCGCGACGAGGCCGACTTCTACGGCCACTACGCCAAGGCCATCGAGGAACGCTTCCCCGGCCGCTGGATCGGAAAGGTCGTGGCCCAGGCGCTGCCGCGCGACGACGTACAGCGGTTCAAGGACCACGGCGTGCAGATCTACCACCCCAACTACGAGGTGTGGGACGAGTACCTGTTCAAGATGTACTGCCCCGGAAAGGAGCGCTACGTCGGCCGCGACGAGTGGCACAAGCGCATCCTCGACTCGGCGGACATCTTCGGCGCGCGCAACGTCATCCCCAACTTCGTGGCGGGCGTGGAGATGGCCGAGCCGTTCGGCTTCACCACGGTCGACGAGGCCATCGCCTCCACCACCGAGGGCCTGCGCTTCTTCATGTCGCACGGCATCACGCCCCGCTTCACCACCTGGTGCCCGGAGCCCACGACGCCGCTCGGCAAGGCCAACCCCCAGGGCGCGCCCCTGGAGTACCACATCCGCCTGCTCCAGGCGTACCGGCAGACCATGGAGGACTTCGGCCTCTCCTCGCCCCCCGGCTACGGTCCCCCCGGGGCCGGACGCGCGGTCTTCTCGGTCAGCTCCTTCATGGACAGCCTGCCGGCGGACGAACCCACCGCTGTTTGATAACGCTTCGATGACGTCGTGCATCATTGCGGTACGGCGTTGAGTCGCAGGGCGGTCGTACCCGTACGGCATACAGACGCCGGAGCCGTGGGGGCGCGCCGCCCTGTCGTGTTTATCTGAACAGGGCGCTTGTCAGTTGTGTGGGTGGCGTGAAAAGCTCTTGCCCTGCCTTCGAGGTTCCCCCCAACTCCATTGCCAATACGGTGAGTTGACCTCGCTTGTGGATGCAGGAGACCCATGCCCGACCTGCCGACCCCTCAGGACGCCGCCGAGGCCGCGCTGTTCTCCGAGTGCTGGGACGCGGTCCTCGCCTACGCCGACCTGTGCACGTCCGGCTCCACCGCCGCCGCACAGCTCGGCCGCGAGGCGTTCGCACACGGCACACGTGAGGCCCGCGCGGCCGAAACCGGCCAGCTGCGAAGCGCCGGCCGCCGCGCGGCCCGGCTGCCCCGGATACCCCTGCTGCTGACCGCCGTACGCACCACGGCCGCGGCCTGGGAAGAGGAGGGGCAGGGTCACAAACTCGACCCCGACCTGCGCCTGTGGCTCAACTCGGACAAGGCCGACCGCTACACCGGCCCGCCCTTGACGCGCCCGCTCGCGCTGCGCGGACTGCGCGACCTCCAGCAGGCCGACGCGGAACTGCTGTGGCTGGCCGAGGTCGAGGCGCTGCCGCTGTCCGTGGTCGCCCGCCGCCTGGGCCTCGACCCGGCCACCGCCGCCGACGAACTCCAGCAGGTGCGCACCCTGTTCCGGGACCGCTGCCACCGCAACCACCTCGACACCCCGATGGACGCCCAGTGCCGCAGCTACGCCCGGCTGCTGGACGCCGTCACCCGCTCCTCCGCCGCCGACACGCCGGGTGACCTCTCCCGGCACCTCGCCACCTGCGTCCAGTGCGCCGAGGCCGCGGCCTGTCTGCGCCTGCACGGCGGCGGACTGCCCGGGGCCCTGGCCGGCGGGGTGATCGGCTGGGGCGGCCTCGCCTACCTGGAGCGCCGCCGCCGCGCCGCCGAGGTCCGGCTGGGCGCCGGCCGCCCCGGCCCGTCGGACAAGGCGAACGACGGACCGGAGGACGCGGAGCAGAAGGCGCGCGTCGCCCGCAACGGCCTCCTCGTCGCCGCCGTGCTGGTCTCCGTCCTCGCGCTCGGCGTCTCGATGATGCCGTTCGGCGGCTCCGGCGACGACCTCGGGGCGCGCGGCGACGTGGGCCGTCAGCCGGTGGCCGACCCCAACCCCAACCCCGACCCGCCCCTGCCGTCCGCCCCGACCCTGCCTCCCGCGACCTCGAAGCCGGCAGGCAAGACGACCCAGGACACGAGCAAGTCGGAGAAGCCCGGCAAACCGGAGAGCAGCAACCGCCACACCGAACCGCAGGGCACCTCCTCTCCCACGAAGGGCGACGAGAGCGAGAGCCCCTCCTGCCGGGTGGAATACGACCTGGTCAACCAGTGGCCCGACGGCTTCCAGGCCACCGTCACGGTCACCAGCAGCAAGTCCCTCGACTCCTGGCGCGTGTCCTGGTCCTTCCGCGACGGCCAGCACGTCGGCCAGATGTGGGACGCCGCCGTCTCCCAGGACGGCTCCCGCGTCACCGCGACCGCCGCCGACTACAACAAGTCGGTCCCCGCGGGCGGCGACCTGGCCTTCGGCTTCCTCGCCTCCTGGCGCGGCAAGAACTCCCCGCCGTACGACTTCACGCTGAACGGCCAGGACTGCGCGAAAAGCAGTTGACGCGCCTCGGCCGTGACGGGATACCGTGACGGCGGTTCCACCGGGAGCCGAGTACCACCAAGAGTCGAGGATCGAGGAGGTGTTGACCGATGGCTGTCTTTGCGATGAGCGCTGCCCGCATCCAGTTCATCAAGTCCACCTCCAAGGCCGCCGGCTGATCCGACCGACTGTCGGGCCGGGGCCGACCTGGGAAGGGTCACCCTTGACTTCCAGCTCTGCCTCATCTGTTTCCTCCGCGCTCGCCCCGTACGGCTGGGACGACGCATGGGCGGACGAGTTCGCCCCCTACACCGCCGAAGGACTGCTGCCCGGACGCGTGATCCGGGTCGACCGCGGACAGTGCGACGTCGTCACCGCCGACGGGGTGCTGCGCGCCGACACCGCCTTCGTCACGCCGCACGATCCGATGCGGGTCGTCTGCACCGGTGACTGGGTCGCCGTCGAACCCGGCGGTAACCCGCGCTACGTCCGCGCCTACCTGCCGCGCCGCACCGCCTTCGTCCGCTCCACCTCCTCCAAGCGGTCCGAGGGACAGATCCTCGCGGCCAACGTCGACCACGCCATCGTCGCCGTGCCCCTGGCCGTCGAGCTCGACCTCGGCCGCGTCGAACGGTTCCTCGCGCTCGCCTGGGAGTCCGGGGCACAGCCCGTCGTCGTCCTCACCAAGGCCGACCTCGTGCCGGACGCCGTCACCGTCGCCCACCTCGTCCAGGACGTGGAGACCAGCGCGCCCGGCGTGCCGGTGGTGCCGGTCAGCGCTGTGGACGGGGCCGGGCTCGACGTGGTCGCGGCGATCGTCGGCGGTGGTACGTCCGTGCTGCTCGGGCAGTCCGGCGCGGGCAAGTCGACCCTCGCCAACGCGCTGCTCGGCGAGGACGTCATGGCCGTCCAGGCCACCCGGGACGTCGACGGCAAGGGCCGGCACACCACGACCACCCGCAACCTGCTCGCGCTGCCCGGCGGGGGCGTCCTGATCGACACGCCCGGACTGCGGGGCGTCGGGCTGTGGGACGCCGAGAGCGGCGTCGGGCAGGTGTTCTCCGAGATCGAGGAACTGGCCGAGCGGTGCCGCTTCCACGACTGCGCCCACGAGGCCGAGCCGGGATGTGCCGTGCTGGCCGCCGTCGAGGACGGCGACCTTCCGGAGCGGCGGCTGCTCAGCTACCGCAAGCTCCTGCGGGAGAACCAGCGCATCGTCGCCAAGACGGACGCCCGGCTCCGAGCGGAGATCCGCAAGGACTGGAAGCGCAAGGGCGCGATCGGAAAAGCCGCGATGGAGGCGAAGCGCGGAGCGCACTGGCGTTCCTAGCCGCCCGGTGTCCGCAGCGCCCTGCCCGCAGCGCCGTGTCCGATTTCCGCCAGCGGCAGACCCTCCGACGGCGGAGACTGGACAGCGTGAGGGACGACGACACAAGGGACCAGGACACGGGGGAAGACCTCCGGTACGAAGCCGTACGCAGTCGTGACGGGCGTTTCGACGGCGCCTTCTTCTTCGCCGTCGAGACGACCGGCATCTACTGCCGGCCGAGCTGCCCCGCCGTCACCCCGAAGCGGGCCAACGTACGGTTCTTCGCCACGGCCGCCGCCGCGCAGGGCTCGGGCTTCCGGGCCTGCCGGCGGTGCCGCCCGGACGCCGTGCCCGGCTCCGCCGAGTGGAACGTCCGCGCGGACGTGGTGGGCCGGGCCATGCGGCTGATCGCCGACGGCGTGGTCGACCGGGAGGGCGTCGCCGGGCTCGCCGGACGGCTCGGCTACAGCGCGCGGCAGGTGCAGCGGCAGCTCACCGCGGAGCTCGGCGCCGGGCCGGTCGCCCTCGCCCGGGCCCAGCGCGCCCACACCGCGCGCGTCCTCGTGCAGACCACCGACCTGCCGATCACCGAGATCGCGTTCGCGTCGGGCTTCGCCAGCGTCCGGCAGTTCAACGACACCATCCGGGCCGTGTACGCGTCGACCCCGAGCGAGCTGCGCGCCGCCGCAGCGCGGAAGAGCGGCCGGACCCGTCGTACGGCCACCCCGAACGCCGGGATCCCGCTACGGCTCGCCCACCGCGGCCCGTACCAGGCCGGCCCCGTCTTCGACCTGCTGGAACGCGAGGCCGTGCCCGGCATCGAAGAGGTCGGCGGCCCGCCCGGAGCGCGCACCTACCGGCGCACGCTCCGCCTCCCGTACGGCACCGGCATCGTCGCCGTCGACGAACGCCCCGGCACCGCCCGGACCGGATCCGGTGCCCATCCGGGCGGCTGGCTCGACGTCCGGCTGCACCTCACCGACCCCCGCGACCTCACCACCGCCGTGCAGCGGCTGCGGCGGCAGTTCGACCTCGACTCCGACCCCTACGCCGTCGACGAGCGCCTCGGCGCCGACCCGGTGCTCGCCCCCCTGGTCGCCGCCCGGCCCGGCCTGCGCTCGCCGGGCACCGCCGACCCGGAGGAACTCGCGGTACGCGCGGTGGTCGGCCGGGCGGAGGCGGAACGGCTCGTGCGGCGCTACGGCAAGGCCCTCGACGCCCCCTGCGGCAGCCTCACCCACCTCTTCCCCGAACCGGCCGTCCTCGCCGGCGCCGAACCCGGCGGCACCCTCGGCGCGCTCACCGCCGCCCTCGCCGACCACGCCGTACGCCTGGACCCCGGCGCCGACCGGGACGACACGCAGGACGCCCTGCGCGCCGTGCCCGGCCTGGACGCCCGCACCACCGCCGAGATCCGCACCCGCGCCCTCGGCGACCCGGACGTGGCCCCACCCGGCGCCGACGTCCCCGACAGCTGGCGCCCCTGGCGCTCGTACGCCCTGAACCACCTGCGCGCAGCAGGGAAGTGGGAGTTCCGATGACCTCGACGTACTGGACGAACGTGGCCTCCCCGCTCGGGCCGCTGCTCCTGACCGCCGCCCCGGACGGCGCGCTGACCTCGCTGTCCGTGCCCGGGCAGAAGGGCGGACGCGTGGTGCGGGACGACTGGCGGCAGGACCCGGGGCCCTTCCGCGAGGCCGGGGAGCAGCTCGCCGCCTACTTCGCCGGGGAACTGAACGAGTTCCGGCTGACGTGGCGCACCGACGGCTCCGTCTTCCGGGAGAAGGTCTGGGCCGCGCTGGACGACATCCCGTACGGCTCGACCGTGACCTACGGCGAGATCGCCGCGCGCATCGGAGCGTCCAGGGCGGCCGTACGGGCCGTGGGCGGGGCGATCGGCGCCAATCCGCTGCTGGTCGTCCGCCCGTGCCACCGGGTGATCGGTGCCGACGGGACACTGACCGGCTACGCGGGCGGCCTGGAGCGCAAGGTGCGGCTGCTGACGCACGAGGGTGTGCTGTAGACGCCGAGGTGCGCCGGAGGCCGTTCTCCGGGTGTGTTCCCGGGTGTCTCCCGGGTGTGTTCTCACGCCCCGAAAACGGCACCCACCCATGCCGCCGCGATCAACTGGCAGGTGAACAGCTCCACCAGCACGCTGGAGCCGCCCGCGCGCATCGCCGTGCGCAGGGCCGCGACGGCCTCGGCGTGGCGGCCGAGGCGGAGGCGTTCGGCGAGGTAGATACCGGCCAGAAAGCCGGGGATCGCGCCGAGCACCGGGAGCAGGACGAAACCGAGGGTGGATCCCGCTCCGGCGTAGGACAACATGCGGCGGGTGGCGCCGCTCGCCCGCAGCCGCCGGGGTGGCAGGGCCCAGCGCACGCCCTGGGAGACGAACATCAGGACCGTGGCTCCCACCAGCACCCACCATGCGACGGGCTGCGGATCCTTCAGCGCCCACCACATGACCGCGGCCCACACCAGCAGCGATCCGGGCACCGCGGGCAGCAGCACTCCGTACAGACCGAGCAGGATGACCAGCCCGACCAGCAGGAGGTCCCACACTCCCATCTGACCAGACTGCCGGAATACGGGAGAAGGCGCAGGTCAGAAGCGTGGTCGTGGTCCAGACCCGCAGGTCAGCAGGTCGCGGCCGCCGATACGCCGTCATGAGCCCGCATATCGCATGACCGTTCTACGGCTCACTCGACGTGCCGTTCACGGGGTCGTGGAAGGCCGGTTTTTCCCCAAGCCCCGTTTCCATCCGGCCCTTGCGGTGGACAATTGAGGGCATGAGCCAGCAGGGGGGAAGGCCCACCGGTCCCGAGGACGACTGGTGGGGGCAGTTGTACGACGACTCCACCGGCGACACGGGCCCCGCACCCGTTCCCGATTCCCTCGACGACCGCTTCGCCTCGGCGGCGGGGGCGGTGGGCGGCAGGGGTGTTCCGGGAGCCGGGGCGGGGGAGGGGGCCGTCTCGGATCCGGTGGTTCCGGCGCCTCGGTCCGAGGCCGACGACGGCATGGGCGCCCCACGTGCCTCGGGCCCGTCACCGCAGCGCGCACCCTGGGAACCACCGCCCGCGCGCCCCACCGGCCCGGTGACCTTCCCGGCCGCGGCGAAACGGCAGGGGCCGGAGCGGACGCCCCCCGCCCCGCCGACGGTCCCTCCGCCACCTCCGGCACCTCCCTTCTGGCCGAGCCCCGAAGCGGCCCGTTCCACCACGGCGGGCGCCCCGCCCAGGGGCCCCACAGCCGAGCCCGGGCCCGGTGGTACCGCATCCCCCGCACCGGCCGATCCGCCGCCTTCACCGCCACCCCCAGCCGATCCGCCCGCACCACCACGCCCCGCCGGCCCTCCACCCACGCCACCCCCCTCCGCCGAATCCCCGCCCACGCCCCCACCGCCCACGGACCCTCCGCCGGACCCGCCCGAAGCCGCCTTCGAGCGCCCCCAGTCCTCCCCGGGGCCCCGTGGCCACGTCGGCTCGAGGCCGCCCACCTACGACGCCGAACCCACGGCACTTCCGCTCGCCGATCCAGATGATCTGGACGACCTCGTCCCGGACACCGTGCTCGACGGGGCCCGGTACGGGACCTGCACGGTGCGGGCCGTGTCCGTGCGGGGGGACTCCGCGCGGTACCGGGGCGAGCCGCGGCGGGACTCGCTGCTGACCGCGCGGTTCGGCACCGGTGAGCAGGCGCTGCTGCTGGTGGCGACGGCGACCGGGGCCCGGGCCACGCCGGGGGCGCACCGGGCGGCCGCCGAGGCCTGTCACTGGATCGGGCGGGCCGTCGGACGCAGTCACGCGCGGCTGGTGGAGGACATAAGGGCGGGGCGGCGCGGCGACCTGAAGTCCGGACTGCACCGCCTCACCGACCGCAGCCTCGGCAAGCTCCGCGCCAGCGCCGCCGAACAGGGCGTCGAGCCGGAGGAGTACGCGGCCGGCCTGCGCTGTCTGCTGCTGCCCGCCGACCCCGAGTGCCGCACGCGCGTCTTCTTCGGCGTCGGGCCCGGCGGGCTGTTCCGGCTGCGGGACGGCGAGTGGCAGGACATAGAACCCCAGGTCGCCGAGATCAAGGGCGAACCCGTCGTGGGGTTCGGATCACCCCCCACCGAGACGCCCGACGGCGACCGGCTCACCATGGACCTGGGCATCCCGACCCCGCCCAGCCCCTACGAACCGGCCCCGGAACCACCCCGCGAACCCTTCCGCTTCCGTACCTCCGTCGCCCGCCCGGGCGACACGCTCCTCGTGTGCAGCGGCGGCCTCGCCGACCCGCTGCGCGGCGAACCCGAACTGGGCGACTACCTCGCCGAGCGGTGGTCCCGCCCCGAGCCGCCCGGCCTCGCCGCGTTCCTCGCGGACTCCCAAGTACGGGTCAAGGGCTATGCGGACGACCGTACGGCCGCGGCCGTTTGGGAGGCGTGAGGACGTCTCCTGTGACTTGATGGAACCCGGAGGGATCCCAGGAGACCGAAGGGGCAGACGAGAACCATGGCCAAACAGAACGTCGCGGAACAGTTCGTCGACATCCTGACCCGCGCCGGAGTCAAACGCCTCTACGGAGTCGTCGGCGACAGCCTCAACCCCATCGTCGACGCCGTCCGCCGCAACTCCGCCATCGACTGGATCCACGTCCGGCACGAGGAGACCGCCGCCTTCGCCGCCGGGGCGGAAGCGCAGATCACCGGCAAGCTCGCCGCCTGCGCCGGCTCCTGCGGGCCCGGCAACCTCCACCTCATCAACGGCCTCTACGACGCCCACCGCTCCATGGCGCCGGTCCTCGCCCTCGCCTCGCACATCCCCTCCAGCGAGATCGGCCTCGGCTACTTCCAGGAGACCCACCCCGACCGGCTGTTCGCCGAGTGCAGCCACTACAGCGAGCTGATCTCCAGCCCGAAGCAGATGCCCCGGCTGCTCCAGACCGCCATCCAGAACGCCGTCGGCCGCTCCGGCGTCAGCGTCGTCTCCCTGCCCGGCGACATCGCCGCCGAGCCCGCCCCGGAGCAGGCCGCCGAGACGGCCCTCGTCACGTCCCGGCCGACGGTCCGTCCCGGCGACGCCGAGATCGACCGGCTCGTCGAGATGATCGACGACGCCGACAAGGTCACGCTGTTCTGCGGCAGCGGCACGGCCGGCGCGCACGCCGAGGTCATGGAGTTCGCCGGGAAGATCAAGTCCCCGGTGGGGCACGCGCTGCGGGGCAAGGAATGGATCCAGTACGACAACCCGTTCGACGTCGGCATGAGCGGGTTGCTCGGATACGGCGCCGCCTACGAGGCCACCCACGAGTGCGACCTGCTGATCCTGCTCGGCACCGACTTCCCGTACAACGCCTTCCTCCCCGACGACGTGAAGATCGCCCAGGTCGACGTCCGGCCCGAACACCTCGGCCGCCGCTCGAAACTGGACCTCGCGGTGTGGGGCGACGTACGGGAGACCCTGCGCTGCCTCATCCCGCGGGTCCAGGAGAAGAAGAACAGCCGCTTCCTCGAACGGATGCTGAAGAAACACGCGGACGCGCTGGAAGGGGTGGTGAAGGCCTACACCCGCAAGGTCGAGAAGCACACGCCGATCCACCCCGAGTACGTGGCGTCCGTACTCGACGAAGTGGCCTCCGACGACGCCGTGTTCACCGTCGACACCGGCATGTGCAACGTCTGGGCCGCCCGCTACATCTCACCCAACGGCCGCCGCCGCGTCATCGGTTCCTTCTCCCACGGCTCCATGGCCAACGCGCTGCCCATGGCGATCGGCGCGCAGTTCACCGACCGCGAGCGGCAGGTCGTCTCGATGTCCGGCGACGGCGGGTTCTCCATGCTCATGGGCGACTTCCTGACGCTGGTGCAGTACGACCTCCCCGTCAAGGTCGTCCTCTTCAACAACTCCTCCCTCGGCATGGTCGAGTTGGAGATGCTGGTCGCCGGACTCCCGTCCTACGGCACCACCAACAAGAACCCCGACTTCGCCGCCGTCGCCCAGGCCTGCGGTGCCTACGGCGTACGCGTCGAGAATCCCAAGGACCTCGCCGGGGCCCTGAAGGACGCCTTCAAGCACAAGGGCCCGGCCCTCGTCGACGTCGTCACCGACCCCAACGCCCTGTCCATCCCGCCGAAGATCAAGGCGGAGATGGTGACCGGGTTCGCCCTGTCCGCCTCCAAGATGGTGCTGGACGGCGGGGTCGGCCGCATGGTCCAGATGGCCCGCTCCAACCTGCGCAACGTGCCCCGGCTCTAGTGTCACGGGGCCATCACCGGTCCGGCCGGTGTCAGGGGAGTTCCGGCCGGACCAGCGACGGCGAGGGGACCAGGTACGGGGCGGCCTGGTCCCCGGTTCGGGAGGGCTGCTCGCGCCGGCTAGCGCAGCGCCCAGGTCCTCCAACTGGGAAGGATCTCCGTGACGGTGAGGGCCTGGAGGTCCAGAGCGGCGTCGCGGCGATGGCGCCGTGCGTCAGGGAGATCGGCCCGCGCCAGTGCGTGGCGGCGGGCGTCCTCGTAGTGGTCGGCGTCCACGATGAAGACGTGTACGCCGGAGCCGCCGTGCGGGGTTCGGGTGGGAATGGTGGCAGACCAGAAAGGCATGGCAGGTCCTCTCGTCGGACACTCCGGTGGGTGAGGTGAGTGAGGTGTCAGATCCCGTATCCCGCGGTGAGTGAAGTGGCATCCCGCAGGAGCCGGACCCGGGCCTGTTCGACTTCCTTGATGCGCGCCTCGACGCTGCGCCGATGGGCTCGGAGGTCTTCGGCGGCTTGTGCGGCCAGCTTCCTGCGCTGAGTTGCCGAGGTGCCGCCCGCGCTGGTGCGGCTTTCGACGAAGTTCCGCGCGTCGAGGACGCCGGCCAGTTCCTCGGCCGAGTAGTGCCGGAAATGCTGGTCGATCAGGTCTGCGCGTACGACGCCGTCGGTCGCGCCCGCGCTCTCGTGGGCGGTGATGAGGCGTGCCACGGCCTCGTGGGCGCCGCGATAGCTCAGCCCCTGGGTGCGCACCAGGTCGTCGGCCAGCGCGCTGGAGGTCGACCAGTGGCGCCCCGCGGATTCACCGAGACGGCCGGTGTGGACCTCGAGGGTGGCCACCGCCTCGGTGAGGAGTGTGACCGCCCCGGCCGTGGCCTGGCAGTACCCGGGAATGCGGTTGTGCACATAGGCCTGGTCGGAGTCGGTGGAGGTGGCGAAGTGGAGGATCCCGAGTTGACTGGCCCCCCAGCCGGCGGCATCACCCGCGAGGCCTCGTATCCGCTCCAGTGCGATGGGGTTTCGCTTCTGCGGCATCATGCTCGACGTGCCGCACAGCGAGGGGTGGAGGCGGACCATACCGACTTCCGAGGACGACCAGTAGAACAGGTCCGACGCGCACCTGCTGATGCCCGACAGCGTCAGTCCCAGGGCACCGGCGAGTTCGGCCCCGACGTCGACGGAGGACATTCCGGCGTCGCGTGCGTTGCGGACCGGCCGGTCGAAGCCGAGGTAGGCCGCGGTGGCGTCGCGGTCGATCGGCCACGCGGTGCCGCTGTGCGCGGCTCCGCCCAGCGGGCACTCGTTGAGACGCTCGTAGACCTGACTCAGACGGGCGAGGTTGCGTGAGAGGGGCCAGTAGTGGGCGTTGAAGTAGTGGCCCAGCGTGGTGGGCTGGGCGTGCTGCAGATGGGTGTAGCCGGGGGCGAGAACGTCGTCGTGGCTCTCGGCCGCGTCCAGGAGGGCCTCGCCCAGACCGATGAGTGTGCTCATCACCGCAAGGGCGCCCTTCCGGTCCGCCATGCGCAGGCCGGTGGCGTTCTGGTCGATCCTGCTGCGGGCCCGCTGGATGTCGAGACCGCCCGGGCCGCACCTCTCTTCGAGGTACCGCTCGATCTGCAGGGTGATGGTGCCGATCGCCGGGTCGCCTGCCAGTGCCTCTCGCGGGTTGTTCTCGAGCAGTTCCAGCAGGGCCGCGACGATGGCTCGGCCCTGTCCCGGGTCGAAGACCTGCTCCTGGGTGAGCATGAGGGCGTGAGCGAGGTCGATGAGCACAAAGTGCTCCGCGTCGGCCAGTTCGTTGGCGAGCTCTACGGCGTTGACCTGCTCGACCAGGGTGGGCGAGGGCTGCGTGCCGAGCCGGCCGTCGGTGAGTACGGGCTTCACTTGACGGCTCCCGCGGTCATGCCGGAGGCGATGTGCCGCTGCAGCATGAGGAACGCGATCACGATGGGCGCCGACACGGCGAGCGATGCGGCCATCACCTGGTTCCAGTACACGTTCGCTTCGCTCGCGTAGGCCTGGAGCCCCACCGCGACGGTACGGGTCTGCTCCGTCGTCAGCACCGACGCGAAGAGGACTTCGCCCCAGGCCACCATGAAGGAGAAGATCGACACCGCGACGATCGCAGGCCGCGCGGCCGGGACGAGGATGCTGTAGAGCATCCGCACCGGCCCCACGCCGTCGACCTTGGCCGCGTCGTCGAGTTCACGGGGGATGGTCTCGAAGTAGCCCACGAGCATCCAGATGGAGAACGGCAGCGAGAAGGTGAGGTAGGTGATGATCAGACCGAGCCGGCTGCCGACCAGGGACAGGCCTGTGTAGCGGTCCACCATCACGAAGAGGAGGAAGAGGGGAAGCAGGAACAGGATGCCCGGGAACATCTGGGTGGACAGGATGGTGACCTTGAACGCCTCGCGACCGCGGAAGCGCCACCGGCTGATGGCGTAGGCGGCGAGCAGGGCGACGGCGACGGACAAGACGGTGGCCAGACCCGCGACCACGATGGAGTTGGCGAAGTACCGGGCCAGCGGGACCGTGGTCCACATGTCGAAGAAGGGGGTCAGGGTCGGTTCGCTCGGGATCCACCGGAACTCGCCCTGCACCTGGCTCAGCGGTTTGAGGGCCGTGCTCACCATGACGAAGAGGGGGGCGCAGACGAACGCCGTCAGAAGAGTGAGGGTGGTGCGCCGGAAGATGCGGAATCCGCGGGTTTCATGCCTCATAGAGACTCGCCCTCCTTCGGGTCACGGCGAGGTGGACACCGGTCACGAGCAGCAGGAAGAGCAGGAGCAGCACGCTCATCGCCGAGCCCAGACCGAAGTTCCACGTCACGAACGAGTTCTGGTAGATCTCGACGCTGAGGAGGCGGGCCTCCTCCGGTGCGCTGCCGCCGAACAGGACGTACGGCGTCTCGAACTCCTTGAACGTCCACAGGAACATCACGAGCAGGAGGACCTGGTTCACGGGGGCCAGCATGGGCAGCGTGATCTCCCGGAGCTGACGCCACGGACCGGCTCCGTCGAGGCTGGACGCCTCGTAGACCTCGTCCGGGATGGACTGCAGTCCCGCCATGATCATGAGGAAGGCGAAGGGCCACAGGCGCCAGATCGCCACGACGCACTGCGACCAGAACGAGTTGGATCCGATCAGGAAGAAGGCGTTGTCGTCCAGGACCCCGAGCTGGTCCACGAGGATGTGGTTCAGCATGCCGTTGTCGCGTTGGAGCAGGAAACGCCAGGTGATCACAGCAGCGAACGCCGGCAAGGCGTAGGGGATGAGGAACAGGGTGCGCAGCAACCCGACGCCTCGGCGGGTGCGCTGGAGCGATACCGCTGCGGCCAGGCCCATGGACCAGGAGGCGCCGAGGACGACGATGGTGAAGCCGAGGGTGACGAGGAAGGAGTTCAGCAGTGAGGCGCCCACCGGCTGGTTGAAGTCCAGCACGGCCTTGTAGTTGTCCGCTCCGGCGAACGGGGCCTGCCACCAGTGTGCGAGCTGGTACTGCGTGAGCTTCATCGCGCTCATCGTCAGACCGGACACCATCGGACCGAAGTGGACCACGAGTTCCAGGACCAGGGCCGGCAGCAGGAACACGTACGGAATCCAGCGGCGCCGGCGGTTTCTCCGGTCGGTGCCGTTGTCCGGATCCTTGCCGCTCCTCACGTCCTTGTCGATGAGGGCTCTGTCGCCGTTCTTGCGGTGTCGCCGTCGGGTCTCGTCGCCCGCCCCGGCGCGAGCACCTGAGTAGATGGTCATGTCGCGTGCCGCCTTGCTGGGAGTTACCGGCTCATCCACCCGCGCTGACCTTGGCCGACGCGTCCTCGAGTGCGGAGCTGATCTGTTCGTCGCCGGGCTGCTTGCCCGTGGCCGTGTCCGAGAGCCAGTTGACGACCGCGTTTCCGATCAGCGTCTCGAACTGCGTTTCCTGAGGCACTCTGGGCAGGGGGATCGCACGCGTGGCCATGGTCTGGCGGGCGATCTTCGCCTCTTCGGTTTCGAAGGCCTTCCCCTTGGCGTCCTTCACCGGGGGGATCGTCCCGTACGCGGCGTTGAGGGTGACCTGCTCCTGCGGTCCGGTGAGGAACTTGATCAGCTCGGTCGCCCCGTCCATGTTGTCGGTCGACTTGAGGATGGCCGCGTTGGTGCCGCCCAGGAAGGACCCGACGTTCTTGCGGCCCGGCCCCGTGCCGGCGGGCATGGGGGCGATCCCGTAGTCCTTGTCGGTGAGGTCGTAGTCCTTGAGTGTCTGCCCGAGGGTCTGCACCAGCATCATGCCGATGCGGTCATCGGCGAAGGCCTCGTAGACGTCGGCCCAGTCGGCGTTCTCCGCGTCGGACGGGTTGACGATCTTGTCCTTGCCCATCCAGGAGAGGTACTGCTGGATGCCCTCGACGGCGGCCGGTGAGTCGAACGTCGGCTTGTCGCCCGCGAAGAACTCCGCGCCCCGGGCCGAGCCGAGGATGTAGGCGTAGTGCACGGCGATGGTGCTGGCCTGCCCGCGCACGCCCAGGCCCCACTGGTCGGTGCGGCCGTCACCGTCGGTGTCCTTGGTCAGTTTCCTGGCCGTGGTGACGAAGTCCTTCCAGGTGGCGGGCGGTTTCGCGATACCGGCCCGCTCGAAGAGCTTCTTGTTGTAGTAGAGCTGGTAGACCTTGCTGTAGAGCGGGACGGACGTCGGTGTCTGCCCTTCGGCTCCGCCGGTCTGCAGTGACACCGGGGTGAACCGCTTCGCGCCGCCGATCTTGGCCATCATGGCGTCGTCCCACTCGACGAGCGCGCCGGTGGCCTGCAGGGAGGGCGCCCAGCTGTTGCCCAGGTTGATCACGTCCGGGCCCTTGCCGCTCGTCGTCGCGGTCAGGATGCGGTTCAGCAGGTCCGTGAACGGGATGACCTCCAGGTTCACGCGTATGCCCGTGCGCTCGGTGAACTTGCGCAGCTCCGGCTTGAGGATCTCCTTGTCGCGTTCGACGCTCGGAGATTGCTGGGACGCCCAGTAGGTCAGCGCCTTGGGGTCGGCGTTGGCGCCTTTGTTGTCCTGACAGCCCGGCACTGCGGCCACCACGGCGATCGCCACCGCCACCGTGCCAGCCCGAGACCACACACGCATATCCGGCTCCTCTCAAATGTCATCGTTAACATTTGTGTTGTCCGGGAGTATGCTCCTCGTAACAAGCCAATGTCAACGATTACAATCTCGCGGAACGGCAGTCACGGATATGTCGCTGTGCGATGTAGTGGAGTTACTTTGAGTAGTGGCGATCATCAGCGGGTCACGGTCACCGATGTGGCGCGTGCAGCCGGGGTCAGCACGGCTACTGTCACCCGCACGCTGCAGAAGCCGGACGTGGTGAAGGCCGCGACACGGGAGCGGGTCATGGAAGCCGTGCGCCGGCTCGGCTACTCGCCCAACCCCATGGCCCGGAACCTGCGCCATGGCAGCCCCGCGGGTGTGGTCGGACTCGTCACGGCAGGATTCACGAACATCTTCCAGGCCTGGGTCGCCGCGGGTGCCGAGGCGGAACTGCGCCGGGCCGGGCTGCAGTTGCTGATCGGCTCGACGGACGACGACCCCGCCCGCGAGCCCGAGCTGGCCCGCATCATGATCGACCGCAGGGTCAGTGCCCTGCTCATGATGCCCGACGGCGACGACCGCGACTTTCTGCGGCCCGAGTACACCTACGGCACACCCGTCGTACTCGTGGGCCGCCCGGCCAACGGCCTGGACGTCGACGTCGTGATGACCACGGACGACCAGGCGGTCGACGAAGCCACAGACCAACTCCTGCGCCTCGGCCACCGCCGGATCGCGGCCCTGGCCGGCCGGGCCGACTCCTTCCGCGCCGCCCAACGGCTCTCGGGCTACCGCGCCGCCCTCGCGCGCCACGCGGTCCCGGAACCTCAAGACCTCGTGGTCACCGGCCTGACCAGCCCGCAGGAGATCAACGCGGCCGTCACCGAGCTGATGCGGATGTCCGAGCCCCCGACCGCCGTGCTCGCTCTCAACCTCGGCATCAGCAGCGGCGTCCTGCTGGACCGCATCGTCAACCGTCGCGACACCGCCTTCGTCGCGCTCGACGAGAACGACCTGTCGGCCGGACTGGGCATCTCGGCGATCACCAGAGACCCGTTCGAACTGGGCAGGCAGGCTGCCCTCCTGGCCCTCGAACGCATCACCGATCCGACCGCCCGTCCACGCACCGTGACCCTGCCGAGTCTTCTCGTCCGACGCGGCTCCGGCGAAGTGCCACCCCCGTCCGCCGCCACCGACGGCGTCCCGGCTGCCGTGCCCCATGAGGTGGTTCAGTCCGACGGCAGCGGCGTCGCCCGCGATTGAGTGTCCCGTCGGCGCGCCCATCGTCCCGCCAGGGGTGTGTCGCGGCCGTCGCGATGTCGACGTGGGCCCTCCCGCGGTGGACGTGGGCCGTCTTGGCGTGGGCGTGGGCTCTCCCGGCGTGGGTAATGGGCCGTCTCGGTGGTGGGCGTGGGCCGTTCCGGTCGTGAGCCTGGGCCGTGCTCCGCCGCGGGGCGGACGGTCCCTACCGGCCGGGAACCCGGGGGAGACCGTCGTACTTCGGCCAACTTCACCGGACCGCCGCGCCCCGGGACCAGCCGCCCCACCCCTTCGCCGCGTACGGAAGGATCGGCAGCCGGCCATGGGCAGTTCGTCCGATCTCCGGCGGTCAGGATCCGCCGCGGGACGTCTTCCGGCTACCCTCTTGTCCCCCTCCTCTTTGCCGTCGTACTGCTCAGGGCCCCTCCGCCCGGCCCGCCGGCCCCGGCCACATGGCCGAACATCCGGTCGTTGACGATTCGACATGACTGCCGTGTCCCCGACGGGGCATGGATCCCCGTGAACGTGTTCGAGCAGGAGGGGAACCGACATCGGCGCGCGGGCGGGGGTCATGGAGAGGCAGGCACGACGAGGCGGTCCCATAGCGATCGGCGGCGTCTCGGCGAAGACGGTGGAGGACAGGACCGACGACGTCACGGAGCGGGAACCGGCACCGCAGTTGCGGCGCAGACTCGGGCGGGCGGACCTGCGGGCCGTCCCGGAAGCCCGCAGGGCCCTGCGGGAACTGCTGGGGCAGTGGGGGAAGCAGGGGCAGTCGGACGTGGCGGAACTGCTCACCAGCGAACTCGTCACCAACGCGATCGTCCACACCGACCACGACGCGGTCCTCACGGCCACCGTCGGCCCCCGCGGACTGCGGGTGGAGGTACGGGACTTCGTGGCCCGCAGGCCCCGGCTGCGCGTACCGGTCGCCGACGACGGTACGAACGGAAGGGGCCTGTTCCTGGTGCAGTCCCTCGCGGACGCCTGGGGGGTCCGGCCGCACGGAGTGGGCAAGGCCGTCTGGTTCGAGTTGGAGGCCGGGGCGGCGTGAACGCCGAAGGGGCGCGGCCCGAAGGCCACGCCCCTTCGCCGCTGTGCTGCGGCCCGGTCAGCCGAACTGCTGCTCCAGGTCCTTGAGCTTGCGCTCCAGGGAGTCCAGACGCGGCAGCGCCATGGTGTCGTCCTCCGCGGTGAGGTCGACGGTCACCGGGTCAGCTCCTTTGCGCACCGGCTGAAGGGAGGGACGCGAGCGCACGGGCAGGGGTTCCGGCGCGGATATGGCAGGCTCCGCGGTGACCTGCGAGGAGCCGCGCTCCACCTGCACCTCCAGCTGGCGTCCGCCGCCACGGCCGAAGTGGCCGCGGTGGCCGCGGCTGATCGCCTTCAGCTGGGCCCGCTCCACACGCTGCTGGTCGCGCCGCCGCTGCCGGGCCTCTTCCTTCTTGCGCTTGTCGTCGCGCACCTCGTCGACGGCCTCGTCCAGGCTGCGTACACCCTCCAGGAGCATCAGCGACCAGGCGCGGTAGGTCTCCCGGGGGGCCCGCAGCCAGCGCACCATGCGGATCTGCGGCAGCGGGCGGGGCACCAGGCCCTGCTCTCGCAGGGCGGCCCGGCGGGTCTGCTTCAGCGCGCGGTCGAAGAGCACCGCCGCCGACAGGGACATACCCGCGAAGAAGTGGGGGGCACCCGCGTGGCCGACGCCCCGGGGCGCGTGCACCCAGTTGAACCAGGCCGCGGCGAAGGCGAACGTCCAGACCAGTATCCGGGAGCCGAGCGCGGCGTCACCGTGGCTGGCCTCGCGCACCGCGAGGACGGAACAGAACATCGCCGCGCCGTCCAGGCCGAACGGGACGAGGTACTGCCAGCCGCCGGACAGTCCGAGGTTCTGCTCGCCGAAGCCGACCAGGCCGTGGAAGGAGAGCAGGGCGGCGACGGCCGCACAGCAGAACAGGAGGAGGTAGGAGAGGGTGCCGTAGAGGGCTTCCTTGCGTCTGCGGCGTTCCTCGCTGCGCTCCCAGGAGTCGTCCGCGCTCGTGTCTTTGACCGAGGAGCGCTTGCCGCGCGCGAGAACCGCCACCGCCGCCAGCATGCCCAGGAGAAGCACGGCGCCCGGAAGCAGCCAGTTCAGCGATATGTCGGTCAGTCTCATCTGGGTGGTCCCTTGCATTGGGATAGGGCGTAACGCCCGCCATAGTGGCCCAATCCCACCGGCCCTCAGGGGGTTTCGGGGCAAGAGGCCGCCAAGGAAGTGCAGGGGATTGCCCGTGGCGGCATTCTGCTCGAACTTCCGCTTGAAAGGCGGGAGTTGAGTTCGAAAAGGACTACCCGCACGGGTGGTTCTCCGGAACGTTCCTGTGACCCGTGAGGAAGTTGTGAACCGGCTGCGCGCATGTGGGTGGCCGGTTCCGTGATGATCGTACGGGGTGGTGGCGGGCCGCTCTGCCCGCGTCTGCCCCGGGTGCCTCAGCCGGCCGTGGCCAGCAGCTTGTCGACCCGGTCGGCGTCGCAGGTGCGCGGGCAGGTGACGCAGGTGTCCTCGGGGCGCAGGGTGTAGAACATGCAGCAGCTCGCGCGGTCCCGGGTGCGCAGCGGCTCGCCTCCGGGGCCGGTCAGCTCACGGAAGGCCGCCGTGCCCACGTACGGCTTGGTCGCGCCCGGCAGGAGCAGCTCCAGCTCGCGCATCGCACGCCGCTCCTCGATCTCGCCGAGCAGCTGGGCGACGTACCAGAGCCCCTCGACGATCTCGTCCGTCGCCATACCCCACAGGGCCCGGCCGCGGCGCCGCATCCTGGGGCCAAAACCGGCCAGGACCGGCTCCATGTGCTCGGCGACCGCCGACCGCACCTCGGCCCGCAGCGCCTCCTCGTCCGGGACGACCCGGGCGCCGGGCAGCGCGGCGGCCTCGTCGCCGGGCAGGCAGGCGAACCCGGCCGGGCGGACGGCCAGGTGACCGACGGGGTGGCCGGGGGCCGTGCGGTCGTACGAGACGTGCGTCACGGGGTAGCGGGGCACGCGGCGGTGCAGGAACCAGGGGACGGTGATCAGGAGGCAGGCCGGCCAGGCGTACCGGTGCAGGCCGAAGCTGGCGATCACGTCGGGGCGTGCCTGCCGGTCGTAGTCCCGGCGGATCTGGGCGTCGTCCCAGGACAGGAAGGCGTCGAGACCGGGGCCGGCTTCCGCGAGCGCGGCGGCGGTGGTCCAGTTGCCGCCCCGGGGGGCGTCGTCCCCGGCGGTCAGTTCGGTGATGGCCAGCCCCGGGAGGACCTCGGCCAGACGGGCGTACGCGCCGGAGAGGGCCGAAGGGGGCAGGGGCATGGGATCACCGGTCCGCGTCTGTTGAACGGTCTGTTGCACGGGTCGCTTAAAGGTAAGCCTTACCTTACCCAAGATTGCCGGGATTTGAACTGACGGCCGGTGCGCTTATGGTGCTTGACGGACGAGTAACAACCCGCCGTAATGACCCCAAGTACCGATACGTCCGGAGGAGGAGCCGAGCCGTGAAGCAGGGCGCGCAGGGCTCCGCCGGGGCGGAGGTGCCGAGGGCGGGGGTGCCGGGTGGGCAGGGCGGGCAGGTGCGGGTGCCGCAGCAGTCCGGGGCGGCCGGTGCGGGCCGGGTGAGGCCCGGGGGCGGCGCGGCTTCCGAGGTGGTCCGGGGGGAGCACACGCACAGTGAGCCCGCCGCGCCGTCCGCCCCGCCGTCCGCTCCGCGGGGCCGGCCCGTCGTTCAGCGGTCCTCGGTGCGCGGGCAGATCGTCGACGCGCTGCGGGCCGCGCTGGTCGCCGGGGACCTCAGGCCCGGGGAGGTCTACTCGGCTCCGGTGCTGGGCGAGCGGTTCGGCGTCTCCGCGACACCGGTGCGGGAAGCGATGCAGCAGCTGGCCATCGAGGGTGCCGTCGAGGTCGTGCCGAACCGTGGGTTCCGGGTGGTCGAGCGGGGGGCGCGGGAACTGGCGGAGCTGGCCGAGGTGCGGGCGCTGATCGAGGTGCCGGTGATGCTGCGGCTGGCCCGGACGGTGCCGGCGGAGCGCTGGGCCGAGCTGCGTCCCCTCGCCGAGGCGACGGTCCGCGCGGCGTCCTCCGGCTGCCGCGCGACCTACGCGGAGTCCGACCGGGGGTTCCACCGGGCGGTGCTGTCCCTCTCCGGGAACGAGCAGCTGGTCCAGATCGCGGAGGACCTGCACCGGCGGGCGCAGTGGCCGCTTGTGGGGAGCGGGCCGGGGATGCGGGGAAGGGCCGATCTGGTGGCGGACGCGCATGAACACACGGCGTTGCTGGACGCGTTGATCGCCCGTGATCTGGAGGTCGTGCGGGCGCTGGTGGGGGAGCACTTCGCGGGCGCGGGCTGAGTGGGGTGCGCGCCGCTTGCCCGCTGGGCTGCGGGCCGCAGTCCCGCCTAGCTGCGGGCAATCGTGCCTCCCAGTGCCTTAAGGGCCTGGGAGGTGCCCCCAGGGCGGCACGGGTGGGCGCAGCGTTCCCCGCTCCGCCGGGTTGCGGACCCATCCCGCCCGGCAGCCACCGGCGGCACCTCGTCGCGCCGAGCTGCGCACCCCCCCCGGGCCCCGGCAGCAACACCGGGCGCCTTTCAGCACCGTCAAGCCGTCGCCGCCCCCGCCGCCGGCGGAGCCAACTGCCGCGCCAGCCACGTCGGCACGCCCCCGAGCAACCGGAACAACCGCCGCGCCTCCTCCCGCAGCCGGGACGCCTCCGGCTCGGTCTCCGTGTCGGCGAGCGACACCAGCGCCGGCGCCGTACCGACGAGATAACCCAGCTCCTCGCGGATCCGCAGCGACTCCGTGAACCCGTGCCGGGCCTCCGCCAGCTCCCCGTCCCACAACGCGAGTCCGGCCAGGTGCCGCCACGTGAAGGACAGCAGCAACGGGTCGGACTGCGCCGTAGCCCCCGCGTGCGCGCGGCGGTACGCGGCCCGCGCCGCCTGCGGGGAACGCGCCAGGTTCTCCGCGAGCAACCCGCGACGGAAGTCCAGCAGGGCCCGCTGCGGAGCCCCCGGAGGGATCAGCGCCGCCGCCCGCCCCAGCGCCGCCCGCGCCTCGTCGGCCCGGTCGCGCACCGCGAGCACCGTCGCGGCGTAGGCCAAGTACCCGCGTTCACAAGCGGCCGCGCCCCGCTCGTCGTCGCTGTGGGCCAGCGCCTCGGCGGTGCGCAGGGCGTCCTCGGCCTCCTCCCAGCCCTGCTCCGTGTACAGACACCGTTCCACCAGCAGCGACGCGCGTTGCAGCGCCGCCGCGGGGGTGTCCGGTAGCAGCAGGGCGGCCGCGTCGGTCCAGCACGCGCGTGAGCGCAGCCGCCATACCGCGGTCTGGAGGGGATCGTCACCGGCGGTCGTTCCGTTACCAGACATGGCGGTATGCGCCACGTTGCCCTCCCCGAGCACGCCATCGAGCTGTTGAGTGGTGGCGGCATCTCAGCACGAATCGCGGCGCCGGGCCAAGAGGGTGGGTGAAGGATTTCACAAAGTCGTGGGACTCCTGGGCGCCCCGTGTTCGCGCCGGGGCGCCCCGCGTCTCAGCTCATCCGCAGCGCCAGGAAGAAGTCGAGCTTGTCCTCCAGGCGCGACAGATCGCGGCTCGTCAACTGCTCGATTCGGCCCACCCGGTAGCGCAGCGTGTTGACGTGGAGGTGGAGCCGGGCGGCGCAGCGGGTCCAGGAGCCGTCGCAGTCCAGGAAGGCCTCCAGGGTGGGGATCAGTTCGGCTCTGTGCCGGCGGTCGTAGTCGCGGAGGGGGTCCAGGAGGCGGGCCGTGAAGGCGCGGCGGACGTCGTCCGGGACGAAGGGCAGCAGGAGGACGTGGGAGGCCAGTTCCTGGTGGCCCGCCGCGCAGACCCGGCCGGGGCGGGCCGCCGCCACCCGGCGGGCGTGGCGGGCCTCCTCCAGCGCGCCGCGCAGGCCCTCCGCCGAGTGCACGGCCGCGCTGACGCCCAGGGTGAGGCGGCCGTCGTCGTTCAGGCCGGCCGTCAGGGGGTCCCGTACGGACTCCAGGAGCGCGTCCGCGAGGACGCCGGTCTCCGAGCCGTCGTGCTCCGTCGAGACGGCCGGGAGCGGGACGAGGGCGATGGCCTCGTCGCCGGTGTGGGCCACGGCGATGCGGTCGGACGGCTCCGGGCCTGCCGACAGGGGGTCGACGAGGATCTCCTCCAGCAGGGCCTGGGCGACCGGGCCGCCCTCGATCTCCGCGCCGTCCCAGTCGACGCGGGCCACGACCACCTGCCAGTGCGGCGCGGTCCCGAGGCCGGGCAGCAGGACCGGGGCGGCCACCCGGAGGCGGGCGGCGATCTCGCCGGGGGCGGCGCCCGTCTGGACCAGTTCCAGGACCTCCTGGGCGAGGCGGCGGCGGACCGTGCGGGCGGCCTCGCGGCGGTCCCGCTCGACCGCGATCAGCTGGGTGACGCCGTAGAGCAGGTCGAGGCGCTCCTCCGCCCAGTCCCCGGCGTCCGCCTCCACGGCCAGCAGCCAGTCGGACAGCACGGTCTCGCGGGCGTCCCGGGCGGTCTGCGGGGAGCGGCCCGTCGAGCGGATCGGGAACAGGGAGTAGGTGGTGCCGCCCAGGAGCACGCGGTGCGGGGCGCGGCGGCCCGTGCGGGTGGCCGTGAGGTGTTCCGCCGCCAGCCGGCCGCAGGCCTCGGCGGGGAGGGCGGGGCGCGACGCCTTCGGGCCCGCGATCAGGCGGCCGGTGGGGGAGAGGACCCAGGCGCGCAGGTCGAGGTCGGAGCCCAGCAGGTCCAGGACGACGTCCGGGCCGCCGCCCGCCGGGCCCGAGGTCATCATCCGGCGGTGCCGGTCGACCACGGCCGCGAGGTCTCCGGCGCGCTCGCCGGAGACCTGCCGTACGACGTGCTCGGTGATCGTCGCGAACGCCACCGACTCGTGCACCGCGAAGAGCGGCAGGCGGTGGCGGGCGCAGGCCGCGACCAGGTCGTCCGGTACGTTCCCGAGCTCGGCCTCGCCCGCGGCCAGGGCCGTGACCCCCTCCTGCACCAGGATCCGGACGAACGGCTCCGAGTCCGCGGCGTCCCGGCGCCAGGCCAGGCCCGTGAGCACCAGCTCGCCGCCCGAGAGGTAGCGGCTGGGGTCGCGCAAGTCGGTGGTCATCACACCGCGCACGGTGCGGTCCAGCTCGTCCTCGCCGCCGAGCAGCTTGAGGCCCAGCGCGTCGGTGTCCAGCAGTGCGCGCAGCCGCATTCTCGTCGCCGCCGTTCTTTGTCTCGAAATCTATGGTGGATCTTGGTGGGGTTCGCGGTGAACGTCTGTTCGGTGGGCTGGTGGGCGAGGTTCGTCGCCCTCCGGACGTGTCCCGGCTGTGTCCCAGGTCACGCGGCTGTGTCGCGCGTTTCCACAGGAAAACGAGGAGGTTTCTGATGGCCTCCGTTCATACGAATCTACAAGATGCCCGTCCTGGCCAGCCAACTCCTTCATGGTTTCCGTGACTGACCCCGCCGGAGCACCGCGCTGTGTACTGGGTCCACTACGCGTTAACAGCACATGAACGAGCCGGGACCGCCGCACACGGATTGGCTCAATCTGAACGCCCCACACGAAGACGAAGAAGAGAGCCGGTCATGGACTTCCTTCGCCCCGCCAGCTGGGAGGAGGCGCTCGCCGCGAAAGCCGAGCATCCCACCGCTGTGCCGATCGCGGGTGGCACCGACGTGATGGTCGAGATCAACTTCGACCACCGCCGGCCCGAGTACCTCATGGACCTGAACCGCATCGGCGATCTCTCCGAGTGGGAGGTCGGCGAGGAGAGCGTGCGGCTGGGTGCCTCCGTGCCCTACACGGCGATCATGGAGAACCTGCGCGCCGAGCTGCCGGGGCTCGCCCTGGCCTCGCACACGGTCGCCTCCCCGCAGATCCGCAACCGCGGCGGCGTCGGCGGCAACCTCGGCACCGCCTCCCCGGCCGGCGACGCCCATCCCGCCCTGCTCGCCGCGGACGCCGAGGTCGAGGTCGAGTCGGTGCGCGGGTCACGGCGTATCCCCATCGACGAGTTCTACAAGGGCGTCAAGCGCAATGCACTGGCGCCCGACGAGCTGATCCGCGCCGTGCACGTGAAGAAGGCCGACGGGCCGCAGCAGTTCTCCAAGGTGGGGACCAGGAACGCGATGGTCATCGCCGTGTGCGCCTTCGGTCTGGCACTGCACCCCGAGACGCGGACCGTGCGGACCGGCATCGGTTCGGCCGCCCCGACCCCCGTTCGGGCCAAGGCCGCCGAGGAGTTCCTGAACGCCGCTCTGGAGGAGGGCGGCTTCTGGGACAACGGGAAGATCATCACCCCGTCCGTCGCCAAGCAGTTCGCGGACCTGTGCTCCGCCTCCTGCAACCCGATCGACGACGTCCGGGGCACCGCGAGCTACCGCCGCCACGCGGTCGGCGTCATGGCCCGCCGCACGCTGACCTGGACCTGGGAGTCCTACCGCGGCACCCGCCGCACCACCGAGGGAGCTGCGTAATGCGCGTCAACTTCACGGTCAACGGCCGTCCGCAGGAAGCCGACGACGTGTGGGAGGGCGAGTCCCTGCTGTACGTGCTGAGGGAGCGGCTCGGCCTGCCGGGTTCGAAGAACGCCTGCGAGCAGGGCGAGTGCGGATCGTGCACGGTCCGGCTGGACGGCGTGCCGGTGTGCTCGTGCCTGGTCGCCGCCGGGCAGGTGGAGGGCCGCGAGGTCGTCACCGTCGAGGGCCTCGCCGACTACGCCAAGCAGCGCTCCTGCGCGAGTGACGCGTGCGGTACGTCGTTGCAGAACGCCCAGCAGTGGCAGGCCAAGGGCGACTCGCACACCGGCGAGGGCACCGAACTCTCCCCGATCCAGCAGGCGTTCATCGACGCCGGCGCCGTCCAGTGCGGCTTCTGCACGCCCGGCCTGCTGGTCGCCGCCGACGAGATGCTGGAGCGCAACCCGACCCCGACCGACGCGGACATCCGCGAGGCGCTGTCGGGCAACCTGTGCCGCTGCACCGGCTACGAGAAGATCATGGACGCGGTCCGCCTGGCGGCCGCCCGGCAGGGAGAGGCGGTCTGATCATGTCTTCCCCCAGCGGAACGCCCACCAAGATCACCCAGGGCTCGCAGACCAAGGGCGGCATCGGCGAGTCCACGCTCCGCCCGGACGGCATCCTCAAGGTCACCGGCGAGTTCGCGTACTCGTCCGACATGTGGCACGAGGACATGCTCTGGGGCCAGATCCTCCGCTCGACCGTCGCGCACGCCGAGATCGTGTCCATCGACACCAGCGAGGCCCTGGCCACGCCGGGCGTCTACGCCGTGCTGACGTACGACGACCTGCCGACCGACGTGAAGAACTACGGGCTGGAGATCCAGGACACGCCGGTCCTCGCCCACGGCAAGGTCCGTCACCACGGCGAGCCGGTCGCGATCGTCGCCGCCGACCACCCGGAGACCGCGCGCCGCGCGGCCGCGAAGATCAGGGTCGACTACCGCGAACTGCCCGTCATCACCGACGAGGCCTCCGCGACCGCGCCCGACGCGATCCTCGTCCACGAGGGCCGCGACGATCACCACGCCGGGCACGTCCCGCACCCGAACATCGTGCACCGCCAGCCGATCGTCCGCGGTGACGTGGAGGAGGCCCGCAAGCGGGCGGACGTGATCGTCGAGGGCGAGTACACCTTCGGCATGCAGGACCAGGCCTTCCTCGGCCCCGAGTCCGGCCTCGCCGTGCCGGAGGAGGACGGCGGCGTCCACCTCTACATCGCCACCCAGTGGCTGCACAGCGACCTGCGCCAGATCGCGCCCGTGCTCGGCCTGCCCGAGGACAAGGTGCGGATGACGCTGTCCGGCGTCGGCGGCGCGTTCGGCGGCCGCGAGGACCTGTCCATGCAGATCCACGCCTGCCTGCTGGCGCTGCGCACGGGCAAGCCGGTCAAGATCGTCTACAACCGCTTCGAGTCCTTCTTCGGGCACGTCCACCGCCACCCCGCCAAGCTCTACTACGAGCACGGGGCGACCAGGGACGGCAAGCTCACGCACATGAAGTGCCGGATCGTCCTGGACGGCGGCGCCTACGCCTCCGCCTCCCCGGCGGTCGTCGGCAACGCCTCCTCCCTGTCGGTCGGCCCGTACGTGATCGACGACGTGGACATCGAGGCCGTCGCCCTCTACACCAACAATCCGCCCTGCGGCGCCATGCGCGGCTTCGGCGCGGTCCAGGCGTGCTTCGCCTACGAGGCGCAGATGGACAGGCTTGCGAAGGAACTCGGCATGGACCCGGTGGAGTTCCGGCAGCTCAACGCCATGGAGCAGGGCACGCTCATGCCGACCGGGCAGCCGGTCGACTCGCCGGCCCCGGTCGCCGAACTCCTGCGCCGCGTCAAGGCGATGCCGATGCCGCCGGAGCGCCAGTGGGAGTCCAGCGAGGGCGCCGACCTGCGGGAGCTGCCGGGCGGTCTGTCCAACACCACGCACGGGGAAGGCGTCGTACGCGGTGTCGGCTACGCGGTCGGCATCAAGAACGTGGGCTTCTCCGAGGGGTTCGACGACTACTCGACCGCGAAGGTCCGGATGGAGGTCGTGGGCGGCGAGCCCGTCGTCACCGTCCACACGGCCATGGCCGAGGTCGGGCAGGGCGGTGTCACGGTCCACGCGCAGATCGCCCGCACCGAACTGGGCGTCACGCAGGTGACCATCAACCCCGCCGACACCCGGGTGGGCAGCGCCGGTTCGACGTCGGCCTCCCGGCAGACGTACGTCACCGGCGGTGCCGTGAAGAACGCCTGTGAGCTGGTCCGCGAGAAGGTGCTGGAGACCGGCCGCCGCAAGTTCGGGTCGTACCACCCGGCCTGGGCCACGGCCGAACTGCTCCTGGAGGGCGGCAAGGTCGTCACCGACGGCGGCGAGGTGCTGGCGGACCTGGTGGAGGTCCTCGGCGAGGACGCCGTCGAGGTCGAGGAGGAGTGGCGGCACCGGCCGACCGAGCCCTTCGACCTGCGCACCGGACAGGGCAACGGGCACGTCCAGTACTCCTTCGCCGCGCACCGCGCCGTCGTCGAGGTCGACACCGAGCTCGGCCTGGTCAAGGTGATCGAGCTGGCCTGTGCCCAGGATGTCGGCAAGGCGCTCAACCCGCTGTCCGTGCTCGGCCAGATCCAGGGCGGCACGACACAGGGCCTGGGCGTGGCCGTCATGGAGGAGATCATCGTCGACCCGAAGACGGCGAAGGTGAAGAACCCGTCCTTCACGGACTACCTGATCCCGACCATCCTCGACACGCCGACCATCCCGGTCGACGTCCTCGAACTCGCCGACGACCACGCCCCGTACGGGCTGCGCGGCGTCGGCGAGGCACCCACCCTGTCGTCGACCCCGGCGGTCCTCGCGGCCATCCGGAACGCGACCGGGCTCGAGCTGAACCGGACTCCGGTACGGCCCGAGCACCTGACGGGCACGTCACTCTCCGAGGCCTGAGCAGGAGAGTCCCGTCCGGGGGAACGCGTCCCCCGGACCCCCTTCGTTCGTCTCGGGCCGTCCCCCGGGTCGTGCGTCCCAACCCCCTATGAAACTTGGGAGTAGGCCCACATGACCCAGCAGTCAGTAGAGCCGAGGACCACAGCCGAAGACGCGGGTGAAGGCACCCGCGTCCCGGCCGGACGGTCCTGGCTCGACCGGTACTTCCACATATCCCACAGAGGGTCCACGGTCGCGCGCGAAGTGCGCGGCGGCGTCACCACCTTCATGGCGATGGCGTACATCCTCCTGCTCAACCCGCTGATCCTGTCCGGCAAGGACGCGGCGGGGAACACCCTCGGGCAGCAGGGCCTGATCACCGCGACCGCGTTCGCGGCGGCCCTCACCACCCTGCTGATGGGTCTCGTCGGCAAGGTGCCGCTCGCCCTCGCCGCCGGTCTCTCCGTCTCCGGAGTCCTCGCCTCCCAGGTCGCGCCCGAGATGACCTGGCCGCAGGCGATGGGCATGTGCGTGATGTACGGCGTGGTCATCATGCTGCTGGTCGTCACCGGCCTGCGCGAGATGATCATGAACGCGATCCCGCTGGCGCTCAAGCACGGCATCACCATGGGCATCGGCCTGTTCATCGCCCTCATCGGCTTCTACAAGTCCGGCTTCGTGCACCAGGGGGAGGCCACTCCCGTCACGCTCGGCCCGGCGGGTGAACTGGCCGGCTGGCCGGTGCTGCTCTTCGCCGGCACCCTGCTGCTGATCTTCATGCTCCAGGCCCGGAACATCCCGGGTGCCATCCTCATCGGCATCGCCAGCGGCACGGTCGTCGCCGCGATCCTGAACGCCGCGGGCGTCATCGACCCCAAGCAGTGGGCGGCCGGCGCCCCCGAGCTGCACGGCGGCGCGGTGTCCATGCCCGACTTCTCGCTCTTCGGGGACGTGGAGTTCGGCGGCTGGGGCGAGGTCGGCGCGATGACCGTCGGCATGATCGTCTTCACGCTGGTGCTGGCCGGGTTCTTCGACGCGATGGCGACCATCATCGGCGTCGGCACCGAGGCGAAGCTCGCCGACGACAAGGGCCGGATGCCGGGTCTGTCCAAGGCGCTGTTCATCGACGGCGCCGGCGGCGCGATCGGCGGAGTGTCCGGCGGCTCCGGCCAGACCGTGTTCATCGAGTCGGCCACGGGCGTCGGCGAGGGCGCGCGCACCGGCCTCGCATCGGTCGTCACCGGCCTGTTCTTCGCGGCCTGCCTGTTCTTCACGCCGCTCACGGCGATCGTGCCGCAGGAGGTCGCGTCCGCGGCCCTCGTCGTCATCGGCGCGATGATGCTGATGAACGCCCGGCACGTGGACTGGGCCGACCGGGCCACCGCCGTCCCGGTGTTCCTGACGGTCGTCCTGATGCCGTTCACGTACACCATCACCACCGGTGTCGCCGCGGGCGTCATCTCCTACGTCGCCATCAAGACCGCCCAGGGCAAGGTGCGTGAGATCGGCGCCTTCATGTGGGTCCTGACGGCGATCTTCCTCGTCTACTTCGCCCTCAACCCGATCGAGAGCTGGCTGGGCGTCCACTGACGCCCCGCCCGCCGCGACCCCAAGGAGACCGAGACAGATGCTGGACATCGCCGAGGAGCTGAACCGGTGGGTCGAGCAGGGCCGTGACTTCGCCGTGGCCACCGTGGTGGCCGTCGGCGGCAGCGCGCCCCGGCAGCCAGGCGCCGCGCTCGCGGTGGACGCCGAGGGCACGGCGATCGGCTCGGTCTCCGGCGGCTGCGTGGAGGGCGCGGTCTACGAGCTGTGCGAGCAGGCGCTGCGGGACGGCGAAACCGTCCTGGAGCGCTTCGGCTACAGCGACGACGACGCCTTCGCCGTGGGCCTGACCTGCGGCGGCGTCATCGACATCCTGGTCACCCCGGTCCGGGCCGGCGATCCGGTCCGCCCGGTGATCGCGTCCGCGCTCACCGCCGCCGCGTCCGGGGAGGCGGCGGCGGTGGCACGGATCGTGTCGGGACCGCGCGAACTGACGGGCCGGGCCCTGCTGGTCCGTCCCGACGGCTCCTGCGACGGAGGCCTCGGCGGCCATCCGGAACTGGACCGCACGGTCGCCGCCGAGGCGGGCGCCCTCCTGGACGCCGGACGCACCGGAACCCTGGAGATCGGAGAGCAGGGCTCACGCTGCGGAGCACCGCTCACGGTCCTGGTCGAGTCCTCGGTCCCGGCGCCCCGCATGATCGTGTTCGGCGCGATCGACTTCGCCTCGGCCCTGGTCCGCGTCGGCAAGTTCCTGGGCTACCACGTCACGGTGTGCGACGCGCGCCCCGTCTTCGCGACCCGGGCGCGCTTCCCGGAGGCCGACGAGATCGTCGTGGAGTGGCCCCACCACTACCTGGAGCGCACGGACGTCGACGCCCGCACGGTCCTGTGCGTACTGACCCACGACGCCAAGTTCGACGTGCCCCTGCTGAAGCTGGCGCTGCGCCTGCCGGTGGCGTACGTCGGCGCCATGGGCTCCCGGCGCACCCACCTGGACCGCAACGCCCGCCTGCGTGACGTCGGCGTCAGCGAACTGGAGTTGAGCCGACTGCACTCCCCGATCGGCCTGGACCTCGGGGCCCGCACGCCCGAGGAGACGGCCCTGTCGATCGCCTCGGAGATCGTCGCGGCCAGGCGCGGCGGCAGCGGGGTCTCGCTGACCGGGGCCCACACGCCCATCCACCACGAGCCGGAGTCGCAGGCGGTGGGGCGGATCGGGTCGGTGGCCTGAGGCGGCTCAGCGGGCCACGGCCTCCAGGAGGGAGAACGGTTCGGCGTCCGGGAGCGGGCTGACGGAGGCGAGGGACAGACCGGCCGCGTGGCACAGGTCTTCGAAGTCCCGGCGGGTGCGTTCCCTCCCGCCCACGTTCACCAGCATGTTGAGGTCGCTGAGGTACGTGCTTCCGTCACCGCCGGCCGCGACGACCGCGGGCAGCACCGGTTCCAGGATCAGGACCCGTCCGCCCGGCGGCAGTACGGCGCGGCAATGGCGCAGGATCGTGACCGCCCGGTCGTCCGGCCAGTCGTGCAGGATGCTCTTCATCAGATAGAGGTCCGAGCCCTCGGGCACCGACCGGAAGAAGTCCCCGGCGACCAGGGAGCAGCGTTCCGTGAGCCCGTGCCGCCGGAGGTTCTCCGGGGCCTGGGCGAGCCCCTCGCTCGTGTCGTGGACGACACCGGTGAGGCCGGGGAAGGCGGCGAGTACGCCGGCCAGGAGCGTGCCGTCGCCGCCGCCGACGTCCGTGACCGAGCCGAACCGGCCGAAGTCGAAGGCCTGCGGCAGCGCGGCGGCGGTTTCCGCGGTGGCCTGGCTCATCGCGGCGTTGAACTCCGCCGACAGCTCCGGTTGCCGGCCGAGGTGGCTGAAGAAGTCCGTGCCGAAGACGGTGTCGAACGCGACGTCGCCGGTGCGGACGCTGTCGTCCAGGTGCTCCCAGGCACGGATGATCGCCGGATCGGTGAACATCCGCACGAAGGAGGCGAGCGAGTCGGGGCGGCAAGGGTCGAGGAGCGCGCCCGCGGGGGCCACCGCGAAAGTGCCGAAGCTGTGTTCCCTCAGCAGGCCGAGGCCCGCCAGGGCGCGCAGCAGCCGGGTCATGGGCTGCGGTTCGGCTCCGGCGTCGGCGGCCACGTCGGCTGCCGGGCGTGGGGTGTCACCGACCAGCTCGACGATCCTCAGCCGGACGGCCGCGCGTACGGTCTGCGCGGCCATGCTGCCGAAGACGAGGCGTACGAGACGGTCACGATCGGTCATGTCCGGTGCCGGGGCATGGGTGTTCGCCACAGGTCTTCCTCTCCTACGTGGTTTTCGTCCGGTCAGCCGGCGGAGGTCGCCCCGCTGGCGAGGGCGGTGGGCGTGCAGCCCGCGAACGTCAGTACGTCGCGGTGGAGATGGGGCTGGTCGACGTAGCCGCAGGCCAGGGCGACGTCGGCGGCGTTCTCGCCCGCGGTGAGGGCGCGGGCGGCGTGGTCGAAGCGGACCAGCATGGCGGCGCGCTTCGGGGTGAGGCCGATCTGGGCGCTGAATCGGGACCACAGCCGCTTGCGGCTCCAGCCGCAGGCCGCGGCGAGGTCGCCGATCCGCACGCGTCCGCGCCGGGCCACGATGGTGTCCCAGGCGGCGGCCACCTCCGGCGCCATCGCCGGTGCCCGCGCGGCCCGTTCGGCGAGGAACCGGTCGACCAGCGTGAGCCGTTCCTGCCAGGTCGGGGCGTCGGCCAGCCGCTCCCGCAGCTGTCGCTCGGCCCGCCCCCAGAGGCCCTCCAGACCGGTGACGGAGCCGTCCAGCTCGCGCGGGGAGACGCCCAGGAGGGCATAGGCGGCCCGGGGCGACAGCCGCATCTCGACGCATTCGACGCCCTCGGCGCGGATCCGGGCCGGGCCGGGCGTCAGTGCGGCGGCGAAGCTCGGCAAGTCCTCGTGCCCCCGGGCACCTTCCACCGAGAACGGGCTCTCCCCGACCCCGATGACGACGACCACCGCCGGTCGCGGCAGCACCCGCAGGTCCAGCCCGGCGGCAGCCCGGTCACGGAACCCGGCCATCCGGACGCCGTCGAGTGACAGGCCGTCGCGGGGGAGGACGACGTCCCAGCCGGATTCGCTCTCCGCTTCGTAACTGCGCATGCCCCTACGGTCGCCGACCGGGCCGCTCCTGTCTTGGACGAAAGTTCCGCCCCGGCTGCCGCCGGGACGTCAGGGACCTCAGGGACGACGGAGCAAACGGTTCAGCGCGCGGCCGAACACGTACCGCGCCGAGCGCCGCAGTACGCCGTCGAAGAGCGACGGCAGCAGCCGGAGCCGGATCTCCTCCCGCCAGACCACACGGGTCCGCCCCCCGGGCCCCGGCCGCACTTCCAGCTCCGCCCAGCCCAGCACCACCCGGCCCCGTTTCTCCAGGCGGCACCTCCCCGGCGCCCCGTCCTGCGGCGGCTGCCACACCGTGACCTCCATCGGGTCGTCGAAGGCCAGCGCCCCGGCACCCGAGCGGGCCACGATCACCGTGCCCACGCGGGTGGGTCCGGGCGGATCCACCCTGACCGCCGTCAGCGGCACCACCTCACCGTGCCGCGGCCACAGCGTGATCCGCCGCCACGCCTCGTCGAGGGGAAGCGGGACCGTGCGTTCGAGCAGGATGTTCACCACGCCACGATCGTAGGGACTCCCCACAGCTCAGCACCCCGCTCGCCCCCGGCTCACCCACTCGGCCCAGCCCCGGTCCGCCGCGCGCTACCGGTACACCTTGCCCGGCTCCGCCTTCCCGGGTGCCAGCAGCTGCGGCACCGTCACGAACACATAGCCCCGTTCCTTGAGCGCGTCGATGATCCCCGGTACGGCCGGCACCGTGCCGTCGTAGATGTCGTGCAGCAGGATGATCCCGTCCCGGGAGGCCTGGGCGAGGACGCGGCGGGTGATCAGGTCGGAGTCGGTCGTCTGGTAGTCCTTCGCCGTCACGCTCCACAGCACCTCGGCGAGGCCCAGTTCGCGGCAGATCTCGTGGACGGTGTCGTCGGTGCGGCCCTGCGGCGGGCGCATCAGGGTCGGGCGCCGGCCGGTGAGGCGTTCTATCTCCTGGTTGGGGCGTTCCAGCTCCTCGCGTATCTCCTCGGGTCTCAGCCGGGTCAGGATCTTGTGGTCCCACGTGTGGCTGGCCACCTCGTGGCCCTCGTCGGCCATCCGCCGCACCAGCTCCGGGTACTTCTCGATGTGGCGCTTGCCCAGGAGGAAGAAGGTCGCCGGGACCTGCTTCTCGTCGAGGATGTCCAGCAGGCGTGCGGAGTGCTCGCTCGGCCCCGCGTCGAAGGTGAGCGCGATGCACTTCACCTCACGGCAGTCGACGGTGCCGAAGCGGGCTGCCTGGACGTCCGTCGCCGCCCGTGCGCGGACGGTGCTGGGAGCCGTGGTGTCGGGCCCTGAGCAGCCGCTCAGGGTCAGTGTCAGGGCGGCGGTCGCCGCGAGCGTTCCGGCGGTTCGGAACGCGATCCCCGTTTTCTTCATCTTCTTGGTCAGAGAAGGCATGCCGGGACTATACACACCGTGTATACGTCCGGTTTATAGTGTTCTGGCTCCTCGCCTGGTTACTCGCGCCGACACGCAAGTGAAAGCCAGTGGAAGGAGAGTCCTGTGAGCGGACGTGCCTGGCGCCGGGCCCTGGTGACCGGCGGCGCCGGATTCGTGGGGTCCCATCTGTGCGCACGGCTGACCGACGCCGGTACGGAGGTCGTGTGCCTGGACAACCTGGCCACCGGCTCCCGCGCCCACGTAATAGACCTGGAGCAACGGCCCGGCTTCCGCTTCATCCGCGGTGACGCCACCGACCCGGCGGCCTGGCAGGCGCTGCCCGGCCGGTTCGACCTCGTCCTGCACTTCGCGTGTCCCGCCTCGCCCGCCGACTACCTGCGGCTGCCGCTGGAGACCCTCGACGTCGGCAGCACCGGCACCCGCCTCGCGCTGGAGCGGGCCCACGCCGACGGCGCCCGGTTCGTCCTCGCCTCCACCTCCGAGGTCTACGGCGACCCGCTGGAGCACCCCCAGCGCGAGGGCTACTGGGGCAACGTCAACCCGATCGGCCCGCGCAGCGTCTACGACGAGTCCAAGCGCTTCGCGGAGGCCCTGGTCACCGCCCATCGCGGAGTGCACGGCACCGACACCGCCATCGTCCGCATCTTCAACACCTACGGGCCCCGCATGCGCACCGGCGACGGCCGAGCCGTCCCCACCTTCATCGCCCAGGCCTTGGACGGCATGCCCTTGACCGTCGCCGGCGACGGCGGGCAGACGCGCTCGCTGACTTACGTCGACGACACCGTGGACGGCGTGCTCGCCCTGGCCGCCTCCGCCGAGACCGGGCCCGTGAACATCGGCGGCGCCGACGAGATCACCATGCTGGAGCTGGCCCGCCGGATCGTGGAGATCACCGGCTCCGCCTCCCGGATCCGGTTCGTGGACCGCCCCGTCGACGACCCTGCCCGGCGCCGCCCCGACACCCGGCTGGCCCGGGAACGACTCGGCTGGCAGCCCCGCGTCGGCTGGGGCGAGGGACTCGAACGGACCATTGGCTGGTTCTCGCGCTCCGTGGCCGCCTGAGCACGATCACAGTGCGCTGTTTTAACGCTTCATACGGTGAAAAATCAGCCCACTGAGCGGTGAGTTGTCTCCAAGTGTTTGAGACAACCGCAGTGCGGCACTCGCCGAGACGCCGGACCACGCCACACAGCTCGGGATGGAGCCCATGCGCATCCTCGGTATCAACGCCCTGTTCCACGACCCCGCCGCCGCCCTCCTCGTCGACGGCAGGACGGTGGCGGCCGCCGAGGAGGAGCGCTTCAGCCGGCGCAAGCACGGCAAGCGCCCGCTGCCGTTCTCCGCGTGGGAACTGCCCGAGCTGTCCGCCCGCTGGTGCCTGGAGCAGGCGGGCCTGCGCCCCGGCGACCTGGACGCCGTCACCTACTCCTTCGACCCGAAGCTCGCCCGGCCCGCCCGCGACATGGGCCTGAACGACCCGTGGGACCCGCTGCGCCTGGAGTACGCGCGCCGCGCCCCCGAGTTCCTCGCCGAGGCCCTGCCCGGCCTCGACCCCGAGCGGGTCGTCTTCGTCCCCCACCACGTCGCGCACGCCGCCTCCGCCGGGCCCGCCTCCCCGCACCCCGACAGCGCCGTCCTCGTCCTGGACGGCCGCGGCGAGGCCGCCTCCCACCTGGCCGGCCGCTACCGCGACGGCAAGCTCGACACCCTCGCCTCGCAGGCGCTGCCCGACTCCCTCGGCCTGGTCTACGAGGACCTCACCGAACACCTCGGCTTCCTGCGCAGCAGCGACGAGTACAAGGTGATGGCCCTCGCCTCCTACGGCACGCCGCGCTTCCTGCCGCAGCTGCGGCAGTACGTCCACCCCACCGGCCAGGGCGGCTTCCGCGCCCACGGCGTCGACTGGGCGTCCTTCGCCCCGCCCCGCGCCAAGGGCGAGCCCTGGAACCAGGACCACGCCGACCTCGCCGCGAGCACCCAGGCCGTCCTCGAAGAGGTCCTGCTGGAGCTCGTGCACTGGCTGCACCGCGAGGCCGGGGGCGAGGCACTCACGATGGCCGGGGGCGTCGCCCTCAACTGCGTCGCCAACTCGAAGATCGCGGCCAAGGGCCCGTACCGGGACGTGTGGGTGCAGCCCGCCGCCGGGGACGCCGGGACCGCGCTCGGCGGAGCCCTGCACCTCGCTGCGACGGAGACCGGACAGGCCGACCCGATGCCCGGCGCCGGCCTCGGCCGCGGCTGGAGCGACGACGAACTGCGCGCCTGGCTCGACACGGCGGCGATCCCCTACGAGAAGCCCGACGACATCGCCGAGACCGTCGCCGAGGAACTGGCCCGCGACGGTGTCGTCGCCTGGTTCCAGGGCCGCAGCGAGTACGGGCCGCGCGCCCTCGGGCACCGCTCCCTGCTCGCCCACCCCGGCCGCGCCGAGAACCTGGAACGCCTCAACCACGTCAAGGGCCGCGAGGAGTTCCGGCCCGTCGCCCCGATGGTGCTCGCCGACCGCGCCGCCGACCTGTTCTCCGGCGGCCCGCTGCCCAGCCCGTACATGCTGTTCGTGCACGACGTCGCCCAGGAGTGGCGGGACCGCATCCCCGCCGTCGTGCACGTCGACGGCACCGCCCGCATCCAGACCGTCGAGGAACGGCGGGAACCACTGGTGGCGCGGATGCTGCGGGCCTTCGAGCAGCGCACCGGACTGCCCGTCGTCGTCAACACCAGCCTCAACACCGCCGGGCGGCCCATGGTCGACGACCCGCGCGACGCCCTGGAGTGCTTCGGCTCCGCGCCCGTCGACCTGCTGGCCATCGGCCCGTACGCGGTCCGCCGGGGACGGATGTTCGACGCGGGGAGGGCAGCGGAATGACCTCGTACGCCGTCGTCATCCCCACCCTCGTACGGGACACCCTCGCCGACTGTCTCGCCGCGCTCGCCGCCGCGACCGGGCCGCGCCCCGAGCAGATCGTCCTCGTCGACGACCGGCCCGAGCCCGAACCCGGAATCCTGGACCACCCGTTGAGCGTCCTCGGCGACCTGCGGGAGCGCACCACCGTACTCACCGGCGGCGGACGCGGGCCCGCCGCCGCCCGCAACACCGGACTGCGGGCCGTGACCGCGCCGTGGACCGTGTTCCTCGACGACGACGTCCAGGTCGGACCGCACTGGGGCGACCAACTGGCCGAGGACCTCGCCGATGCGACGCCCGACATCGCCGGCGTCCAGGGCGACATCACCGTCCCCCTGCCCGGCGAACGCCGCCCCACCGACTGGGAACGCGGCACCGCCGGACTCGCCCGCGCCCACTGGATCACCGCCGACATGGCCTACCGCACCGACGCGCTCAAGCAGGCCGGCGGCTTCGACGAACGCTTCCGGCGCGCCTTCCGCGAGGACGCCGACCTCGCGCTGCGCCTCCTCGACGCGGGCTGGCGCATCCGGCAGGGCCGCCGCACCACCCGCCACCCCGTGCGCCCCGCCGACCGCTGGGTGTCCGTGCGCCAGCAGCGCGGCAACGCCGACGACGCCCTCATGCGGCAGCTGCACGGACCCGACTGGTGGGACAAGGCCGTCGCGCCGCGCGGCCGGATCCGCAAGCACGCGGCGATCACCACCGCGGGCGTCGCCGCGTGCGCCCTCGCCGCCACCGGACACGGCCGGGCCGCCGCGGCCGGCGCGCTCGGCTGGGCCGCCGGCACGGCGGAGTTCGCCCGGGCCCGCATCGCCCCCGGCCCGCGCACCCGCCACGAGGTGACGACCATGCTGGCGACCAGCGTGCTCATCCCGCCCGCCGCGACCTGGCACCGGCTGACCGGCGCCCTGCGCCACCGCCACGCCCCCTCCTGGCAGGAGGTGGCACGATGAGCCCGGTCAAGGCCGTGCTGTTCGACCGCGACGGCACCCTCGTCCACGACGTCCCCTACAACGCCGACCCCGACCTCGTACGCCCCGTCGAGGGCGCCCGCGAGGCGCTCGCCCTGCTGCGCGCACGCGGCATCCGCACCGGCGTCGTCACCAACCAGTCCGGCGTCGCGCGCGGGCTGCTCACCGAGGCCGACGTCCGCAGTGTCAACCACCGCGTCGACGAACTCCTCGGCCCCTTCGAGGTGTTCGCCGTCTGCCCGCACGGCCCCGACGACGGCTGCCACTGCCGCAAACCCCAGCCCGGCATGGTGCTGTGGGCGGCCGGACGGATCTGCACCAAGCCCGCCGACCTCGTCGTCATCGGCGACATCGGCGCCGACGTGGAGGCCGCCCGCCGCGCCGGCGCCCACGGCATCCTCGTCCCCAACGTCCAGACCCGCCCCGAGGAGACCGCGGCCGCGGACCACGTGGCCCCGGACCTGCTGACCGCCGTCCGCGCCGTCCTGGACGGGCCGCCCAAGGGCCGCGTCCTCGCCGACGAACGCCCGATCCAGGAGGCCTACACGGCCGGCCCCGGACAGGGGAGGGACGCGTGAAGGCACTCGTCACCCGACTCGACAGCTTCGGCGACGTCCTGCTCGCCGGACCCGCGATCCGCGCGGTCGCCGCCCGCGCCGACACCGTCACCCTGCTGTGCGGACCGCGCGGCGCGCCCGCCGCCCGGCTGCTGCCGGGTGTCGACGACATCCTCGTCTGGGACGCGCCCTGGGTGGGCCTCACACCCCCGCCCGTCGGCCGCGGCGAGGTCGAGCTGCTCATCGACACCATCGACGCGGACACCGCACTCGTCCTCACCTCCTTCCACCAGTCGCCCCTGCCGACGGCCCTGCTGCTGCGCCTGGCCGGCGTGGACTTCATCGCCGCCGACAGCGAGGACTACCCCGGCTCCCTCCTCGACGTACGCCACCACCGCGCCCCGCACGCCCACGAGGTCGAAGCCGCGCTCGACCTCGCCGAGGCCGCCGGGTTCCCGCCGGCCGACGACGGCCGGCCCCGGGTGCTCCCGCCGCCCGACACCGCCGGGCTCACCGGCCCGGAGCCGTACGTCGTCCTGCACCCCGGCGCCAGCGTCCCCGCCCGCGCCTGGAGCCCTGAGCGCTGCGCCGAGGCGGCGCACGACCTGGCCGCCGCCGGGCACCGCGTGGTGGTCACCGGCGGTGCGGGGGAGAGGGACCTGACCGCGCACGTCGCCGGCTCGCACGCCCTCGACCTCGGCGGCCGCACCGGGGCCGCGGAACTGGCCGGCGTCCTCGCGGGCGCCGACGCCGTCGTCACCGGCAACACCGGCCCCGCCCATCTGGCCGCCGCCGTCGGCACCCCGGTCGTGTCCCTGTTCGCCCCGGTCGTCCCCGCCGAGCGCTGGCGGCCCTACGGCGTCCCGTACGTGCTGCTCGGCGACCAGGACGCCCCGTGCGCCGGCAGCAGGGCACGGGAATGCCCCGTACCGGGCCATCCCTGCCTGGACACCGTCACCGCGCACGACGTGGTGAACGCCGTCGAGAAGCTGATGGGGGAGACGGCATGAGGATCCTGCTCTGGCACGTACACGGGTCGTGGACCACCGCCTTCGTGCAGGGCCCGCACACCTACATCCTCCCCGTCACCCCCGACCGGGGCCCCGACGGACTCGGCCGCGCCCGCACCTGGGACTGGCCCGACTCGGTCGTCGAAGTGCCGCCCGAGCGGCTGCGGGACGAGGAGATCGACGTCGTCGTGCTGCAACGCCCGCACGAACTCGACCTGGTCGACCGGTGGCTGGGCCGCCGCCCGCCGCTGGTGTACCTGGAGCACAACGCCCCGCACGGTGACGTGCCCGACACCCGCCACCCGGCCGCGGACATCCCCGGCGTCACCCTCGTCCACGTCACGCACTTCAACCGCCTGATGTGGGACGCGGGTCCGACGCCGAGCACCGTCATCGAGCACGGCATCGTCGACCCCGGGCCGCTGTGGACCGGGGAGCTCGAACGCGCCGCCGTCGCCGTCAACGAGCCGCTGCGGCGCGGCCGTACCACCGGCACCGACCTGCTGCCGCACTTCGCCGAAGCGGCCCCGCTGGACGTCTTCGGCATGGGCACCGAGGGCCTCGCCGGCCACCTCGGCATCCCCGCCGAGCGCTGCCGCTCCCACGAACTCACCCAGGCCGAACTCCACTCGGCCATGGCGCGGCGACGCGTCTACGTCCACCCCGTCCGCTGGACCTCCCTCGGCCTGTCCCTGCTGGAGGCGATGCACCTGGGCATGCCCGTGGTCGCGCTCGCCACCACCGAGGTCACCGAGGCCGTACCGGACGGCGCCGGAGTGGTCTCCAACCGGATCGACGAACTGACCCGCGCTGTACGGGACTTCGTCGCCGACCCGCTGCACGCGCGCATGGTCGGCGAGGGAGCACGGGCGGCTGCGCTCGCCCGCTACGGGCTGTCCCGCTTCCTGGACGACTGGGAGCGGCTGCTGAAGGAGGTGGCCCGATGAGGATCGCCATGGTGTCCGAGCACGCGAGCCCCCTGGCCGCGCTCGGCGGCGTCGACGCAGGCGGCCAGAACGTGTACGTGGCCCGCCTGAGCGAGGAACTGGCCCGGCGCGGCCACGACGTGACGGTCTACACCCGCCGCGACGCGCCCGACCTGCCCGACCGGGTGCCGCTGCCCGGCGGCGCCGTCGTCGAGCACGTGCCCGCCGGACCGGCCGAGGCCGTCCCCAAGGACGAACTGTTCCCGTACATGCCCGGCTTCGGCGCCTGGCTGGCGCGCGCCTGGGCCGACGAGCCGCCGGACGTGGTGCACGCCCACTTCTGGATGTCCGGCATGGCCGCGCGGATCGGCGCCCACCCGCACGGCGTGCCCGTCGTGCAGACCTTCCACGCCCTGGGCACCGTCAAGCGCCGTCACCAGGGCCGGCTCGACACCAGCCCGCCCGAACGGGTCGGCATCGAGCGGCAGATCGGCCGCGGCTGCGCCCGCGTCCTGGCCACCTGCACCGACGAGGTGCACGAACTGGCCGAGCTGGGCGTGCCACGCCGGCAGGTGTCCGTGGTGCCCTGCGGTGTGGACGCCGAGCACTTCCGGCCCGGGGTACCGCCCGAGGGCGTCCCGGCACGCCGCGAGCGGCACCGGCTGCTCGCCTGCGGCCGCCTCGTCCCGCGCAAGGGCTACGACCAGGCCGTACGGGCCCTCGCCAGGATCCCGGACGCCGAACTCCTCATCGCGGGCGGACCGGCCGCCGACCGGCTCGCCGACGACCCGGAGGCGCGGCGGCTGCGGCGGCTCGCGCGCAGCACCGGCGTGGCCGACCGGGTCCGGCTGCTCGGGGCGGTCGACCCGGCCGCCATGCCCGCCCTGATCGGCAGCGCCGACCTGGTGCTGTGCACCCCGGTCTACGAGCCGTTCGGCATCGTGCCGCTGGAGGCGATGGCCTGCGGCGTGCCCGTCGTCGCCACCGACGTCGGCGGCCACCGCGACAGCGTCGCCGAGGGCACCACGGGCCGGCTCGTCCCTCCGCAGGACTCCGAGTCGGTCGCGGCCGCCGTACGCGAACTCCTCACCGACGACGCGCTGCGCCGCCGCTACGGCGGTGCCGGCCGCGAACGCGTCCTCGCCCACTACACCTGGCGGCGCGTCGCCGACGGCGTCGAGCAGGTCCACCGCCAGGTCCTCGCCGGACACGCACAGCAGAAGGAGGTGGCGTGATGACCGTGCACCCGCCCGTCACCGGGCACTGCGACGAACTCCAGGACGCCCTGACCGCGTTCCGCGCCTCGGCCCACATCACCGAGCGGTGGGGCGAGCACCTGGCGGCCGTCCTCACCGGCGGCGGCCGGCTGCTGGCCGCGGGCAACGGCGGCAGCGCGGCCCAGGCCCAGCACCTGACCGCCGAACTCGTCGGCCGCTACCGCGACGACCGGCCCGCCTTCTCCGCGATCGCCCTGCACGCCGACACCTCCAGCACCACCGCCATCGCCAACGACTACGGCGTGGACGAGGTGTTCGCCCGTCAGGTGCGCGCCCACGGCCGTCCCGGCGACGTCCTGATGCTGCTGTCCACGTCCGGCGCCAGCGCCAACCTGCTGTCCGCCGCGGACGCCGCTCGCGCGGCCGGGGTGCGGGTGTGGGCCCTCACCGGCCCCGCGCCCAACCCGCTGATGGCGGGCAGCGACGAGTCCCTGTGCGTCGAGGCACCGACCGGGGCCACCGTGCAGGAACTGCACCTCGTGGCGGTGCACATGGTGTGCGCGGCGTTCGACGCGGCGGTGGAACGCGGGACACGGCGCGACGGCGACGGCAGGAGGTGACATGAACGGCAAGGCACCGCTCGTCGTCGTCGGTGACGCGCTGCTGGACCGGGACGTGACCGGCCGCGCCGAACGGCTCGCGCCCGACGCGCCCGTGCCGGTCGTCGACGACTGCGGGGAGCGGACCCGGCCCGGCGGCGCGGCACTCGCCGCCTACCTCGCGGCCCGCGACGGCCGCGACGTCACGCTGGTGGCGGGAGTGGGCGACGACCCGGCCAGCCACGCACTGCGCCGCCTCCTGGAACCCTGGCTCACCCTCGTCCCGCTGCCCCTGACCGGCCCGCTGTCCGAGAAGACCCGCGTCCTCGCGCAGGACCGCCCGGTGGTCCGTCTGGACCGCGGCGCGGGCCGCACCCGCGAGGCCACCGACGCCGCCCGCGAAGCCGTCCGCTCCGCGCCCGCCGTCCTGGTCTCCGACTACGGCCGCGGCACCGCCGACGCCCTCCGCGACGTCCTCGCCGCCCGCCCGCCGCTGGTCTGGGACCCGCACCCGCGCGGCGGTCCGCCCGTGCCCGGCACCCGGCTGGTGACACCGGCCGAGAAGGAGGCCCACGGCCTCGCCCCGCAGGACGGCACCGCGCGCCGTGACCTGCACGCCGCCGCCCACAGCGCCGCCGCCCTCGTACGGCACTGGCGGGCCGCCGCCGTCGCGGTCACCCTCGGCGCCCGCGGCGCCCTGCTCTCCTACGGTGAGCACCCGCTGCTCGTCCCCGCGCCCGCCGTACACCCCGGCGACAGCTGCGGGGCCGGCGACCGGTTCGCCGCGACGGCCGCGGGGCTGCTCGCCGACGGTTTCCTGGTCGCCGAGGCCGTCGAGGGCGCCGTCGCCGCGGCGAGCGGATTCGTCGCACAAGGCGGCGCGGCCGCCGTACCGAGCGCGGACGCCGAACCGGCACCGCCGCCCGGCGATGACGACCCGCACGCGCTGGCCGCCCGGATCCGCGCCGCACACGGCACGGTCGTCGCCGCCGGCGGCTGCTTCGACCTGCTGCACGCCGGACACGTCGGTCTGCTCCAGGCCGCCCGGCGGCTCGGCGACTGCCTCGTGGTGTGCGTCAACTCGGACGAGTCGGTACGGCGCCGCAAGGGCGGTGGCCGCCCGGTCAACCCGCTCGCCGACCGGGTCCGGGTCCTGCGCGCCCTGGCCTGCGTCGACGCGGTGGCCGTCTTCGACGAGGACACCCCCGAGCGGCTCCTGGCCGACCTGCGCCCCGACGTCTGGGTCAAGGGCGGCGACTACGCGGCCGCCGACCTGCCGGAAGCCGCCCTCCTCCAGGAGTGGGGCGGCCAGGCGGTCCTCCTGCCCTACCTCGACGGCCGCTCCTCGACGGCCCTCATGGAACGGGCGGCGGAAGGAGCACGATGACGCACCCGATGAGCGGGACCGCGGGGGCGGACGCGGAGGGCACGAGGCAGTCTGCTGGCATGACACCGGACACGGCGCCCGAGCCGACGACACCCCGCCTCCTGGTCCTGCGGGCCCTGGGCCTCGGCGACCTCCTCGCCGGGGTCCCCGCGCTGCGCGCGCTTCGGCGGGCCCACCCGGACCACGAGCTCGTGCTGGCCGCCCCGGCCGAGCTGGAGCCGGTCGCCGAGGCGACGGGGGCCGTGGACCGGCTGCTGCCCGCCTCCGCGCCGGGGCGGGGCGTGCCGCGCTCGCTCGACTGGAGCGGTCCGCCGCCGGACGTCGCCGTCGACCTGCACGGCAACGGGCCGCCCAGCCACCGGCTGCTCATGGAGCTGCGCCCGCTGAAGCTGCTCGCCTTCGCCCACCCGGACACGCCCGAGATCGACGGCCCGCCCTGGTACGCGGAGGAACACGAACGCGACCGCTGGTGCCGGCTGCTCCAGGCGTACGGCATCGACGCCGACCCGGGCGACCTGCACCTGCCCCGCCCGCGCACCGCCTCCCCGGCACCCGGCGCGGTCGTGCTGCACCCCGGCGCCGGGTCACCCGCCCGCTGCTGGCCCGTCGAGCGGTACGCGGCCGTCGCGGACGCGCTGCGCGCCCGGGGGCTGCGGGTCGTCGTGACCGGCGGCGCCGACGAGGGCGACCTCGTCGCCCGGCTCGCCAAGCAGGCCGGCCTGCCCGACACCGACGTGTTCGGCGGAGGCCTCCCGTTCGGCCGGCTGTCCGCCCTCGTCGCCGACGCGCACGCCGTGATCAGTGGCGACACCGGCATCGCCCACCTCGCGGTCGCCCACGCCACACGCTCCGTCACCCTCTTCGGCCCCGTCGCGCCGAGCCGCTGGGGCCCGCCGGCCGGCCCCCGCCACCGCGCGCTGTGGTACGGCCCGGAGGGCGACCCGCACGGTCGCCGTCCCGACCCCGCGCTCCTGCGCATCACCCCGGACGACGTCCTGCGCGCCGTCGACGAACTTCCCGGCACCCGACACCCGTGAGGGGCACCGCACGATGACCATCCCGTACCCGGACGCCACGCCCGTCGGCATCGTCATCGCCACGCGCAACCGCTGCGCCACCCTCGCCGAGGCCCTGAGCCACCTCGTCGCGCTCCCCGAACGACCCCGGATCCTCGTCGCGGACAACGCCTCGACGGACGACACACGCGTCATGCTCGCCCGCGACTTCCCGCAGGTCCAGGTCCTGGCGCTGCCGTTCAACCACGGTGCCCTGGCGCGCAACCACGGTGCCCGTGCCCTGGACACCCCCTACGTGGCGTTCAGCGACGACGACTCCTGGTGGGCGCCCGGCGCCCTGACCAGGGCGGCCCGCCTGTTCGAGGAGCATCCGCGGCTCGGCCTCATCGCCGCGCGCACCTTCGTCGGCCCCACCGCGGATCCCGACCCGCTCAACGAGGTGCTCGCGGCCTCGCCCCTCGGGAGGGCCGCCGACCTGCCCGGCACCCAGGTCCTGGGCTTCCTCGCCTGCGCTTCCGTCGTCCGGCGCAGCGCCTATCTCGACGCGGGCGGCTTCCACCGGCTGCTGTTCTTCGGCGGTGAGGAGACCCTCCTCGCCTACGACATGGCCGCCCGCGGCTGGGGCGTCACCCACTGCCCGGACGTCGTCGCCCACCACCACCCCGCGCCCTCGGCCCGCAACGGCCGCCCGGTCGTCCAGCGCCGCAACGAACTCCTCACCGCCTGGCTGCGCCGCCCCGTGCCCTACGCACTCGCCCGCACCGGCGCCCTCGCCGCCGAGGCCCGGCACGACGACCACGCCCGGCAGGCCCTGCGCGGGACGCTCGCCCGGCTGCCCGCCGCCCTGCGCGCCCGCAAACCCCTGCCGCCGCACGTGGAGCGGGCCGCGCGCCTGCTGGAGGGAGCCGCCGCATGACCGACAGCCGTACGACCGTCGTCGTCATCACCCACAACCGGCGCCGGGAGCTGCTGCGCACGCTCGACCATCTCGCCGAACTGCCGGAGAACCCGCCGGTGATCGTCACCGACAACGGCTCCACGGACGGCACCGCCGACGCCGTCGCCCGCCATCACCCGTGGGTGCGGCTGCTGCGGCCCGGCCACAACCTCGGCGCAGTCGGCCGCAACCTGGCGATCCGGCAGGTCGGCACGCCCTACGTCGCCTTCTGCGACGACGACTCCTGGTGGGCGCCGGGATCGCTGACGGGGGCCGCCGACCTGCTCGACCGGTATCCGGCGCTCGGCTCGGTCACGGCCCGGATCGTCGTCGAACCGGACGGCACGGACGACCCGATCGTCGAGGAACTGCGCGACTCGCCCGTCCCCGGGCCCGATTGGCTGCCCGGACCGGCCCTCGGCTCGTTCCTGGCCGCCGCGACCGTGCTGCGCACCGACGCCTTCCGGGCGGCGGGCGGTTTCCATCCGCGGCTGTGGCTGGGCGGCGAGGAGGAACTGCTCGCCGCGGACCTGGCAGCCGACGGATGGTGGCTGACGTACGCCGACGACCTGGTCGTGCACCACCACCCGTCCGTGGCCCGGGACGCCACCCTGCGCCGTTCCCACGGCATCCGCAACACCCTGTGGTTCACCTGGCTGCGCCGCCCGGCCGGCCCCGCCCTGCGCAGGACCGTGGACCTGGCCCGTACGGTGCCGCGCGACACCGCCTCCCTGCGCGCCTTCGCCGAGGCCGCCGCCGCCCTGCCCTGGGTCCTGCGCGAACGCCGCGTCCTGCCGCACGAGGTCGAGTCCCGCCTGCGCCTGCTGGAACCGGCCCAGCGCGCTTCCAAGGCCCGCCGCTACACGGGCTGATCACGGGGGAGAACAGGGGGCGAACGGGCCGGCACGTCATCCGGCACGTGAAAAGGCCCCGTACGTGTCCGGCGTACGGGGCCCTGCTCAGTGGGCCTGGCGGAACCGGCCCGGGATCGCGGCTCTCAGCCGGAACCCTCCGGGCGTTCGCCCTTGGGGCCCCGGCCACGCTCGGTGCGCGGGCCGCTGCTGCGCCACGCCTCGCCTTCCTGCAACTCCTCGTTGGCGACCGCGTTGGCGTCCTGATCGGAGATCCCGGACTGCTCGGCGTCCTTGCGGAGCCGGGCCCGCCGGGTGTCGTACTTCTTGCTTCCGGGTTCTGGCACGACGCTTCACCTCCTGCCGACCGGGTCCCCGGCGCCCCGGGAGGGCAAACCGCTCAGCCTCCGCACCACCGGCACATCAGCCGGAACACGGCGAACAGCGTCGGCGGCCAGATGACGGCGAACGCCCAGATGACCCCAGGCTCGGAGGTGACCATTCCGGCCACCATCAGCCCGACCGACACCGCGAGCAGGACCGCCACGGTCCAGACACGGGGGCGGTAGGAGCCGAGGCGGGCCAGCAGCCGGGCGGGGTCGGGACGGCGGCTCAGGCGCAGGGTGCGCAGTCGGCGGTCGAGGCGGCGGTCGCGGCGCAGCGCGCGTTCCATCTCGTCGAGGATGCGCTGCTCGTTATCGGGAAGTCGGCCGATGGACACGCGCTTTCTCCTTCCGGGCGGCCGGACCGTCTTGCGCCCCGAGGGGGACGTGCGGCGGAGGACGTACAGCGGGGATGTACAAGCGGGTGCCCCGTGAGGTCCCGGAGCTAACCGGGGACCGGCCGCGCCAGCGCCTCGACGAGCCGGTCCGCGCTGTCCGGCACGGTGCCCTCGCGGAACCCGTCCCGGATCTGCCGTGCCGTCACCCGGCCGCCGGTCAGACACCAGTCCCACCAGCGGTCCAGCTGCCGCACGTCCAGCCGCTCGGCGGGCACCAGCGCGGGCCAGCCGCAGGCCCGGGCCTGCGCGGTCATCTTCGCGCCGCCTTCGACCGGGTCGACCGCCAGCACCGGGGTGCCGACCCGCAGCGCGATGACCAGCCCGTGCAGCCGGTCGGTGACGACGAGGTCCAGCCGGGCCAGCACGGACTGGAGCTGCGCGGGGGTGGCACTGAGATGCCAGTCGTGCGTGTCGAGCCGCGTCTCCAGCTCCAGCCGGCCGCAGTCCTTCCCGGCCAGCCAGCGCGTCACCTCCTCGGCGACCTGCCCGTGCCGCCGCAGGTCTCCGTACTCGTGCTGCCCGTGCGTGAGGATCACCCCGACGACCGGCCGGGCCGGCGCCTCCGGGGCGCGGGCCGCGAGGTCCTCCACCGGCTCGCTGTCGGGCGCGTCCCGGGGCAGCACCCGGTGGAAGCCGGTCACGGCCCGGCTGGCGGGATCGATCACCGACGTGCCGACGGCGATTCGCACACAGTGCGCGAACCGCCGGTGCAGCTCCTCGATCTGCGGCCCGTGCAGCGGGCCGCACACGAACACCAGGTGGGAGTAGTCCTCCGGCCACAGTCGGTCCAGATGCAGTGCCTCCGGACGGAAGCCGGGACTCCAGGCGACGTCGTAGGGGATGCCCGTGCCCAGCAGTACGTCCTCGACCCGGCGCAGGGCCAGCACGTCCCCGGCGGTCGCCTCCCCGTCCCGGAAGCTGAACCACCCGGTCAGCAGAACTTTGCGCGGTCGCATGCCGTCTAGTGTGTGCACACGCCCTGAGTGCCCGCCCACCGGGAAGACAATCAGGGCATTACGGGCGACCGCACCATGGTCACTCGGCGTAGAAGGTGGCGTCCGCCCGGTCGGTCGCCGTGCTCGGCGCCTGCACGTTCAGCAGGTACTCCCAGTGGCGGACGTATCGCCCCGGGTAGTTGTACGACTCGTAGGAGACGCCCGCCGAGTCGGCCAGCCCGGCGCGCCGGTGGAAGGTGGCGTCGGACGCGAACTGCGCGCTGCCGTCGTTCTTCTCCAGCCACACCTCGAAGTTCCTGTGCCGCAGGTAGTGACCGGGGAAGTTCGCCGACTCCAGCGAGACGGTTCCGCTGCCGGCCAGTCCGGGCACGACCCGGAACTGCGAGTCGGCGAGCTTGGTGACGTTCGCCTCGATCCGGGCCCGGTAGTCGTAGTGGCGTACGAACCGGTCCGGGAAGTTGTACGAGGAGAAGCGCTGCGGGGTGACGCCGTCGGCCACGGGGATGCCGAAGTTCGGGGTGCCGTCGGCGTTCCAGTAGACCTTCTGCACGCGGGTGCGGCGGTTGGAGTCGTTCAGCGGGTCGCCGCTGATGTCCTTGTAGCTGCGGTCGTGGTAGACGAGGATGTCGCTCTTTCCGTCCTCGGACACGGTGAAGGAGTTGTGGCCCGGGCCGTACTGGCTGGTCGCCGCGTTGCTGGCGAACACCGGCGTGGGGCTCTTGCTCCAGGACGCCTGGCTGAGCAGGTTCGCGCCCGCGGAGGCGGTGAGCATGCCCAGGCAGTAGTTGCTGTCGGTGGCGCTGGCGGAGTACGTCATGAACACCTTGCCGCCGCGCTGGATCACGGCCGGGCCCTCGTTGACCTTGTACCCGACGGTCTCCCAGGAGTAGGTGGGCCGCGACAGCATCACCGGAGTGCCGGTGATCGTCCAGGGGTTGGCCATTCTCGCGAGGTAGATGTCGGTGTTGTTGTTCACGGACGGGTCGCGCTGTGCCCAGGCCAGGTAGCGCACGCCGTTCACGACGAAGGTGGTGGCGTCCAGGGAGAAGCTCTCCCACTGGGTCCTGATCTGGCCCTTCTCGGTCCAGGCGGCGGTGAGCGGGTTGGCGCCCGTGCCCTCCAGGACGTACATGCGGATCGCCCAGATGTCGTTCGTGGCCCCCGCCGCGAAGTACACGTACCACTTGCCGTCGATGAAGTGGATCTCGGGCGCCCAGATGTGGGCCCCCATCACGCCACTGGCGTGCTTGGTCCAGATGGTCGTCTCGGGGGCCGACTTGAGCCCCTGGACGGTGGTCGCCCGGCGCAGCACGATGCGGTCGTACTCGGGCACGGTCGCGGTGAAGTAGTAGTAGCCGTCGGTGTGCTTGAAGATGTGCGGGTCGGCCCGCTTCTCGGCGATCGGGTTGGTGTACGTGACACCGGGGGAGTCGGGCACGGCGGCCTGCGCGGGCGCGCCGGTCCCCACGAGGCAGGCGGCGAGGGCGACGAGGACGGCCAGGAGCAGCCGTGGCGCAGTGCGTCTCTTACGTCTCAAGGGAGTTCTCCGGATCAGGGGGGAGTGCAGCGTCGCCGCCGCCTCTGTCCGAGTCTGCGTCCGTGATTTCGAACGCGGTTCGTGAATTCGATCAGAAGATAAGTGGGGCTCTTAACTCCGTCAACGGTTTGCGCAGGCGTGACACGGGGCGGCCCGAGTCGGTCATCGCCATGAAAACCATGTTCATCTAGCATGGGGGGTCGACGAACGCGCCGGTCGAGCAAGGAGTCCAGTGGTGGGCGAAGCGGAGGAGAGCCCGGCCGTGGAGCGCATCCACACCCCGGGCCTGCGCAGTACGTGGCAGCGCCGGGCGGTGCTCGGCACACTGGGCCGCTGCCGCGAGTTCGTCTCCGCGCAGGAACTGCACGCCCTGCTGACCGGCTCCGGCAGCACCGTCGGGCTCACCACCGTCTACCGCACCCTGCGCGAGCTGGACCGCGCCGGGTTGGTCGACGTCGTGCGCGACGAGGGCGGCGAGCGGCTCTACCTGGGGCGCCCGGCCGGCGAGCACCGCCACTACCTCATCTGCCGCCGCTGCGGCCGCAGTCGGCCCGTGGACGCGGAGGCCGTCGAGGAGTGGGCCGCCCGGCTCGCCGAGACCACGGGTTTCACGGAACTGGAGCACACCCTCGAACTGAGCGGAGTCTGCGGTCCCTGCGGGCGCGGGCCGACCGCGGCCTCCTGTCCGCCGCCCCGCCCGGGCGGCCGGTCGGCCGGGGATGAGGGCCGTGCCCGTCAGGACGCGTGCGTCGAGGTCGGTGACCGAGTCCGCGGTGAGCCGGGCGGTGAACTGGGCGCGCACCCTCTCGACGGCGGCGGGTGACAGCCCGTCCGGCATCCGGCGCGCCCTGCTGCCGGTGGCGAGCTCCGAGCCCGTGCGCGGGGGGCAGGGGGAGTCGGACCGCCGTGAATCGAGCGGCCGTGTGCGGCCCCTGCGGGCGCGGGCCGACCGCGGCCTCCTGTCCGCCGCCCCGCCCGGGCGGCCGGTCAGCCGGGGATGAGGGCCGTGCCCGTCAGGACGCGTGCGTCGAGGTCGGTGACCGAGTCCGCGGTGAGCCGGGCGGTGAACTGGGCGCGCACCCGCTCGACGGCGGCCGGTGACAGCCCGCCCAGCATCCGGCGCGCCCCGCTGCCGGTGGCGAGCTCCCAGCCCGTCTCCGGGGACAGCGGGGCCTCGAAGTGCCGCTGGACGACCCGGGGTTCGCTCCCGCCCAGGTCCGTCAGCCACGCCGCGAGGGTGCCGGCCGTGTCGATCCGGGCCAGCTGCTCCATCTGCGGCGGGCGGGGCAGATCGCGCTCGGTCAGGACCGCGCCCCGGAGCGCCGACTGCCAGCCGCCGAGCGCGCCCTTCTCCCAGACCGTCACGACGAACCGGCCCCCGGGACGCAGCATCCGCGTCAGCGCGGCCGAGTCCCGGTCCATGTCCGGGAAGAAGAACACCCCGAGTCCGCACTGCACGACGTCGTAGCCGGGGTCGGGCACGGGCCACGAGGTGACCTCGTGGCGGTGGAAGCGGATGTTCGCCAGGCCCTCCTCGCGCGCCCGGCGTTCCCCGATCGCCAGCAGCCCGTCCGCGAGATCCACGGCGTCCACCCGGCCCGCCGCCCCCACGGCCCGCGCGGCCGGCAGCGCCGACGCCCCGGCCCCGCAGCAGGCGTCCAGCACCGACTCCCCGCCGGCCGGGGCGGCCACGTCCGCCGTCGCCTCGCCGACCGGGTCCCACAGCACCCGGGACCAGCTGTGGAACTCCTCCGCTCCCGCGCTGAAGACGTCCCCGACGGTGTTCTCTCCGGTGGTCATGCGCAACCGCCCCCTCGCTGTTCCGGCCGAGTCTAGGTTCGGGGCGCCCGGCGGGCACGGCGATTCCCGTCAGGGATACGGCAGTTGGGCCGACTTCTCGGGCGCGTTCCGTGGGGCCGGAGGCGGGGCGGTGGTGGTCCGGGGGATCACATGGGTGGGCAGCACGACGTGCCGTCGGCGGTCCCCGCCGGGGTCGTTGACGAGCGCCAGCGCGAGTGCGCCGGCCTCCCGGCCGATGGCCGAGGGCGACTGGGCCACGGTGGTCAGATCGAACCACTGGGCCACCGGCTGGTCGTCGAAGCCGGCGACGGACACCTGCCCGGGCACCTCGACGCGCGTCGCGCGCAGCGTCCAGATGACGGCGACGGCCACCTCGTCCTGCTCGGCGAAGACCGCCGTGGGCGGCTCCCGCAGCCCCAGCAGCCTGCCGACCGCCTCGGCGGCCCCGCGCTTGTCGCCCGCCGGGGTGGCGACCACCAGCTCGTCGTCCAGGGGCAGGCCCGCCTCGGTCAGCGCCTGCCGGTAACCGACCAGCCGCTCCTGCGAGCTGAAGGAGAAGCCACCGGTGCCCACCGTCCGCACGTAGGCGATCCGGCGGTGGCCGAGGTTGAGCAGGTGCCGGGTGCCGCGCAGGGCGCCGGCCACGTCGTCGACGTAGACGCTCGGGCGTCCCTCGACGTGCTGGCTGACGTACACGACCGGCATGCCGAGGCTGTCCAGCCGGGCGGTCTCCTCCTCGGTGAGGTCGAAGGAGAACACCAGCAGCGCGTCCGCGTTGCGCCGCGCGGGGAGATGCTCGAAGAACGCCGTGCGCTCGGCCATGCCGGGGATCACATAGACCGTCAGTTCCATGCCGGCCGCCCGCAGGACGAGCGCGAGGCCCGACAGGGCCGCGCCCACGAACCACGAACTGAGCGTGGGCACGAGCACCGCGACGCTGCACGTCCTGCCCGTCACGAGGCTGGCGGCGTGGCGCGAGACCGCGAAGTTCAGCTCCCGGGCGGCCCGTTCGACGCGGGCGCGGACCTCGGGCGAGACCGTGGACAGGCCGCGCAGGGTGCGCGACACCGTGGAGGTGGAGACCCCGGCCCGTTCGGCGACGTCAGCCATCGTGGGGTGCCGCTGACCTGGTGACATGCGCCGGACGCTAACAGGAACACTCCCGTGACCGGCAGCTTGTGACAGCGCTGTCTCACCAACTTCTTGCCTTCTTACCACGGCGTAACGCATTGACTTCCCGGCAGAGCACTCCTAGCGTGCAAACGTTGTCTCGTCAGGTTCGAAGTCGCCCCGGAGGGACGCCTCATGCCTGCTGTGAACTGCGGTTTTTATCAGCAGAATGCCGTGGCAACGCAATCTCATGACCAAAGCCCTTCCGGGGGAACAGACACGTCGGTACGTCACGACCAGGAGAGACAGTGAAGACCAGCACCGCCAGAGCGATTCAGTGTTCCGCAGCGCTCACCGCCGCCGGACTCCTCCTCACCGCCTGCGGCTCGTCCGGCGGCAGCGGATCCGGACAGTCCGAGCCGGCCGCGGCGGCGTCGTTCAAGGGCCGCGGCCCCATCACGTACGTCGCCGGCAAGGACACCACCGGTACCGTCCAGACGATCATCGATCGCTGGAACAAGGCGCACCCCGAGGAGAAGGTCACCTTCATCCAGTTGCCGACGGACGCCGACTCGCAGCGCCAGCAGATGATCCAGAACGCGGAGACGAAGTCCGACGCCTACACGGTGCTCGCCACCGACGTCGTGTGGACGTCGGAGTTCGCCGCCCACCAGTGGATCGAGCCGCTGCCCGCGAACAAGTTCCCGCTCGGCAAGATGCTCCAGCCGGTGGTGGAGACGGCCAAGTACCGCGGCAAGCTCTACGCCGTCCCCGGCAGCTCCAACGGCGGCCTGCTGTTCTACCGCACCGACCTGCTGAAGAAGGCCGGCGTCACCCGGCCCCCCACCACCTGGGCCCAGATGACCGCAGCCTGCGCCAAGGTGAGGAAGCTGCCCGAAGCCAAGGACATGTCCTGCTACGCGGGGCAGTTCCAGAAGTACGAGGGCCTCACGGTGAACTTCGCCGAGGCCGTCAACTCCGCCGGCGGCCAGATCGTCGACGCCAACGGCAAGCCCGACGTCGACACCCCGCAGGCCAAGAAGGGCCTGGACTTCCTCGTCGACTCCTTCAAGGACAAGACGATCCCCAAGGAGGCCATCACCTACCAGGAGGAGGACGGCCGCCAGGCGTTCCAGGCAGGCAAGCTGATCTTCCTGAACAACTGGCCCTACGTGTACTCCCTCGCCCAGAAGAGCTCCATCAAGGGCAAGTTCGCCGTCGCACCCCTGCCCGGCCTGAACGGCCCCGGCGCCTCCAGCCTCGGCGGCTCCAACCTGGCCCTGTCGTCCTTCGCCAGGAACAAGGCCACGGCACTGGACTTCATGAAGTTCTTCACCAGCGAGGAGAGCGCGACCTACTTCCTCAAGAACGCCTCCCTCGCCCCGCCCTACGCCGACCTCTACGACAACGCGGCCCTGGACAAGCAGTATCCGTACCTGCCCGACCTCAAGCAGTCGATCACCAAGGCCGTGCCGCGCCCGCGCGTCGTGCAGTACGGCGACGTGACCGCCGCGATCCAGAACGAGGTCTACGCCGCGCTCACCGGCAAGAAGAGCAGCGCACAGGCGCTGAAGGACCTCCAGGGGGACCTCCAGAAGCTGACGGCACAGTGAGGTCGCGGGTCATGGCCGGCACCGCGATCCCGCCCGACACCGCCCCGCACGCACCCGGGACGGCGGCCCGCCGCCGCCCCGGGCGGCCCCCGGCCACCGAACGCCCCCGGCGTCGTCCACGCGCCCGGGCCACGGCGGGCACCGGCCGCCTGGCCGCGCTCCTTGTCTCCCCGACCCTGCTGGTGCTGACGGTCGTCGTCCTCTACCCGACGCTCATGGCACTCGACGAGTCCCTGTACGGGCCGAAGGGGCTGGACCCGAAGACCGGATTCATCAGCAACACCGAGCCGTTCGTCGGGCTGAAGAACTACACCGACATCTTCACCCAGGCCGGCGACCGCTTCTGGAACGCCTTCTGGAACACCACCTTCTTCACCGTCGTCACGGTGTCGCTGGAGACCCTGATCGGCGTCGCCATGGCGATCGTCATGCACCGGGCCTTCCGGGGCCGGGCCGTGGTGCGGGCCGGCATCCTCGTCCCCTGGGCGATCCCCACGGCCATCTCCGGACTGCTCTGGAAGTGGATCTTCAACGCGAACGGGATCGCCAACGTCCTCCTCGGCCACCAGGTGCTGTGGACCGCCGACGGCTTCTCCGCCAAGATCGCGGTCGTCATCGCCGACGTGTGGAAGACCGCCCCCTTCATCGGCCTGCTGGTCCTGGCCGGCCTCCAGGTGATCCCGAAGGAGGTCTACGAGGCGGCCCGGCTCGACGGGGCGAGCGCCCTCCAGCAGTTCTGGCGCATCACCCTGCCGCTGGTGAAGCCCGCGCTGATGGTGGCGGTGCTGTTCCGCTGCCTGGACGCGCTGCGGATGTTCGACCTGCCCTACATCCTCATCGGCGCCCAGAAGGGCTCCGTCGAGACGCTGTCGATGCTCGCGCAGAACGAGGCGTCCAACGTCCGCTTCGGACCGGCCTCCGCGTACGCGGTCCTCCTCTTCCTCTACGTCTTCCTCATCGCGCTCGCCTTCGTGCGGCTGCTCGGCGCCGACCTCATCGGGGGCGCCGGCGGGACGAAGAAGCGCAAGAGCCACGCGGTCAGGGCCCCGCGCCGCCGCGTCCGGGAGGTGACGGCATGACCCTCACGGCCAAGTGGCGGCAGTGGCTGCCCCATCTGGGCATCGCCCTGGTGGTGGCCTACTGCCTGGCCCCGTTCTACTGGATGCTGGTCTCCAGCCTCCGCAGCACCGGCGACATCTTCAGCACGTCCCTGTTCCCCTCCTCGGTGTCGTTCGAGAACTACCGGTCGGTGTTCAGCCCGGGACAGGGCTTCACCAGGGCGCTGCTCAACAGCCTCGTCGTCGCCGGCATCACGACCGCGTTGTCGCTGCTGCTGGCCACGTTCACCGCGTACGCGATGGCCCGGCTGGAGTTCCGCTTCAAGCGGCTGATCCTCACGCTGATCATCGCCACCTCGATGTTCCCGGTGGTGTCGATCGTCGTACCGCTGCTGAAGCTGTTCACCGACATCGGCTGGATCAACACCTACCAGTCCATGATCGTGCCCAGCATGTCCTTCACGCTGCCGCTGGCCGTGTGGAACCTGACCACGTTCTTCCGGCAGATGCCCGACGAGCTGGAACACGCCGCCATGGTCGACGGCTGCACCCGCGGCCAGGCCTTCCGCAAGGTCATCGTCCCGCTCGCCGCGCCGGGCATCTTCACCACCGCGATCATCACCTTCATCGCCGCCTGGAACGAGTTCCTCATCGCCCTGTCGATGACCAACAAGCCCAGCATGCAGACCGCGACCGTCGCCATCTCCAAGTTCTCGGGGGCGACGACGTACCAGACGCCGTTCGGCAGCCAGATGGCCGCGGGCGTCGTGGTGACCATTCCGCTGGTCGTGCTGGTGCTGCTGTTCCAGCGCCGGATCGTCGCCGGACTCACGGCCGGCGCCGCGAAGTAGACACGCCCCCACAGAAGGAGTCACAGCAGGTGTCTTTCACCGCACCCTGGTGGCGCAGTGCCGTCATCTACCAGGTCTACGTCCGCAGCTTCGCCGACGACAACGGCGACGGCGTCGGCGACATCGCCGGCATCCGCTCCCGGCTGCCGTATCTGAAGTCCCTCGGCGTGGACGCCATCTGGATCAACCCCTGGTACGAGTCCCCCATGGCCGACCACGGCTACGACGTCGCCGACTTCCGCGCCATCGACCCGCGCTTCGGCACCCTGGCCGACGCCGAGCGGCTCATCACCGAAGCGCACGCGCACGGGATCCGCGTCATCCCCGACATCGTGCCCAACCACACCTCCGACCAGCACACCTGGTTCCAGGCGGCGTTGACGGCCGGACCGGGCAGCCCGGAACGCGAGCGCTACGTCTTCCGCCCCGGCCGCGGACCCGGTGGCGCCGAGCCCCCGAACGACTGGGTGTCCTGCTTCGGCGGCCCGGCCTGGACCCGGCTGCCCGACGGCGACTGGTACCTCCACCTGTTCGCACCCGAGCAGCCCGACCTCAACTGGCAGCACCCCGAGGTCCGCGCCGAGTTCGAGTCGATCCTGCGGTTCTGGTTCAGCCGGGGCGTCGACGGCTTCCGCATCGACGTCGCCCACGGCCTGGTCAAACACCCGGAGCTGCTCGACCTGCCGCCCCGCGCCGAACCCGCGGTGACGGGCCCGCTCACCCGCCGGGAGGAGATCCGGCAGCACCTCGACCATCCGCACTGGGACCGCGACGAGGTGCACGAGATATACCGGGGCTGGCGCAAGGTCGCCGACGAGTTCCCCGGCGACCGTTCCTTCGTCGCCGAGGCCTGGGCCGACACACCGGAACGGCTGGCGGCGTACGTCCGCCGGGACGGCCTCCACACCGCGTTCAACTTCGACTTCCTCATGTGCGGTTGGGACGCCAAGGACCTGCGCGCGGTCATCGAAGACTCCCTGGCCATGCTCGGCGCGGTGGGCGCACCCGCCACCTGGGTCCTCTCCAACCACGACGTCATGCGCCACCCCAGCCGCTACGGCCGTACCGCCGCGCGGAGCTGGATGGCCAACGCCCGGTTCGAGCCCGACGGCTCCCTCGACCCGGAGCTCGGCACCCGGCGTGCCCGGGCCGCCGCCCTGCTGATGCTCGCCCTGCCCGGCGGCGCCTACGTCTACCAGGGCGAGGAACTCGGCCTCCCCGAGGTCGAGGACCTGCCCGAGTCCGCCCTCCAGGACCCGATCTGGGAGCGCTCGGGGCACACCGACCGCGGCCGTGACGGCTGCCGTGTGCCCATCCCCTGGTCGGGCCAGGAGGCCCCCTACGGCTTCAGCCCCGCCGGTGCGACCGCCGACCCCTGGCTGCCGCAGCCCGCCGACTGGGCCGGACTGAGCGTCGAGGCCCAGACCGGCGACCCGGCGTCCATGCTGGAGCTCTACCGCACGGCCCTGCGCGTCCGCCGCGACCACCCCGCCCTCGGCGACGGCACGATGACCTGGCTGGACGCCCCCGAGGGGGTGCTGGCCTTCAGCCGCGACCCCGGATTCGTGTGCGTGGTCAACCTCTCCACCGAGCCGTACGAGCTGCCCGCACACTCCGGGATCCTCCTGACCAGCGGCCGGCTTGAGGACGGCCTGCTGGGGCCCGACCAGGCGGTGTGGCTGGCGGTGTAGCGGGGATCCTAGGCTGGGCGTATGGCTCCCACGGCGGAGGAGACTCCCGTCTCGCTCACGGTCCGGCCGTCGGCGCCGGCACTCGCGCCGCTCGTCGGTGCGCTCGGCTACGCCGAGGGACGGTTCGCGCACTCCGCCGAGCTGTCCCTGCCGACGGGCGGGGCCCAGTTGCTGGTGAACCTCGACGGGGACGCCCTGGGCTCGTCGGACAGGCGGACCCGGGGCGCGGCTCTCCAGGGGCCGTACACGGGGCCGGCGGTGATCGACCCGGCGCAGCAGCGCGCGGTCGTGTGGGTGGCGTTCCGTCCCGCGGGGGCGTATCCGTTCCTCTCCGTGCCGGTCAGCGCGCTCCGCGACCGGCTCGCCGGGCTCGACGAGCTGTGGGGCGCGGACGGTGCCGTGCTGCGCGAGCGGCTGCTGGAGGCCATGGCCGCCGGCGACCCGCAGGCGTGCCTGCGGGAGCTGGAGACGGCCTTGCTGCGGCGGTCGGAACGTCCCCTGGCGCCCGACCCGGCGGTCCGTTACGCCGCGGTGCTGCTCGACCGCGGAACCCCGGTGGGTGAGGTCGCCGACCGGCTCGGCTGGACCTCCCGGCGGCTGGCCCGCAGGTGCGCCGAACAGCTGGGCCTCCCGCCGAAACGGTATGCGCGGGTACGGCGCTTCCAGCGGCTGCTGGGCCGTGTGAACGCCGGGCCCGGGGAGCGGGACTGGGCGGTCCTCGCCGCCGAGTGCGGCTACCACGACCAGGCGCATCTGATCCACGAGTTCCGCGCGCTCGCCGGGATCACCCCGACCGCGTACGCGCCGCGCTCGCCCCTGGAACGCAACCACGTTCCGCTCGGCGGGTGACGGGTCCTGCCCGGCCGGCCGTTTTCTACAATCCACGGCCGCCCGGACCGGCCATCGTGAAGGCATGACGAACACGAACGACAAGCCGTCCCTCACCCGCCTCTACGCCCGCCTCGTGGTCTCCGACGGGCCCCGGGCGATCGACTTCTACCGGACCGCGTTCGGCGCCGAGGAGATCGAGCGGTACACCGACCCCGACGGGAAGATCGTGCACGCCATGCTGCGGCTCGGCGCCGCGGTGATCGCGGTCAAGGACGCCGACGAGAGCGACCCGGCGCCGGACTCGCTCGGCGGCAGCCCGGTGATCATGGCCCTGGACGTGTCCGACGCCGACGCCGTGGCCGAGGCCATGCTGCGGGGCGGGGCGAGCGTGGTGTATCCGGTCGCCGACCAGCACTACGGGCAGCGCGGCGGCCGTCTCGCCGATCCGTTCGGCCATCTCTGGATGATCTCCCAGACGATCGAGGAGCTGACCCCACAGGAGATCCAGCAGCGCACGACCGACCTGTTCACCTGACGCGTCACACCCCGCCTGCCCCGCGAGCCTTCTCCCGTCCCTGGCGTCACATCGATCCCGTACCCCCGAAAGCGCCTCACGGCAAGCCCCCTGCGGTGTGAGGACGACCTCCTCGGCCATGTGACCGCGGCCCGCCGCCTATGCCGCGTCGAAGGTGCAGGATGCGGGCACCAAGGAGGACAGGCACCCGAACGACGGAGAGGCAGACGATGGTCCCAGCGGAACCGGAACCCCAGCGGATCGGCATACCCGCCGAGTCCACTGCGGGCGAGACCAGGGTGGCGGCGACGCCGGCCACCGTGGGGAGACTTGCCGCGCTCGGCTACGAGGTGGTGGTCGAACCGGGGGCGGGAGCCTCGTCCCGCTTCGCCGACGCGGCCTACGAGGAGGCGGGCGCCCGGCTCGGCGACCCGTGGCAGGCGGAGATCGTGCTCAAGGTGAACGGCCCCTCGAGCGAGGAGATCGGCCGGCTGCGGGACGGGGCGACGCTGATCGCGCTCATCGGCCCCGCGCTGCACCCGGAACTGGTCGACGAGCTGGCGCGGCGGCCGATCACCGTGCTCGCCATGGACGCCGTGCCGCGCATCTCGCGCGCCCAGTCCCTGGACGTGCTCAGCTCGATGGCGAACATCGCCGGATACCGGGCCGTGGTCGAGGCCGCGCACGCCTTCGGCCGGTTCTTCACCGGCCAGGTGACGGCCGCCGGAAAGGTGCCGCCCGCCAAGGTGCTGGTGGCCGGTGCCGGTGTGGCCGGACTCGCCGCGATCGGCGCCGCCCGCAGCCTCGGTGCCGTGGTCCGCGCCACCGACCCCCGGCCCGAGGTCGCCGAGCAGGTCCGCTCGCTGGGCGGGGAGTTCCTGGCGGTGGGCGTCGAGCAGGAGGTCAGCACCGACGGCTACGCCAGGGCCACTTCGGAGGACTACGACCGGCTCGCCGCGCAGCTCTACGCCGAGCAGGCCGCCGACGTCGACATCATCATCACCACCGCGCTCATCCCGGGCCGCCCGGCGCCGAGGCTGATCACCGCCGAGGACGTGGCGCGGATGAAGTCCGGCAGCGTGATCGTCGACATGGCGGCGGCCCAGGGCGGCAACGTCGAGGGCACGGTCGCCGGGAAGGCCGTCGTCACCGACAACGACGTGACGATCATCGGCTACACCGACCTGCCCGGCAGGCTCCCGGCCCAGGCCTCGCAGCTGTACGGCACCAACGTCGTCAACCTGATGAAGCTGCTGACCCCGGGCAAGGACGGCCGTCTCGTCCTCGACTTCGACGACGTGGTGCAGCGGTCGATGACCGTGGTCCGCGCCGGCGAGAAGACCTGGCCGCCGCCCCCGGTCCAGGTGTCGGCCGCACCCGCACCCGCCCCCGCCGGCGGTACGGAACCGGCGGCGCCCTCCACGCCGCCGGCGAAGCCCGCCCGCCCCGCGTGGTCCTCGTACGCCCTGGTCGGTGCCGGGGCGCTCGCGCTGTTCCTGGTGACGGCCTTCTCGCCGAGCCAGCTCATCGGCCACTTCACGGTGTTCGTGCTGGCGATCGTCATCGGCTTCTACGTCATCGGCAACGTGCACCACGCGCTGCACACCCCGCTGATGTCGGTCACCAACGCCATCTCCGGGATCGTCGTGGTCGGCGCGCTGCTCCAGATCGGGCACGGGAACACCGCCGTCACCGTGCTGTCGTTCGCCGCGATCCTGCTGGCGAGCATCAACATCTTCGGCGGATTCGCCGTCACCCGCCGGATGCTCGGCATGTTCTCGAAGGGCTGATCACGGATGACCACAGTCACGGCCTCAGAAGCCGCCTACGTCGTCGCCGCGTTGCTGTTCATCCTCAGCCTCGCCGGGCTCTCGCAGCACCGGACCTCCCGCTCGGGAGTCGTCTGGGGCATCGCGGGCATGGTCGTCGCCCTGGCGGCCACCGTCGGTCTCGCCTCGAAGAGCATCACCGCCACCGGACTCGTGCTGATCGCCGTCGCCACGGCCGTCGGCGCGGGCATCGGACTGTGGCGGGCCCGGGTGGTCGAGATGACCGGCATGCCGGAGCTGATCGCCATCATGCACAGCCTCGTCGGTCTCGCCGCCGCGTTCGTCGGCTGGAACGGCTACCTCGACGTCGACGCCGGAAACCACGGCGGTGAGGAGCTCACCGGTTCGCTGCTCGGCATCCACCACGCCGAGGTGTTCATCGGGGTGTTCATCGGCGCCGTCACCTTCACGGGTTCCGTCGTCGCCTACCTGAAGCTCTCGGCACGCATCAACTCCCGCCCGCTCACGCTGCCCGGCAAGCACGTCCTCAACGTGGGCGCCCTGGTCGCGTTCGTCGCGCTCACCGTCGCGTTCGTGGCACGCCCCCACATCGGCCTGCTCATCGCGGTCACCGTCATCGCCCTCGCCCTGGGCGCGCACCTGGTCGCCTCGATCGGCGGCGGTGACATGCCGGTGGTCGTCTCCATGCTCAACAGCTACTCCGGCTGGGCCGCCGCCGCCTCGGGCTTCCTGCTCGCCAACAACCTGCTCATCGTCACCGGCGCGCTGGTCGGCTCCTCCGGTGCCTACCTGTCGTACATCATGTGCAAGGCGATGAACCGGTCCTTCATCTCGGTGATCGCCGGCGGCTTCGGCACCCCGGCCGCGGCGGCCGACGAGGGCGAGCAGGGCGAGCACCGCGAGATCAGCGCCGAGGAGACCGCGGAACTCCTGCGCGACGCCTCCTCGGTGATCATCACGCCCGGCTACGGCATGGCCGTCGCCCAGGCCCAGTACCCGGTCGCCGAACTGGCCCGCAAGCTGCGCGAGCGGGGCGTCGAGGTGCGCTTCGGCATCCACCCGGTCGCCGGCCGGCTGCCCGGGCACATGAACGTGCTGCTCGCCGAGGCGAACGTGCCGTACGACATCGTCCTGGAAATGGACGAGATCAACGACGACTTCGCCGCCACCTCGGTCGTCCTGGTCATCGGCGCCAACGACACCGTCAACCCGGCCGCCACCGACAACCCGGCCAGCCCCATCGCGGGTATGCCGGTGCTGCACGTGTGGGAGGCCGCCAACGTGGTCGTCTTCAAGCGGTCGATGGCCGCCGGGTACGCCGGTGTGCAGAACCCGCTGTTCTTCCGGGAGAACAGCCAGATGCTCTTCGGCGATGCCAAGCAGCGCGTGGAGGACATCCTGCGCAGCCTGGACGCCCTCGACGCGCCTGTCCGGGAGATGGCCGGCAGCACGCGCTGAAGGGCGGCCGGTCCGCGGCCTGCGCAGGGTGAGCCGTCACCCTGCGCAGCAGGACGGGTCAGCGCTCGAACTTCCACGTCACCCGCGGTGTCGCGGGGTCTCCCTCGACCCTGATCACGCGGACGGGAATCGAGACCCGCTCGCCCCCGGCCCGCGCCGTGCACGTCCCGGTCGCACCGGGCACCGCCTTCAGATGCGCCGGGCAGGACACCTCGCCGATGGCCTCACCGACCCACGGCAGCGGGTGGTACCAGCCCTCGATACGGGCTTGAAGGATCGTCCTCTCCACCGCCGGGTGGCCGTCCACTTTCACGTAGAACCGGCGGGGGACGGCGTCGATCGTGGTGTGCTGCACGTCCTCGCCGGCCAGGAGGTGGGTGAGGGCCCCGCCCCCGGCGGCCATGGCGACCACACCGCCGACGGCACCGGCGAGGAAACCGCGCTGCATCTCGTACTCCTGGGGGATCGGTGGGAAGTGGCTCCACTGTGACCCGGGTACGCGGTTTCGCGCCTCGGCCGTTCGGCCAGAAAAAAGGGCCGGCCCGGCACTGTGCGTGCCGGGCCGGCCCCTTGTCCGATGCCCCGTCGTCACACGGGGCACCCGAACCGATCAGTCCGTGCCGGAGTCCATCGCGGCGCGGTCCAGCCACGCGTCCTCCTCGGAGACCGCGCCCCGGGAGGCGATGGCCTCGGCGCCGCCCTGCGGCAGCTCCGGCATGGTGCCGATCAGCCCGGTCGCGGCGGCCTGGGAGGCGCCGATGGTCGGGCTGCCGGTGCCGATCAGGCCGATGCCGGCGTACTGCTCCAGCTTGGCGCGCGAGTCGGCGATGTCCAGGTTGCGCATGGTGAGCTGGCCGATCCGGTCCACCGGACCGAACGCGGAGTCCTCGGTGCGCTCCATGGACAGCTTGTCCGGGTGGTAGCTGAACGCCGGGCCGGTCGTGTCGAGGATCGAGTAGTCCTCGCCGCGCCGCAGGCGCAGCGTCACCTCGCCGGTGACGGCCGCGCCGACCCACCGCTGGAGCGACTCGCGGATCATCAGCGCCTGCGGGTCCAGCCAGCGGCCCTCGTACATCAGCCGGCCGAGCCGCCGTCCCTCGGTGTGGTACTGGGCGAGGGTGTCCTCGTTGTGGATCGCGTTGACCAGACGCTCGTACGCGGCGTGCAGCAGGGCCATGCCCGGGGCCTCGTAGATGCCGCGGCTCTTGGCCTCGATGATCCGGTTCTCGATCTGGTCCGACATGCCCAGGCCGTGCCGCCCGCCGATGGCGTTGGCCTCCATGACCAGGTCGACGGGGGAGGAGAACTCCTTGCCGTTGATCGTCACGGGGCGGCCCTGTTCAAAGCCGATCGTCACGTCCTCGGTGGCGATCTCGACCTCGGGGTCCCAGAACTTCACGCCCATGATCGGCTCGACGGTCTCGACGCCGGTGTCCAGGTGCTCCAGGGTCTTCGCCTCGTGCGTGGCGCCCCAGATGTTGGCGTCCGTGGAGTACGCCTTCTCCGTGCTGTCGCGGTAGGGCAGCCCGTGGGCGACGAGCCACTCCGACATCTCCTTGCGGCCGCCGAGCTCGGTCACGAACGCCGCGTCCAGCCAGGGCTTGTAGATCCGCAGGTGCGGGTTGGCGAGCAGGCCGTAGCGGTAGAACCGCTCGATGTCGTTGCCCTTGAAGGTCGAGCCGTCGCCCCAGATCTGGACGTCGTCCTCGAGCATCGCGCGCACCAGCAGCGTGCCCGTGACGGCACGGCCGAGCGGCGTGGTGTTGAAGTACGCCCGCCCGCCCGAGCGGATGTGGAACGCGCCGCAGGTCAGCGCCGCCAGGCCCTCCTCGACCAGCGCGGCACGGCAGTCGACCAGACGCGCGATCTCGGCACCGTAGGTCTTCGCACGGCCGGGCACCGACGCGATGTCGGGCTCGTCGTACTGGCCGATGTCGGCGGTGTAGGTGCACGGGACGGCGCCCTTGTCGCGCATCCACGCGACCGCGACGGAGGTGTCGAGACCGCCCGAGAAGGCGATGCCGACGCGCTCGCCGGCGGGCAGGGAGGTGAGGACCTTGGACATAGAAAGAGTATGTATCACTTTGCATAGTCATGCAAGCCGGGTATGCGAATTCGCCGTTCCGGTTGCTTCCGGTCTAGGAACCCGCCGCCTCGGAGCCACCGCCGAGCGCGCCGAGGATCCGCTCGGCGGCCAGCGTCGGGGTGAGCTCACCCTCCCGGACCCGCTGCTCCAGCACCGGCGCCAGCGCCCGTACCGCCGGATCGGCGTGCAAGCGGCCGAGGAGTTCGTCGCGGACCATGCTCCAGGTCCAGTCGACCTGCTGGTCGCGGCGCTTGGCGGCGAGGCGACCCGTGGAGTCCAGCAGGGTGCGGTGCTGCTCCAGGCGCTCCCACACCGTGTCCAGGCCGCTCGACTCACGGGCGCTGCAACTGAGCACGGGTGGGGTCCAGAACGCGTCCTTGCCGTGCATCAGCCGCAGCGCGCCCGCCAGCTCCCTGGCGGCGGCACGGGCGTCGCGCTCGTGCGGCCCGTCCGCCTTGTTCACGGCGATCACGTCGGCCAGTTCCAGGACGCCCTTCTTGATGCCCTGGAGCTGGTCGCCCGTGCGGGCGAGGGTGAGCAGCAGGAAGGAGTCGACCATGTTCGCGACCGCGGTCTCGGACTGCCCGACGCCGACCGTCTCCACCAGGACGACGTCGTAGCCCGCCGCCTCCATCACCACGATCGACTCACGCGTCGCCTTGGCGACCCCGCCCAGCGTGCCCGCGGTGGGGGAGGGGCGGACGAACGCCGCCGGGTCCACGGCCAGCCGCTCCATGCGCGTCTTGTCGCCGAGGATCGAGCCGCCGGTACGGCTGGAGGACGGGTCGACGGCGAGCACCGCCACCCGGTGCCCGAGCCCCGTCAGCATCGAACCGAACGCGTCGATGAACGTCGACTTGCCCACGCCCGGCACCCCGCTGACCCCGATCCGCCGGGCCCGCCCGCTGTGCGGCAGCAGCGCGGTCAGCAACCCCTGGGCCAGCACCCGGTGCTGAGGGCGGGTCGACTCGACGAGCGTGATGGCCCGGGCGATGATCGCCCGCTTCCCGTCGAGTACGCCCTTCACATACGCGTCGACATCGATCACAGGTCGTGCCCGAGTCCGTCCGACAGTCGCTTCACCAGGTCGTACGCCGCGTCCGGGATCACCGTCCCGGGCGGGAAGACCGCCGCCGCGCCCATCTCCAGCAGCGTCGGGACGTCCTGCGGCGGGATCACCCCGCCGACCACGATCATGATGTCCTCGCGCCCCTCCTCGGCGAGCTGCTCGCGCAGCGCCGGGACGAGGGTGAGGTGACCGGCCGCCAGTGAGGAGACGCCGATGATGTGGACGTCCGCCTCGACGGCCTGCCGGGCGACCTCGGCCGGGGTCTGGAACAGCGGGCCCACGTCCACGTCGAAGCCGAGATCGGCGAAGGCGGTCGCGATCACCTTCTGGCCGCGGTCGTGGCCGTCCTGGCCCATCTTCGCGACCAGGATGCGCGGGCGGCGGCCCTCGGCCTCCTCGAAGTCGGAGACCAGGGCTCGGGTGCGGTCCACCGACGGGGACTCCCCTGCTTCGTTGCGGTACACGCCGGAGATCGTACGGATCTGGCTCGCGTGCCGGCCGTACACCTTCTCCAGGGCGTCGGAGATCTCCCCGACGGTGGCCTTCGCGCGGGCCGCGCGCACCGCCAGCTCCAGCAGGTTGCCCTCGCCGGCGGCGGCCCGGGTCAGCGCGTCCAGCGCGTCCTGGCACGCCGTCTCGTCCCGCTCCGCGCGCAGCCGCCGCAGCTTCTCGATCTGCTGGGTGCGCACGGAGGAGTTGTCGACCTTGAGGACGTCGATCTGCTCGTCGGTCTCGACGCGGTACTTGTTGACGCCGATGACAGGCTGCCGCCCGGAGTCGATCCGGGCCTGGGTGCGGGCCGCCGCCTCTTCGATGCGCAGCTTCGGAATGCCCGCGTCGATGGCCTTGGCCATGCCGCCCGCGGCCTCGACCTCCTGGATGTGCTGCCAGGCCCGCCGGGCCAGGTCGTACGTCAGCTTCTCCACGTACGCGCTGCCGCCCCAGGGGTCGATGACCCGGGTCGTGCCGGACTCCTGCTGGAGCAGCAACTGCGTGTTGCGGGCGATGCGCGCCGAGAAGTCGGTGGGCAGGGCCAGCGCCTCGTCGAGGGCGTTGGTGTGCAGCGACTGCGTGTGCCCCTGCGTCGCCGCCATCGCCTCGACGCAGGTGCGCGTCACGTTGTTGAACACGTCCTGCGCGGTCAGCGACCAGCCGGAGGTCTGCGAATGGGTGCGCAGCGACAGGGACTTGGCGTTCTTCGGGTCGAACTGCCTCACCAGCTTCGCCCACAGCAGGCGAGCCGCCCGCAGCTTGGCGACCTCCATGAAGAAGTTCATGCCGATCGCCCAGAAGAAGGACAGCCGGGGCGCGAACGCGTCCACGTCCAGGCCGGCTTCGCGGCCCGCCCGGATGTACTCCACGCCGTCCGCGAGCGTGTACGCCAGCTCCAGGTCGGCCGTCGCGCCCGCCTCCTGGATGTGGTAGCCGGAGATGGAGATGGAGTTGTAGCGCGGCATCCGCTGCGAGGTGAAGGCGAAGATGTCGGAGATGATCCGCATCGACGGCTTCGGCGGATAGATGTAGGTGTTGCGGACCATGAACTCCTTGAGGATGTCGTTCTGGATGGTCCCCGCCAGCTTCTCCGGCGGCACGCCCTGCTCCTCCGCCGCCACGATGTACAGCGCCAGCACCGGCAGCACGGCACCGTTCATCGTCATCGACACCGTCATCTTGTCCAGCGGGATCCCGTCGAACAGCTGCCGCATGTCGTAGATCGAGTCGATGGCCACGCCCGCCATGCCGACGTCACCGGTCACGCGCGGGTGGTCGCTGTCGTAGCCCCGGTGCGTGGGCAGGTCGAAGGCGACCGACAGGCCCTTCTGCCCGGCCGCGAGGTTGCGCCGGTAGAAGGCGTTGGACTCCTCGGCCGTGGAGAAACCGGCGTACTGGCGGATCGTCCAGGGCTGGTTGACGTACATCGTCGGGTACGGGCCGCGCAGATACGGCGCCGTGCCCGGGTACGTGTCCAGGAAGTCCAGGCCCTCCAGGTCACGCCCGGTGTACAGCGGCTTGACCGCGATGCCCTCCGGGGTCTCCCAGAGCAGGTCGTCACCGCCGGAGGCGTTCTTGACCGCCGTACGCCACTCGTCGGGGCCGCCGTCGGAGGCGGGGGTCCCCAGCTCGATCCCGGAGAAGTCGGGGACGGAACGGTCGGAGGGGGCGGTCATCAGGACACTCCCATGCGGTCGAGGGTCGCGGAGAGCACGGCCACGGCGTCGCAGCCCGCGAAGACGTACGCGTCGACACCGGGGTACTGCCCGGGGCGGCCCGCAAGGAACACATGCCGTGCGCCGGAGGCCTTCAGAGCCCGGGCGGTGGTCCCGGCCTGCTCCTCGTACAGCGCGTCGCTGGAGCACAGCACGGCCTCCGTCGCGCCGCTGTCCTCGAAGGCGCCTTCCGTGACGGGCTCGATGCCGCCCGCCTGGAAGAGGTTCGAGGCGAAGGTGAGGCGCGCGGTGTGCGCGGCGGCCGGGCCGATCGCGGCGAGGAAGATCCGGGGCCGGGAGCCGGTCGCGGCGAGGTGGGCGTCGGAGCGGGCGCGCAGCGCCTCGAACTCCTGGTCGCGGCGCACCCGCGGCAGCCCGCCGGACGGCGGCTCGGGCGCGCTCTCGCGCACCACCGGCTTCTCCGCGAGGTGCGGGAACTCGCTGACGCCCGTGACGGGTTCGCGCCGCTTCGCCAGCTTCGCACGGCGGGCCTGCCAGGTGTCGGCGAGGTCCTGCGCGAGGTCCCCCGACCGCAGGGCCGCCGCCTGGCCGCCCAGCCGCTCGATCCGCCGGAAGAACTCCCAGCCCGCGTGGGCGAGTTCGTCGGTGAGCCGCTCCACGTACCAGGAGCCGCCCGCCGGGTCGATCACCCGGGACAGGTGCGACTCCTCGATGAGGATGGTCGAGGTGTTGCGGGCGATACGGCGCGCGAACGCGTCCGGCAGGCCGAGGGCGTGGTCGAAGGGCAGCACGGTGACGGAGTCGGCCCCGCCCGCCCCGGCGGCCAGGGTGGCGATGGTGGTGCGCAGCATGTTCACCCACGGGTCGCGGCGCGTCATCATCACCGGCGAGGTGACGACGTGCTGGCGCTGCGCCCCCGCGCGCGGCGCCCCGCAGACCTCGGCGACCCGCGCCCACAGCCGGCGCGCGGCCCGCAGCTTGGCGATCGTCAGGAACTGGTCGGCGGTCGCCGCGTACCGGAACTCCAGTTGCGCACAGGCCTGTTCGACGCTCAGCCCGGCCTCGGTGAGGTGCCGCAGATACGCGACTCCCGTGGCCAGCGAGCAGCCCAGCTCCTGGGCGGCCGAGCCGCCGGCCTCGTGGTACGGCAGCGCGTCCACGGTCAGCGCCCGCAGCCCCGGGTACCCCTCGGCACACAGCCGCGCGAGCTGCGCCGCCGGAGCGACGTCGACCTGCTGCCCGCTGCGGGCCTCCTGGCCCAGCGGGTCGGCGCCCAGATTGCCGTGCGCCGCCTCCCGGGCAATGCCCCGCTCCTCGTACAGCCGCAGCAGCTCCCGCGCGGCGGGCTCGGTCTCACGTCCCGCGTCGAGGACGACGGGGGCGAGGTCGAGGTGGACACCGTCGAGGACCCGGCCGAGCTCCGGCACCGGGATGCCACCGTCCCCCACGGCCAGCCACAGGGAGGTGACGCCGTTCTCCAGATCCGCGAGCACCGCGCCGCCGTCGGCCACCGCGTGCCGCTGCCGTACGTCCCAGCCGCCGAGCGTGTTCCCCTCGGCCCGGCCGCCCCGCACGAAGGGAGCGAATCCGGGCAGGCCCGGCTCGGGCGCGGTGTCGTGCGCGGTGTAGAGAGGCCGGGTGCGCAACCCGTCCTCCAGCGCGGTGGACAGGGCTTCCTCGGCCTCGGCGCCCTCCACTTCCTTGCCCGACTTGCGCAGCACACCCGCCACAAGGCGCTGCCACTGCTCATGGGGCACATCAGGGAAGTCGCCGGCCAGCTCGAGCCCGTCGTCAGGCAGGACCGTCATGCTCGGATGCTAGGACACGGACACAGAGGAGCAGCAGTGGACGAGGCTGTGACCTTTCCCTCGCCGTTTCTGTGATCCCGATCTCCCCTGAGGGGAGACGTTCACAAGACGACCGGACCGGACAGGGAGCAGCCTCCGCCAGGGAGCCGCCCTACGACAAGGAGCGTGCACGCCATGGGTACCGCCGTCCACGTCCCGCAGACCCGGGACATGATCGGAGAAGAGCTCTCCGGAGACGAGGCGTTCACCGCCCTGCGCCACTACGGAGGGCTGCGGCTGCTGGCCGACGCCTTCGCACGGTTCCGGTACGCGGACGGCTTCACCAACGCGCGGGCCCTCGCCTTCCAGGTCGTGCTCGGGCTGGTCCCGTGCACCGTGGCGCTCGTCGGACTGGCCACGTCGGTGCACACGGAGGGCGTGGGCCGGGTCATCGAGCAGACGCTCGGCCGGATCGTGCCGGGGGCCAGCGCGCAGATCGTCGAGGACGCCTTCGAAGGGACGCGGCGCACCGCGCACGGCAATGTCTGGGGCACGCTCGCCCTGTGGCTCGGTCTGGGCTTCGCGCTGCTGAACCTCGCCTCGGCCATGGGCCAGATCGAGCGCGGCGCCAACCGCATCTACGGCATCGAGCGCGACCGTCCCTTCCCGCGCAAGTACGGGCGCGCGATCGTTCTCGCGCTCGCCGCCGGTCTGCCCCTGGTGCTGGGGTTCGTCGTACTCGTCGCCGGCGAGGCCGTGGGCGACGCCCTGGCGGACTCGGCCGGCTGGGAGGACAGCGGGTCGCGGTGGTGGGGTGTGCTCGACATCCCCGTGGGGCTCGCGCTGGCCTGGGTGGCCTCCGCCGTGATCTTCCGCTGGTCGCCCCGCCGCGTCCAGCCCGGCTACACCTGGCTGGCCTTCGGCTCGGCCGTGCATCTGCTGCTGTGGGTGTCGGCCACGTGGCTGCTCGCGCTGTACGTCGAGGAGAGCGGTGCCTTCGGCGCCGTGTACGGGCCGCTCACCGCCTTCATCGCCCTGCTGCTGTGGGCGAACCTCACCGCCGTCGCGCTCTTCCTCGGCATCGCGTTCGCCGCCCAGCTGGAGGCGGCCCGAGCCGGCATCGAGTCAGCCGTCCAGCCGGACCCGGGACCCGGCGCGTGAGCCCGGACGGCAGACAGCAGGCAGGGGCTTCGGGTCAGGACTGCGCGGGGCGTGGCCGGCCGCTCTTCGCGTCCGCGTGCCGGGCGGGCTCGGGTGCGGTCATGTCGAGGAGGAGCATCGCGTCGTGGTCGGGGCTGCCGGGTTCGGCGGTGTAGACGCAGAGGCGCTGGCCGGGCGTGCCTTCGAGGTGCATGTTCTGGCCCCTGAGGGTCAGGACACCGACCTCGGGGTGGTGGAAGGTCTTCTGCGTCTTCTTGCGGCCGATGACCTCGTAGCGTTCCCACAGCTTGGCGAAGTCGGGGCTCTTGAGCACCAGTTCGCCGACGAGGCCGACCAGGTCGGGGGCGTCGGGGCTGGTGCCGGCCTGGGCGCGCAGCCGGGCGACGCACGCGCGCACCAGGGGCTCCCAGTCGGGGAACAGCTCGCGAGCCGTGGGGTGCAGGAAGAGGTAGCGGGCGAGGTTGCGCTGCCTGGCGGGCCAGTCGGCCATACCGGCGTACAGGGCGAGGCCGCCGGGGTTCCAGGCGAGCAGGTCCATGCTGCGGCTGACGATGTAGGCGGGGTGGGGCCGCATCGTCTCCAGGAGCAGCTTCAGGTGCGGCCGGACGGTCCGGCTCGGCGGGGGAGGCGGCTCGGGAGCGTAGTTGGCGGCCCGGGCGGCGAGTTCGCGCAGATGGTGGTGTTCCTCGTCGTCGAGGCGTAGTGCACGGGCGAGGGAGTCGACGACGCCGGGGCTCGGCCGGGTCTCCTTGCCGCGTTCTAGACGGATGTAATAGTCGATGCTGACGCCGGCGAGGGCAGCCAGCTCCTCGCGGCGCAGACCGGGCGTGCGGCGTATGCCCGCGCCCGGGGTGAACCCGACGCTCTCGGGGCTGGTCTGGGTGCGGCGGGCGCGCAGGAAGCGCCCCAGTTCGTCGCCGCTGGTGTGCTGCTCCGATGCCATGGACCCAGTGTCGCAACGCCGCCACCAGGGCGGTATCCGCGAGGGGGGCCCTGTCATACCCACCGCTGTTCACCCCCCGGAAGCGCCCGGTCTCCCTGGCGGGCGTGCGGGGGCGCACGGTGGGTGACGTCAAGGAACCCGCGAGATGAGGAGAACCCGTGCGCGCAGCCATGATGTACGGCGCCGGCGACGTCCGGACGGAGCACCGGCCCGACCCGAAGATCCAGCAGCCCACCGACGCCGTCGTGCGCACCGTCCTGTCGTGCGTGTGCGGCAGCGACCTGTGGCCCTACAAGTCCCTGCCCGTTACCGGCACCGGCCGCCCGATGGGACACGAGTTCCTCGGCGTGGTCGAGGAGACCGGCTCCGAGGTGTCCGGGATCAAGACAGGTGACCTGGTCGTCGCGCCGTTCACGTACTGCGACAACACCTGCGACTACTGCGCCAAGGGCCTGCACTTCTCGTGCCGGCAGGGCGGCCGGTACGGCTTCGACGGCGTGGACGGCGGCCAGGGTGAGGCGGTGCGCGTCCCCCAGGCCGACGGCACCCTGGTCAAGCTGCCCGTCGACGCCGGCTCCGCGCTGCTGCCCTCACTGCTGACGCTCTCGGACGTGATGGGCACCGGCCACCACGGTGCCGTCACCGCGGGTGTCGGCCGCGGCGACTCGGTCCTGGTCGTCGGGGACGGCGCGGTGGGTCTGTGCGCGGTCATCGCCGCCAGGCGGCTGGGCGCGGAACGGATCATCCTGATGGGCCGGCACGAGGCACGCACCGACCTGGGCCGCGAGTTCGGCGCCACCGACGTGGTCGCCGAGCGGGGTGAGGAGGGCGTCGCCCGCGTCCGCGAGCTGACCCGCGGCGACGGTGTGGACAAGGTCATCGAGGCCGTCGGCACCCTCCAGACGCTCCAGACCGCCCTGGCGGCGGTCGTGGACGGCGGCACCATCAGCCGGCTGGGCGTCCCGCAGTACGAGGAGGGCCCCCTCGGCCCGTCCACGATCATGCGGAACATCACCCTCACCGGCGGCGCGAGCCCGGCCCGCGCCTACATCGAGGAGCTGATGCCGGACGTCCTGGACGGCACCATCGAACCGGGCCGCGTCTTCGACCGGAGCTTCACCGTCGACCAGACCGCGGACGCCTACCGGGCGATGGCGGACCGCCGCGTCCTCAAGGCGCTCATCACTTTCTGACCCACTCCCCGTCGCGGCCAGAACCTGTCCGCAACTCTCGCTACCGTGCCCCCATGACGAACACCAAGCCGAGCGTCGCCGGCACGGCACCGCACCTCGGTACCCGGGCCCTCAACCGCGCCACCCTGGACCGCCAGTTGCTCCTGCGCCCGGCCCGGATCTCCGCCGCCGCGGCCGTCGAGCACCTGGTCGGTCTCCAGGCGCAGAACGTCAAGCCCCCGTACTACGCGCTCGCCGCCCGCCTCGACGGATTCGCCCCCGAGGCGCTGTCCCGGCTGATGGCCGACCGCGAGGTCGTCCGGATCGTCACGATGCGCTCCACCGTCCACACCCACACCGCGGACGACTGCCTCACGCTGCGTCCGCTGGTGCAGCCCGCCCGGGACCGGGAGCTGACGCAGTTCCGCAAGGGACTCGCCGGTGTCGACCTGGACCGGCTCGCCGCCCTCGCCCGCGAGCTCGTCGAGACCGAGCCCCGCACCATGAAGCAGCTGCGCGAGGCCCTGCTCCGGGAGTGGCCGGACGCCGACCCGCAGGCCCTGTCCGTCGCCGCCCGGTGCCGGCTGCCGCTCGTGCAGGTGACCCCGCGAGGCCTGTGGGGCCGGAGCGGTCAGGTCAGTCTGACCACCGCCGAGCACTGGCTGGGCCGTCCCGCCGGACCGGCCGCCACGCCCGACGCGGTCGTCCTGCGCTACCTCGCCGCCTTCGGCCCGGCCTCCGTGCGGGACATGCAGGCCTGGGCCGGACTGACCCGCCTGCGCGACGCCTTCGAACGCCTCCGCCCGCGACTCGTCACCTTCCGGGACGAGGGCGGCGTCGAGCTCTTCGACCTGCCGGACGCCCCCCGCCCCGACCCGGACACCCCGGCCCCGCCGCGCTTCCTGCCCGAGTTCGACAATCTGCTGCTCTCCCACGCCGACCGCACCCGTGTCGTCCCGCCCGAGTACAGGGGCCGCTCCTGGCAGGGCAACTTCGCCTACTGCACGCTCCTGGTCGACGGGTTCCTCGCGGGCCTGTGGCGACTGGAGGAGCACGCGCTGGTGATCGAGCCCTTCGGCAGGCTCACCGGGGCGCAGCGGGACGAGGTCACCGCCGAGGGGGAGCGAATGCTGCGGACGATGCACCCGGAGACGCCGTACGACATCCGCTTCGGCGCCGTACGCGCCGCATGACCGCGGGGCCTGCCCCACGCGTGGAGAGGGGGCGTTGCGGGCCGCTCGTGGAGGCCCGCAACGCCCCCTGGTATGTCACCTGAGGGATACTCAGGAGCTTTGCCCGGTCACGAGTTGAGCTGCGTCGTGACCAGGTTGGAGAAGGTGGTCAGCCGGGTGTAGACGCCCGGGTAACCGGCCTGGGCGCAGCCCTCGCCCCAGGAGGTGATGCCTGCCAGGACGCCCCCGATGAGCAGGGGGCCGCCGCTGTCGCCCTGGCAGGTGTCCACGCCGCCGGAGGTGTATCCGGCGCACACCATGTCGCTCCGCACGAAGTCGGCGCCGTAGGAGCTGCCGCAGCTGGAGTCGGACACGGTCGGAACGGTCGCGGTGCGCAGCTGGTTGGAGGAGCTGCCGTTCGAGGAGGTGGTGCCCCAGCCGAGGATGCGGGCGGTGGTGCCGGCCGCGTACACCGAAGTCTGTGAGGAGGAGACGTACTTGGCCGGTGTGTACGGCATCGACGTCGACAGCGTCAGCACGGCCACGTCCTCGCCGTCGGTGACGCTGGTGTAGTTCGGGTGGATCCAGATCTTGCTGACTCTGCCGACCGTGCCGTTGGTGCCGTTGAGGTAGGTGCGGCCGCCGACGACCCGAACGCTGCTGGTGGTCTCGCCGACCATGCAGTGGGCGGCGGTGACGACCTTGGTGGGCGAGACGAGCGTGCCGCCGCAGAACTGGTTCTGCGAGGCGTCCGTGATCTGCATGACGAACGGGTACGCGGTGGTCGTGGTCGTGGTACCGCCGACGATCGGCTGGGGCGCGGCGACGGCGGCGGGGGCGGAGAGCAGCGCGGTCGCGGCGGCGGCAGCGGTCGCCGTGGCGACGGCGGCGGCCTTCTTGACACGGTTGAACCCGAACATGGGTCTCCTCGGGGAGTTGCCGGTGGGGGGTCGCGCGGGTGGGTGGTGCACGGTGACCCTGACTCCGTTGTTCGGATCTCCGTGTGCCCGGCGAGCGGCACGCGACAAAGCTAGAGCCCGCGAGGGCGGGCTCCCAATGAGGGACTCCCCTAAGGGAGTTGGGCAGGGAAAACCCTCGGTCGGGCCCTGTAGACCCTGGTGGACGCAGGTGGGGTCAGGTCGGGCGGCGGCCCGCCGCCAGCCGGACGATGTCCACCCGTGAACGGATCCCCAGCTTGCGGTAGACCCGGGTCAGGGTCGCCTCGACGGTCTTGACGCTGATGAACAGCCGGGCCGCGATCTCCCGGTTGGTCGCGCCCTCCATCACCAGCGAGGCGACCTGACGCTCCATCGACGCGAGACCCTCCAGCGCGTCGAGCGCGACGGGCGGTGCCACGGAGGCCGGCTCCACCGCCGCGGGACCGGCCGCGGCGGCCGCGTCGACCTGCCGCAGCCACGGCAGTGCCCGGCAGCGCCGGAACAGCCGGGCGGCCTCGTCGTACGACGCCGGCCCCGGCAGGGGAGTCCCGCCGCGGGGGAAAGCGGCGCTCTGGGCGCGCAGCCGGGCCAGCGCGAAGGCGGCCCGCGCCTCCTCCAGGCCGTAGCCCAGCCTGCCGAGCCGGTCCTGAACCGACGTCAGCCGGACCAGGGCGGCCTCGTGTTCGCCGCGGGCCGCCCGCACCAGCGCCTCGGCCCGGTCGAGGACGGCCAGCACGCTCTCCCGGCCCAGCCGCAGCGCGTGCACCCGTGCCGTGTCGATCACGTCCTGGGCCTCGCCCGGTTCGCCGATACGCACCAGGGCCTCGGCGAGGTCGCCGTGCCAGCGGCCGCGCGCCGGGTCGTTGATGCCGAGGCCCTGCTCCAGCTCGCGCACCCGGCGCAGCGAACGGACCGCGCCCGCCGGGTCCCCGGCCACCAACTGGGCGTAGCCCAGCGCCGCCAGGGCGCGGGACAGGTACATCTGGTCACCGTCGACCTCGGCGTGGTCGGCCGCCTCACGGGCGAGGACCAGCGCCCGGTCGACGTCCCCGGCGGAGGCCTCCGCGAGGGAGGCGAGCATGGCGGAGGCGCCCTCGCCGATCCCGGCGTCCCGGGCGAGCCGCAGGCTCTCGCGGGCCAGGTCCAGGGCCCGGCCGCAGTGCCCGGAGCGCAGTTCCGTGTCGGCGAGGAAACGCAGGAAGTGCACCTCGCTCTCGACCATGCCGCGCCTGCGCACCTCGCGCAGCAGCGCGGTGATGGTCGCCCGCGCCTCGGGCAGCTGGTCGCTCATGATCAGCCAGCGGAACCGGGCCGAGCCGGCGCCGTTGTGGTGGCACGCCACATACGCGTCCTGCGGCTCCCTCAGTGCCCGTTTGACGGTCTCGGGGGCGCCCGGGTGGCCCATCAGCGTCTCGGTGGAGGCCTGGAAGGACAGCGCCATCAGCTCGGTGCGCCGGTCCTCGCCGCGGGCGGCCAGCTCCGCCGCGTGCGCGGCCTCCTGCCGGGCCTCGGCGAAGTCGCCCTCGACGACCAGGCCGCGCCAGGCCAGCTGGTAGTGGACCAGGGCGAGCAGCCGCGGGTCGTCGCCGGCGTCGGCCAGGGCCTGCGGGAAGACGGCGTCGACGTCGCCGAGCGCCTGCCCGGCCGCCTCGATGACCACCATCCAGGCCCGCACCCGCTCCGCGGGCACGCCGGCCCGGGTCAGCACGTCCCGGGCGATGTCCCGGGCGAGGTCGGCCTCACCGGCGGTGATGGCGTCCTCCGCGGCCTGGAGCCGCCGCTCGTCCGGGCCGGGCGTGCTGTCCGCAGGGGTGTGCCGGGCCGCGAGCAGCCCGAGCGAGGCGGCCACCGACGGCGCCCCCCGGTCCCGGGCCAGCGCACCGGCCTCCGCGAGCCGGGCGGCCACGTCAGGGTCGGTGCCGGTGGTCGCCAGGGCCAGGTGCCGGGCCCGCTCGATCGGGTCGGAGGCGGCCGTGGACAGCGCGGCGTGCACGGCCCGCCGCTCCCGCGCCGGGGCCTCCGCGTACAGCGCGGCCGAGATCAGCGGATGCGCGAACCGTACGGCGGGGCCCTCCGGCTCCGTCGCCAGCAGTCCGAGCGCGGCGGCCTGGGCGGTCTCGGCCTCGGCGTGCTCCCGGCCGGCCGCGTGCAGCAGCGCCAGCGTGGGACGGGCACCGGCACTGGCCACCAGCAGGGTGCGGCGCGCCTCGTCGGACAGCATCTCCAGCCGGCTCAGCACCAGCGCCCGCAGCGAGGTGGGCACGGGCAGCGGCTCGCCGGGCCGGGGCCGGGTCGGGCTCTCGGCCAGGGCGCGGCCCAGTTCCAGCGCGAAGAGCGGGTTGCCGCCGCTGGTGCGGTGGATGTCGCGGATCGTGGAGCGGGACAGGGGGGTGTAGCCGCGGTGGTCGAGCAGCGCGGAGACCTGCGCACGGGTCAGCGGGCCCAGCCGGACGGCGAGCGTGTCGGGCGGGGACGCGCGTAGATGGCGGTCGTACTCCTGGCCCTCGGTCCGCACCGCGCACAGCATCTGCACGGGCGTGTCGCCCAGCCGGCGGGCGGCGAAACCGAGCAGCTCGGCGCTGGCCGCGTCCAGCCACTGGAGGTCGTCGGCGACGACCAGCACCGGGCCCTTGGCGGCCAGGGCGCGCAGCGCCGACAGCACGGCGAGGCGCAGCGCGAGTCCGTCGCGCTGGAGGGTGGACTCGCCGCGCCCGGTGAGCGCGGACTCCAGGGCGGTGCGCTGGGCGGCGGGCAGCGCGCCGGAGACCTCGTCCAGGACCAGGCCGAACAGGTCGGCCAGCGCCAGGAAGGGCAGGTGGGATTCGGACTCGGTGGCCGAACAGCGCAACACGGTCCGGGCCGCGCCGGCGTAATCCGCGGCCAGCGCCCGAAGGACCGTGGACTTTCCGATTCCCGCAGGGCCGTGGAGCAGCACACTTCCGCCTCGGCCGAGCTGTTCGCGTGCCGACGTGAACAGGTCCTCCCGGCCGATGACCACGTCGGGGCGGCTCCTGGGAGGCTCCTGGAAGTCCCGTCGCACGGTCACCGCTCCCCTCCGTGTGTCGTGTCCTGGCCAATATTAGGCAACAGCTCTTTGAATTTCGGACGGACGGCGTGGTGAGGGAAATAACAGCGCAGGTCCGCGCGCGAATTCATCGGGCTCCCGAATGCGGCGGAACAGGCCGGAGGCGCCCGGCCGGGAACCCGTCGGCATATCGAACGGGCAAGGGTAACGGAAAACATCGCAAACCTACGGCAACCATCCCGCCCGGCGTGCGGCGGCCCCACCCTCGCCCCGGGTCCGGGCCCGCAGCCTCCGCATGGCCGACCGCAGATACCCCTTGACGGTCTCGGGCGTCACGCCCAGCCGCTCGGCCGCGACCGCGTTCGTGGCCCCCGCGGCGACACACGCCAGCACGTCCACCTCCCGCGGCGCGAGGCGGACCCGGTCCGACGGGACGGAATCGGCCGTCAGCAGGGCACACGCGTCGAGCAGCTCGGCCCGCAGCTCCGGATCGGCGATCTTGGGTGCCAGTGCCCGCAGCGCCGCGTGCGCCTCCCGCACCTGCTCACGTCCCGCACCCGCCCCGCCCCCGGCGGCGAGCGAGCGGGCCTCCTCCCGCACGACCAGCGCCCGCTCCACGTCCCGCGCCGCCTCGACGGCCTCGTCCAGCATGCGCCCGCCCAGCGGCAGGGCCGTGCGCAGCGCCCCGTACAGCACCCCGCGCACCGAGTGCCGCACGACCACCGGCACGGCCAGCACCGAGCGCAGTCCCTCCACCGCCACCGGGGCGTCGTACTCGTGGCTGATCTGCCGCGACGCCGAGTAGTCCGTCACCACGCACGGCCGGGCCAGCACCACCGTCTTGCCGCCCAGCCCGTTCCCGGACGTCACCACCAGCGAACGCAGGGCGTGCGTCGCCGTGCCGCTCAGTTCGCTGATGCGCATCTGCCGCCCGGCCTCCATCAGGCCGCCGAAGGCGACCGGGAGGCCGGTGGCGCGCCGCAGACGGAGCAGCGCGTTCCGTATCGCGACCGCGTCGGTCGCGTCTGCTGTCACCTGTTCGCCCCGCCACTACGGCGCCTGTGCGGGCGCACCCCCCGTTCGGGGGTAGTGAGACCTGCATCACGGATTACACGATGGTTCGGAGCCGCCCGGCAATGGTCCGGCACCAAGGAGGACGAATGGCATCGGCGACGGAGGTGTTCCGCAGTGCGCGGGACTTCCTGCTGGAACACCGCGAGGACTACGGCACGGCCTACGAGGGCTTCCGCTGGCCCCGTCCCGACCGCTTCAACTGGGCGCTCGACTGGTTCGACGAGATCGCGGACGGCAACGCCCGCACCGCGCTGCACATCGTCGAGGAGGACGGCCGCGAGACACAGCTGTCCTTCGGGGAGATGTCCGTACGCTCGGACCAGTTCGCCAACTGGCTGCGCGCCCGGGGCGTGCGCGCCGAGGACCGGATCCTCGTGATGCTCGGCAACCAGGCCGAACTGTGGATCACCGCGCTCGCGGCCATGAAACTGCGGGCCGTCGTCATCCCCGCCACCCCGCTGCTCGGCCCCGCCGACCTGCGCGACCGCGTCGACCGCGGCCGGGTCCGGCACGTCATCGCGCGCCCCGAGGACACCGGCAAGTTCGCCGAGGTCCCCGGCGACTACACCCGCATCGCCGCGACAGACGCGGGAGCCGTGCCCGAGGGCTGGCTGCCGCTGGACGACGCCTACGGCGCCCCCGCCGCCTTCACACCCGACGCCCCGACCCGGGCCGACGACCCGCTGATGCTGTACTTCACCTCGGGCACCACCGCCCGGCCCAAACTCGTCGAGCACACCCACACGTCGTACCCGATCGGGCACCTGTCGACCATGTACTGGATCGGCCTCAAGCCCGGTGACGTGCATCTGAACATCTCCTCGCCCGGCTGGGCCAAGCACGCCTGGTCCAACCTCTTCGCTCCCTGGAACGCCGAGGCGACCGTCTTCCTGCACAACTACACGCGTTTCGACGCGGCCCGTCTCATGGCCGAGATGGACCGGGCCGGCGTCACCACCTTCTGCGCCCCGCCCACCGTCTGGCGCATGCTCATCCAGGCCGACCTGACGCAACTGCGCACCCCGCCGCGGGAGGTCGTCGCCGCCGGTGAGCCGCTCAACCCGGAGGTCATCGAGCAGGTCCGCCGCTCCTGGGGCGTCACCGTCCGGGACGGCTTCGGCCAGACCGAGACGGCCGTGCAGGTCGCCAACAGCCCCGGCCAGCCGCTCAAGACCGGCTCGATGGGCCGGCCGAGCCCCGGCTACCGCGTCGAGCTGCTGGACCCCGTCTCGGGCGCGCCGGGCGCGAGCGAGGGCGAGATCGCGCTCGACCTGTCGCACCGCCCCGTCGGCCTGATGACCGGCTACCACGGCGACGCGGACCGCACGGCCGAGGCGATGGCCGGCGGCTACTACCGCACGGGCGACATCGGCGCGCGCGACGCGGACGGCTACATCACCTACGTCGGCCGCGCGGACGACGTCTTCAAGGCGTCCGACTACAAGATCAGCCCCTTCGAGGTGGAGAGCGCGCTGCTGGAGCACGAGGCGGTGGCCGAGGCGGCCGTCGTGCCCGCGCCGGACGAGCTGCGGCTCGCGGTGCCGAAGGCGTACGTCGTCCTGGCGGCCGGCTGGGAGCCCGGCCCCGACACCGCGAAGGTGTTGTTCGAGCACTCCCGTGAGGCCCTGGCCCCCTACAAGCGCGTCCGCCGCCTGGAGTTCGGCGACCTGCCCAAGACCGTCTCGGGCAAGATCCGCCGCATCGAGCTGCGCGAGGCCACGGCGGCCGGGTCGGACGCCGAGTACCGCGAGGAGGACTTCCGGTGAACTCGTACAGCCACGGAACCAGCGGGACGGCTCTGCTCGGCGACACCATCGGGGCCAACCTGGACCGCGCCGTGGCCACCTGGCCGGACCGTGAGGCGCTGGTCGACGTGCCGTCCGGGCGGCGCTGGACCTACGCGCGGTTCGGCGCGGCCGTCGACGAGCTGGCCTCCGCGCTCCTCGCCTCCGGTGTCGCCAAGGGTGACCGGGTGGGCATCTGGGCGGTCAACTGCCCCGAGTGGGTCCTGGTCCAGTACGCCACCGCCCGTATCGGCGCGATCATGGTGAACATCAACCCGGCCTACCGCACCCACGAGGTCGAGTACGTCCTCAACCAGGCGGGGATCTCCCTGCTGTTCGCCTCCCTCGGTCACAAGACGAGCGACTACCGGGCGATGGTCGAGGAGGTGCGGGGCAGCTGCGCCGGGTTGCGCGAGGTCGTGTACTTGGGCGACCCGAGCTGGGACGCGCTGCTCGGGCGGGGGACTCCCGGCGCCCGGTTGGAGGACGACGGCCTGTCCTGCGACGACCCGATCAACATCCAGTACACGTCGGGCACGACGGGCTTCCCGAAGGGGGCCACCCTCTCCCACCACAACATCCTCAACAACGGCTATTTCGTGGGCGAGTCGATCGCCTACACGGAGCAGGACCGGATCTGCATCCCGGTGCCCTTCTACCACTGCTTCGGCATGGTCATGGGCAACCTCGCCGCCACGTCCCACGGCGCCTGCATGGTCATCCCGGCCCCGTCCTTCGACCCGAAGGCCACCCTGGACGCGGTCCAGCAGGAGCGCTGCACCTCGCTCTACGGCGTCCCGACCATGTTCATCGCGGAGCTGAACCTCCCCGGCTTCGCGTCGTACGACCTCTCCTCCCTGCGCACCGGCATCATGGCGGGCTCGCCCTGCCCGGTGGAGGTGATGAAGCGGGTGGTCAACGAGATGAACATGGCCGAGGTGTCCATCTGCTACGGCATGACGGAGACCTCGCCCGTCTCCACGCAGACCCGCCGCGACGACGACCTGGAACACCGCACCGGCACGGTCGGCCGCGTGCTGCCGCACATCGAGGTGAAGATCGTCGACCCCGCGACGGGCGTGACCCAACCTCGCGGAAGGGCGGGCGAGTTGTGCACCCGCGGCTACAGCGTGATGCTCGGCTACTGGAACGAGCCGGAGAAGACCGCCGAGGCCGTCGACGCGGGCCGCTGGATGCACACCGGCGACCTGGCCGTGATGCGCGAGGACGGCTACGTCGAGATCGTCGGCCGCATCAAGGACATGATCATCCGGGGCGGGGAGAACATCTACCCCCGCGAGATCGAGGAGTTCCTCTACGCCCACCCCAAGATCCAGGACGTCCAGGTCGTGGGCGTCCCGCACGACCACTACGGCGAGGAGGTCCTCGCCTGCGTCATCCCCCACGACCCCGCCGACCCGCTCACCCTGGACGAACTCCACACCTTCTGCCAGGGCCGCCTGGCCCACTACAAGATCCCGAGCCGACTTCAGCTCCTCGACTCCTTCCCGATGACGGTGTCCGGGAAGGTACGCAAGGTGGAGCTGCGGGAGAGGTTCGCGGGCGGGCGGAGATAGAAGAGCTCGGGGTCGCCGTCGTCGAGGCCGTGGACCAGACCGGCGGGTTGCCAGCCGGCCCTCAGGAGGAGTTGCTGCATGGGCTGGTTGGAGAAGTTGGTCGAGGTGAACAGCTTGGGCGTGGTGCACGCGGCTTCGACGGCCGCGAGGAGCCGTGTGGCCACTCCCTGCCGGCGTGCGGCGGGCGCGACCGTCAGCAGGGTGAGGAAGCCCTGCTCGAAGAAGGTGTACTCCAGCACGGCGTAGCCCACGGGGCCGCGCGCGTCTTCGGCCAGCAGGGCCCGGCCCTGCTCGCACCAGCGCCGGATGCTCGCGCGGCGCGCCCGGTCTCCGGCCGCCGCGAGCGGGTCGGTTCCGGTCAGTGCCGTGTGGTCCGGCGGCTCGGCGTGGCGCACGACGAGCGTGCCGGGTTCGATGTCGCCCATGGGGCGCATCGTGGCAGCAGTGCGGGCCGGGCCGCGCGCGGATTACGGCGGTTCGGTCACAGTGGTGCGCGCATGCACACGCGGGGCCAGCGGTCGAGGCCGTGTTCGGCCTCCGTCGCGCGGATCTCGCGCAGGCCGGGGGTGAGCTCCGCCTCCGTGAGGGTGCGGAAGCCGAGACGGGCGTAGTAGGGGGCGTTCCACGGGACCTCCGCGAAGGTGGTCAGCGTCAGGGCGGCCAGGCCCTCCTCGCGGGCGCGGTCGGCGGCGTACGCCAGGAGGGCACGGCCCACGCCCCGGCGCGCGGCGCGCGGGTGGACCGAGACCTGCTCGATGTGCAGGGCGCCGTCCACGGGTTCGGCGACGAGGTACGCCACCGGGTCGTCCCGCTCGTCCACGGCGACCCAGCAGCGGCCCGCCGCGCGGTAGCGCTCCAGCACGGCGAGCGCGGGCGGTTCGTCGTCGGCGATCTCCGGCATGCCGAGGTCGCGGAAGGGGAGTCCGGCGGCACGTTCGACGTCCTGGAGGGCGGGGAGTTCGGCGGCGGTCGCCGGGCGGATACGCATGGGGTGAGTATGCGGCGCGGCGGGCACCGGGATCCGGTGGATACCCTCGTCCCTCCACCGACTTGGACCGCAAGGGGAGCAGACCGTGCGCGACGCCGCCGTGACGCCCGAGGGCGACCGGATCCGCTGGGTCGAACTGCCGGGACAGGAACCGCCACGCGTCTACGTGCACGGCCTGGGCGCCACATCTCCCGCCTACTTCACGGAGATCGCGGTCCATCCCCTGCTGGCCGGCCACCGTTCGCTGCTGATCGACCTGCTCGGGCACGGCATCAGCGACCGGCCGACGAGCTTCGACTACACCCTGGAAGCACACGCCGACGCGCTCGCCGCGGCGCTCACCGCCGCGGGCGTCACCGGGGCGGAGCTGATCGCGCACAGCATGGGCGGCTCCGTGGCAATCGTCCTGGCCGCCCGGCATCCCCGCCTGGTCTCCCGTCTGGTCCTGGTCGACGCCAACCTCGACCCGATACCGCGCGCCGCCGGATCGTCGGGCAGCAGCGGGATCGCCGCCTACACCGAGCAGCAGTTCCTGGCGGGCGGGTGGGAAGAGGTCCGCGACCGGGTCGGTCCCCACTGGTGGTCCACGATGCGTCTGGCCGGCCGGGAAGCCCTGCACCGCAGCGCGGTCCACCTCGTCCGCGGCACCGCCCCCACCATGCGTGAACTCCTGCTGGACCTGAAGATCCCCCGGACCTTCCTGCTCCCCGAGGCCGACGGCCCGCTCCCGGGCACCGACGCACTCACCGCAGCCGGGGTGTCCGTCGTCGCGGTCCCGGACTGCGGACACAACATCATGCTGGACAACCCGGAGGCCTTCGCCCGCGCCACCGCTGCGGCACTCATGGACCGGGCCCAGTCCAACCACGCTTGACGGAGCGTCAGCCCGGCCAGATTTCGTTCCCTTCGTTCCACGAGTTCGTCAGGCGGGCACGCGCCCCGGGTCGGCACCGTCGAAGGGCGGGTAGGTCCGGTCGCTCATGCGCTCGGCCGCGTCGATGTAGTCGGCGAGAGCGTTCCGGGACCGGGCGAGCGCGGCCATCTGATCGTCCAGCCGGCGCAGCCGCGACCGCATCGCGGCCAGCAGTTCGGGACACCCGAGCAGCTCCGGGGCCTCTCCGACCGCGCAGGGCAGCAGATAAGCGATGTCCTCCGACGATAAGCCGGCGCCGAGCAGGTGGCGGATCTGTCTCACCCGCAGTACGGCGTTCTCGTCGTACTCGCGGTATCCGTTCGTACCGCGGTCCGCCTCCAGCAGGCCCTGGGCCTCGTAGTAGCGCAACTGATGGGCGTTGACGCCCGTCCGACGACTCAGTTCCCCGATACGCATCGAAACCTCGCTTGACCTTCACACCGGTATCAACGTTGACGATGCTGCCATGAACAACACCGACACACCCGTGACAGTCATCGGACTCGGACTGATGGGCCAGGCACTCGCCGGCGCCTTCCTGAAAGCCGGGCACCCCACAACCGTGTGGAACCGCACGGCATCCAAGGCCGACGGGCTGGTGGCCCGAGGCGCACGGCTCGCACCGACCGTCGGCGACGCGGTCCGGGCCGGCTCCCTGACGATCATCTGCGTCACCGACTACCAGGCCGTGCGGGAACTGTTCGGCACGAGCGATGTCGAACTCGACGGCACGACGCTGGTCAATCTGACCTCGGGCGACTCGGCCCAGGCCCGGGAGACCGCTCGATGGGCCGAGCAGCGCGGTGCCCGCTACCTGGACGGCGCCGTCATGGCCGTCCCGCCGACCGTCGGCACGCCCGAGGCGGTGATCCTGCACAGTGGCCCCCAGGCGGCCTTCGATGCCCACAAGCCGACCCTCGACGCGCTCGGCACCGTCACCCACCTCGGTGCGGACCATGGCCTGGCGTCCCTGTACGACGTGGCCGGACTGGCCATGATGTGGAGCGTCCTGAACGCCTGGCTCCAGGGCACCGCGATGCTCAGGACGGCCGGTGTCGACGCCGCGACGTACGCGCCGTTCGCGCAGCGGATCGCCACCGGTGTGGCCGAATGGCTGCCCGGATACGCCGAGCAGATCGACAGCGGCTCCTTCCCGGCCGAGGTGTCGGCCCTGGAGACCGACGCGCGGGCCATGGCGCACCTGATCGAGGAGAGCGAGGCGGTGGGTGTCAACGCCGAACTGCCGAAGCTGTTCAAGGCTATGGCGGACCGCTCGATCGCCGCCGGAAACGGTGGCAAGCAGTACCCCGTGCTGATCGAGGAGTTCAGCAAACCCGGCACCGACTGACCTGCCTGCGGCTGACTGTTCCTGTGTGTCAGGGCGCCCGGTTCTCCGTGCCGGTGGCGTCCAGTGCGTCGGCCGGGGCGTTCACCGGCCGTGGTGTGCCGGTGAGGTCGAGGACGAACAGCGGGATGCCGAGGGTGTCGGCGCGGGCCCGGGCGTCGTCCGCGTACCCGGCGAGGGAGAAGTACAGGCAGTCGGCCGACTCCGTCATGGCCGTCAGCCACAGGCACTCCACGTCCCGCAGGGTCGCCGGGCGCACGGCCGGGTCGACCAGCGCGACGACGCCACGGGCGGCGATGCCGATCCCGGACGGCGGCCGCTGGTCCGCCCGCCGGACACGCCGGTAGCCGAGCCAGCGCAGATAGAGCGCGGCGGCCGTGACGGCGTCGAGGGCGGTACGGATCGTGACGGAGCGGAAGGGTGGCCGGGCGGCAGCGTCGGTGGAGGAGTCGGCACCAGCACCGGCTCCGGCACCGTCACCAGCACCGGCTCCGGCACCGGCTCCGGCACCGTCACCAGCACCGGCTCCGGCACCGTCACCAGCACCGGCTCCGGCACCGGCTCCGGCACCGTCACCAGCACCGGCTCCGGCACCGTCACCAGCACCGGCTCCGGCGTCGGCAGCAGCTCCGGCTCCAGCAGCGGCGTCGGCAGCGGATCCCGCTCCGGCTCCGGCTCCGGATCCCGCTCCGGCTCCGGATCCCGCTCCGGCTCCCGCTCCGGCTCCGGCTCCGGATCCCGCTCCGGCTCCGGCTCCGGCAGCGGATCCCGTTCCGGCTCCGGCCCCAGCGTCGGCGGCGGCTCCGGCGGCGGCAGCGGCCGGGGCCCCGTCGGCGTCGACAGAAGCGGCGGCCCGCTCGGCGGCGGCTGTGGCGTCGCGGGGGCCGGTCGTACCGCCCGCGCCCGGCGCGCCGTCCCGGCCGGCGGCCTCGGCGTCCGCGTCGGCGGTGATGTCCCGGTCAGGCCTGAGCCCGTCGTCGGCTGCCGTGTCCTGGCCCGTCGAACCGCCCCGGCCGGCCACCTCCCGCCCCTCCACGACCGGCACCCGCAGCACCACCCCGCACGGGCACCCCACCTCCGGCTGCGGCCACTCCCCGCACCGGCCGCAGGACGCGCACCGCACCGTCACCCAGTCGTCCTGCCAGACGCGATGGGCGACGGGTGTCACCGTCCCGTCGGGGTCGAGCCGCGGGGCGACGGCCGCTCCGCACACGCACGGGTACGGCGGTGCCGTGAAGCGGTGCTCTCGTCGGCAGGACGGACAGCGCACCGGCACGCTCTCGGCCATGGCCACTCCAGTACGGCGTCACATCGGGACAGCGCGTCCATCGTGCGCCGGCGAGGCCCTGCCTGTCCGCCGCTTGCCCCCTCTCTTGACGCCCTTCGCCCGCCCCACATACATTCATTCCAGATAGTAGAAGTTTTTTTCCGCAATACGGAAGAGCTCACCGCGGGGCGCGACGGGAGTGCGAATCCGACAGCCGAAGCAGGAGTACTCGATGGCTCGAATGACCGCTGCCCGCGCGGCAGTTGAGATCCTCAAGCGCGAGGGCGTCACCGACGCGTTCGGTGTCCCGGGCGCGGCGATCAATCCCTTCTACGCGGCGCTCCAGGCCTCCGGCGGCATCCACCACACCCTCGCCCGCCACGTGGAGGGCGCCTCGCACATGGCCGAGGGCTACTCCCGCACCCACCCGGGCAACATCGGCGTCTGCATCGGCACCTCCGGCCCGGCCGGCACCGACATGATCACGGGCCTGTACTCCGCGACCGGCGACTCCATCCCGATCCTGTGCATCACCGGCCAGGCACCGACCGCCGTGATCCACAAAGAGGACTTCCAGGCCGTCGACATCGCCTCGATCGCCAAGCCGGTCACCAAGATGGCCGTGACCGTGCTGGAGGCCGCGCAGGTCCCCGGCGTCTTCCAGCAGGCCTTCCATCTGATGCGCTCCGCCCGCCCCGGCCCGGTCCTGATCGACCTGCCGATCGACGTCCAGCTGACGGAGATCGAGTTCGACCCGGAGACGTACGAGCCGCTCCCGGTCTACAAACCCGCCGCGACCCGCGCCCAGATCGAGAAGGCGATCGGGATGCTGAACGCGTCCGAGCGGCCGCTGATCGTCGCGGGCGGCGGCATCATCAACGCCGACGCCGCCGAACTGCTCGTCGAATTCGCCGAGTTGACCGGCACTCCGGTCGTCCCCACCCTCATGGGCTGGGGCGTCCTGCCCGACGACCACGAGCTGAACGCCGGCATGGTCGGTCTCCAGACCTCGCACCGCTACGGCAACGCGACCTTCCTGGAGTCCGACTTCGTCCTCGGCATCGGCAACCGCTGGGCCAACCGCCACACCGGCAAACTCGACGTCTACACCGCCGGACGGAAGTTCGTCCACGTCGACATCGAGCCCACCCAGATCGGCAAGATCTTCGCCCCCGACTACGGCATCCCCTCCGACGCCAAGGCCGCGCTGGAGCTGTTCGTCGAGGTGGCGCGCGAGCTGAGGACGGCCGGCAGGCTGCCCGACCGCTCCGCCTGGGCGGCCTCGGCGCAGGAGCGGAAGGCGACCCTCCAGCGCCGTACGCACTTCGACGACATCCCGATCAAGCCGCAGCGGGTCTACGAGGAGATGAACAAGGCCTTCGGCCCGGAGACCCGGTACGTCTCCACCATCGGCCTCTCGCAGATCGCCGGCGCCCAGATGCTGCACGTCTACCGGCCCCGCCACTGGATCAACTGCGGTCAGGCCGGCCCGCTCGGCTGGACCATCCCGGCCGCGCTCGGCGTCGCCAAGGCCGACCCGGAGGCGTCCGTCGTCGCGCTCTCCGGCGACTACGACTTCCAGTTCATGATCGAGGAACTGGCCGTCGGCGCGCAGCACAAGATCCCGTACGTGCACGTCCTCGTCAACAACTCCTACCTGGGCCTGATCCGCCAGGCACAGCGCGCGTTCGACATCGACTTCCAGGTCAACCTGGAGTTCGAGAACATCAACGCGCCCGAGCTCGGCGTCTACGGCGTCGACCACGTCAGGGTCGCCGAGGGCCTCGGCTGCAAGGCGATCCGCGTCACCGACCCCGCCGAACTCGGCGCCGCCTTCGAGCAGGCCAGGAAGCTCGCCGCCGAGTACCGGGTCCCGGTCGTCGTCGAGGCGATCCTGGAGCGCGTCACCAACATCTCCATGTCGACGACCAACGACATCGGCAACGTCGTGGAGTTCGAGGAACTCGCCACGGAGCCGGGGCACGCGCCGACGTCGATCAGGACACTGAAGGTCTGACGCGAAGGCAGGTGAGGGGCGGCCCGTCCGGGAGGACGGACCGCCCCTCACGCGTGCGCGGACCCCCGTCAGTCCCCGCCGCCTCCACCCCCGCCTCCGCCGCAGTACGAATAGCCCCCACCGCCCGTACCGCGCGGCGAGTGCTTGAGGAGGCCCTTGCCGCCCACCTCGGCCCGGCGGATCAGACCCGCCCGCAGGGCGAAGCGCGGCACCAGCAGCCGCAGGGCCGCCTCGCCGTGCAGCGCGACGGCCAGCAGCCGGTCGTGGTCGGTCAGGCCGCGCCTGCTCGCGGGCAGCGGGTGGCGCTGCCGCAGGTCACGCACATGGCGGCGGGCGCCGCGCGTCGGGCCGAGCAGCGGGTAGCGCAGCAGGCCCGCATCCGCGAGCGGGATGCGCGCGAGAGCCAGCGCGAGCCGTACGTCCGGATCCTTGGTCAACGTCCGGAGGCCGGCGGGCTCGTGGAGACAGGCGTGCACCGCCTGGGCCAGGGGGGACGGCGCCCGCTCCGCGCTCACGGCGTCCGCGATGCCCGCCCGTATCGTCCCCGGCCGGTCCGCCTCCACCAGGCCCCGCAGATACAGGTCCACCACGGCGACGGTGACGGCGGCCCGCGGGCCGCCCCCCAGCAGTGCGATCTCGTGCGGCTCCAGCCGGACCGCCGTACCGTCGCCCATGGCTTCACCCCCGTGCCGGGGCCCGCCGCCCCCGTGCCGGCGGGTCCCGTGTGTCGAGAATGTGCCCGGCCCCGGGGGCCGTTGAAGCCCCCGGGGCCGGGTTCAGAGGTTCATTTGAGGGTTCCGTACGGGATGTACGACCGGTGCCGTACGCGCTCACGTGCCGTGGTGCTCCGAGAGTCCCGGCCAGTCGTCCGGGCCACCGCCCTGCCACTCGACGAGGTCGTTCTCCTCGATGTCGGTGACGTAGAGGTCGGCCAGCCGCAGAATCTCCGCCACGTCGTCGACATGCGTGGCGATGCCCAAAGGATCATCGCCACGCGTGACCCGCCGCGATCCGTCCAGGGCGGGAGCGTGGACCACGACGTGCGGGTGCTCGGTTGGATGTGCCATGCCTTCAGGCTGCTGCCGCGGGGGCGGTTCCGCACGCCGGGGGCAGAGGCTGGCCGTCCGACGGCGCGAGGCTGGGCGCGACAGGACGTTCGCGCCGCCGGACGGGGTCTGCGGGGTGGGGTGGTGCTGGTACTGGGACCGCGGCGGGTGCGACGGAGTCCGGAACGGTCTTCCCTCAGGTCGAGAAGCCCGTCCGGGTCCTTGACCACCGCACTGGCTCACACTCCGCCGCGGTCCGTGCCCTGCCCGCGTCCGTGCCGGGGGCGACCACCCCTCATCCGGGTCGCCCCGGGCGGTGGGACGCGGTCAGGGAGTTCAGTCCTCGCGCAGGACGCGGACCGCCTCCTCCACGCGCCGCCCGTAGTCGGGGTCGGCGGCGTGGAAGTGCGCGAGGAGAGGGGCCGCGTGGGTGTCCGTGGCCGGGCGGCGCCGCCCCTTTGGGCGCGACAGGACAGGTGTCAGCGGCGGCGCCGCCCGGGGTACGAGGGACCTCGGGCTATGAAGGTCGACGAGGGTCTACGAGGGCTTACGAGCGTCAGATCCGGGCGCCGGAGAGCCGCTCCACGGCCCGCAGCAGCGCCGAGTGGTCCAGGCCGCCGTCACCCTGCGCGCGCAGCGACGCGACCAGCTGGGCGACCACGGCGCCGACGGGCAGGGCCGCGCCGACATTGCGCGCGGCGTCCGTGACGATGCCCATGTCCTTGTGGTGCAGGTCGATCCGGAAGCCCGGCTTGAAGTCCCGGCCGAGGAAGTTGTCCTTCTTGCGGGTCAGCACGGTCGAGCCCGCGAGGCCGCCGCCCAGGACGTCCAGGGCCGCCTTCAGGTCCACGCCGGACTTCTCCAGGAAGACCACGGCCTCGGCGCACGCCTGGATGTTCACGGCGACGATCAGCTGGTTGGCGGCCTTCACGGTCTGGCCGGAGCCGTGCGGGCCGCACAGCACGATGGTCTTGCCGAGCACTTCGAAGACCGGCCTGGCCTGGTCGAAGTCGGCCTGCTCGCCGCCGACCATGATGGACAGCACGGCCTCGATCGCACCGGCCTCCCCGCCGGACACCGGGGCGTCCAGGACGCGGATGCCCTTGTCCTTCGCCGCCTTCGCCAGGTCGACCGAGGTCTGCGGGGTGATCGAGGACATGTCGATCAGCAGGGCGCCGGACCCGGCGTTCTCCAGGATGCCGTCGGGGCCGTAGGCGATGGCCTCGACCTGCGGGGAGGCGGGCACCATCGTGATGACGACATCGGCGTCCCGCACGGCCTCGGCGATCGAGCCGGCGGCCGTGCCGCCGGCGGCGGCGAGGCGGTCCAGCTTCTCCCGCTCCAGGGTGAATCCGGTGACGTCGTAGCCCGCCTTGATCAGGTTCTCGGACATGGGGGAGCCCATGATGCCGAGGCCGATCCAGGCGATCTTGGGCAGTGCGTTGCTCATGGTGTGCCTTTCGGTACGGGGGTCAGCGGGGCAGCCAGTCGAAGGCCTCGGCGCTCGGGCGGTCGCCCGGCTTGTACTCGAGGCCGACCCAGCCGTCGTAACCCGCCTTGTTCAGCTGGTCGAGGAGGTCTTCGAGGGGCAGCGAGCCCGTCCCGGGGGCACCGCGGCCGGGGGTGTCGGCGATCTGCACGTGGCCGGTCTTCGCGGCGTACCGCTCGATCACCTGCGGCAGGTCCTCGCCGTTCATGGACAGGTGGTAGAGGTCCATGAGGAAGCGGGCGTTGCCCAGCCCCGTCGTGTCGTTGACCTTGTCGACGATGCCGACGGCGGCCGGTGCCGACACCAGCGGATACGCCGGCGACTCGATCTGGTTCAGCGCCTCGATCAGCAGGATCGCGCCGATCCGGTCGGCGGCCCGGGCCGCGAGCGCCAGGTTCTCCAGCGCGAGCGCGCCCTGCTCGGCCGGGTCCACGCCCTCGACGCGGTTGCCGTACAGCGCGTTGAGCGCCGTGCAGCCCAGGGAGGCGGCGAAGCCGGCCGCCACGTCGATGTTGGCACGGAACCTCTCCGACTCCTCGCCCGGGACCGACAGGGCGCCGCGGTCGGGGCCGGGCAGTTCACCGGCGTAGAAGTTGAGGCCCGTGAGCTGGACGCCGGCGTCCTCGACGGCCTTCTTCAGCGCGTCGAGCTCCGACTGTTCAGGGGTGGGCGAGTCGACCCAGGGCCACCACAGCTCGACCGCCGTGAAGCCGGCCGCGGCGGCGGCCGCGGGACGCTCCAGGAGCGGGAGTTCCGTGAAGAGGATCGACAGGTTGACGTTGAAGCGCTGGTCTGCGAATCCCATCGGCCGCGCTCCCTTCCATAAATTTCGTATTGTGGAAGTTGCTTTCTGCTTACCGGAAGACTGCCGTCGAGTGTCGTGGCTTGTCAAGGGGCGGGAGGTGCGTTGGGCGCGGTGTTGTCACCCGCGGGCGCACGCACGCCAGCGCGACCAGCGCACGCCGGTGTGGCGGGAGAGTGACGGAGGCCGGCCTTTCGGCGCTGAGCAGGAAGGACGCGACTCGCGTCCCTCCTGTCTCATGTTCCTCTGGGGGGGACTTCCTTGACCACGACACAGTCCGGCGGCCGTCACAGACGCCGGATACGCATCGCCCTGCCCGTCGCCGCCGCCGGCGTCGCCGCGGCCGTCGCCGCCGCGCTGATGACCTCTTCCGCCGGGGCCGCCACCGCCGTGCCGAACCCGACGGCCGAGCCGGTCATCGGCTCGCCCTCGCTCTCCACCCTGGAAAAGCGCATCGCGGGCGCCCTCGCCGGCGACGACACCCCGGTGCGGACGACCGAGAAGTCGTCGCTGAGCTCCGGCACGAGCACGTCGGGCATCGACCCGAAGATCATCGGTGGCGGCGAGACCACCATCAGCACGGCCCCGTGGATGGCCCAGCTCTGGTACCACGACGACAGGAGCACCCCCGAGGCCGACGACGACGTGAGCTTCTTCTGCGGTGGCGCGGTCGTGGCACCGACGAAGATCCTGACCGCCGCCCACTGCCTCAGGAACGACAACAGGAACTACGACTGGCAGGCCCACGGCGCCGTCGTCACGGGTACCGCTCAACTGCCCACCACCGACTCCACCGGCACCACCGACCTGCACGGCGGCCAGGCCACGGCCGTGCTGCGCCAGTGGTGGCAATGGGGGTACGACCCGGTGGACAGGGAGGTGGGGAGGTACGAGAGCGACCTCGGCATGCTCACCCTGGCCGTCCCGGTCAAGGCCACCCCGATCCGCATGGTCGCCCACGGCGACACCGCCTCGTACGCAGCCGGCACCCAGGCCAAGGTCTACGGCTGGGGCCGTACCAGCTCCACCAGCCAGGACCTGTCCCAGACGCTGCGGACGGCCACGCTGACCCTGCGCTCCGACAGCACCTGCGCCGGCGTCTACGACGTGGCCTACGTCCCGGGGCGCATGGTCTGCGCGGGCACGCAGAGCGGAAGCGACACCGGTACCAGCGCGGCGTGCAACGGAGACTCCGGCGGCCCGCTCGTGGTGGGCGGCAGGATCGCCGGAGTGGTCTCCTGGGGCAGGAACTGCGTGGAGAAGGGCTACTACAGCGTCTTCACCAGGATGAGTGCCTACGCCGGCTCCGCCTACAGGCAGATCGACGACACGAACCTGAGCACCTTCAACGGCAGGGCCGACGGAAAGGCCGACATCTTCGTCCGGGAGTCCGCCACGAAGACCGGCTACGAGAAGGACTCCAACGGCAGCTCCTTCGGCGCCCGCGCCTCCTGGGGCAACTGGAGCGGCGTCAACCTGGTCCTCCAGACGGACCTCGACCGGGACGGCTACCAGGACCTGATCTACCGGGTCAGCTCCACCGGTGACGTGTACTGGGAGCACTTCGTGCTCAACAGCGCCCGCACGGGCGGCTCGTGGACCGACACGAAGATCGCCACCGGCTGGAAGACCCGCACCCGGATCATCGTGCCGGGCGACGTCACCGGTGACTACCTGCCCGACCTGCTGTCGGTGGACTCCGGCGGGACCATGTGGATCTACCCGGGCAAGGGCAACGGCACCTTCGGCTCGCGCTTCTCGGTCCGCACCGGCTGGAACCAGTACAACTCCGTGCGCGGCCACGGCGACTTCACCGGTGACGGCAGAGCCGACCTGCTCGCCCGCCAGTCCGGCACCGGCGACCTGTACCTGTACAAGAGCACCGGAAAGGCCGGCTCCGAGGCCCTCTCCTCCCGGATCAAGGTGCGCAGCGCCTGGACCGGCTACAACGCCTTCGACGCGGTCGGCGACATCAGCGGCGACGGCAACGCCGACTTCCTGGCCCGCACCCCCGGCGGCACGCTCTACCTCTACAAGGGCACCGCGAAGGCGACCTCCGAGATCTTCGCTCCCCGGGTCTCGGTCGGCACCGGTTTCCAGCAGTACGACATCTGGGGCTGAAACCGCAGGTGAGCGAGGCTCACCCCGCCGGGTAACGGTCACGCCGAGCGCCCATCGCCGCCCGCGGTGGGCGCTGGGCGCCGTGTGCTCAGCCTCCTCTTCCCGGCAACGACCCCCGGCGGTGGAGGACGATGGAGACCGATGGAGGACGGGTGCCCGCGCGCGGAACGCGGAGTGCCCGCGCAGCCGGTCCGGTCCGCCCCGGGGTCGGCTAGGGTCGCACAGGTCACAACGGTTCTGGGGGCAGCATGCGACTGAGAGTGGAGTTCACCACCGAGCCCTTCGACCTCGACGAGGCGCCCGCGCACGCGGTGGTCGCCCGCGAGATCGTGGAGGCCGCCGAACTGGACGCCGTGGACGTGGGCCCGTTCGGCAACACCGCCGAGGGTGGCGCCGACGCGGTGCTCACCGCCGTGGACGCCCTGCTCCGCAAGACCCTGGAAGCGGGCGCCACCCGGGTCTCGCTCCAGATCAACGTGATCGAGGAGGGCCAGGCATGAGCGGCGCCGGGGACGAGCCGTTCATCGCGGCCGTGAAGCCCCTGGTCGACGCCATGGGCGGCGAGATGATCCCGCCCGACGAGGCCGGCCCCGACGACGTCGTCCTGTCCTGGGAGGGCGCCGACGCCGTCGCCGTACGGCTGCCGCAGCTCGCCGACTCCCTCGACCACATCCTGGCCGCCATGGAGCGCCGCAAGGGCATGCCGCTGGCCGACCTGGACCGCAAGGCCAAGCAGGAGGTCGTACGGATACTCGAGGCGCGCGGCGCCTTCTCCGTACGGCACGGGGTGGAGACCGTGGCGAGCGCCCTGGGCGTCAGCCGCTTCACCGTCTACAACTACCTCAACCGCGAGAAGAGCACCTGACCGGGCTGCCCTGACCGGGCTCATGCCCGGTTTCGCCGCCTCGCCGGGTTTCGACACACGGAATTTTCAACAAACTGTTGACGTGCTGTCGCGGGAGGGCGTTAGCTATCGGCACGCCCGTTCAGCACGAAGGCCGTCCCCGGCCACGGAGGCTCCCGTGACTTCCACTTCCACGCCGCCGGGCCTGGCCCGGTTCAACGCCCTCGAGGAGCACGCGGCCTTCACCGCGCTCCACGAGGCGTGCGCCTCCACGGCGTGGGCGAAGCGGCTGCTCGCCGCCCGTCCCTACGCCACCCCCGAGGCGCTGTACGCCGCGAGCGACGCCGCCATGGCGGAACTCACGCCAGAGGACCTCGCGGAGGCGATGGCCGGCCACCCGCCCATCGGCCGCCCGAAACCGGGCGACCCCACCTCGGCCAGGGAGCAGCGCGGCATGGCCGGCGCCTCCGCCGCGCTCAAGGCCGAGATGCTGGAGCTGAACCTCGCCTACCAGGAGAAGTTCGGCCACGTCTTCCTGATCTGCGCCACCGGCCGGACCGGCGAGCAGATGCGCGACGCGGTCAGGGAACGGATCGGCAACACGCCGGAGCGGGAGCGGGAGATCGTCCGCACAGAACTGGGGAAGATCAACCGCATCCGCCTGGCCCGACTCGTCGAAGAGGACTGACAGCAGCATGAGCACCTCCGCCACCGCGTCCGTGTCCACGCACATCCTGGACACCAGCGCCGGCCGCCCCGCCGAGGGCGTCGCCGTCCGGCTCTCCGCCCGCAGCGGGCGCGCGGCGGACTGGCAGGCGCTCGGCGGCTCCGCGACCGACGCGGACGGCCGGTGCAAGGACCTCCCGGCCCTGCCGGAGGGGACCACCCACGTACGGCTCGACTTCGCCGTCGAGGCGTACTTCGAAGAGAACGCGAAGTTCGCGAAGAAGCAAGCCGATGCGCAGCAGGACGCCCCCGCGAATCGGGACAGCGGCGCCGGGGTGTTCTTCCCGGAGGTGGCGATCACTTTCGCCGTAGTACCGGGCGAGCACTACCACGTACCGCTGCTGCTCAACCCGTTCGGCTACTCCGTATACCGAGGGAGCTAGCTACTCATGCCCACCATTCTGGGACAGAACCAGTACGGCAAGGCCGAGAACCGAGTCGTCAAGATCACGCGGGACGGCGCGACCCACCACATCAAGGACCTGAACGTCTCGGTGTCGCTGAGCGGCGACATGGACGAGGTCCACTACTCCGGTTCGAACGCCAACGTCCTGCCCACCGACACCACCAAGAACACGGTGTACGCGTTCGCCAAGGAGCACGGCATCGAGTCCGCCGAGCAGTTCGGCATCCACCTCGCCCGCCACTTCGTCACCAGCCAGGAGCCGATCCACCGGGCCCGGATCCGCATCGAGGAGTACGCCTGGGAGCGGATCGAGACCTCCGACGCCGGCGCCGACGAGGCCAAGCACTCCTTCGTCCGCAAGGGCCAGGAGACCCGGCTGACCCAGATCACCTACGACGGCTCGTCGTGGGAGGTCATCTCGGGCCTGAAGGACCTCGTCGTGATGAACTCGACCAACTCCGAGTTCTGGGGCTACGTCAAGGACAAGTACACGACGCTGAAGGAGGCCTACGACCGCATCCTGGCCACCCAGGTCTCCGGCCGCTGGCGGTTCAACTGGACCGACGACGACCAGCGCATGCCCCACTGGGAGAAGTCCTACGAGCAGACGAAGAAGCACATGCTCCAGGCCTTCGCCGAGACGTACTCGCTCTCGCTCCAGCAGACGCTGTACCAGATGGGCGCGCGGATCATCGACAACCGCGGTGAGATCGACGAGGTCCGCTTCTCCCTCCCGAACAAGCACCACTTCCTGGTCGATCTGGAGCCGTTCGGGCTGAAGAACGATACCGCCGACGGTGCCGTGTACTACGCCGCCGACCGCCCCTACGGCCTGATCGAGGCGACGATCCTGCGGGACGGCTGCGAGGCGAGGATCCCCGTGGACCTCACCAACCTCTGACGTTCCCTCTTTCGGCACCCGTGGCCGGGGAACCCATGTCCCCGGCCACGGCACTCAAAATCCCAGGGTCCTGCCGTGCCCCCTCCACCTCAGCGCAAAGGACGAACCATGGCAGCAGCCCAGCGCATCGTCATCGAGAACTGTGCGATCGCGACCGTCGACGCCGACGACACCGAGTACGCCTCCGGGCACGTCGTCCTCGCCGGCAACCGCATCGAGTCGGTCGGCGCGGGCAAAGCCCCCGAGGGCCTGGAGAACGTCGTACGCCGTATCGACGCCTCCGGGCACCTCGTCACCCCCGGACTGATCAACACCCACCACCACTTCTACCAGTGGATCACCCGGGGTCTGGCCACGGACCACAACCTCTTCGACTGGCTGGTCGCGCTGTATCCCGTCTGGGCCCGCATCGACGAGCCGATGGTGCGCGCGGCGGCCCGGGGCTCGCTCGCGATGATGGCCCGCGGCGGCGTCACCACCGCCATGGACCACCACTACGTCTTCCCGCAGGGCTCCGGCGACCTCTCCGGCGCGATCATCGACGCCGCCCGCGACATGGGCGTCCGCTTCACCCTCGCCCGCGGCTCCATGGACCGCAGCGAGAAGGACGGCGGCCTGCCCCCGGACTTCGCCGTCGAGACGCTCGACGGGGCGCTGGCCGCCACCGAGGACACCGTCCGGCGGCACCACGACTCCTCCTTCGACGCGATGACCCAGGTCGCCGTCGCGCCCTGCTCGCCCTTCTCCGTCTCCACCGAACTGATGCGGGACGGCGCCCGGTTGGCGCGCCGACTCGGCGTACGGCTCCACACCCACGGCTCCGAGACCGTGGAGGAGGAGAAGTTCTGCCACGAACTGTTCGGCATGGGCCCGACCGACTACTTCGAGTCCACCGGCTGGCTCGGCGAGGACGTGTGGATGGCGCACTGCGTCCACATGAACGACTCCGACATCGCCGCCTTCGCCCGCACGAGGACCGGCGTCGCGCACTGCCCGTCGTCCAACGCCCGCCTCGCGGCCGGCATCGCCCGCGTCCCCGACATGCTCGCGGCCGGCGTCCCGGTCGGCCTCGGTGTCGACGGCACCGCCTCCAACGAGTCCGGCGAACTCCACACCGAGCTGCGCAACGCCCTCCTCATCAACCGCCTCGGCGCGCACAAGGAGGCCGCTCTGAACGCCCGCCAGGCGCTGCGCCTCGGCACGTACGGCGGCGCCCAGGTGCTGGGCCGGGCGGCGGAGACCGGCTCCCTGGAGCCCGGCAAGCTCGCCGACCTGGTCCTGTGGAAGCTGGACACGCTCGCCCACGCCTCCATCGCCGACCCGGTGACCGCCCTGGTCTTCGGCGCGGCGGCCCCGGTCACCGCCTCCTTCGTGGACGGCCGGCAGATCGTCGAGGACGGGCGGCTGCTCACGGCCGACGAGGACGCCGTCGCCCGCTCCACGCGGGACGAGGCCCAGCGGCTGGCGAGGATCGCCGCGCAGGGCTGAACACCCGGATGACTCCGGCCGGGAGGGACGGCTCCCGGCCGGTGGCCGCGGACCCGAGCGGGGTCCACGGCGGCCGTCTCCGGGGCGTGCGTACACGCGCGCGCCCCGGAACGGCCACCCCGTCCGCCGCATGCCCGGTCCCGCACGACCACCCGCACCACCTCCTTGACACCCGCGGCCGTCATCCGGCGCAGCCGTGTAACCGACCGGAGGGAAGCCGCCGTGGCCGACCACCCCGTTGACGAAAAACTCCCCGCGCTCAAGATGGCGACGACCGGCCTCCAGCACGTGGCCGCGATGTACGCGGGAGTCGTCGCCCCACCCCTGATCGTCGGCGCGGCCATCGGCCTCTCCGCCACCGACCTGACCTTCCTCACCGGCGCCTGCCTGTTCACCGCCGGCCTGGCCACGTTCCTGCAAACCATCGGCGTCTGGAAGATCGGCGCCCGGCTGCCGTTCGTCAACGGCGTCACCTTCGCCGGTGTCGCCCCGATGACCGCGATCGTCGCCTCCACCGAGGACAAGTCCGACGCCCTGCCGGTCATCTTCGGCGCGGTCATCGTCGCCGGACTCCTCGGCTTCATGGCTGCCCCCGTCTTCTGCAAGGCGGTCCGCTTCTTCCCACCGGTGGTGACGGGCACGGTCATCACCCTGATCGGCATCTCGTTGCTCCCGGTCGCCTTCGGCTGGGCGCAGGGCCCCGACCCGGCGGCGCACGACTACGGCTCGGCGACCAACCTCGGGCTGGCCGCCGGCACCCTCGTCGTCGTCCTGCTGCTGCGGCGCTTCACCCGGGGCTTCGTCAAGCAGATCGCGGTGCTGCTCGGCCTGGTCGCGGGCACACTGATCGCGATCCCGTTCGGCGCCACGGACTTCGGCCCGGTCTCGGACGCGGCGATCGTCGGCTTCCCGACCCCCTTCCACTTCGGCGCCCCGCAGTTCCAGCTCGCCGCGATCCTCTCCCTGTGCGTGGTGATGGTGGTGTCGATGACCGAGTCGACCGCCGACATGCTGGCGCTGGGCGAGATCGTCGACCGCCCGGCCGACGAGAAGACCATCGCGGCCGGCCTGCGTGCCGACACCCTCGGCTCGGCGATCAGCCCGCTCTTCAACGGCTTCATGTGCAGCGCCTTCGCACAGAACATCGGCCTGGTCGCGATGACGAAGATCCGCAGCCGCTACGTCGTCGCGGCCGGGGGCGGCTTCCTGGTGCTGATGGGCCTGTGCCCGATGGCCGCCTCGCTGATCGCCGTCGTACCGCGTCCGGTCCTGGGCGGGGCGGGCGTGGTCCTGTTCGGCTCGGTCGCGGCCAGCGGCATCCAGACCCTGGTCCGGGCCGGCCTGGAGAAGGACAACAACGTCCTGATCGTGGCCGTTTCCCTGGCCGTCGGCATCATCCCCATCACGGCGCCGGAGTTCTACCACGCCTTCCCGGAGACGGCGCGGATCGTCCTGGACTCGGGCATCTCGACGGGCTGTGTCGCTGCGGTCCTGCTGAACCTGGTCTTCAACCACCTGGGCCCGCGCGACCGGGACGCCCACGACGTGACCCACCCGATGGAGGCGGGCGAGGAGATCACGGGGGTCCCCCGGACCCCGGCAGCACCGTGAGATCGGCCGGAACAGCTCCCAACTCCGCTTAGGCTTCTGCCTCGGTCAACTCACCGTTGACCGGGGGGGCAGAGGACAGGGGCCGAGGGGGAGACGGACCGATGAACCACGCGACCGAGGTGTTCCAGCCGTTGCAGGCGGACGATCCGCCCATGGTGGCCGGATACCGTCTGGCCGCCCGGCTCGGCGCGGGGGGCATGGGCCGGGTCTACCTGTCGCACACGCGGGGCGGCCGGCCGGTGGCGCTCAAGGTGGTGCGCCCGGAGCTGGCCGACGACCCGGCCTTCCGGCGGAGGTTCCGCCGGGAGGTGGAGGCGGCCCGGCGGGTCCGGGGCGCGTACACGGCCGAGCTGATCGACGCCGACGCGGACGGCGTACCGCCCTGGGCGGCCACGGTGTACGTGCCCGGCCCGTCCCTGACGGGGGCCGTGGCCCGGCGCGGACCGCTCCCGGTGCCCGCGGTGCTGTGGCTGATGGCGGGGGTGGCCGAGGCGCTCCAGGCCATCCACGCCGCGGGCATCGTGCACCGGGACCTCAAGCCGTCGAACGTGCTGCTGGCCGCCGACGGGCCGCGTGTGATCGACTTCGGCATCTCGCTGGCCGCAGACTTCACCTCTCACACCGCTACCGGCTCCACCGTCGGGACGCCGCACTTCATGGCTCCCGAGCAGGCGTCCGGGGGTGAGGTCACGGCGGCGACCGACGTCTTCGCGCTGGGCCAGACGGCGGCGTTCGCGGCGCTGGGCCGGCCGCTGTACGGAGAGGGCTCCGCGGTCGGTGTGCTGTACCGGATCGTGCACGACGAACCCGACCTGACCGCGCTGCCCGAGCGGCTCCGTCCGCTGATGGCCCGGTGCCTGGCCGCCGACCCGCGGGATCGGGCGGGCTTGGCGGAGATCGTCGAGTGGTGCCGGCAGCGGCTGGGCGCGGACGCCGACGCGGGGGCGGGACCGGCCGTCTGGCGGGACGTCATGGGGCCGGAGGTGACGGTTCCCTCCCCGGCGGACCTCGACGCCACCCGGGTCTCCCCGGCGACCATCGACCCGACACGGGTGCACAGGCAGCCGCTGGTCGTCACGCAGCCGCAGGCGCAACCGCCGGGGCCGGAGGAGAGACGGGCGCGCAGACGGCGTGGCGCACTCATCACGGCCGCGGCCGTGACGGCGGGGGCGCTGGTACTGACCGGCCTGGCGTGGACGGTCGCGGACGCGGGGAACAGATTCCGCGACTGGGTGGCGGGCGCACCGTCGACGCCCGGCCCGGAGAAGTCCGGACGGTCGTCCGCGCCCGAGTCGTCGACGCCGTCGCCCTCGGTGTCCGGGTCCGTGTCGGGGGCGGGTGGCGGGCCACCGGAAGCGTCCCGTCCGTCCCCGGAGGTTTCCAAGTCACCGCAGGTCATCGCGCAGGCCCCCCTGCTGCTGAACGCGAAGAACTCGCTCAGCTTCGAAAGGCCGCTCCGGCGCGACGACCGTAAGGGAGACATCCGCTTCACCTGTGAGAACCCGAGCTGCGAGCTGGAGAGCGACACCAGCGTCTTCGTCCAGATGTTCACCGACAAGGCGGTTTCCCTCGACGAGTGCCGGCTCCTGCTCGGCGGTGCCGGCCGCCCCCACCGCTGGACGCTGGCCTCGGTGGCGGCCGGCAGTCAGATCTGCGTCAAGCACTCCTCCGGGGACATCGCCCTGCTCGTGGTCCAGACGAAGTCGACCGCGCTGCCGGAGCTCGCCTCCCTCATGGTGGACATGACCGTCTGGAAGAAGGCGGCCTAGAGTCCCAACACCCCCGGCTCCGACGCCAGCTTCCTGAAGTACTCCTGGGGGCCCGTGACCAGCTTGCGGGCCTTCAGGTCCATCAGGCCGCCGACGGCCGTGATCTCGGCCGCCACCGTGCCGTCGGTCTTGCGGACCGTCTGCCCGATGCGGAAGGTCTTGCCCTCCCCCCAGGCGAAGGCGCAGGTCACCTCGACCTCGTCACCCGCGAGCAGCTCCCGTTTGTAGCGGATGGTCGTCTCCAGGGCGACCGGTCCCACACCGCTGCCGATGAGGGCGGACTGGCTGATCCCCGCGGCCCGCAGTAACGACCAGCGGGCGTGTTCCGCGTAGTTGAGGTACACGCTCTGGTTGAGATGACCCTGCACGTCGGTCTCGTAACCGCGGACGGTCACCGGGACGGAAAACGGCTCGCTCATGGGCTTCCCCTCTCGCACCGGACACTCGTGGCGCACGCAACGATCCCCCGATCTTGGCATGCTCATCACGCCCGGCGCGGCGAGGCCAGGAGATAGCGGGTCCCGGTGCGCGGCTCGCTGTGCTCGCTCACCTGCCAGCCTGCCCCCTCCAAGGTGGCCGCGCAGGTCCGCAGCGCCTCGCCGTCCGGCTCGTACACCGCGACGGCCTCCGGCTGCGGGGTCTCCCGCACCCGGTAACCCCCGTCGTCCCGCCCGGCAGGGCGGTGTCCGGCCGCCTCCAGTGCCAGCGCGGCGGCCTGCACGAGATGCGTGCGCTCCCAGCCGCACGGCCGGTCCACGGCACCGTCCGGGTTGGTCATCCGGCGCAGCTCCAGCAGTCCCTGCCAGGCGCTGTGCACCTCGCGGCGCCGGGCGGGCCCTGTCTCCGGCGCGGCTTCCTCGCCGCCGACGCGCGCGGTGAACACACCGGCGGTGGCGGGGGCCTCGGCGGCGGGCTCGGGCACCTGCATGACGCCCTGCCGCACGCGGTGGCCTTCCGGTGTCAGGAAGTGGTCGTGCGGCGGCCGGGGGTGCCGGAAGGCGAGCCCCCGCTTCACCAGCGCCGCGAGCTGTGCCTCCGTACCCCGCAGCCGGCCGGTCACCGGATCGGCGGCGTCGATGACCCGCCGCTGCGCGGCGGTCGGCGGTCGCGTCACGGCGTGCTCCTCCCTGGCCCAGGCCCCGGGGCACTCGCCCCACCTGCTGGAAGGCTACGACCCGCCACTGACAATCGCGCCTACTGCCGGTACCCGCCCAGGAACCGCCCGATGCGCCCGATCGCCGCCTCCAGGTCGTCGGCGTAGGGAAGGGTCAGGATCCGGAAGTGATCGGGGGTCGGCCAGTTGAAGCCCGTGCCCTGCACCACCTGGATCTTCTCCCGCAGCAGCAGGTCCAGGACGAACTTCTCGTCGTCGTGGATCCTGTGCACCTTGGGGTCGAGGCGCGGGAAGGCGTACAACGCCCCCTTCGGCTTCACGCACGTCACGCCGGGAATCTCGTTCAGCTTCTCCCAGGCCACGTCGCGCTGCTCGCGCAGGCGGCCGCCCGGCAGGGTGAGGTCGCGGATGGACTGCCGGCCGCCGAGCGCGGCCTGGATGGCGTACTGGGCGGGCGCGTTGGCGCACAGCCGCATGGAGGCCAGCATCGTGAGGCCCTCCAGGTAGTCCTTCGCGTGCTGCCTCGGTCCCGTCACCACCAGCCAGCCCGAGCGGAAGCCCGCCACGCGGTACGTCTTGGACAGGCCGCAGAAGGTGAGCACCACCAGGTCGGGAGCGAGCGCGGCGGCCGAGTGGTGCACGGCGTCGTCGTAGAGGATCTGGTCGTAGATCTCGTCGGCGAACACCATCAGGCCGTGCCGCCGGGCGAGGTCGAGGATGCCCTCGACGATCTCCTTCGGGTAGACCGCGCCGGTGGGGTTGTTGGGGTTGATGATGACCACGGCCTTCGTGCGGTCCGTGATCTTCGAGGCCATGTCGTCCAGGTCCGGGTACCAGTCCGCCTGCTCGTCGCAGAGGTAGTGGACCGCCTTGCCGCCCGCGAGGGTCGTCACGGCCGTCCAGAGGGGGAAGTCCGGGGCGGGGATGAGGATCTCGTCGCCGTCCTCGATCAGTGCCTGGACCGCCATCGACACCAGCTCGGACACGCCGTTGCCGAGGAAGACGTCGTCGACGCCGACCTCCAGGCCCAGTGTCTGGTAGCGCTGGGCGACCGCGCGGCGGGCGGGGAGGATGCCGCGCGAGTCGGTGTAGCCGTGCGCCTGCGGCAGCATCCGGATCATGTCCTGGAGGATCTCCTCCGGCGCCTCGAACCCGAAGAGCGCGGGGTTGCCGGTGTTCAGGCGCAGCACGCTGTGACCGGCCTCCTCCAGCGCGTTGGCGTGCTCTATCACCGGGCCGCGGATCTCGTAACAGACCTCGCTCAGTTTGTTCGACTGCCGGAATTCCATGCGCCGCTTCCCCTCGCCGACTTGTGTTGCTTGGTTTTACCAAGTAGCCGCTTGGAAAGTCCAACAACTTGTCTAGACTGCGTCGCATGCCACCTCGCCGAAGCTACGACCAGTACTGTTCCGCCGCCCGCGCCCTCGACGCCGTCGGCGACCGCTGGACCCTGCTGATCGTCCGGGAGCTCCTCGCCGGTCCCCGCCGCTACACCGACCTGCACGCGGACCTGCCCGGCGTCAGCACGGACGTACTCGCCTCGCGGCTGAAGGACATGGAGCGCGACGGCCTCACGACCCGCCGCCGGCTGCCCCCGCCCGGCGCGGCCTTCGTGTACGAACTCACCGCCCGGGGGCGCGAGTTGCTGCCCGTGCTCCAGGCGCTGGGGGAGTGGGGCCAGGCGGAACTCGGGGAGCGGCGGCCCACGGACGCGGTACGGGCGCACTGGTTCGCCCTGCCCCTGCTGCGCCTGCTGGACGGGGAAGGCCTCGTCGAAGTCCGTCTGGAGGAGGGGCTGTTCCATCTGCACGCCGGTGCCGAGGAGGGACCCGTGTACGGCGACGGGCCCGCCCCCGGGGAGCCGGACGCCCGGCTGGTCCTGGACACCGGCACCTGCACGGCTCTCAGCCGGGGGGAGCTGAGCCTGGCCCGGGCCGTGCGGGAGGGCCGGGTCGAGGTGAGCGGCGAGGGCACGCTGGCGAAGGCGCTCCGCGAGGCATGAGAGAAGGCCCGTGTGGCACGGGCCTTCTGATGGCATATCCGGCACTTGGGCCTCAGGAAAGGGGGTTGGGCAGTTCCGCCCACTGGTCCCCGGCCGTCTGCGGCGAGAGCCGCATCAGCGTCAGCGCCTTGGTGGGCAGCGGGTCCGCGCGCAGCGCCGCGAGGTCCGGGGTGCGGGGCAGCTCCCGTACGGCCGTCTCCAGCGCCGCCGTGAGCGCCGCCCACGACCCCGCCGTGCCGGCCAGCGCTCCCGCCACCAGCGAGCCGAACAGCTTGCGCCGGAGCGTGCGTTCGTCGTCCGTGACCATACGGGCGGGCAGATCGGGCACCGCGATGCCGTGCCGGGCGAGACGGACCGGGCTGACGCGGATGTCGGCCAGGTCACGGTAGACCAGCCGCAGCGGATCACCCGCCGGGGACAGGATCACCAGGAGGTTCTGGCCGTGCGCCTCCAGGGCCACCCCCAGTTCCAGCAGCCGCAGACCGACGGTGAGGGCGAGGCGGGCGAAACCGGCCAGCCAGGCGGGGGAGCGGGGGAGTTCGGTGGTGGCGAGCGCCGCCACCGGCAGGACCCGTTCGCCGCCCCTCGCGTAGGCCTCCGGCGGCTCCCGCAGAACGGCCGCGAAGTCGGGGGAGCCGGCCGCCGCCGCGCCCAGGGTGCGGGTCACGTGCAGCAGTCCGTCGGTGTGCGCCGCCGGCGTCTCCGCGAACTCGGACAGCACCGCGGACGCGGCGACCGAGGGCAGCGAGATGTCCCGCACCGACGATGTCAGCCGGGCGCTGAGCGAGGTCTTGACGTGCGGCCCGCCGGGCAGCGCCAGCGTCCGCAGCGCCATCAGGGGATACCCGGCGCGCCGCTCCTCGCACACCCGCTTCAGCACGTGCGCCGCCTGCCACGGGTGCACCGGCAGCACCACTCGCCCCTCTTCCCGCAGATCCCGCGGCCACGCGCCCGTCACCAGGCACTCCTCCGCCCGCACCGGCACCAGCCCCAGCTCCACCAGCGGCCGGTGCTCGGGCCCGTAGGCGAGCTGCTCGGCCACCGAGAAACCGGGCCGGGACCGGCAGGTGGGATGGAACGGATGCCCGTCGACGATCCGCTGCTCCCACTCCCAGTCGCGCTCCGGCCACCCGTCCGTGGCGTGCCCCTCCTGTCCCGCCCTCGACAGCGCCAAGGAGGCGACGCTGTGCGCGAGTTCGGCGGCGAAGGACGCGGAGTGCGGTACGGCGAGGTCCGTCACCAGCCCGGCCGGATCGTCGTACTCCGCCTCGTCGAGTCGCAGGACGGTGACGTAGGCGCCGGTCGCGTACGGATCCGGCCGCGGGCCGTGCAGCCGGCGGCCGTCGGACAGGTACAGCGTCAGCCCGTCCCCGCCCTGCTCGCGGCGGGTGACCCAGGGCAGCGGATCGTGGGCGAGACCGCGCCACAGACGGGACAGCACGGCCGCCCGGGCACCGGGCAGTTCGGCCTCGTACCGCGGCAGGAGGCCGGGCCGTACGACGGCCAGTTCGTCGGCGACCTCGGCCTCGGCGGTGGGGGAACGGTGCACGGGCGGGCTCCTCGGGTACGAATAGGGCGTCACGGCGGGATGACGACGGCACGCATACTGATCATCTCCGCCCGGAGATCCGGAAATCCGGAAGGACCGCAGGGAACGAGTGGAACGCGTGGACCTCATGCCCCCGCCCGACGGCGACGACTCCGCCCCCGGAGCATCCGCCTCCGGCGACTCCGCCTTGGACGACCCGGTCGCCGGAGGTCCCCTCGCCGACGGTCTCGCCGAACGGGCCGACGCGTACGCCGCCGTGCCGCTGCTGAACTGCCTGCTGCGGGAGGTGGCGCGGCCGGTGAGCGAGACGGGCGAGCACCGGGTGCACCACCTGCCCGGCGGGGACCGTCTGCTGCGGGTGCGCGGCACGCGGCGGCCCGCCGAGCCGGAAATCCGTGTGGCCGGCGGCTGGCACCGGGTCGGCCACACCGAGCTGGTCAAACTCGTCGCCGAGGAACTGCGCCGGCACACGGGTCTGTCCAACCACGAACTGCCCGCCGAGATGATCGACAGCCGGGACGCCGTGGCCGCGCTGCTGGCCGCCCGCGCCCGGGCCACCCCGCCCGACGACCCCTATCTGCGCTCCGAGCAGTGCCTCCTCACCGGCCACACCCACCACCCGGCCCCCAAGGCGCGCGGCGGCGGCCCCGCCGCCGGCTGGCTGCCGTACGCGCCCGAGGCGTACGCCCGTTTCCCGCTGACCCTGCTCGGGCTGCGCGAGGACACCGTCGTCGAGGAGGGCGACACCTCGGCCCTCGACGCCCTCGGTACGGCCCCGCCCGGCTACCGCCTGCTGCCCGCCCACCCCTGGCAGCTCGACCTGGCCGGTCCGGAGCTCGCCGACGCCTTCGCGGACGGCAGACTCGTCCGGCTCGGCACGACCGCCTTCGACACCTGGCCGACGGCCGCGATCCGCACGCTCTACGCGCCCGGGCCAGACCTCTTCCTGAAGTTCAGCCTGGACGTGCGCATCACCAACGACATCCGCCGGCTGTGGCGTCACGACCTGCTCGCCCTGCGCCGGACCGAGGCGGCCGTGCGCGCCGCTTTCGAGACGTTCGAGGGCCCCCCGGCCTGGCTCGGCGACCGCGGGTACCGCACCGCCGACTTCGCCTTCGAGGCCCTGGCCGTCCTCCTCCGGGACGGCTTCGAAGGCCGTCTCCTGCCCGGTGCGACCCCGCTGCTCGCCGCCGGTCTCGTCGAGGGCTTCGACGGCAGCCCGCTCGACCGGGCCGCCGACCCCGAGGCCTGGTGGTCCGCGTACCTGGCGCAGGTGGTCCCCCCGGCTCTGACGGCCTTCGCCCGGCACGGTGTCGTCATCGAGGCGCACCTCCAGAACACCCTGGTCGCCGTGGACGCCGGCGGCACACCCGTGCAGGCGCTGTACCGGGACGCCGAGGGCGTGAAACTGCTGCCGGACGTGGAGCGGGGAGCCGGCTGGGAGCGGCTCGTGTACTGCCTGGTCGTCAACCACCTCGGCGAGATCGCCGGCGCCCTCGCGGAACGCCACCCCGGCTTCGACCCCTGGCCCGCCGCCCGCCGCGAACTCGCCCGCCACGACCTCCCCGAGATCCCCGCCCTGCTCGCCTCACCCACCCTCCCCGGCAAGACGAACCTGCTGCTCCGCTGGACGGGCGCGGACGGCGCGGACGCGCGCTACCTGCCGCTGCCCAACCCGCTGCGCGGTGCCTGAGGGCGGTTCACGCCGTCGCCGTCGGGTTCGGCCCATGCACGGACGGGGTCTCGTCGTCCATGTCCCCCCGCAGGGCGGCGATGACGAAAGCCGTCATGGAGGCCAGGCCGAGCAGCGCGAGCGGTCCCCAGATCGCCGGGACCGCCCAGAACGGCCAGCCGTTGGCGGACTGCGCCCACAGGGTGAAGAGGGCCGCGACGCCCATGCAGACGCCGTGCCACCGCACCACGCCTCCCGCCGTCGCGTGCCGCCGGTCGCCTCGCGCGAACAGCGGCCACGCCCCGCCGGCCAAGGCGGGCAGACCGAACGCGAAGCAGGCGAGCGCACCGCCGAGGCGGTCCTCGGACCAGCCCACGGGTCCGTGGGACGTCTGCTGCCGCCGCCCGTCGGCGTCCCGTACCTCGACGACCTGCCCGTGCCAGACGAGGCCGACGACCTCCTCGCCCGGCGTCAGCTCCGACACGACCGGATCGGTCTGCCGGAACGTCACGTGCCAGGGCTTGCCGGAGGGCAGCAGCAGCTCCGCCTCCGGCGAGCCGTTCCGCCTCCCGCGGTTCAGGTCGGCCCTCCGGACGGTGAACTCCTGCTCCCACCGGCACCCCGACGCCTTCACCGGGACGGAGGCACAGGCCGGAGCGGCACGGAACTCCCGCTCCCGGTCCAGCGCGCCGCGGACCTCCAGCGTCATGGCCACTCCGACGACGAGCGTCACGACACCCATCAGGAGCCACGTCACGTTCCCCGGCCCCTGCCCTCCGCCCGACCTCATCGTGCCTCCCCACGTCTCGCCGGATTCCGCCCGAACGGTAACCGAACCTGTCGGGACCGAGCCCCTGGCAGGCGGCGCCCGGACGGGGCATGGCCGGTCCGGCACACGAGCACGGGGAGCCGGGGTGTTCCTGCCGCGGGAGCCGGGCGGGCAGCCGGGGAGTGGGCGCGACGGTGTACCCGAGCACAGGCGTGCTGGTCAGCGCCCAGTAGAGTGCGGCTCTGTTGCCCCCGAACCCCGAGGTACCGCGCAGTGACCCCCGCACCTGACGCACCGACCGCCGCCGTGACCGTCGTCGGGCTCGGGGCCGACGGCTGGGCCGGACTGCCCGACGCCTCCCGCACCGCGCTGCGCGAGGCCGAGGTCCTGATCGGCGGACCCCGCCAGCTGGACCTGCTGCCCCCGGAGTGCACGGGGCGGCGCGTCGCCTGGCCCTCGCCGCTGCGCCCCGCCGTCCCCGGCCTGCTCGCCGCGCACGCCGGGCGCCGGATCGCCGTACTGGCCAGCGGGGACCCCATGTTCTACGGCATCGGCCGCGCCCTCGCCGAGGAGACCGGCGCGCTGCGCGTCCTGCCGCACCCCTCCTCCGTCTCCTACGCCGCCGCCCGGCTCGGCTGGCCGCTGGAGGACGTGGAGGTCGTCACGCTCGTCGGCCGGCCCGCCGCCAGACTGGCCGCCGCCCTGCACGACGGCCGGCGGCTCCTCGTCCTCAGCGCGGACGCCACCACCCCCGCCGAGGTCGCCGCCCTGCTGCGCGACCGGGGCTTCGGGCCCAGCCGGATGCGCGTCCTCGAACAGCTCGGCGGCGACAGGGAACGCACGACCGACGAGGTCACCGCCGACGACTGGCCTGCGGAACGGCCGCTCGGCGATCCGCTCAACATCGTCGCCGTGGAGTGCCGTCGCGCCCCGGGCGCCCTGCGGCTCGGCGCCGTGCCCGGGCTCCCGGACGAGGCGTACGAGCACGACGGGCAGCTCACCAAGCGGCACGTGCGCGCCGCCACGCTCGGCGTGCTCGCCCCCGCACCCGGCGAACTGCTGTGGGACATCGGCGGCGGCTCCGGCTCGATCGCCGTGGAGTGGATGCGCACCCACCCCTCGTGCCGCGCGGTCACCGTGGAGCGGGACCCGGCGCGCGCCGAGCGGATCACCCGCAACGCCGACCGGCTCGGCGTGCCCGGACTGCGCGTCGTCACCGGCGCCGCGCCCGCCGTCCTCGCCGAACTCCCGCCCCCCGACGCCGTGTTCGTCGGCGGCGGTCTCACCGCGCCCGGCCTCCTCGACGCGTGCTGGGCGGCGCTGCCCGGCGGCGGGCGGCTGGTCGCCAACACCGTGACGCTGGAGTCCGAGGCGCTGCTCGCCGACGCCCACCGGCGCCACGGCGGCGAACTGGTGCGGCTCGCCGTGGCACACGCCGTGCCGGTGGGAGGGTTCACCGGGTGGCGGCAGGCGATGCCCGTGACCCAGTGGGCCGTACGGAAAATGCTCGACACCTCTTCAGGACATTCTTCAGGAGCAGACAGATGACCGTGTACTTCATCGGTGCCGGCCCCGGCGCCGCCGACCTGATCACGGTGCGCGGCGCCCGCACGCTCGCCGACTGCCGGGTCTGTCTGTACGCGGGCAGCCTGGTCCCGCGGGAACTGCTCGCGGAATGCCCGCCGGACGCCCGGCTGGTGGACACCGCGCGGCTCGACCTGGACCAGATCACCGCCGAGTTGCTGCGCGCCCACGAGGAGGGGCACGACGTGGCCCGGCTGCACTCCGGGGACCCCGCCGTGTTCAGCGCGGTCGCCGAGCAGATGCGGCGGCTGGACGCGGCCGGGGTGCCCTACGAGGTCGTCCCGGGCGTCCCCGCCTTCGCCGCCGCGGCCGCTGCCCTGAAGCGGGAGCTGACCGTTCCGACCGTCGGCCAGACCGTGATCCTCACCCGTGTCGCCAACCGGGCCACCGCCATGCCCGAGGGAGAGGACCTGGCCACCCTCGGCCGCAGCGGCGCGCTGATCGTGCTCCACCTGGCCGCCCAGTACGTGGACCGCGTGGTCGCCGAACTCCTCCCGCACTACGGCGCCGACTGCCCCGCCGCGGTCGTCGCCTACGCCTCCCGCCCGGACGAGCTGGTCATCCGCGGCACCCTCGACGAGATCGCGGGGAAGACGAAGGAGGCCGGTGTGCTGCGCACCGCCGTGATCATGGTGGGTCGGACGCTCGGGGCGGAACAATTCCGCGACAGCCACCTGTACTCGCCGGAGCGGGAACGCCACGTGTGCTGACAGCGGTGAACGTCTACGGCCCCCGCCGTCAGGCCGGCGCGCTGCGCCCGACCACCGTCCCCGCCCGGTCGATGCAGATCACGTCGACCACGACCGGCGCCCCGCGCAGTACGGCCAGGGCCTCGTCGCGGGCGGTCGTGGCGACCAGGTCGCCGAGCGGCACCCCGGCGGCCAGGCACGACTGGAGCGCGGCGAGCCCGGTGTTGGCGTCCGCCACCTCCGCGGCCAGCGCCTCGTCCGCGCCGCCGCGCCGGGCCAGCTCGGCGAGGAAGCCCTTGTCGACCTGGGAACGGGCCGAGTGCAGGTCGAGGTGCCCGGCGGCGAGCTTGGAGAGCTTGGCGAAGCCGCCGCAGATCGTCAGGCGGTCGACGGGGTGGCGGCGGATGTACTTCAGCACGGCGCCCGCGAAGTCGCCCATGTCGAGCAGGGCGTCCTCGGGAAGCCCGTACTCGGCCACGACCGTCTTCTCCGACGTCGACCCGGTGCACCCGGCGACATGCCTGCGCCCCGCCGCCCGCGCGACGTCCACGCCCCGCCGGATGGAGTCGATCCACGCCGAGCAGGAGTACGGGACGACGATGCCGGTCGTGCCGAGGATGGACAGGCCGCCCAGGATGCCGAGCCGGGGGTTCCAGGTGGAGCGGGCGATCTCCTCGCCGTGGTCGACGGAGACGGTGATCTCGACGTCGCCCGAGCCGCCGTGCCGGGCGGCGACCTCGGTGACGTGGTCGCGCATCATCTGGCGGGGGACCGGGTTGACGGCCGGTTCGCCGACGGGCAGGGGCAGGCCGGGGCGGGTGACGGTGCCGACCCCGGGGCCTGCCTTGAACACGACCCCGGCCCCGGCGGGCAGCCGCCGTACCGTGACCCGGACCAGCGCGCCGTGCGTGACGTCCGGGTCGTCTCCGGCGTCCTTCACGATCCCCGCCGTCGCGTGCCCGTCGCCCAGCTCCTCGACGGCCAGCGCGAACGACGGCGTCTGCCCCTTCGGCAGGGTGATCGTCACGGGGTCGGGAAACTCGCCGGTCAGCAGGGCGGTGTACGCCGCAGTCGTGGCCGCCGTCGCACAGGCGCCGGTGGTCCAGCCGGGCCGCAGGCCGGTGTGCTCCAGCTGGGCCCTGCGGCCGCCCTTCACTTCGCTGCTCATGAACGGACCTGGACTTCCATGCGCGTACTGATTCTCGGCGGCACCACGGAAGCCCGCCGTCTTGCCGAACTGCTCCACGACACGCCCGGCCTGACCCTGACCAGTTCCCTCGCCGGGCGCGTGGCCAGCCCCCGCCTGCCCCCGGGCGAGGTCCGTATCGGCGGCTTCGGCGGGGCGGAGGGGCTGGCCGCGTGGCTGCGCGAGCACCGGGTGGACGTGCTCATCGACGCCACCCACCCTTTCGCCGGGACGATCAGTTTCCACGCGGCGCGGGCCGCCGCCACCGCCCATGTTCCCCTGCTCGCCCTGCGGCGCCCCGGCTGGGTCCCCGTCGAGGGCGACGCCTGGCACGACGCCGGCTCCCTGGAGGAGGCCGCGCGCCTGCTGCCCGCGCTGGGCCGGCGCGTGTTCCTCACGACCGGCCGCATGGGCCTGGCCGCCTTCGCCGGTCTGGACGACCTGTGGTTCCTGGTCCGTTCCGTGGACGCGCCCGAGGTCCCGCACCCGTCCCGCATGGAGGTGCTGCTCGACCGCGGCCCCTTCACCCTCGACGGCGAGCGCGAGCTGCTGCGCCGGCACCGGATCGACGTCGTGGTGACCAAGGACAGCGGCGGAGCGGCCACCGCACCGAAACTCACGGCAGCCCGGGAGGCCGGACTCCCGGTCCTCGTGATCCGCCGTCCCCCGGTCCCCGAGGGCGTCCCGGTCGTGCCCGGGCCGGAGGAGGCGGCCCGGTGGGTCGGGGAGTGGTTCCAGGGGCGCGGGTTGCCGGCCGGCGGCTGAGAACGGGCCTGGCTCGCCTCCAAGCCGGAGGCGAGCCGGGCGCCGCGTTCTCTCACGCCTCCGGATACCGGCGCGGCGTCCACACGATCTCCTCGCCGTCCCCGCGCCGTACGGCCCGGGTCTGGGAGGAGCCGACCAGCAGGATCGTGCGCATGTCGACCTCGGCCGGATCGAGGTCGGCCAGTCGTACGATCCGGACACGTTCGCCGGTGCCGCCCACGTCCCGCGCCACCACGACCGGGGTGTCCGGCGCCCGGTGCTCCAGCAGCAGCTCGCGTGCCTTGCCCACCTGCCAGGTGCGGCTGCGCGAGCCGGGGTTGTACAGGGCGAGGACCAGGTCCGCCGAGGCCGCCGCGTGCAGCCGTTCGGCGATGACCTCCCAGGGCTTGAGCCGGTCCGAGAGCGAGATGGCGGCGTAGTCGTGGCCGAGCGGGGCGCCCGCCCGGGCCGCTGCCGCGTTGGCGGCGGTCACGCCCGGCAGCACCCGCACCGGAACGTCCGCGTACTCCTTCTGGGACGCGGCCTCCAGGACGGCCGTCGCCATGGCGAAGACGCCCGGGTCGCCGCCGGAGACGACCGCGACCCGCCGCCCGCGCCGGGCCAGGTCGAGGGCGAACTCGGCGCGCTCCGACTCGACCCGGTTGTCCGAGCCGTGCCGGATCTGGCCGGGCCGCCGCGGCACCCGGTCGAGGTAGGTCGTGTAGCCGACCAGGTCGTCGGCGGCGGCCAGCGCACCCCGGGTCTCGGGCGTCAGCCACAGCGGACCGGCCGGCCCGGTCCCGACCACGACGACCTCGCCCCGCTCCCGGGCCTGAGGCCGCTCGGTGTCCACCTGGCTCGGCAGCACGGCCACCGAGAAGTACGGCACCGACTCCACGTCCACGTCGGCCAGTTCGGCGAGCCGCTCCCCGTCCATGGTGGCCCGCTCGACGTACCGGGCGTCGCCCAGCCGTCCCGAAGCCTCCAGCGCGCTCCGCACCTTGGTGAACGTCCGCCCCAGCTTCATCACCACGGCCGCGTCGGTCGAGGCGAGCCGTGCGGCCAGCTCCTCCTCGGGCAGGGTGCCCGGCAGGATGGTCAGCACCTCCTCGCCCTCGGCGAGCGGCGTGCCCAGCCGCGCGGCGGCGGCGGACACGGACGTGACGCCGGGGATCACCTCGGTGTCGTAGCGGTCGGCGAGCCGCTTGTGCATGTGCATGTAGGAGCCGTAGAAGAGCGGATCGCCCTCGGCGAGGACCGCGACCGTCCGCCCCGCGTCCAGGTGCGCGGCGAGCCGGGCCGACGCCTCGGCGTAGAACTCCTCGATCGCGCCCTTGTAGCCGCCGGGATGGTCGGTGGTCTCGGTCGTGACCGGGTAGACCAGCCGCTCCTCGATGTGGTCGGCGCGGATGTGCTTCGCCGCGATCGAGCGGGCGATGGAACGGCCGTGCCGGGCACTGTGGTACGCGATCACGTCCGCCTCGGCGATGACCTCCACGGCCCGTACGGTCATCAGGGACGGGTCACCGGGGCCGAGCCCGACCCCGTACAGCCGCCCCGCTGTGGACTGCTCGCCGCTCACTCTTCCTCACTCGCGATCGCGTTGAGCGCGGCGGCGGCGATGGCGCTGCCCCCGCGACGGCCGCGCACGACCAGGTGCTCAAGACCGGACGGATGCGCGGCCAGGGCGTCCTTGGACTCGGCGGCCCCGACGAAGCCGACCGGCACACCGATCACGGCGGCCGGGCGCGGAGCCCCCTCCTCGATCATCTCCAGCAGCCGGAACAGCGCGGTCGGCGCGTTGCCGACGGCCACCACCGAGCCCTCCAGCCGGTCCCGCCACAGCTCCATCGCGGCGGCGCTGCGCGTGGTGCCCAGCTTCGCGGCCAGCTCCGGCACGGACGGGTCGGAGAGCGTGCAGAGCACGTCGTTGCCGGCGGGCAGCCGCTTGCGCGTCACTCCGCTGGCCACCATCTGCACATCGGTGAAGATGGGCGCGCCCGCGCGCAGGGCCGCACGGGCCCGGGTGACCACGGCCGGCGTGTAGGCCAGGTCCCGTACGAGGTCGACCATCCCGCAGGCGTGGATCATCCGGACCGCGACCTGGCTGACGTCGGCGGGCAGGGCCGCGAGGTCCGCCTCCGCGCGGATGGTGGCGAAGGACTGGCGGTAGATGGCCGCGCCGTCCTTCTCGTAGTCGTACGTGGTCACGGTGGTCTTCTCGCTGCTCTCGGTCGTCGTACGGGTCATGAGGTGATCTCCGCCAGGGCGGCGGCGAGTCGGGCGGGGTCGTGCATCGAGGTGGTCCGGGGTTCCTCGCCGCGTACGGCGGTGGAGAGCCGGTAGCCGCCTCCCGGTTCGGCGACCACGTCCACGCGGTCGCCCCGGGGGTGCCCGCAGCGGCGTTCGCAGCCGGACCAGTACAGGGGCAGGCCGTGCGGGGCGATCGCGCCGAGGCTACCGGCCGCGTCGGTCCGCACGTCCGCCTGCGACTTGGCGCATCCGGGCCTGCCGACGCAGGCGCCGACGCGCAGCCAGGGGGAGCCGGGGTCGGTGACGAGGCCGGTGGCGGCGAGGCGGGCGAGGGACTCGTCGGCGCGGGTCCGCGGTGTGGGAAGAACCACACCGCGCCACGGCGTCAGACGCAGCTCACCGGCGGCCACCTGCGTCAGTTCCCGCCATTGGCGCACCGAGAGCCGGCCCAGCGGTACGTGCACGGAGAGGCCGTCACCGACGACTCCCGGGGGCGGTCCCTCCGCGTGGCCGGTCTCCCGGCCGCGCCGCTCGTGGCGGATGCCCTCGGCGGTCAGACGCCGGCCGACCGCATCGAGCAACTCGCCCTCGGCAAGGGACAGTTCCTCCACGCGCCAGACCTGCGCCCCGCTCGCCCGGGCCGCCTCCAGGAAGGTCTCCGAGGCCAGCAGCGCGGCCCGTGCCGCCTCCTCGGCGGTGACGTGCAGCGCCTCTCCGGCCACTCCGAGGCCGACTTGCGCACCACCGTCGGCCGTCGCCCGTACCGTCACATCGGCACCGAGACCGGCCACGTCCCCGCGTCCGTCGTCGAGCGCGAACAGGAAACGCCCCGACAGGTCCTGTGCCGCCTCGCTCGCGCACAGCGCCGCGTCGAGGGCCGTCAGCCAGGGCCGTACGTCCAGCGCGCCCCGCCCGTCGAGACCGGACAGCGGCGAGGCCACGATGTTGCGCACCCGCTCGTGCCCGCGCGAGGGCAGCAGCCCGGCGGCGTCCAGCAGCCCGGCCAACTCCCCGCCGCAGCCGCCGTCCAGACCCCGCAGCTGCACGTTGCCGCGCGAGGTCAGATGCAGGTCACCGTCGCCCAGCCGCTCCGCCACGTCGGCGAGCGCCCGCGCCTGCCGCAGGGTCAGGACCCCGCCGGGGACCCGGACACGGGCCAGCGCGCCGTCGTCCGCCGCGTGCAGCCGCAGCGTCCCCGGGCAGGCGTCACCGCGGTCCCGGGAGACCGCTGTGGCCTGGGGCGATGAACGGAGGGCAGGCGTGGACATGGCGGCGAGCATACCTACCATCACACCCGGTGTATGCCCCGCCCTTTTCGCCCGCCCCTTACTATGCTCCTCGGTGGATCATCCGGTCCGCCGACGCCACGACGGCGACAGGGGAGGAAGCCCGGTGCGAATCCGGCGCGGTCCCGCCACTGTGAGCCCGGCCCCCACGGGCCGGGCGAGCCAGGAACTCCCGCCGTCCCACCACCCGCCCGGGGCGCGGACACCCCGAGGAAGGCCAGCCGCCGCATGCTGCACTCATCCGGGGAACGACTCCCGAACCCCCGCATCCTGCTCCTGTCGACCTCCGACACCGACCTGCTCAGCGCCCGCGCGGCCGCCGGTCCGGTCCCGTACCGCTTCGCCAACCCCTCCCGGCTCGCCCTCGACGACCTCCCCGCCCTCCTCGACGGCGTCGGCCTGGTCGTCGTGCGCCTCCTCGGTGGCATCCGGGCCTGGCAGGACGGACTCGACCTGCTCCTCGCCGACGGCCGTCCCGTCGTCGTCCTGACCGGCGAACAGGCCCCCGACGCCCAGCTGATGGCGTCCTCCACGGTCCCCATCGGCATCGCCGCCGAGGCCCACGCCTACCTCGCCCACGGCGGCCCGGCCAACCTGGAGCAGCTCGCCCGCTTCCTCTCCGACACGGTCCTGCTCACCGGCCACGGCTTCGAGGCACCGGAAGCCGCCCCCACCTGGGGCCCGCTGCCCCGGGAGGGCCGGGACACCGACGGCCCGACCGTCGCCGTGCTCTACTACCGGGCCCACCACATGAGCGGCAACACCGCCTTCGCCGGCGCCCTGTGCGACGCGATCGAGGACGCGGGCGGTCGGCCCCTGCCCCTGTACGTGGCCTCCCTGCGCGCCCCCGAGCCCGAGCTGATCGAGGAACTCCGCGCCGCCGACGCCATCGTCACCACCGTCCTCGCCGCCGGCGGCACCAAGCCAGCCGAGGCATCGGCAGGCGGCGACGACGAGTCCTGGGACGCGGGCGCGCTCACCGCCCTCGACGTACCGATCCTCCAGGCCCTGTGTCTCACCGGCTCACGGACCGACTGGGCGGACAACGACGAGGGCGTCTCCCCGCTCGACGCGGCCAGCCAGATCGCCGTCCCCGAGTTCGACGGCCGCCTCATCACCGTCCCGTTCTCCTTCAAGGAGATCGACGCCGACGGCCTCCCGGCCTACGTCGCCGACCCCGAGCGCGCGGCCCGCGTCGCCGGAATCGCCGTACGCCACGCCCGGCTCCGCCACATCCGGCCCGCCGACAAGCGCCTCGCGCTGGTCCTCTCCGCCTACCCGACCAAGCACTCCCGCATCGGCAACGCGGTCGGCCTGGACACGCCCGCCAGCGCCATCGCCCTGCTGCGCCGGCTCCGCGACGAGGGCTACGACTTCGGCACGGACGCTCAGGTGCCGGGCCTGGCCTCCGGTGACGGGGACGAGCTGATCCGCGCGCTGATCGAGGCGGGCGGGCACGACCAGGACTGGCTCACCGAGGAGCAGCTGGCCCGCAACCCGGTGCGGATCCCGGCGGCCGACTACCGCCGCTGGTTCGCCACGCTCCCCGGGGAACTGCGCACGGCGGTGGAGGAGCACTGGGGCCCGGCCCCCGGCGAGATGTTCGTCGACCGCAGCCGCAACCCCGAGGGCGACATCGTCCTCGCGGCCCTGCGCTTCGGCAACCTGCTGATCCTCATCCAGCCCCCGCGCGGCTTCGGCGAGAACCCGATCGCGATCTACCACGACCCGGACCTGCCGCCCTCCCACCACTACCTGGCCGCCTACCGCTGGATCGCCGCCCGGACCGAGGACGGCGGCTTCGGGGCCGACGCGATGATCCACCTCGGCAAGCACGGCAACCTGGAGTGGCTGCCCGGCAAGAACGCCGGCCTGTCCGCCGCCTGCGGCCCCGACGCCGCCCTCGGCGACCTCCCCCTGATCTACCCGTTCCTGGTCAACGACCCCGGCGAGGGCACCCAGGCCAAGCGCCGCGTCCACGCCACGCTCGTCGACCACCTCGTCCCGCCCATGGCCCGCGCCGACTCCTACGGCGACATCGCGCGCCTGGAGCAACTCCTCGACGAGTACGCCCAGATCTCCTCCATGGACCCCGCCAAGCTCCCGGCGATCCGCGCCCAGATCTGGACGCTCATCCAGGCCGCCCGGCTCGACCACGACCTCGGCCTGGAGGACCGCCCGGACGACGACGGCTTCGACGACTTCCTCCTGCACGTCGACGGCTGGCTCTGCGAGGTCAAGGACGCCCAGATCCGCGACGGCCTGCACGTCCTCGGCAACCCGCCGCAGGGCGCCGACCGCGTCAACCTCGTCCTCGCCATCCTCCGCGCCCGCCAGATCTGGGGCGGCGCCACGGCCCTGCCCGGCCTGCGCGAGGCCCTCGGCCTGGACGAGTCCGCCGCGACCCGCACGAGTGCCGACGAGGCCGAGGAGCAGGCCCGCGCCCTGGTCCAGGCCATGGAGGACGCGGGCTGGGACCCGGCCGCTGTCCCCGCCGAACACGGTGAACAGGTCGCCGCCATCCTGGAGTTCGCGGCCCGCGAGGTCGTGCCGCGCCTCGCCGCGACCACCGCCGAGGTCGACCACACCGTGCACGCGCTGGCGGGCGGCTTCGTCCCGGCGGGCCCCTCGGGATCACCCCTGCGGGGCCTGGTCAACGTCCTCCCGACGGGCCGCAACTTCTACTCGGTCGACCCCAAGGCGGTCCCCTCCCGCCTCGCCTGGGAGACCGGCCAGGCCCTCGCCGACTCCCTCCTGGAGCGCTACCGCACCGACAACGGCGACTGGCCCACGTCCGTCGGACTCTCCCTGTGGGGCACCAGCGCCATGCGCACGGCGGGCGACGACGTGGCCGAGGCCCTCGCCCTGCTCGGCATCCGCCCCGTCTGGGACGACGCCTCCCGCCGGGTGACGGGCCTGGAGCCCGTCCCGTACGAGGAGCTGGGCCGCCCCCGTATCGACGTCACCCTCCGCATCTCGGGCTTCTTCCGGGACGCCTTCCCGCACACCATCGGCCTGCTGGACGACGCCGTACGCCTGGCGGCCTCGCTGGACGAGCCGGCCGAGGCCAACCACGTACGGGCCCACGTCCAGGCCGACCTCGCCTCCCACGGCGACGAACGCCGGGCCACCACCCGCATCTTCGGCTCGCGCCCCGGCACGTACGGCGCCGGCCTGCTCCAGCTCATCGACTCCCGCGACTGGCGCACCGACGCCGATCTCGCCGAGGTCTACACGGTCTGGGGCGGCTACGCCTACGGCCGTGAACTGGACGGCCGCCCGGCCCGCGAGGAGATGGAGACCGCCTACAAGCGCATCGAGGTCGCCGCGAAGAACACGGACACGCGCGAGCACGACATCGCCGACTCCGACGACTACTTCCAGTACCACGGCGGCATGGTGGCGACGGTCCGGGCCCTGCGCGGCACGGCCCCCGAGGCGTACATCGGCGACTCCACGCGCCCCGAGACGGTCCGCACCCGCACCCTCGTCGAGGAGACCTCCCGGGTCTTCCGGGCCCGCGTGGTCAACCCCAAGTGGATCGAGGCGATGCGCCGCCACGGCTACAAGGGCGCTTTCGAACTCGCCGCCACCGTCGACTACCTCTTCGGCTACGACGCCACCACCGGCGTGATCGCCGACTGGATGTACGACAAGCTCACCGAGACCTACGTCCTGGACCCGGCCAACCGCGAGTTCCTCCAGGAGGCCAACCCCTGGGCCCTGCACGGCATCGCCGAACGCCTGCTGGAGGCGGAGTCCCGCGGCATGTGGGAGAAGCCCGACCCGGCGGTGCTGGAGGGGCTGCGGCAGGTGTACCTGGAGACGGAGGGGGACCTGGAAGGCGACGGGTGATCGTTCCGCACCGTCACTCGGCGGGGTGCGCAGGCCTCAGGACCATGAGTGAGCCTTCCAAGGCCGCCACCATGGCGAAGGGGAACCGGTCGACCTGGAGACAGAGTGCGACGTCGTCGGAGTGGACTCCTTGACGCACCCCCTGCGCCAACTCGGCGGCGGCACGCGACTCGGCAGCGCGGCGGACGAACCCGGCAGCGTCCGTCGCGTCCTCCGTGGCCCTGCGAGCGATGTACTGAGCACACGCCAGATCCTCATCGGCCTGCCCGTCTTCGCCGGTGATCACGAACGTGACGCTGTCACTCCTGCGCGTCCTCAAGAGCCGAGCCGTCGCCTCCGCCACCACGAAGCCGGCGCACAGCACCAGCGACGCCTCCTTGACCGCGAGGGCGCCGACCGTTCCTGCCGTGGTCTTCTGCACGACGGTCCGTCCGCCGAGGTCGGCGGACCGCAGCAGGCCCGGCGAGTTGACCAGGTCGAACCCGGGCGCGGGCGGACCGTCCTTGAGCGCCGCCCAGTCCGGGTGGCGAGCCTTGAGGCCCAGGGCTTCGTCCAGCGACTCGGCGAGAACGATCTTCTCCGCTCCCTGGCCGAACGCCCAAGCCGCCACGGTGAAAGCACGCATCACGTCGACCACGACCGCCACAGACGGGGCTTCGACGATCTCCGGTATGCCGAGGAAACGAGTGTCCATACCGATCATGATCGCGGATACCCGTTCAGCCGTCCTTGCCCCGGTCGAACCACATCGTCGCCACCGTCGGCAGCAGACCGGCCCAGAACAGCACCTGCGGGACCGTGCGTTCCGTCCACGGGACCTGGGTGATCAGCAGCGCGCAGACCATGGCCCACGCCGCCTGGGTCAGGGCGACACGGGGCCAGGTACGACGGCGGAGCAGCGAGCGCAGATTGACCTGGACGCCGGCGCGCAGCCTCCGGTACCTCAGCAGGGCGCCCAGGGTCCAGACCACGGCCATGGGGACGAGGTCCCAGAGCCGCTGGCCCAGCGGCAGCGGCAGCTCCCGCTGGGTCTCGCCCCCGGTCGCGAACAGGTCGATGCCCACCCCGGCGAGAGCCAGGCAGAGCAGGGCCGGCCAGCGGATGCCGCGCAGCAGACGGTAGGAGGCGTCGTCCAGGCCGCTGCGCATCGGGGCGGAGTCCGGGGCGGTGGCCAGCGCGTCGGCGTACAGGGTGGCGGCCTCCGCCGCCTTGACGCCGGGAGCGGTCGCCGCCTTCTTCGTCCGCCGGGCCAGGGCCTGCTCGTGCTGCGGATCGAGCCGCAAGATGGCCTCGTCGAGCTGATCGGCGACGGTCCGGTTGCCCGCCATGTCGGCGATCAGCCACGCCACCTCGTAGGCGAACACCTCCTCCGGCCCCAACCGGATGGCCTCCTGGGCGAGTTCGCCGGCCTCCCGCAGGGCGGCGTCCTGGTCCTCGCGCCTGACCTGGCCGCCGTTGGCCCGCCCGGAGCGGATCGCCCTGATGCGCCAGAGCCAGTTGGCGAGCAGCGCGTAGCCGTACCAGTTCTCGGGGGCGAGGCGGATCACCTCGCGCAGCACGCCCTCGGTCTCCAGGAAGCGGCCCGCGGCACGCAGGGCGTGCGCGTGCATGACGAGCGCTCCGATGTCCTCGGAGTCCAGCGCCAGCGCCCGCTCCGTCGCCTCCAGGGCCTTCGGCCCGTCCTGCTCGTCCCCGAGGTGGCTGCGGGCGAGCTTGACCCAGGCCCGGACGTCGTCGGGGTCCTCCGCGAGCCGCCGCGCCAGCAGCTCGCGGGCCTCCGCGTACCGCTTGAGGTCGATGAGCAGGTCGGCCCGCTCCACGGCGGGGTGCACGGTGGCGGTCACAGCTTGCGCCTCTTCTTCAGGTAGGCCACCAGGTCGTCGTACATCCCGCCCTCGTTGGCGAACATCGCCACGTTCCGCGCGGAGGCGAACCACGGCTCGGCCGACGGGACGACCTCCTTGACGGCGGCCAGCAAGTCCTTCATGCCGATCATCCGGACCGTCCCGGTGCCCGCCGAGTCCAGCAGCGCCCGCTCGGCCGCCGCCTCGCAGACATGCGCCAGGTCCGCGCCCGACAGGCCGTCCGTGGCTTTGACCAGCTTGCCCAGGTCGACGTTCTCGATGGGCCGGTCCCGCAGGTGGTAGCGGAGGATCGCCTCCCGGGCCGGACCGTCGGGCGGCAGGACCAGGATCGTCCGGTCCAGCCGGCCGGGACGGCGCAGGGCGTTGTCCACGTCCCAGGGCACGTTCGTGGCGGCCAGCACGAACACGCCCTCGTTCGCCGCCGAGTCGATGCCGTCCAGCTCGGTGAGGAGCTGGTTCACCGTGTTGCGCATGCCGCTGTGCGCGGTGCGGCTGCGCTTGGCGCCGAGGGCGTCCAGCTCGTCCAGGAAGACCACGCAGGGCGCCTGGCGGCGGGCGGTCTCGAACACCTCGTGCATGTTGCGCTCGGAGTTGCCGATCCACATGTCGAGCACGTCGTTGACCGACACCGACAGGAACGCGGCGCCGAGTTCCCCGGCGACCGCGCGGGCGATGAACGTCTTCCCACAGCCGGGCGGCCCGTATAGCAGCAGTCCGCCGCGCAGGCTCTTGCCGTACAGCTTGCGCAGCTCGGGGTTGCGCAGCGGCGCCAGGAACGCCGCCTCCAGGCGGTCCTTGACCTCCTGCATGCCGCCGACGTCGGCCAGCCGCACCCCGCCGGGCGTCTCCACGTCCCACGCCTCGGCGCCGCCGGGATCGTCCTGTCCGTCCGCGCGGACCGGCGCCTCGACGAACCGCGGCGGCACCACGTCCCCCACCTGCTCCTCGGCGGCCCGCCAGTCGAATCCCGGCCGCCGGTCCAGGGGTTGCGCCGGCGCCGGGGCCGGCGCGCCCATCGCCCGGGCCATCAGGTCACGGGCCTGGGGGTCGCCCGGCGCGTGCTGAAGGGCCACGGCCGCCTCGGCGACGGCGGCCTCCGAACGGCCCGCCTCCAGCAGGAGTTGGGCCAGGTGCAACCGCAGGGGTACGTCCGCGGGAGCGGCGGCGAGGGCGGTGCGCAGACTCTGTATGAGAGGGGAGTCGTCCGGCATGATCCACAGCGTAACGCCCGCCCTGTGACACCTCGGGGGGCGCCCGGCGTCCAGCCGCGTACCGGCGATCACCCTCGCTTACTATGCTCGCTTCATGCCGGCGGAGGCCGGCGGCAAGGAGCGGACGGCCATGGACGGACTGCCGGGGAGGCAAGGCCCGAGGACATGCTGAGAGAGGTCACCGCGACCCGCTACGTCGCACCCCTGACGTCCGGCGGATCCGTACCCGGAGTCGTCGAGGCCGACGACCTGGGCACCTACGTCGTGAAGTTCACCGGCTCCGCCCAGGGCCGCAAGGCGCTCGTCGCCGAAGTGATCGTGGGGGAGCTGGCCCGCGCCCTCGGGCTGCGCTTCCCCGAGCTGGTGCTGGTGCACTTCGACCCGGTGATCGCGCGGGACGAGCCGCACCAGGAGGTGCGGGGCCTGCACGCGGCCAGCGGGGGCGTGAACCTCGGCATGGACTACCTGCCGGGCGCCCGTGATTTCACGCCGGACATCGCGCGGGTCTTCCCCGTCGATCCCCTGGAGGCGGGGAGGATCGTCTGGCTCGACGCCCTGACCGTGAACGTCGACCGCACGGTCCACAGCTCCAACCTGATGGTCTGGCCCACCCTGGGCGTGGCGCCGCCGCGCCTGTGGCTGATCGACCACGGTGCCGCGCTCGTGTTCCACCACCGCTGGGACGGCACCGACCCCGCCAAGGTGTACGACTTCCGGCACCACGCCCTCGGCCACTACGGACCCGACGTCCGGGCCGCCGACGCCGAGCTGGCTCCCAGGGTGACCGAGGAGCTGCTGCGCCGGATCCTCGCCGAGGTCCCGGACGCCTGGCTCGCGGACGAGCCGGGCTTCGCCACTGCCCGGGAGGCACGCGAGGCCTACGTGTCGTACGTCCACGCGCGCGTGCGGGCCTCCGAGGCCTGGCTGCCCACCGACTTCCCCGGCCGGGAGGAGCTCGCCGCCGAGGAGGCCCGCCGGGCGGCGCGCAGCCGGCAAGGACGCCCCGCGTGGCTCCGGCAGGTCCCCGACCTGCACGGCAAGCCCGCGGCCGAACAGGATTGGTCGGTGCATCTCGGATGAGTGGCCGTGTAGAGATCGAGTACTGCACCCAGTGCCGCTGGCTGCCCCGCGCGGCCTGGCTGGCGCAGGAACTGCTCACGACGTTCGAGTCCGAGCTGACGGAACTGGCGCTGAAGCCCGGCAAGGGCGGCGTGTTCGTCGTCCGCGTCGACGGCGAGGTCGTCTGGGACCGGCGGGAGCAGGGCTTCCCCGAGCCGACGGCCGTGAAGCGGGCCGTACGCGACCGAGTGGCCCCGGGGAAGCCCCTGGGCCACTCGGACAAGCCGTCCGCCGAGCCTTCCGCGGACTGAGTCAGCCCTTGAGCTGCTCGTACGCCGGGAGCGTCAGGAAGTCGGCGTAGTCCTCGTCGAGCGAGACCGTCAGCAGCAGGTCGTGCGCCTGCTGCCAGTTGCCGGCCGCGAAGGCCTCCTCGCCGATCTCGGCCCTGATGCCGGCGAGTTCCTCGGCGGCGACCTTGCGGGCCAGGTCGGCGGTGACCTGCTCGCCGTTGTCGAGGACGACACCGGCGTTGATCCACTGCCAGATCTGGGAGCGGGAGATCTCGGCGGTGGCGGCGTCCTCCATGAGGTTGAAGATCGCGACCGCGCCGAGGCCGCGCAGCCAGGCCTCGATGTAGCGGATGCCGACCTGCACGGCGTTCACCAGACCCGCGTACGTCGGCTTGGCGTCCAGCGAGTCGATCGCGATCAGGTCGGCCGCCTTGACGTCGACGTCCTCGCGCAGGCGGTCCTTCTGGTTGGGCTTGTCGCCGAGGACCTTGTCGAAGGACTCCATGGCGATCGGCACCAGGTCGGGGTGGGCGACCCAGGAGCCGTCGAAGCCGTCGTTCGCCTCGCGGTCCTTGTCGGCGCGGACCTTCTCGAAGGCGACCTTGTTGACCTCCGCGTCCCGGCGGGACGGGATGAACGCCGCCATGCCGCCGATCGCGTGCGCGCCGCGCTTGTGGCAGGTACGGACGAGGAGTTCGGTGTACGCGCGCATGAACGGGGCCGTCATCGTCACCGCGTTGCGGTCCGGCAGGACGAACTTGGCGCCGCCGTCCCGGAAGTTCTTGACGATGGAGAACAGGTAGTCCCAGCGGCCCGCGTTCAGCCCGGAGGCGTGGTCGCGCAGTTCGTAGAGGATCTCCTCCATCTCGTACGCGGCCGTGATCGTCTCGATCAGCACGGTGGCGCGCACGGTGCCCTGCGGGATGCCGAGGTAGTCCTGCGCGAAGACGAAGACCTCGTTCCAGAGGCGGGCCTCCAGGTGCGACTCCGTCTTGGGCAGGTAGAAGTACGGGCCCTTGCCCAGGCCCAGCAGGCGCTTGGCGTTGTGGAAGAAGTACAGGCCGAAGTCGACGAGCGCGCCGGGCACGGGGGTGCCGTCCGCGTCGACGAGGTGGCGCTCGTTCAGGTGCCAGCCCCGCGGGCGCATGACGACCGTGGCGAGTTCCTCGTTCGCCTTCAGGGCATACGACTTGCCCGACTTCGGGTCCGTGAAGTCGATGTTCCGCGTGTAGGCGTCGATCAGGTTGAGCTGGCCGGAGACCACGTTCTCCCAGGTCGGCGCGGAGGCGTCCTCGAAGTCCGCGAGCCACACCTTCGCGCCCGAGTTGAGGGCGTTGATGGTCATCTTGCGGTCGGTGGGGCCGGTGATCTCGACCCGCCGGTCGTCGAGGGCGTCGGGGGCCGGGGCGACCTTCCAGGAGTCGTCGGCGCGGACCGCGGCGGTCTCCGGGAGGAAGCCGAGGGAGGAGGTGCGGGCGATCTCGGCGCGCCGCTCGGCGCGGCGGGCGAGGAGTTCGTCACGGCGGGGCGTGAACCGCCGGTGCAGCTCGGCCACGAAGGCGAGCGCCGCTTCGGTGAGGACCTCCTCCTGCCGGGGCAGGGGCTCGGCGTCGACGACGGCCAGCGGGGACGGCGCTGGTGCGGACATGAACTGTCACTTCCTTCAGCGAGCTACGAAGACGAACCGGCGGTTCGGCACCGGGTGCCAGTCTTCCCGGATACGGCGTTCGGCGCCCGCGGGGGCCTCGGGCGCTTCTGAACAGTGGATACTAGTTTCCTCATGGTGGAAGTTCAATCATCTGTTGATGTCGAGATTCTCAGAGTCGAGGCAAGGTGGCTCTCCGTGCCACCCCCTTCACTCAAGGTGGGCCAGATCGGCCTCCGTGTCGATGTCGAAGGGCCGGGCCACGTCCCCGCACTCGACGAGCCTGATCCCCGGCTCGCGCTCCTTCAGATAGGCCCGTGCCCCCTGGTCCCCGGTCGCAGTCGCGGCGATGCCCGCCCAGTGAGCCGCCCCGAACAGGACCGGATGCCCGCGCATTCCGTCGTACGCGGCCGACACCAGCGACTCCTCGTCCTCGTACGCCCCGAGGACCCGGGCCACCGCCTCCGGGCCGATACCGGGCTGGTCGACGAGTGAGACCAGGGCGGCCGCCGCGCCCGTACCGGCGAGCGAGTCCAGTCCGGCCCGCAGGGACGTCCCCATGCCCTCTTCCCAGTCGGGGTTGCCGACCAGGACGCATCCCGGCAGCGCGGCTCGCGCCCGGACCTCGTCCGCCCGCGCGCCCAGCACCACGTGGACCCGCTCGCAGCCGCCCTCGCGCAGCACCCGCACCGCGTGCTCCACGAGCGGCCGTCCCCGGTGGGTGAGCAGTGCCTTGGGGCGCCCGCCGAGCCGCCGCCCGCCCCCGGCGGCGAGCAGTACCCCCGCAACCGCAGGCGTCCTTTTCGTCGTCTTACGTGTCGTCATGGATCCTGCATACCGCACGACCCGGACCGGAAAGTCACGCAGCGGAGCAAGTCGATGACGCAATGGACTGGCGCCTGGTGGTCCGCGTCGTTTACTGTCGCCCGCACCGACCGGCCGGGCGGCCGACCGGCGCCCGGTGTGGGGGACTTCGCGTCGGAGGGGCACGCGCACGACGGAGTGCGAGGGGGAGGACTGTGTTGCGGAGCGTTGAGCAGAGGCGGCAGGGGTCTGTGACCGGCGGCGACGATGATCCGCGCGTGACGGAGCTGCGCTCCGCCGTCGCCCGGCTGCGCCGTCGGCTCGCCGCCCATCCCGGCGAGTTCGCCGACCGGACCATCGCCGAGGAGGAACTCGCCGCCCTGGACGCCATGGCGGCCGACGGCACCCCCGAGATCCCGCGGCTGCGCCGCTCCCTCCTGCTGATAGCGGGCGCGATCGGCTCGGTGAGCGCGCTGGCCCCGGAACTGGCGGAGGTCCGCCGGGCCGTGGACCTCTTCGGCGGGCCGGTGCGCGGGCAGGGCTAGGGGCTCTGTCCGGATCAGGCCGAAGGGCACGCCAGAGCCGGTCAGGAATGCCGGTGATAGGCCTTGTTGGCGATCCGCCACCTGTCGCCGACGCGGACCAGCAGGAAGACGTCGGTGAAGGTGTCCGCGCCGTGCAGGAGCGTCATGGTCGCGGTCGCGACGGTGCCGTGGACGTCGACGGTGTCGATGCGGCGGGAGCGGGCCGGCTCGTCCGCGGCCGGCCGGCCCTCGAAGAGAGCGCAGTACTCCTCCAGGGGCCACGAGACGAACGCGCCGTCCCGGAGCCCCTCGACGTGGGCGGTGGGCAGGAACGCGTCACGGAAGTGGGCGGGGTCGCCGGTGGCGTGCCCGCGGACGTAGGCGCGGAGCGGTTCGAGCACGGCGTCCTCGACGGCGGGGACGGTGGCGGCGGTGGCGATGTCGGCCTCGGGGCCGGCCGGGAGGTCCGCCAGGCCGGCCGCGCTGCGCAACGGCGTGTCCGACGCGGCGGCCAGCAGAGCCATGTCCTTGGCCAGCGCGCCGATCGTGAACTCGGCCGCGGCGGTGACGGGCTCGCCGGTGAGAAAGGCCCGCTTGTGCGCCACGAGCCCGCCGAGCCGGCCGAGTTCGAGTACGTCCAGCACCTGGTCGCGGGGCAGGCCTAGGGCGTCGCCCTGCCGCAGTGAGTCGCGCAGGGCGAGGACCGCGCCGGCGAGGCCGTTGTTGGCGATCAGCTTGAGCGCGGCGGCGGTGGCGGCATCCCCGACGGGCAGCACCGAGCCCAGCGTCTCCAGCACCGGCCGGGCCCGGTCCAGGGCATCCCGCCCGGCGGCGGCGAGAATGCGCAGGGCACCGGCGGAGGCGGCCGGAACCGAGCCGAGCACGGGCGCGTGGACGTAGGACGGGCCGAGCCGCCGGGCCAGTTCCGACGCTTCGGCGGGGGAGATGGTGCTGGTGTTCACCACGATGGTGTCGGCTCGCAGCGCGCCACGGACGTCGTCGAGGACCTGCCGGCAGGCCGGACCGTCGAACAGCGCCAGGAGCACCAGGCCGGCCTCCGCCACGGCGTCGCGCGGGTCGCCGGTCGTCCTGACGGCGCCCGAGGCGCGTCCGGAACGGGTCCAGCCGATGACGGTGCGGCCCTGAGCGGCCAGTCGGGTCGCGATCGCGTCGCCCATGCGTCCCAGGCCGAGGACGGCGATCGTGTGCGGTGTGGTCATGGGCGCCAGAGTGGTGCAACGCGGAGGCTGCGAAAAGCGCAGATCTCGCATGCCAGCACTGTCGGACGCGCATACCGGCTGGTCATACTGGGGTCATGGACCTGACGGTGTGGCGAACCTTCGTGACGGTGTGCCGGCTCGGGTCGCTGTCCGCGGCCGCCGCCGAGCTGCACCACACGCAGTCGGCGGTCTCCCGGCAGATCGCCGGGCTGGAGCGGCAGCTCGGCGTGCCGCTGATGGAGCGGCATGCGCGCGGTGTGCGTCCGACGCCGGCCGGCGAGGTCTTCCGGCGCCACGCCCTCGCCACCCTCAACGAGGCCGACCGCGCCGTCCGCGCCGTACGTGACGCCCGTGACGGGGCGGTCAGCCGGCCCCTGGCCGTCGGTGCGACACCCTCACTGGCCGCGGGGATCGTGCCCGAGGCCATCCGGGCCCTGCTGGAGCACGCCCGGGCGGTCCGCTGGAGCCTGCTTCCCGGTCTGAGCCCCGACCTCCACCAGCGCGTGATCGCCGGCGACCTCGACCTCGCCGTCGTCACGGACGCACCGCCGGGACTGCCCCAGGACCCGAGGGTCGAGCGCCGCTTCCTCGGGCTGGACGAGATGGTCGTCGCGCTGCCCCTCGGCCATCCGCAGGCCGGGCGCGGCCCGGTGCACATGCGGACGCTGGCCGAACAGACCTGGGTCGAGGACAACGACGGCTCGGCGGCGCTCCTGCGCCAGCACGCCGCCCGAGCCGGAGTCAGCGCCCGCATCGACCTCGCCGCGGCCGATCTGCTCGGCAAGCTGGCCCTGGTCGCCACCGGTCACGCCATCGCGCTGATACCCGGCGTCCTGACGCGCGCGCTGCGCACCGACGTCACCACGGTGAGCCTGGTGGATCCCCCGACCCGGGGCGTCTACACGATCACACCCCACCGCGACCCGCACCCCACCGCGCCGCTCCTGCTCGACCGGCTCGCCACGGCCTTCGCCCCGGCCGGTCCCACGGACTCGTGACCGAGTCGTCGTGAATCGGTCAGGCGGGGTTCTGGGTCGCCAGGGCCTCGGACAGTTCGCCGGCGACCTGCTGGAGGACCGGCACGATCTTCTCCGTCGCCGCCTCCGTGACCCGGCCGGCCGGGCCGGAGATGGAAATGGCCGCGGCGGTGGGGGAGTCGGGCACCGAGACCGCCAGGCAGCGGACGCCGATCTCCTGCTCGTTGTCGTCGATCGCGTAGCCCTGGCGGCGCACGTCCTCCAGCGCCGCGAGGAACCCGTCGGGCGTCGTGATGGTCTTCTCCGTCGCGGCGGGCATGCCCGTACGGTTCAGCAGGGCGCGCACCTCCTCCGGCGGGAAACCGGCGAGCAGGGCCTTGCCCACGCCCGTGGAGTGCGGCAGCACGCGCCGGCCGACCTCCGTGAACATGCGCATCGAGTGCTTCGACGGCACCTGCGCCACGTAGACGATCTCGTCCCCGTCCAGCAGCGCCATGTTCGCCGTCTCGCCGGTCTCCTCGACCAGCCGGGCGAGATGGGGCCGTGCCCAGGTGCCCAGCAGCCGGGAGGCGGACTCGCCGAGGCGGATCAGGCGCGGGCCGAGCGCGTACCGGCGGTTGGCCTGCTGCCGTACGTACCCGCAGGCCACCAGCGTGCGCATCAGGCGGTGGATGGTCGGCAGGGGCAGCCCGCTGCTCGCGGACAGCTCGCTCAGGCCGACCTCGCCGCCCGCGTCCGCCATCCGTTCGAGCAGGTCGAAGGCGCGCTCCAGGGACTGGACCCCGCCGTTGGCGGAGGACCGGGCGGAGCCGGTGGTGCTGGCGCTGGACGTCGGCACGGCGCGTTCCTTTCGGGTAGCATTTCGCTTCCCGGGATGTTAATTCCGCTTCGTGGAAAAGTCCAGGGGAGGAGGTAGTGGTGTGTCCTGTAGCAGTGTGCCCTTGACGGGGCCGGAACGGGAGTGAAGACTCCTTCAACAGAACGTTGAAGAAAGGGGTCCGGGTGTCCGACGCTGAACTGGTGCTTCGCTCGACGCGTGTCATCACTCCCGAGGGGACGCGCGCCGCGTCGGTCGCGGTCGCCGCGGGCAAGATCACTGCCGTCCTCCCGTACGACGCGCCCGTACCGGAGACCGCCCGCCTGGAGGACCTGGGCGACCACGTCCTGCTGCCCGGCCTGGTCGACACCCACGTGCACGTCAACGATCCCGGCCGCACCGAGTGGGAGGGCTTCTGGACCGCCACCCGCGCCGCCGCGGGCGGCGGCATCACGACCCTCGTCGACATGCCCCTCAACTCCCTCCCGCCGACCACGACCGTCGCGCACCTGCGGACCAAGCAGCGGGTTGCCGCCGACAAGGCGCACATCGACGTCGGCTTCTGGGGCGGCGCCCTGCCCGACAACATCAAGGACCTGCGCCCGCTGCACGAGGCCGGCGTCTTCGGCTTCAAGGCGTTCCTGTCGCCGTCCGGAGTCGACGAGTTCCCGCACCTCGAACGGGACCCGCTCGCCCGCACCATGGCCGAGATCGCCGCCTTCGGCGGCCTGCTCATCGTGCACGCCGAGGACCCCCGCCTCCTCGCCTCCGCCCCGCAGCGGCCCGGCCCCAGGTACGCCGACTTCCTCGCCTCCCGTCCCCGGGACGCCGAGGACACCGCCATCGCCCAGCTCATCCGCGAGGCGAAGGCCCTCGACGCGCGCGTGCACGTCCTCCATCTCTCCTCCAGCGACGCCCTGCCGATGATCGCCGCGGCGCGGGCGGAGGGCGTCCGCGTCACCGTGGAGACCTGCCCCCACTACCTGACCCTCACCGCCGAGGAAGTCCCCGACGGCGCCAGCGAGTTCAAGTGCTGCCCGCCGATCCGCGAGGCCGCCAACCAGGACCTGCTCTGGCAGGCGCTGGCCGACGGCACCATCGACTGCGTCGTCACCGACCACTCCCCGTCCACCGCCGACCTGAAGACCGACGACTTCGCGACGGCCTGGGGCGGCATCTCCGGGCTCCAGCTGAGCCTGGCGGCGGTGTGGACCGAGGCCCGCAGGCGCGGGCACGGCCTGGAGGACGTGGTCCGCTGGATGTCCGCACGGACGTCCGAACTCGTCGGGCTCGACGACCGCAAGGGCGCCATCGCGGCGGGCCGCGACGCCGACTTCGCCGTCCTCGCCCCCGACGAGACCTTCACCGTCGACCCCGTGGCCCTCCAGCACCGCAACCACGTCACGGCCTACGCGGGCAGGACCCTGTACGGCGTCGTGAAGTCCACCTGGCTGCGCGGGCAGCGCATCGTCGCGGACGGCGAGTTCACCGAACCGAAGGGGCGGCTCCTCACCCGAACCGACTGATCCCCATCCCGGACGAGAAAGGCACCTGATCACCGTGACGGCGATTCCCAGCTTCACCGGCGACGCGAACCCCTACGGAGGCGGCGACCCGTACGCGGACTACCGCACCGCCGACTTCCCCTTCACCCAGTACGCCGACCTCGCCGACCGGCGCCTCGGCGCCGGTGTCATCGCCGCCAACGACGAGTTCTTCGCCCAGCGCGAGAACCTGCTGGTGCCCGGTCGCGCCGAGTTCGACCCCGAGCACTTCGGGCACAAGGGCAAGATCATGGACGGCTGGGAGACGCGCCGCCGCCGGGGCGCCTCCGCCGAGCACCCCTGGCCGACCGCGGAGGACCACGACTGGGCGCTGGTCCGCCTCGGCGCCCCGGGCGTGGTCCGGGGGATCGTCGTCGACACGGCGCACTTCCGCGGCAACTACCCGCAGGCCGTGTCCGTCGAGGGCACCTGCGTGCCGGGCTCCCCGTCGCCGGAGCAGCTCCTCGGGGACGACGTGAAGTGGACGACCCTCGTTCCGCGCACCCCGGTCGGCGGCCACGCGGCGAACGGCTTCCCCGTCGCGGTCGAGCAGCGCTTCACCCACCTGCGGGTCAACCAGCACCCCGACGGCGGCATCGCCCGCCTGCGCGTGCACGGCGAGGTCGTCCCGGACCCCGCCTGGCTGGAGGCGCTGGGCACCTTCGACGTCGTCGCCCTGGAGAACGGCGGCCAGGTCGAGGACGCCTCCGACCTCTTCTACTCACCCGCCACCAACACCATCCAGCCGGGACGCTCCCGCAAGATGGACGACGGCTGGGAGACCCGGCGCCGCCGCGACCAGGGCCACGACTGGATCCGCTACCGGCTGGCCGCCCAGTCCCGGATCCGAGCCGTGGAGATCGACACCGCGTACCTCAAGGGCAACAGCGCCGGCTGGGCCTCGGTGTCCGTGCGCGACGGCGAGGACGGCCAGTGGCGGGAGATCCTGCCCCGCACGCGCCTCCAGCCCGACACCGCCCACCGCTTCGTACTCCCGGTCCCGGCCGTCGGCACGCACGCGCGCGTGGACATCTTCCCGGACGGCGGCATCTCCCGGCTGCGGTTGTTCGGCTCCCTGACGGAGGACGGTGCGCGGCGCCTCGCGGCGCGTCACCAGGAACTGGGCGGCTGAGCCGACCCGTTCCAGGGGGCGCACCGGCCCGACAGCACCGGTGCGCCCCCTGTCTCAGTACCGGTGTGCCCCCTTCCTCACGCCGCGTGCCCGCCGTCCACGGCGAACTCCGCACCGGTGACGTACGTCGCCCCGGCCAGGTACGCCACCATCGACGCCACCTCGTCCGCCGTGCCGAACCGCCCCAGCGCCGTCATCGCCGCCTGACCGGCCGCGTACGGCCCGTCCGCCGGATTCATGTCGGTGTCGATCGGCCCCGGGTGGACGAGGTTCGCCGTGATCCCGCGCCCGCCCAGCTCCCTGGCCAGGGCCTTGGTCAGACCGGCCAGGGCCGCCTTGCTCGTGGCGTAGAGCGTGCCGCCGGGCCCCGGCACGCGCTGGGCCATGCAACTGCCGATCGTGATGATCCGCCCGCCCTCGGGCATGCGCGCGGCGGCGGCCTGGGAGGTCAGGAAGACACCGCGCACGTTGACGGCGAGGACACGGTCCACGTCGGCGAGCGACAGGGTCTCCAGCGGCCCGAGCACCCCCACGCCCGCGTTGTTCACCAGGATGTCCAGGCCGCCCAGCGCCTCGGCCGCCGCGGTCACGGCACCGACCGCCTCGGCGGCGTCCGCCGCGTCCGCGCGCACCGCCACCGCCCGGCGCCCCAGCGCCTCCACGGCCCGTACGACGTCCTCGGCCGCCTCCTTGCCGTTCACATAGCCGACCGCCACGTCCGCGCCCTCCCGGGCCAGCCGCAGGGCCGTCGCCGCGCCGATGCCACGGCTCGCGCCCGTCACGAGAGCCGTCCTGCCGTCGAGTGTTCCTTGAGAAGTCATGGGTCCATCCCACCGGCCGGCCGGCAGCGCTGCTGGCGGTGAACGGACGTCGAGGTGGGGGCCTGTGGATCCGCGCCGCGGGAGCCGTACGGCCCAGCGATGAGTTGCGGACGCCTACGGGGTCTGAACCGATGACAACAGACCCTGACCGTTTCTTGAGAAGAAGGGCACCCGCCATGGGCAAGCTCGTCTCCACCCTCTTCGTCACCCTCGACGGCGTCTACCAGGCCCCCGGCGGCCCCCATGAGGACACCCGCGGCGGTTTCACGCACGGCGGCTGGAGCTTCCCGTACGCCGACGAGGACTTCGGCCGCTTCATCGACGAGGTCTTCGCACGGCCGCACGCCTTCCTGCTCGGGCGCCGCACGTACGACATCTTCAACACGTTCTGGCCGAAGGTGACCGACCCCGCCGATCCGGTCGCCTCGAAACTCAACGCCCTGCCGAAGTACGTCCCGTCCTCCACCCTCAAGGACCCCGAGTGGGCGGGCACCACCGTGCTCACCGGCGACCTCGCCAAGGAGGTCACGGCCCTGAAGGAGCGCACCGACGGCGAGATCCAGGTGCACGGCAGCGGCGCCCTCGTCCGGTCCCTGCTGGCCCACGGCCTCGTCGACTCGCTGCACCTGCTGACCTTCCCGGTCGTGCTCGGCGCCGGGTTCCGGCTGTTCCCGGAGGGCGCCGTACCGACCGCCTTCCGGCACGCCGGAGGGAGCGTCACCAGCACGGGCGTCTCGATCCAGACGTACGAGGTGGCGGGCCGCCCGGAGTACGGCGAGTACGCGCTGCCGGAGGACGCGTAGCCGCCCGCCCCGGCGTCCTCACCGGCCCTGGTGAACAGCCCGTGGGGGCGCCGGGGGAAGGTTAACTTCCCGCTAACTCATCGGACTTGACGGGAAAATCTCCGGGCTTGTCATTGACATGCCACTGTCTACGCGCGTCATCATGTGCGCATGAATTTCCCCCCACGCGCCTCGCGGCTCGGCGCAGCAGCCGCCCTCCTGTCCGCCCTCCTCGTCGGCGGTACCGTCTCCGCCACCACGGCCGACGCGGCCCCCACCGCCGTCGGCAGCATCTGCTACGGCGATCTGCCGTCCCAGGCCCACGACACGCTCGACCTGATCGAGCAGGGCGGCCCCTTCCCGTTCGAGCAGGACGGCACCGTCTTCCAGAACCGGGAAGGCATCCTGCCGAGCCAGTCGTCCGGCTACTACCACGAGTACACGGTCATCACCCCCGGCTCCTCCACCCGCGGTGCGCGGCGCATCGTCACCGGTGAGGAGAACCGGGAGGACTACTACACGGCCGACCACTACGAGTCGTTCGACCTGGTCGACTACGGCTGCTGAGCCGGGCGGCCACCTCCGTGAACGCCGGCCGGAAGTCCGCCCGCGTGCTCAGACGGACTTCCGGCTCCCGGCCGCCGCGAACAGGGCGACGCCCAGCACGAGCAGCACGACGCTCGCGTAGATCTCGTAGCCGTCGAGGAACCCCAGTCGTTGCACGAGGCCCCAGTTCCAGTCGGTCAACTCGTGCACCAGGCCCGCCACGCCCTGTACGAGGGCGAGGAAGCCGAGGATCTCCAGCACCTGCTTCATGGCACGAGCCTCGCCCCGCGGACCCCCCACGCACATCGGCCGCGGGGCGAGCGTCCGTCGGACGGAAGTCCCTGTCCGGACCCCGCCGGCGGCGCCGAAAGTCTGCGGTGCGGTGACTTTGGTCGACGATTGCGGCCAAGGTGAGGTGAACGGGCCCGGACCTGCGTAGATTTGTCGACCGTGAGTGGTGACAACGCGGGGCAGGCCTCCCCGGTGCTGACGGGCGAGACACCTGCGTTGTTCACCGGGCGCAGATGGTTCGTCCCGTCCGCCCTGCTGCACGAGCTCGACCCCGACGCCGCACGGGCCGGGCGACGGCCCCGGCGCACCGCCCGCGACTGGGTCGTCGACTTCTCCTGCTTCGTGGTGGCCGTGCTGGTGGGCGCGGCCGCCATCGAGGCGCTCAACGACAACCCCCATGTCCCGGAATGGCTGGCCGTCGTGGACCAGCTGACCGGGGCGCTGGCCTGCGGGGCCGTCTGGCTGCGCCGCCGCTGGCCGCTGGGGCTCGCCGTGGCGATGGTTCCCATCACCTTCCTCTCGGAGACGGCGGGCGGGGCGGGTCTGATCGCCCTGTTCACCCTCGCCGTGCACCGTCCCTTCCGCTACGTGGCCTGGGTGGGCGGCATCAACGCGGCCCTGGCCCCGCTGTACTACTGGGCGCGCCCCGACGCGGACGTCCCCTACCTGGTGAGCGTGCCCTTCGCCATGGTGCTCACCCTGGCGATCGTCGGCTGGGGCATGTTCGTACGGTCCAAGCGGCAGCTCATGGTGAGCCTCAGGGACCGGGCCCGGCGGGCCGAGACGGAGGCGCGGCTGCGGGCCGAGCAGGCGCAGCGGCTCGCCCGTGAGGCCATCGCGCGGGAGATGCACGACGTGCTCGCCCACCGGCTGACCCTGCTCAGCGTGCACGCCGGCGCCCTGGAGTTCCGGCCCGACGCACCCCCGGCGGAGACGGCTCGGGCGGCGGGGGTGATCCGGGAGAGCGCGCACGAGGCCCTCCAGGACCTGCGCGAGATCATCGGAGTCCTGCGGGCGGGGGAGCCCGACGACACGGGCCGGCCGCAGCCGACGCTCGGCGCGCTGGACACACTGGTCGCCGAGTCGCGTGAGGCCGGCATGAAGGTGACCCTCGACCACCGCGTCGACGACGCCGGCACCGTCCCGTCCTCCGTCGGCCGGACCGCGTACCGGATCGTCCAGGAGGGCCTGACCAACGCCCGCAAGCACGCCCCCGGCACGGAGGTCACGGTGTCCGTCACCGGCGCACCGGGCGACGGCCTCACCGTCTCCGTGCACAACCCGCCCCCCGAGGGCGAGGTGCCGCACGTCCCCGGCTCCGGCCAGGGCCTGATCGGCCTGACGGAACGAGCGACCCTCACGGGCGGCCGTCTGGAGCACGGCCGCACCCCGCAGGGCGGGTTCGAGGTGCGGGCGTGGCTGCCGTGGGGCCGCTGACTTTTCGGCAGTTCGGGGTCGCGTGCGTACCGACCCCATGACCCCAAGCTCCAAAGCGAGTTGACTTGGCTGTGGCGATGGCCGATGTTTGTGCCGCCTTCAGCACCGTGAGTAACGGAAGGGACTTGCACGTGAGTTTCGGGGGACCCACCAATCCGTACCAGCCGCCCGGGCCGCCGAACGGCGGCCCTTATCCGCCACCACCGGCCAACGGCTCCTACATGCCGCCCCCTTACGCGCCGCCTCAGCCGGGCCCGGCACCGTACGGCTACCCGCACCCCCAGCCGTACCCCCCGCACCCGCACGCGCACCCACAGCCGTACCCGCACCCGTACCCGCAGCCGTACCCGTACGTCCCCCAGCCGCGGCCGGGCATTCGGGGCCCGGGCCGGGGCGGTCTGCGCGGTGGCGAATGGCCGTCGGTCCGCGAGCTGTTGCGGCAGGGGCAGCCGCGGGTCTCCGGCTGCATGTGGCTGGTGCTGCTCGCTCCGTGCACCTGGTTCGCGTTCCTGCCGCTCGTGCTGTGCTACTCGTTCGCGCGCTCGGCCCGCAACCTCGCCCACCGGCTGTTCCCGCACACACATCGGGCCGTGGACGACCGGCACGTGACGCGCGTGCAGAAGGTACGGGCCTGGACCGCGGCCGCCATGTCCCTGCTGCTGCTCACCGTGTACGGCAAGCCGGAGGACGTCGCCGAGGTCCAGGAGCAGTACATGATGCGACTGGCGGTCACCCCGCCCCTGCTGCTCCTGAGCGCACCCGTCGTGATCGCCGTGCTGTTCCGGTGGGCGTCCGCGGAGACCAGGTCGGCCATGCGGGTGCGGGTGCGGGCCGCCCTGCGGTCGGCCGGCTGGTACATCGGCGCCGTGACGGCCGTCCCGCTGCTCGGCGGGGCGATCATCCTGCTCGACCGGCACCAGACGCCCTCCTCCGGTTCGGCGGGCACCGCCCCCTGGATGACCCTCGCGGTCGCCCTGCCCCTGGCCTGGCTCCTGTTCTTCGTGGGGTTCGCCACCGGCCCGGCCGTCCGCACCGGCTTCAACACCGCGGCCGTGCACGCCGCGCTCCCCGCCCTGCTGACCGGGACGCTGGTGTGGGAGTTCGCCGCCATCAGCCTGCTCGCCGGCGGCCTGCCGCCCGGACCGCCGGTGATCCAGGCCCTCGCCGTCATCGGCGGTCCCGCCTCGGTGACGGCGGTGGTCTGGTGGGAGATCAGCCGCCTGCGCGCCCTGTTCGGGGTGACGCTGCGCGCCTGAGCACGCGGCCGGTCAACACCGCGCTCCGGACGAGGCGTTGGCGCGACCAGCGCCCGTCCGGTCCCCGCGTCCGCCCCGGCCGTGATTACGTATGGCCCATGACTGCGATCAGACTGCTCCTCGTCGACGACGATCCGCTGGTGCGGGCCGGACTGTCCTTCATGATGGGCGGGGCCGACGACATCGAGATCGTCGGCGAGGCGACCGACGGCGGCGAGGTGGAGGCGCTCGTCGACCGCACCCGCCCGGACGTCGTGCTCATGGACATCCGGATGCCGACGGTGGACGGTCTCACGGCCACGGAGCGGCTGCGCGCCCGCAAGGACGCTCCGCAGGTGGTGGTCCTCACCACCTTCCACGCCGACGAACAGGTCCTGCGGGCCCTGCGCGCGGGCGCCGCCGGATTCGTCCTCAAGGACACCCCGCCCACCGAGATCCTCGCGGCGGTACGCCGGGTCGCGGCCGGCGACCCGGTCCTGTCGCCCACCGTCACCCGCCAGCTGATGCTGCACGCGGTCGGCACCGCCGCCGACACCCGCCGCACACGCGCGCGTGCGCGCATGGCCGCCCTCAACGACCGTGAGCGCGAGGTCGCCGTCGCGGTCGGCCGGGGCCTGTCCAACGCCGAGATCGCCACCGGCCTGTTCATGAGCGTCGCCACGGTCAAGACGCACGTCTCCCGCATCCTGGCCAAGCTCGACCTCAACAACCGGGTGCAGATCGCGCTGCTGGCGTACGACGCGGGACTCCTGGAGGAGGAACAGGAGGGCCGCTGACCGCCTCGCGGGCCCGCCGTCACACGAAGGGGGAGGCGGTCCCGCCGGGGATCTCCGCGAGGTGCACCGGCCTGCGCTCCCGGCGCGACAGCTCGCACGCCTCGGCGACGCGCAGCGCCTGAAGGGCCTCGCGCCCGTCGCAGGGGTTGGCCCGCTCGCCCCGCACGACCTCGACGAACGCGTTCAGCTCCGCCTCGTAGGCGGGGCCGAAGCGCTCCAGGAAGCCGGTCCAGGGCTTGTCCGCGGCCGGCGGCCCGCTCGGCTCGGTGGAGGCGATCGGCGTACGGTCGTCCAGGCCGACCACGATCTGGTCGAGCTCCCCGGCCAGCTCCATGCGCACGTCGTAGCCGGCTCCGTTCAGGCGGGCGCCGGTGACCGTGGCGAGCGTGCCGTCGTCGAGGGTGAGGAGCGCGGCACCGGTGTCGACGTCGCCTGCCGCGCGGAACATCGCGGGGCCGGCATCGGATCCGGCGGCGTACACGTCCGCCACCTCCCGGCCCGTCACCCAGCGCAGCACGTCGAAGTCGTGGATCAGCGTGTCCCGGTACAGCCCGCCGGACAGCGGCAGCCACGTAGCGGGCGGCGGCGTCTGGTCACTGGTCAGCGCCCGCACGGTGTGCAGCCGCCCCAGCCTGCCGGAGCGCACGGCCTCGCGGGCGCCCGTGTATCCGGCGTCGAAGCGGCGCTGGAAGCCCATCTGGAGCACCGTCCCGGCCGTCTCGACCTCGGCGATCGCGCTCAGTGTCCCCGGCAGATCCAGCGCGATGGGCTTCTCGCAGAACACCGGCAGGCCCGAGCGTGCTGCCCGACCGATCAGTTCGGCGTGGGCCGACGTCGCCGTCGTGATCACCACGGCGTCGACCCCCCACCGGAAGATCTCCTCCACACCGGGCGCGGCCGTCTCGCCCAGCCGGTGCGCCAGGTCCTGGGCCCGCGAGGCGTCCGCGTCCGTGAGGATCAGGGAGCCGACGTCGCGGTGCCGGCTGAGGGTGTTCGCGTGGATTGTGCCGATACGGCCCGTTCCGATGACGCCGATGCGCATGAAAACAAAGTGCGTGCCCAGCCCGCCCCTGTCAATCTGAATGTCCGGACAATCTGACTACACAACTTCCCGTCAACAACGCACGGAGCTACGCTCGGCCCGTGCCGAAACCAGAAGTGGACCCGACCGTGCAGCTCGAGCTGAGCGTGGACCGCAGCTCTCCCGTGCCGTTGTACTTCCAGCTGTCCCAGCAGTTGGAGGCCGCGATCGAGCACGGCACGCTGACCCCCGGCAGCCTGCTGGGCAACGAGATCGAGCTCGCCGCCCGGCTCGGCCTGTCCCGGCCGACCGTCCGCCAGGCCATCCAGTCGCTCGTCGACAAGGGCCTCCTCGTACGCCGCCGCGGTGTGGGCACCCAGGTCGTGCACAGCCAGGTCAAGCGCCCGCTGGAGCTCAGCAGCCTCTACGACGACCTGGAGGCGGCGGGCCAGCGCCCGGCCACCAAGGTCCTCGTCAACACGCTCGTCCCCGCCTCCGCCGAGGTCGCCGCCGCCCTCGGCGTCGCCGAGGACAGCGACGTCCACCGCGTGGAACGCCTCCGCCTCGCCCACGGCGAGCCCATGGCCTACCTCTGCAACTTCCTGCCCCCCGGCCTCATCGACCTCGACACCGCCCAGTTGGAGACCACCGGCCTCTACCGCCTGATGCGAGCGGCCGGCATCACCCTGCACAGCGCCCGCCAGTCGATCGGCGCCCGCGCGGCGACGACGGTGGAGGCGGAACGACTGGCGGAGGAGACGGGGGCCCCGCTGCTCACCATGCAACGCGTCACGTTCGACGACACGGGCCGCGCAGTGGAATACGGCACACACACCTACCGCCCGACGCGCTACTCGTTCGAGTTCCAGCTCCTTGTGAGGACTTGAGCAGGGCGCGTTTCTTGGGGGCGCGGGGCTGTATCGATGTGCGGCTCCGCCGCGTGGGCGCGATCAGCCCCCACGCACCCGCACACGGCAATGGTGGGTTGTTCCCCCGCTCCGCACCCTGCCTCCCCGTGAGGCAGAATCGGCGGCGATGAGCACCTACCGCGACTTCACCGCCCCCATCGGCTCCCGCCGTGCCACCGTGCTCCGCACGGTCGGCACCCGGGAGCGCCGCTCACACCTGACGGCACCCCGCGTGCCGACGGTCGGCATCGACATCGGCGGTACGAAGGTGATGGCGGGCGTCGTGGACGCCGACGGCAACATCCTGGAGAAGGTCCGCACGGAGACGCCGGACAAGTCCAAGAGCCCCAAGGTCGTCGAGGACACCATCGCCGAGCTGGTCCTGGACCTCTCGGACCGGCACGACGTGCACGCCGTCGGCATCGGCGCGGCCGGCTGGGTCGACGCCGACCGCAACCGCGTGCTGTTCGCCCCCCACCTGTCCTGGCGCAACGAACCGCTCCGCGACCGCCTCTCGGGCCGGCTCTCCGTACCGGTCCTCGTGGACAACGACGCCAACACCGCCGCCTGGGCCGAGTGGCGTTTCGGCGCCGGCCGCGGCGAGGACCACCTCGTGATGATCACGCTGGGCACCGGCATCGGCGGCGCGATCCTGGAGGACGGCCAGGTCAAGCGCGGCAAGTACGGCGTCGCCGGCGAGTTCGGCCACATGCAGGTCGTGCCCGGCGGCCACCGCTGCCCGTGCGGCAACCGCGGCTGCTGGGAGCAGTACAGCTCCGGAAACGCCCTGGTCCGCGAGGCCCGCGAGCTGGCAGCGGCCGACTCGCCGGTGGCCTACGGGATCATCGAGCACGTCAAGGGCAACATCGGCGACATCACCGGCCCGATGATCACCGAGCTGGCCCGCGAGGGCGACGCCATGTGCATCGAGCTGCTCCAGGACATCGGCCAGTGGCTCGGCGTCGGCATCGCCAACCTCGCGGCCGCCCTCGACCCCTCCTGCTTCGTCATCGGCGGCGGCGTCTCGGCCGCCGACGACCTGCTGATCGGCCCCGCCAGGGACGCGTTCCGCAGGCACCTGACCGGCCGCGGCTACCGCCCCGAGGCCCGTATCGCCCGGGCCCAGCTCGGCCCCGAGGCCGGCATGGTCGGCGCCGCCGACCTCGCCCGGCTGGTCGCCCGCCGCTTCCGGCGCGCCAAGCGCCGCCGGGTCGAGCGGTACGAGCGCTACGAGCGGTACGCGCAGTCCCGCCGCAGTACCCAGGAGACGCTGTGACCGCATCCCTGCCGCACCAGGGCTCCTGGCCTGACGGCGAGGAACGCCCGGCCGAGGACCGCCGCCACATGATCCGCCGCAGGGCGCTCACCCTGCTGATCATCGTGCTGCTCATCGGCATCCCGGCCGGCTACCTGGTGATCTCCGCGAACCAGAGCCGGGACAGCGGCAAGGACAAGGAGGCGAAGTACTCGGCGACCGGCCTGACCGAGGGCTGGCCGTCCAAGCTCCAGCGCCGCATCTACCAGGTGCCCGTCCCGCACCCGGCCTGGCACGTGGCGTACTACGAGACCAACAACTGGAAGACCAGCCGCCTGTACGCCCAGTTCGAGACCAACGCGGCCGGTCTGGACGCCTATCTGACGGGCCTGGGCGTGACCCGGAAGGACCTGAAGAAGGACCACATCACCATCGGCGCCCGCGACCGCAAGGTCACCGGCTGGAAGTTCCCCGAGGGCGACTCGTGGTACGGCTTCGTCCACCGGCAGAAGAACCCCGCGCCCACGCACGACGTGGTGGTGGACCTGTCCAACCCGGCGTACCCCTGGGTGTACGCGGTGTCCCGGACGGTGCCCTGATCCGAAGCCCGGCTCGGCCGGCGCGGCCGCCGGGGCCGATTGTCAGACCCCGCCCGTAGAGTCGGAGACAGCTGATCCGAAACGCGGGCGGGAGGTGGCAGGACGTATGGGCGACACGGCTGTGACGGCCGAGCGGGCGGGGGAGCGGACGGTCCCGGTCCGGCTCCCGGCCGTCTTCCTGCCCGCGCCTGTCCCGCGCGACGGGCGCATCGCCTTCTGGGACCCCGAAGGGGAGCCCCTGCCCGCAAAGGTCACAGAGCTCACCGAGGACACCGAGCTCACCGTCGTACGACGGCACGGCGCCGGAGTCCGGCGGCGGACCGCCCCGGCGCTGACCCTCCCGCTGGACGAGGCCCTGCCGCTCCTGGTGCGCGCCCGGCACGACCCGGCGGCTCACCCGGCCACCGCCTGCTGGGGCGCGGCCGCCCTGCACGCCCTGCGGCTGACCGCGCGCGGCCGGCTGCTGCCCGGCCTGACCCCCACGGGCCACGACGCCTGGCGCGCCGGCCCGCTGGACCAGGACGACATCGCGCACCTGCGCGCGGTGGCCGCCGCCCTGCCGTACGAGGGGCACGCCGTCCCGCTGCCCGGCCCGGGCCCCATCCGCCTGCCCGAACGGGAAGCGCTGGTACGCGCCTTCCTCGACGCGGTCGCCGACACCCTGCCGCGCACCCCGGCCGCACCCCACGCCACCGGCAGACCCTTCGCGGCCCGCGACGCCCAGCACCTGCCCGACGCACACGACTGGGCCGCCGAGGTCGCCGCCGGCATGGACGCCGGCGTGCGGATCTCGCTCCGGCTGGACCTCTCGGCGTACGACCTGTTCGACAACGCCTTCGACGGCGGCGCACGCGGCGCCGGCGCCGCCATCGTCCAGGTGCACAGCCTCGCCGACCCCACCCTCATCGCCGACGCGGCGGCACTGTGGGCGGGCGAGGCGGACGACGCCTTCGGCCCGCGCGCCCGGGTGGACGCGGCCCTCGCCGTCCGCCGCGCGGCCCGGGTCTGGCCCCCGCTCGACCGGCTCTCCGACCAGGACGTGCCCGACGTGCTGGCGCTGGCCGAGGAGGAGCTGAGCGACCTGCTCGGCGTCGCGGCCACCCGGCTCGCCGCGGCCGGCGTCGCCGTGCACTGGCCCAGGGACCTGGCCCAGGACCTCTCGGCCGCCGCGGTGGTCCGGCCGGCCCCCGGCTCGGCGACCGACGGCACCGGCTTCTTCGAGAGCGAGGACCTGCTCCAGTTCCGCTGGCAGCTGGCGCTCGGCGGCGACCCGCTCACCGAGAGCGAGATGGACGCCCTCGCCGAGGCCCACCGCCCGGTCGTCCGGCTGCGCGACCAGTGGGTCCTGGTCGACCCGGCCCTCGTCCGCAAGGCCCGCAAGCGGGACCTGGGGCTGCTCGACCCGGTCGACGCGCTGTCCGTCGCCCTCACCGGTACCGCCGACGTGGACGGCGAGACGGTCGAGGCCGTACCGGCCGGCGCGCTGGCCGCCCTGCGCGACCGCCTCACCGCGGGAGTACGCCCGGCCGCACCGCCGCCCGGCCTGCACGCCACCCTCCGGGACTACCAGCTCCGGGGCCTGGCCTGGCTCGACCTGATGACCTCCCTCGGCCTCGGCGGCTGCCTCGCCGACGACATGGGCCTCGGCAAGACCGTCACCCTCATCGCCCTGCACCTGAAGCGGGCCCGCCGCGAGCCGACCCTGGTGGTCTGCCCGGCCTCGCTGCTGGGCAACTGGCAGCGGGAGATCACCCGCTTCGCACCCGGCGTCCCCGTCCGCCGCTTCCACGGCCCGGACCGCAGCCTGGAGGACCTGGACGGCGGCTTCGTCCTCACCACGTACGGCACGATGCGTTCCGCGGCCCCCGCCCTGGCCGGGCAGGCGTGGGGCATGGTCGTCGCCGACGAGGCGCAGCACGTCAAGAACCCCTACTCGGCCACGGCCAGGGCGCTGCGCACGATCCCGTCCCCCGCGCGCGTGGCCCTGACCGGCACGCCCGTCGAGAACAACCTGTCGGAGCTGTGGGCGCTGCTCGACTGGACGACCCCGGGCCTCCTCGGCCCGCTGAAGTCCTTCCGCGCCCGCCACGCCCGTGCCGTGGAGAACGGCGAGGACGAGGAAGCGGTGGAGCGCCTGGCCCGCCTGGTCCGGCCCTTCCTGCTGCGCCGGAAGAAGTCCGACCCGGGCATCGTCCCCGAGCTGCCGCCCAAGACGGAGACCGACCACCCGGTGCCGCTCACCCGCGAACAGGGCGCGCTGTACGAGGCGGTGGTCCGTGAGTCGCTGCTCGCCATCGAGACCGCCGAGGGCATGGCACGCCGGGGCCTGGTGCTGAAGCTCCTGACGTCACTGAAGCAGATCTGCAACCACCCGGCGCTGTACCTGAAGGAGGAGCCCGCCCGGGCCGGCGGCGACCGGCTCGCCGCCCGCTCCGGCAAACTCGCGCTGCTGGACGAGCTGTTGGACACCCTGCTCGCCGAAGACGGATCCGCTCTGGTCTTCACCCAGTACGTCGGGATGGCCCGCCTGATCACCTCCCACCTGGCCACCCGGGCGGTCCCGGTCGACCTGCTCCACGGCGGCACGCCGGTACCGGAGCGGGAGCGCATGGTGGACCGCTTCCAGGCCGGCTCGACCCCGGTCCTGGTGCTGTCCCTCAAGGCGGCGGGCACCGGCCTCAACCTCACCCGCGCGGGTCACGTCGTCCACTTCGACCGCTGGTGGAACCCGGCCGTCGAGGAACAGGCCACCGACCGTGCCTACCGCATTGGCCAGACCCAGCCCGTGCAGGTCCACCGCCTCATCACCGAGGGCACGATCGAGGACCGCATCGCCGAGATGCTCCAGGCCAAGCGCGCCCTCGCCGACGCGATCCTCGGCTCCGGCGAGTCGGCCCTCACCGAACTGACGGACCGCGAGCTGTCCGACCTGGTCTCCCTGCGGAGCACGCCATGACGCCCCGCCCGGCCGACGAGGCCCGCCGGGCCCTGCGGGCGGCCCGCGAGCGGGCCGCGTCCGACCCGGCACCGGCTTCCCGTCCCGCGCCCTCTCCTGCCCCGACCCCCGTCGGGCAGGAGGCCCCCCACCCGGCGGACGTCGCCCGTGAGGCACTGCGAAGGGCGGTGTCCAAGCCCGGGGGCGGCGAAGGCCCGGCGAGGGACATGGGCGCGCTGCCGGACGCAGATACCGAGGTGCTCGCCGATCAGCCGGGAGACACCTCGCGGGACACGTCGGGACCCGCCGGGCCGGACGGCTCCGACCACCGGGAAGAGGCCGGGGAGACCCCGGCCCCGACGGACTCGGCCGACACCCGCACCGGAGAGGAGGACCGGCCTTCCGCCCCACCCGAGAGCACGGTGACCGCTCCCTCAGGAGGCACCGACCAGCCGGCCCCCCGCGCGGCGGACATCGCACGCGAGGCGCTGCGCGCCGCTCGGGAGGACGCGCGGCGGGCACGGAAGGAGACGGAGAGCGAAGGGGCCCGGCGCAGGCGCGGGACACGCCAGAGCCGTGTGGACGAGCGGGCGGCGGCCCTCCGGCGGGCGCGCGGGGACTCCGCCGGCGGGGAAACGCGTGACGTACGGCAGATGCTGTCCGACGCCTTCCGGATGCCCGAGACGGACCCCGGCGGGACGCCCGAGGCCCCGGACGAGACCGGCGATGAGGACTCGCCCTCACCCCACACCGGCATCCCCGACGCCGCCACAGCCACCGCGCCGCCCCATGCCCCCACCCCCTCCACCACCCCGCCCCCGACCCCCCGGACTCCTGGCGACCTCCACAGCCCCCTGGCTCCCCACTCCATGGCCGCTCCCAACCGCGACAACGAACTCCGCCGCACCTTCCCGGCCTTCCCACCCCGGGAGCCGGACGACAAGGGCTTCGCCGAGAGCTGGTGGGGAAACGCGTGGGTCGCCGCGCTGGAGCAGGGCGCGCTGGACGTCAAGCGGCTGGAGCGCGGGCGGGGTTATGCCGGGCAGGGGCATGTCGATGCCATCACCGTGACGCCCGGCCTGGTGCTGGCGTACGTGCGGGGCAGCCGCCCGCGTCCGTACCGCGTGCAGGTGCGGCTGCGCACACTCGACGACTCCGACTGGGAGCGCTTCCTGGACGCCGCCGCCGACCGGCCCGGGCACATCGCGGCACTCCTCGACAAGGAGATGCCGCAGTCCCTCGCGGACTGCGGCGTGCCCCTGCTGCCGGGCCCGGGCGACCTGGAGCCGCGGTGCAGCTGCCCCGACCGGGGCCACCCCTGCAAGCACGCCGCCGCCCTCTGCTACCAGACGGCGCGGCTGCTCGACGCCGATCCCTTCGTCCTGCTCCTGCTGCGAGGCCGGGGCGAACGCGAGCTGCTCGACGCGCTGTCCCGGCTCAGCGCCACCCGCGCGGCGCGCGCCGCCCAGGACAAGGGGCCCGCGCCCCTCCCCGGAGTGCGGGCCAGTGACGTTGTCACGCCGCACGCCCTCCCGCCCCTGCCGGCACCGCTGCCGCCGCCCCCGCACCCCGAACAGCCCCCGGCCTACCCGGCGTCCCCCGGCGGCCCGGACCCGTTCGCGCTGGACCAGCTGGCCACGGACGCCGCCGCGCGGGCCCACGCCCTGCTCACCACGGGCCGCGACCCGGTCGGGCGGCTGACGCTCTGGGAAGACGCGGTCCGCCTGGCCGCGGCCCGCCCCGGCTCGGGACTCACCGCGGGCACCCGGGCGCTCTACTCCTCCCTGGCCACCGCGGCGGGCCGCACCCCGTCCGAGCTGGCCCGTGCGGTCGCCGCCTGGCGCCAGGGGGGACCGGCTGGCCTCGCCGTACTGGAGGAGCCGTGGGACCCGCCGGCCGGCCGGTTCGACCGGGCCCGTCCGCTGCTCCTCGCCGCCGACCTGCCCGCCTTCCGCCCCTGGCGCAACCACCTCACCCACCCGCACGGCCACGTCCAGCTCCGCCTGGGCCGCGAGGGCCTGTGGTACGCCTACGAGTCCGAGCCGGGCCAGGAGGACTGGTGGCCCCGGGGCACCCCCGACCTGGACCCGGTCGGGGCCCTGACGGGGCTGGGCATGGCGAGCGACCTCTGAGACGGCCGATGCTCCTGACCGCTCAGAGCGCGGTGCCCGTTTCCTCGGCCAGCGTCCGCAGGAGGCGGTCCTGGAACGCCTCGTCGTGGACGGCGCGGTGCGGTCGCAGTTGCTCGCGGTGGTACCAGTAGCCGCCGGTGGTCAGGGCCTGGGGCTCGTCGCTGGAGGCGAGCCACTCCTGTGTCCGATGGCCGAGCTCCAGATCGTCCGGTGCGCCCGGTCCGCCCATCCTCGTGGGCACCCAGCCCGGATCGACCGCATTGCTCAACACCTCCGGGCGCAGGCGAGCCACCGCGGCGGCGAGCGTCGTGACGAACAGTTTGCTGTCGGCGTACGAGCCTTCGCTCCTGCCCCTCCAGTCGACCCCGTCGAGCGAGGGACGCCCGCCGAAATGCGAGCCGCTGCTGAGGTACACCAGTCGGCGCGGGCCGCGCAGCAGGGCCGTGAGCAGGTAGGGCGCGATGATGTTGACCGGCATGACCGCCGGTCCGCTCCACACACCGGCGTTGTGGATGACGGCGTCGAGCGGCTTCGCGTCGTTCAGCTCCCCGGCGATACGCCGGACGGCGTCACGTTCCGTGAAGTCGCCCACCACGAGCTCGGCCCCACGGGTGACCAGCGTGTCGAGGTCCGCCGCGCGCTGCCGGTTCCGGGCGTGCACCACGACGTCGTGTCCGGCGGACAGCAGCGCATCGGCTGCGGCGTGTCCCAGGCCGTCCGCGGAACCGGTCACCAGGATGCGGCTCATGAGCGCACCATTCCTTCGACTCGCATGGTGACAGTGTCCCTTCCGTTCGCTCAGTCCGAGAAGACCTGCTTCGCGACCGTGATCGCCGTCATGGCCTTGGGCCAGCCGGCGTAGAAGGCGAGGTGGGTGATGGCCTCGATGAGCTCGGTCTCGGTGACGCCGTTCTCCTTGGCTCGTCCGAGGTGGAAGCGCAGCTGGTCGGTGTCGCCGCCCGCGAGGAGGACGGCCACGGTGATCAGGCTGCGGTCGCGGGCGGCCAGTTGGGTGCGGTTCCACACGTCCTCGAACAGGACGTCGTCGGTCAGTTCGGCGAGCTTCGGAGCGACGTCGCCGATCGTGCGGCGTCCGCCGCCGATCTGCCGGGGCTGGTCGGTCATCGAAAGTCCTTACTGCTGTGTGATCAGCGGCTGCGGGGGCGGTTGTACTGCTCGTCGGTGACCGGCTCGTTCCAGGTGGTTTCCTCGCTGCCGTCGCCCTTGCCCTCCCACATGGCGATGTGCTCCATGAAGCGACCGGGGGTGGCGCCGTGCCAGTGCTCCTCGTTCGGAGGGCAGGTGACCGTCTCGCCCGGGTGCGCTTCGAAGACCGTGCCGTCACGGGTGCCGATCAGGGCGGTGCCGGAGACGACGTGCAGGGTCTGGCCCAGCACGTGGGAGTGCCAGTGGGTACGGGCGCCGGGGGAGAAGCGGACCAGGTTGGCACGCATCCGGGACGGCTCCTTTCCCGCGTGGATCACGTCGAACCAGACGTCGCCGGTGAACCAGTCCGCGGGGGCCTTGACGGTGTCCTGCTGCCTGACGAATTCCATGGTGTCTCTCTCGGACGTCGGGGGTCTTGCCGACCGCTTCACCACCGAGGAAACCGAAGGCCGATGGGCTGGAGAAGGGTCTGTCGTTACCGGTACTGACAGGACCCCCCACACCTGCGCCGTCCCCCCTAGCCTGGACCGCGTGAGTACCGAGGGCGACATCCGCGAGTTCCTGGCCTCCCGCCGCGCCAGGATCACCCCCCAGCAGGCCGGCCTGCCCGCCTACGGCGGCAACCGGCGTGTGCCGGGCCTGCGCCGCGAAGAGGTCGCCATGCTCGCCGGCGTCAGCATCGACTACTACATCCGGCTGGAGCGCGGCCGCCTCGCGGGTGCCTCGGAGGAAGTCCTCGACGCCGTCGGGAACGCCCTCCAACTCGACGACGCCGAACGCGCCCACCTCCACGACCTGGCCCGGGCCGCCGCCAAACGCCCCACCCGGCGCGAACGGACCCGCGGCCCACTTCCCGACAGCGTCCTGCGCGTCCTGCACTCCATGACCGACTCCCCGGCCTTCATCCGCAACGGCCGCCTGGACATCCTCGCCGCCAACCGCCTCGGCCGCGCCCTGTACTCCCCGCTCTTTCCCGACCCCGCCACTGCGACGGCGAACATCGCCCGCTTCCAGTTCCTCGATCCCGACGGCCGCGACTTCTTTCCCGACTGGGATCAGTCGGTGAACACCACCGTCGCCCTGCTGCGCACCGAGGCGGGACGGGCACCCCACGACCGTGACCTGACCGGACTCATCGGCGAACTCGTCACCCGCAGCGAGGAGTTCCGCACCGCCTGGGCCAAGCACAACGTGCGCCTGCACCACACCGGCCGGAAATCCTTCCGCCACCCGGCCGTCGGCGTCCTCACCTTCGACTTCGACGCCATGGAACTGCCCGCCCAGCCCGGCCTGACCCTCACCGCTTACAGCGCCGCCCCGGGCACACCCGAGCACGACGCCCTGCGACTCCTGTCCTCCTGGGCCGCCACCGAGAACGCCGAGCCCACCGGTCATCCGGCAGGTCCCGGAGCCCGTTCCTGACCGTGACAGCCGACGCCGTCAGTGCGGCCCGTCGTCTCCGGGCCGCTCACCGCCAGCCGGGCGTGGGGCTCCACGGTGCATACGGATCACCGCGTACGTCTCTCCGTCCCCGGGCGGCCGCGTCCATGAACGGGTGACGAACGTGTGCAGCCGCCCGTCAACGAGGGCATGACGCGGCAGACGGGCGCGGAACTCCCCGGCCACCGCTTCCAGCAACGACCGTTCCGCCCCGGCGCCGTCCTCCACGTCACCGAAGAACCGGCTCGGATCGAGCGCACGGGGTATCTCCCCGCTTGACCGGACCTCGCCGTCCGCGTACGTGAACGCGTACTGCTCGGTGCCGTCCCGCGCTACCGAAAGGTGGAAGAACGGCTCCCCACGCCATGTCCTCAAGCCGCTCCACACCACCACCGCGCGGGCGCCCGCGCTGGCAGCCTCGGCCGGCGAGACGAACCGCTGCCGGTGGAACGGGGCGGGGTCGCCGTCGAAGGCGAAGCTCCAGCCGGTGCCGGCCCGGCCGACCGCCATGAGGGCCCTGTCGTCGTAGGACGAGAACTCGCCTCGGTCGCGCAGCGATCTGTCGCGCGCCTCCCAGAAGGTCATGGGTTCGTTCAGCACGGTGCCGTCCCCGTCCGCGAGACGCCCGGGCAGCTCCTCCGGCTCCACCCCCTCCACCAGGACGAACCGGTACGACGTGCGGTTGTTGCCCGGGTCCGGCTCCGCGAGCCACGCCAGGCCGCCCGGGTCGAGCCCGGCCGCCGGACTCGGCGCCTCACCCGCCTGCCCGCCCCTCGGCGTGGACAGCAGCTCGCGGCCCCGCTCCGGGGTCAGCAGGGGCCCGAGCACGGGGTCGGCGACCCACCCGAGCGGCGCCAGGTGGTCCGGTCCCAGCGGCTCCCACAGGGGCACAGCGTTTCTCAGCGTCCGCCACGCCCCGTCGGTGTCTCCCCACCGCGCCAACTCCCGCGCCCGCTCGACCGCTTCCCCGAACGGCCCCGCCGCCGTGTACCGGTACGTGCCGTTCCGCACCTGATCCAGCGTCGTGTGAGCCAGTGACACCACGTCCTCGCCGGCGCCCCGCAGATGGAACATCAGCGTGGAGTCGTCCCGGTACGAGTGCGCCGCGTGCTCGGCGACCAGCGGCGGCAGGAGATCGGGCGCGTACCGCGGGTCCGTCACCACGTCCTCGAAATACACCATGTAGGTCTGTCCGAGCAGGCGGCGTATCTGGTCGCCCAGCCCGGCGGCCCGCGGTCTGCCGTACTCCTTGGCCTCGTCCAGCGCCTTCCCTGCCTGCTCCCAGCCGCCGCGCAGCGCCTCCAGCCGGGCCTCCCGCACGAGGGAGTCCAGCTGTTCCGTCGTGTCGTTGACGAACACCGGCTCCTCGTCACTGCCTCGCGCGCGCAGGCCGTGGAACTCCCGGTACATGTCCCGCATGAACTCGAGGAAGTTGGCGTGCCGCTCGGGTGGCTCGGCCCGCCAGCTCGCCCATGTGTAGACAGCCCACTCCCCGTCCTCGTCCACGTCCTCGGGATCCATGAGGACGTGGGTGACGTCGGACTCGACGTCGAGTTGCAGCCCGCGCCGCCAGATGTCCGCCTCCCGCCGCTCCTCGGGCCCGGCGTGCTCGTCCAGGTACTCCTCGAACAGGTCCGCGAGTTCCGACTCGTTGTTGTGCCAGTGCGCGTCCTCGGTCCCCGCCAGCAGCCACACGAACTCGCCCGCGTGCCGCCACCCGTCGCTGACCTTGAGGAACTCCCGTAACGACGGGGGCATCCGCCGGCCGAGGCGCTCTTCCATGGCTGCGATGCGCTCGCCGGACGCGGGCGGGAACCCCAGCCACCGCGCCCGCCGGGCTGTCTCGTCGTCCTCGCCCCGCGTCTCGTCGTCCGGCAGGGAATCCGCCCACTCCCCGCTCCACCTGAGCAGGAATGACCGCCAGTCGAATGCCGTGGTGTCCGTCATACGCCCGATGCTGCCACCCGCCACTGACAGCGCTCCGCCGCCTGCCGCGGCCGGCGGAACCTCCTCGGAGTGTGTGTCAGGTCACGCACTCCGACGGCTGTCTAAGTTGCGTGCATCACAGCGGAAATGTCCATTTAGCGTCCATGCTCGACGCGGATGTCGGCACCCGAAGTGGAGCGAACCGGCATCGACTTGGATGCGAAGTGCCGAAGTGATCCATGACACAGCACTCGTGGTGTTCTACCTCGATCCCTCTCAATCCCCTTAGAAAGGTGCCGATTATGGCCGCTTACCTCTGCCCTCCTGCCGTGATACACGGCGAGCACGCCGTGGAAACCAGTCAAATCGTGGCGGAAGTGAGCGGCCGGCACCCGGACGCTGCGTGGGCGCCGCGGATCGAAGGCATCGCGGCCAGCACGGGCATCGAGACCCGCGGGTGGATGCTGCCGCTGGAGACCGCCGTCGCGCCCGGCGACGGGAGCGGCCTGCGGACCGCCGGCGTCGGGCCGGCCCGAGAGGCGCTGGTCCGCGACGGGTTCACCGAGCAGGACGTGGACCGCGTGATCGCCGCACTCGAGGCGATACCCGCGCCGCAGACCGTCCAGGAGCGCACCGCGCCGGCCTGGGCGGCCGTGCAGTCCTACGGGGAGCGCGCGGCACGCGGGGCCCTGCAGATCGCCGGGCTGGACGCCGCAGACGTCGACTGCCTGATCACCAGCCACTCGACCACTCCGGCGCTGCCGGGGCTGGACGTCGCCCTGGCCAACCAACTCCCGCTTCGCAACGACGTGATGCTGCTGCCGGCCACGCAGTGGGCCTGCATCGCCGGGACCCGCTCCCTGGCGCTGGCGGCGGATCTCGTGGCCGCGGACCCCGACCGGGTGGTCCTGGTCGTGATCGCGGAGGCGCTGAGCACGACCTACCAGCCCTCGGACGACACCCTGGAGTCCCTGATCGTCCGGCTGCTGTTCGCGGACACCGCGGTCGCCGCCGTGGTCACGGGCCGCCCGAGGCCCGAGTCGGTGCTGCGGCTGGACGCCGCCTGGCACCACACTCTGCCCGGCACCCAGGACCTGCACCGCCTGGAGACACGGGCGGACGGCACCCACTTCGTGATGGACCGGCGCGGGCCGCGCGCCGTACAGCAGACGGTCACCGCGATGTGGGAGTGGCTGCACCACCGCTACCAGGACGACCCCGACTCCTGGCACCCCGACGTGCTGCTCGCGCACCCCGGCGGGACGCGGGTGCTGGAGTACATGGAGCAGACGATGCCCGACGGGTGGCCTTCGGGGCTGCTGGACCACAGCCGGGACAGCTACACCAGCGGCAACCGCGGAGGCGCCGCCGTGTTCGACATCCTGCGGAGGGCGCACGACGCCGGGCAGAAACCGGGCGACCGCGCCGTCCTGTACGCGGCGGCCCCGGGCCTCACGGCCACGGCCCTCCAGGGGGAGTGGCTGTAGTGCGAGCTCGCGCCACCCGCACCAGGGGGCGGGCCGACCATGTCAGGGGGCGGGCCACCCGTACCACCGGTTAGGCCGCCCGTGCCACCGGCTGTGCCGCCCCTACCACCGGTTAGGCCGCCGGTGCCACCGGCTGTGCCGCCCCTGCCACCGGCTGTGCCGCCCCTGCCACCGGTACCACCGGTTAGGCCGTCCGTGCCACCGGCTGTGCCGCCCTGCCACCGGTTAGGCCGCCGGTGCCACCGGCTGTGCCGCCCCTGCCACCGGTGTGCCGCCCGTACGCCGGTGGCGCCGCCTGACAAGCGCACGCCGCCCGATCCGTCGGCGACCGCGTCACGTCCCGAATGCCGCCCAGACCACTTTGCCGGTCTCCGTCCACCGCACCCCCCACCGGGTGGTGAGTCTGTGCACGACCTGCAAGCCACGACCACTGTCGTCGAGGAGCTCGCTGCGGCCCAGCCGCGGCCTGCCGTTGCCGGTGTCGCCCACCTCGCACAGCAGCCCGTGACCCGTCCTGATCAGCCGTACCGTGAGGGGGCCGCCGGCGAAGCGGACCGCGTTGGCGACCAGCTCGTCGACCACCAGCACCACCTTGTCCAGGGTGTCGGCTCTGGTCTGCCATCGCCTCAGCAGCGCGGAGACCATTGTGCGGGCCCGGGCGGCCGCGTCGTCGCGGGCGGGCAGACGCCAGGTCGCGGTGTCCCCCTTGCGGTAGCCGATCATGCGCGCGACCAGCAGGGTCACGTCGTCGCGCCGGCGCACGGGCGCCAGTGCGGAGACCAGGCCCCGCGCGGCCTGCGGCAGGGCGTCCCAGGGGTGCACCGCGGACACGGCGTCCGCCAGCCTGCCGATGCCCTCGTCGATCGATACGGAGGGATCCTCCACCAGGCCGTCGGTGTAGAGGGCGAGCAGTGAGCCCGGGGGAGCGGCGAACGCCTGCACGTCGAACGGCTCCCGCAGCGCGAACTCGGTGCCCAGGCCGGGGTGGGGGTGGACTGCGAGCGGGGCGGCGGGCCCGTCCGGGGGCACCAGGACCGGGGGGAGGTGGCCGGCGCTGGACAGCGCCACGCGGTGGCTGACCGGGTCGTAAACGGCGATGCAGCAGGTCGATCCGAGGGCGCTGTAGCCGGCCGCCAGCCCGGAATCCGCGTCGTCCAGCAGCGTCACGGTCTCGTCCAGGTGCTCCAGCACCTCGTCGGGCGCCAGCCCCGCGGACAGCAGCGCACGGGCCTCCATGCTCAGCTGTCCCATGGTCGCGGCGGCGCCCAGGCCGTGACCGACGACGTCACCGACCACCAGCGCGGTACGGCCGTCCGGCAGCGGAAAGCTGTTCACCCAGTCACCGCCGACGCCCGCGCTGTCGGGGGTGGCGGGCTGGTAGACGCTGGCGGTCTCGATGGTGTCGCCGCCGGTCCGTGGCAGCAGCCGGCGCTGCAACGCCAGTACCTGCGTGTGCTCGCGCTGGTGCTGACGGGCCAGGTCGACGTGATGAGAGGTCCGGGCCACCAGTTCCTGGAGGTCGAGCAGCTCGCTGTCGCCGAAGGGGCGGTCCGCCCTCCGCCAGACCTCCGCCACCCCGAGAACGACGGGCGGCGTGCCGTCCAGGACCAGCGGTATGCACGCCACGGCCGCCGCCCCGTCACCGGGCACCAGGGCACGCACCAGCCGCGGACTGCCGAGTACCCGCTCGATCGCCTCCCGGTCGGGGATGACGATGGCCTGAGCCGCGTCGTCCCGCCGTATCGCCAGCGACAGCAGGCGACTCGCATCACCCGGAAGATCGTCGCCCGGAGTCACGTAGCCGTCCGGCCACACCCGGTCCGGCACCAGGGCCGCCCGCCGCAGCCGGACGCGCCCGTGCTGCTGTCCGGCGACCCCCTCGCCCGTCCACACGGCGAAGTCGAGGTCGATGGCGGCCACGTCTCCCCAGGCCAGCAGAGACTCCGCCAGCGACTGGGCGGTCTCGCCGATGTCCAGCGAGGTGCCGATCGCGGTCTCGGCGGCGTACAGGTGCAGCCTCCTGGCCATGGCGATCAGGGTGACGGTCAGGCCCTCCTGGGGCGCCGCGGCGGCCAGGATGCTCATCGAGACCACCAGCTCTGACCCGTCGCCGCGCCGAAGGCGCTGCACCCGGGCGACGTGCGGCTCACCGGTCTCGAGGACCTGCCGCAACCGCCGTGTGACCGTCGGTACGTCCCCGGGAGGCAGAAGATCGACGAAAGAGCACCCGGTCACGGCGTCCAGCCCCGCGAAGACGGGGGCGTCCAGGTTGCAGCGGGTGATCCTCAGATCCCCGTCCAGGTTGACCGCGCCGAGAATCTGCTCCTGACGGCCGGGCGCCGGGTTGGCGGGTACGTGCTGGCGGGCGGCGCGGTCGCCCTGCGAGACGGCAGAACCGGCGGCCTCCGCCGCTGCGCCGCGCGGGATGTACTGCCCCAAGGCGCTGCTGACCATGTCGAACGGCGACGAAGACGAGGGTGAGGGTGTGGCGTCCATGCGACTCTCTCGGCTCGCTCGCCAACCCCGGCACGGCGCCGGGGCCCGGCCAGAACCCGTGCGACAGGGTCCTCGGATTCCTGACCGCACACCTCATTGAATAACACCCGGGGCACCTTCGCCCGCGTCGGCGGATCCGGGACCGTCAGACCACGGCAGCGTCGCCCAAAGGGGGTCTTCACCGGCGCCGCCGCTGCGGTCGAGAGCTGTCTGGCGTGAGGCAGCGATGCGGGTCGGTCGCTCCCCGGACCGTGGGCTACGAGCCTGGCTGGTGCGCGGAGAGCGCGGTCAGCAAGAAGCGGGTCAGAACGGTGATTTGCTCGCTACCGAGGACTTGGTTCAGGTCTTTGTCCGCTGACGCATAGGCGCGTTTGCCTGCATCAAGCAGGTCGTACCCCTTGTCGGTGATGTGGAGCTCCGCGGTGTGGCCGCGGCCGGGGAAGCTCCTGCGTTCGACGGCTCCGCGCTGCTCGAGCTGCCGGACGGTGGCCTGTGCGCTCTGGGCGGTCACTCCGGCTCGGCGGGCGAGTTCACTGTAGGAGATCCCCGGCTCGCGCTGGAGGTGCCCCAGAGCCGCCAGGTGGCGCAGCGTGTACCCGGTGGGCTTCAGTGATCGCTCGACGTCGTCGCGGATGTGTCGTCCCAGCGCCGCCAGGAGAAAGGCAGGGCTGGTCGGCGGCACGGGGCCGGCCTCCGCTCTCGGGGTGTGGTTCGTCATCGTCAGACCTTGGATCCACCAGGACAGAAGAAGTTTCAGCTTGACTGTAACTCATTCTTGGTCTCAACATGAAGGAAGCCGCCGGGCGCGGATGGCGGCCCATCCCTCCTCTTTCGCCATGCACAGTCATGCCCCAAGTTTCAGCCAGGCTGAAACTGAGCTGAAACTGAGAGGGAAGCGCCTTGCCGACGAGGCGCAGGACCTGTGCCTGCTCAGGCAGCGAGAGGTTCGCCAAGTCCAACCGATGTGGAGGTGTGTGGGGTCATGCGACTGCTCGTCGCCGGAGCCGACAGGGGCCTGGAGTACCAGGTCGTCGGCCAGGCTCCGGCCCGCGGCCGTCAGGCGACGGGACTGGTCCGCCGGGCCGAAGCGTGGGACACGACCACGACCGGCCTGAGCGTCGGGGAAGGCGCGGCCGGCGACGGCCTGTCATCGGGATCCCGCGCCGTGACGGGACAGGATGCGGCGATCTGCGCGCTGGGCGATCCGCCGTGGTGGGCGGGCCGCACGGGGGCTGCCACCGTCAGCAGCGCGCGGACGGGGTGTGCGGCGTGAACCTGCGAGGCAAGACCGTTGTCCTGACCGGCGCCAGTTCCGGGATCGGAGCGCACGCCGCGGTCCGCCTGCGCGCGCAAGGCGCCCTCGTCCATCTGGTGGGGCGCGACGAACGGCGCACCCGGCAGGTGGCCGAGGCCCTCGACGCCCCCTGGTACACGGCCGACTTCGAGGAATTGGCGGACGTTCACCGCCTGGCCGACGAGCTCACGCGTGCCACGCACCACATCGACGTGCTGGCCGCCAACGCCGGTGCCGTCATGCCGGACCGGCACACCGCCGACGGCATCGACGCCACCTTCCAGGTCAACGTGCTCAGCCCGTGGCTGCTGATGCTGCTGCTCGCTGAGCACCTGTGGGGCGGGCGCATCCTGGTCACCAACTCCCGCTCCCACAAGAACGCCGTCATCGGACTGCACTCTCTCGAGGACCTGGCCCGCGGCCGCCCGGGAGTGTCCGGGCACCGCGCCTACGCCCGCTCCAAGCTGGCAGCCGGAATCCTCCTGCGTGAATACGGCCGCCGCCACCGCGGCATCGATGTCGGCGACTTCCACCCCGGCATCATCGCCTCCGACTTCGGCCGCTCCCTGGGCAAGCGCGGTGCCGTCATGAAGGCGCTGGCACGTCCCTTCACCGACACCCCGGACCAGGGCGGCGCCCGCCTGGTGCACCTCGCCTCGAGCACCGGCACCCTGGCGGGCACCTACTACACCCGCACACGGCCCGCAAAGGCGTCTCCCCAGCTGCACTCCCGCCAACTCGGCGCCGCCCTGTGGGACTTCGCCACCGACCTGACCAGTTCACGCCGGCCGGCCCCGGGCCCCGCCTCCAGCACCGGCCGTCACAGCAGTACCGGCCGATGAGCACCCCGCATCCGTGCCGGCCGGCGACCCATGCAGCCGTCGAGCCTTGCGCACCGACCGCTCCAACCGCACCGACCGCACCTCGTCACGTCAAAGGCACTTCCATGAGTAGAGCCCTCCTCGTCCTGCACGTCCTGGCCGCCATCATCGCCATCGGGCCGGTGACCGTGGCCGCGAGCATGTTCCCGCCCGCGGTGCGCAAGGCAACGCAGGAATCCGCAGCCGAAGCACCCTCCGCGACCACCGCCCAGTTGCTCCACCGCATCTGCCGCCGCTACGCCACTCTCGGGCTGGCCGTGCCGGTTCTCGGCATGGCCACAGCAGCCGTCATGGGCGTCCTCGGCAGTGCCTGGCTCATCACGTCCATGGTCCTGACCGCGGCGGCCGCCGGCATCCTCGTCGCCCTCGTCGTCCCCCGCCAGGAGGCACAGCGCACCACCGCGGCCGTCGCACTCGCCGTGATACCCGGAATCGGCGGCATGCTCGCCCTGCGCAGCCTCCCCACCCCCCAGGCACGGGCACGCACCGCCCCGCAGATGCCGTAGCACTGTCACCGCAGCAAGAACCCGAGGTTACGCAAATGCCCCCACCCCGAACCGATGCGAGCGGCCCCACCCTCCCGGCGCGGATCCAGAAGACCGTCATGCGGCTCGTGTTCCGGCTCCCCGAGACCGTCAAGAGACGCATAGCAGGCCCTGCTGTCCGCCTCGACGGTCAGACACTCGCCCTCGACGCCCAGCTGTTGGCCGGGATGAGCCGGCGCAGCGGCGTCTCACTCGTCGTCAACGATTCGCCAGAGGAGTCCCGCGCAGCCCTCGAGAGCGGCCGGCACGCGCTGGAGGGACCCCGCTTCGAAGACGTCATCAGCGAAGACCTCGCCATCGACACCACCGGTGGCGACCTCCACGCGACGCTCCACACGCCGAGCCACCTCAGTACGCCGGCCCCCTTGCTGGTGTTCCTCCACGGCGGAGGGTGGGTCATCGGCAGCCGGACCTCCTACGACTCCCTTGTGTCCTTCCTCGCGCACCACGCGCAGGTGAAGATCATGTCGGTCGAGTACCGTCTGGCCCCGGAACATCCCTTCCCGGCCGCCCTCGACGACGCGCTGGCCGCGTTCGAGCACGCTCACCGACAGGCCGATGCCCTGGGGGCCGACCGGGCGCGCATCGCCGTCGGGGGCGACAGCGCCGGCGCTCACCTCGCGGCCGTACTCGCCCAGCTCGCCGCCCGCCGGGAAGGCCCGCGCCCCTCACACCAGTTCCTGTTCTACCCCGCCACCGACTTCACCGGGCGCCATCCTTCGCGGGATCTGTTCGGCGAAGGATTTCTGCTCACCGACCGCGAAATCGACTGGTTCCAGGACCAGTACGCCCAAGCAGCCGACCGTTCCGATCCGCGCCTTTCCCCCCTTCTGGGTGAGGTGGACGCGCCGATCGCGCCTGCCTACATCGCCACCGGCGGATTCGACCCGCTCCGCGATGAGGGCGAGCGTTACGCGGAGAAGCTACGGCAGGCGGGCACGGAGGTGGTCCTGCACCGCGAAGCCGACCTCGTCCACGGCTATCTCAGCTTCTTCGCGCTCTCACCCCGCTTTCGAGCCGCGGCACTTGAGGCCGCAGAGGCCATCCGCAGCCGTCTGCACACGGACTCCGGAACGAAGAAGTAGCGTCCCTTTCCCCGTAGGCGACGCTTCCTGGACCCAGTGGCCCCGAGGCGCTGGTGGTACCGAGGTCCATGGTCAGCCGAGGGCGCTCAGCTACGCGACCTCGTCGTCCGTCAGCTGTGCGGGAGCGGCCCCGTGGCGGGCCGCCGCCGACCGCTCCCCGGAGGGAGAAGGCAACGCGGTTGACACCAAGGCCCTGCTGTTCGACGCCACCGGCCGAGCGGTGGCGCGGGGCAGCGGCACACTGCCGCTGAAGACCCCTCGGCCTCACTGGGTCGAGCGGGACAAGGACGAGGTGTGGCGGACGGCGTTCCAGGCCATCGCCACCTGTCTCGCCGATGCGGGACCGGACGCGGGGCCCCGCTGGGGTCCGTCCTGACAGGGCTGGTCGTCCTGCACAGGCTGGCCCTCGCTGCGGCAGACCCAGGGGAGGCAGCGGTTGACCACCCCGTTCTCCGGCTCCTCCGCAGCGGTTCGGGCGTCCCAGCTGCTGTCGGCGGGCGGCCGATGCGGCGGCAGTGACTTGGTCGATCGGGGCCTGGGCAGGCGGTTCCCGGGGGCGGTGCAGGAACCCTGCCCGAGCAGCCGACCCGCCGCATGACGGCACGCCCCCGGTGCGAAAGACTCTCCCGATGAGTTCACGCACTTCCCCGATCAGCCAGCCGATCACGATTCGGAGGGCCGTTGCGCGGGATGCCAAACGGCTCACGCGGCTCGTGCGTGGCTCAGGCGCCTACGCTGGTCAGTACGCAGCCGCAGTCGCGGGCTACCGGGTCGGGCCTGATTACATCGAGGCCCACCGCGCCTTTGTGGCCGTCGACGGCGACGAGCGTGGAGGCCGGGTCCTCGGGTTCTACTCGCTCGTTCTCGCCCCACCGGAGCTCGACCTGCTGTTCGTCGCCGACGAAGCGCAAGGACGGGGTATTGGGTCGCTGCTCGTCGCGCACATGCAGTCCGAGGCCCGTGCCGCCGGGCTCGACCGTGTCAAGGTCGTGTCGCATGTTCCCGCCGAGGACTTCTACCACCGCGTCGGCGCAGTGCGGACCGGGACCGCGCTCGCGAACCCGCCCGCCGTGCTGTGGGACCGTCCCGAATTCGAGTTTCGCGTCTCTTCGGAATGACGCGGTTTGCCGGTTTGCAGGGCACCCGGCTTCGCCTGCATGGTGGCCGGCATGCAGAGCCGCTGGACGCCGCGCGTTCCGTGTGTGCCGTCCCCCCTGCCCTGGCGGGGGGAACGCCTGCGCCAGCGGTTGGGGGAGGTGGAGTATGGCCTATCCGGGAGACGAGCGAAGCGGCGGCCCGGGGACGATGACGCTCCTATTGCTCCTCAAGCGGCTCGAAGCCATTCGCGGTAGGCGTGGGTCAGGGTGTCATCGCGGCGGCTTCCTCGTTCGAGGGCAGAGATGGTGACCGGTGTTCTTCGCTTGCTTGCGGAGCTGGTCGCGGATCCGCCCGACCACCCCGGAAGCCGCCCAGCGGTCCATGAACCCGTAAACCGTGCGCCACGGCGGGAAAGCCCGCGGGAGCGCGCTCCACTTGCAGCCCGTGTCGACGACGTAGCGGATTGCGTCGACGATCTCGCGGCGCGGGTGCTTCTCCGGCCGACCGCCGGTCGAGGTCTCGCAGGTCGGAACCGGCAACAGCGGTTCGATCAGGGCCCGCTGCGCGGCCCCGCCCCGGCAAAGAGGGGAAGGGGGAAGGTCAGTGCTCGGAGGTGTCGAGCATGTCGAGGTTCGTCTCGATCGTGTTCAGCATCGTGCTGGCATAGCCGATCCACCTGACCTTGGGCGCGGCGGCCAGTTGCGGGGCGACGGTGCCGGTCATCAGCCGACGGATCTCCCCGGGCTTTTCGCGTACCGCGCTGCGCATGTACTGCTCGACCTGGGCCGGGTCGGTGCAGAACCGGTATCTGTCCGCCCTGGTCCAGATCAGCGGCGGCCAGCCGCGCTCGGTGATGGTGTCAGTCGGCAGTACCGTCGCCTGAACCGGGGCGGCGACCGGCAAGCGAACGCGGCCCTGCACCGGGCCGTGCAGACCCGCCTGCGCGTCGACCCGCGTACCCAGGACTACTACGAACGCCGCAGCAATGAGGGCAAACCCGGCGCGAGACAGTCCAAGGCCTCAAGCGCTACGTGGCCAGGGAGGTCTTCCACCTGGTCAGACCTGTGCAGTCGTAACCCCCGTCATAGGGGCCTCGTGATACGTGAGAGGGTCTGAGGCGTGAGTGAGACACCGTCGAACACCCTGCAATACCGCTTTGACGGGCCAGAAGAGGCTCCCGTCCTGATCCTGGGTCCCTCCCTGGGTACCACGTGGCACATGTGGGACCGCCAGATCCCCGAGCTGATCAAGCAGTGGCGCGTCTTCCGGTTCGACATGCCGGGACACGGCGGCGCTCCCGCGTACCCGGCGGGCTCGGTCACGGACCTCACCACACGGCTGCTGACCACCCTCGAAGCGCTGGGCGTGCAGCGCTTCGGCTACGCGGGCTGCGCCCTCGGCGGCGCCGTCGGCATCGAGCTGGCCCTGCGCCACCCTGAGCGGCTCGCCTCCCTCGCGCTGATCGCGGCCTCGCCGCGCTTCGGCACGGCCGACGAGTTCCGGCAGAGAGGGGTGATCGTCCGGACGAACGGGCTCGATCCCATCGCCCGCACGGCCCCCGACCGCTGGTTCACCGGCGGGTTCGCCGCCGCGCAGCCCGCGATCACCGAGTGGGCCGTGCAGATGGTGCGCACCACCGACCCCGGCTGCTACATCGCCGCCTGCGAGGCGCTCGCCTCGTTCGACGTCCGGGCCGAGCTCGGACGGGTGGGCGTGCCGACGCTGGTCCTCGTCGGATCGGACGACCAGGTCACCGGCCCCGCCGAAGCCCGCACCCTGGTCGCCGGCATCCCGGACGCCCGCCTCGCCGTCGTCCCCGGCGCCTCCCACCTGGTTCCGGTGGAGCAGCCCGCGGCCGTCACCGACCTCCTGGTGCGGCACTTCTCCACCGCCTGGCAGCCCGCCTTCGAGACCTCCACCGGCCAGACCGCCCTGCCCGCGGCCGCCGTCAAGCCGGTCCTGTCCGCCGCCCCCTCCCAGCCACTCCAGACCGGGCCCGTCGCCGAGATCGCCCCGGTCGTACCGCAGCAGCCCCAGGGACGGCCCGACCCCTACGACGCCGGGCTCAAGGTCCGCCGCGAAGTGCTGGGCGACGCGCACGTCGACCGGGCGCTGGCGCAGGCCGACGAGTTCTCCGGGGACTTCCAGGAGTTCATCACCCGCTACGCCTGGGGCGAGGTCTGGGACCGCCCCGGCCTCGACCGCCGCACCCGCAGCTGCGTCACCCTCACCGCCCTGGTCGCCGGCGGCCACCTGGACGAGCTGGCCTTCCACACCAGAGCGGCGCTGCGCAACGGCCTCACCCCGGGCGAGATCAAGGAGGTGCTGCTCCAGGCGGCCGTCTACTGCGGCGTCCCGGCGGCGAACAGCGCGTTCAAGGTCGCCCAGCAGGTCATCCGCGAGGAGACCACGCCCCAGGAGTGAGTGAGACCGCGGGGGAGCGCGGAGGCAGGATGGAATCATGAAGCTCACGAAGAAGTCGCACTCCTGCGTCCGCCTCGAGAAGGACGGCCGCACCCTCGTCCTCGACCCCGGCGGGTTCAGCGAGGAGGACGCCGCGCTCGGCGCGGACGCGATCCTCGTCACCCACGAGCACCCCGACCACTTCGACGAGTTCCGGCTGCGCGCCGCGATGGAGGACAACCCGGCCGCGCGGATCTGGACCCTGAAGTCCGTCGCCGAGAAGATCTCCTCGGCGTTCCCCGGCCGCGTGCACACCGTCGGCCACGGCGACACCTTCACCGCCGCCGGCTTCGAGGTCCAGGTCCACGGCGAGCTCCACGCGGTGATCCACCCGGACATCCCGCGGATCACCAACGTCGGCTTCCTCGTCGACGGCGGCAAGGTCTTCCACCCCGGCGACGCCCTCACCGTCCCCGGCCACCGGGTCGAGACGCTGATGCTCCCGGTGATGGCCCCGTGGAGCAAGATCTCCGAGGTGATCGACTACGTCCGCGAGGTCAGGCCCCAGCGCGCCTACGACATCCACGACGCCCTGCTCACCGACCTGGCGCGCCCCATCTACGACCGCCAGATCGGGCAGCTCGGGGGCTCGGAGCACCTGCGGCTGACATCTGGAGACTCCGCCGAGGTCTGAGGCTCCAGGGGACCGGGCCGCGTTGTCAGACCCGCCGGGTAGGTTGTGGGACATGCGCATCGCGACCTGGAACGTGAACTCGATCACCGCCCGCCTGCCGAGGCTCCTCGCCTGGCTGGAGAGCAGCGGCACGGACGTGCTGTGCCTCCAGGAGGCCAAGGTCGCCGAGGACCAGTTCCCGACGGAGCAGCTGCGCGAGCTGGGCTACGAGGCGGCGGTCCACGCGACCGGCCGGTGGAACGGCGTGGCGGTGCTCTCCCGCGTCGGCATCGAGGACGTCGTCAAGGGCCTGCCCGGCGACCCCGGTTTCGAAGGCTCGGTGGAGCCCCGTGCCATCTCGGCGACGTGCGGCCCGCTCCGCGTCTGGTCGGTCTACGTGCCGAACGGCCGTGAGGTGGACCACCCCCACTACGCCTACAAGCTCCAGTGGTTCGAGGCCCTCAAGGCCGCCGTCGCCGGAGACGCGTCCGGCAGCCGCCCCTTCGCGGTGATGGGCGACTACAACGTGGCACCGACGGACGACGACGTCCACGACCGCGCGGCCTTCGAGGGCTCCACGCACGTCACCCCGGCCGAGCGCGCCGCCCTCGCCTCCCTGCGGGAGACCGGCCTGTCCGACGTGGTCCCGCGGCCCCTCAAGTACGAGCACCCGTTCACGTACTGGGACTACCGCCAGCTCTGCTTCCCGAAGAACCGCGGCATGCGCATCGACCTGGTGTACGCCAACCAGCCGTTCACGAAGGCCGTCAAGGACGCGTACGTGGACCGCGAGGAGCGCAAGGGCAAGGGCGCGTCGGACCACGCGCCGGTCGTGGTGGACCTCGACGTCTAGGGCCTGTCGTTTGGATCACGCCGCAGACGCGGGGTCTGGCACGCACATCTGCCGCGTTGACGTCGGTTGCCGATGCTCCGCATCGACGCCCTCCTCCGCCTTGCGGCTGCACGCACCAGACCCCGCTCACCGGCATCGACCAGCACCGTCAGTTACCTGCGGTCTGATCCAAACAACAGGCCCTAGGAACCGCCTGCGACCTGTCCCACACGTCACTCGCTAGAGCAGCCGCAGGTCCACCGAGTCCGCCAGGGCCGCCAGCCCCGCGTCGCCCGGATGCAGATGGTCCCCACTGTCGTACGCGGGCAGCATCCGGGACGGCCGCTGCGGATCCCGGACCACCGCGTCGAAGTCGAGCACACCGTCGAAGACCCCGCCGTCCCGGATCCACTCGTTCACCGCGATCCGCTCGGCGTCGACGGCGGCCGTGCACCGCGCCTCGCCCTCGCACGGCAGGATCGTCGCCGCGAGCATCCTGACGCCCCGGGCGTGCCCGCGTGCCGCCAGCTCCCGCAGCCCCGCGATCACCTGCTCCGCCGACGTGCCCCAGCGCACGTCGTTGACGCCTTCGAAGGCGACCGCCGTCCGCGCGGACGGCTGGGCGAGGACGTCCCGGTCGAACCGGTGCAGGGCGCTCACCCCGGCCGCGTCCGTGGACACGCCGTCGCCGGGATACCGGTCGGTGACCACGCGGTTGCCCGAGATGCCCTGGTTCAGTACGCCGTAGCGCGGGACCGTGGTCTGCCTCAGCAGCCGGCCGGCCAGCACGTCCGGCCACCGCCGGTTCGCGTCCACCGTGGACTTGTCGCCGTCGGTGATGGAGTCCCCGAGCAGCACCACGGACCCGGGCCCGCCGCTCACGTCGACCCCCGCGAGCAGCGGCCAACTGGTGATCACCGATGTGTACGCGTCCGCGGAGCCGTCCGCCGCGTGGTCGCCCGGCCCGCTGACGTACGACCGCTGCTGCGCCAGCCGGTGCACGGGCGCCACCGCCACCGTGCCGGGCAGGTGGAAGCTCACCAGCAGGTTGGCGTCCGCCGGGACGGCGAAGCCCAGAGGGTCGCTGTACGCCTGGGCCCCGGCCGGGATCTCCACGTCCCCCGCGCCGCCGAAGGACAGCGGCACCGGCGTCCCCCGCGCCGCCGCGCCCGACTCCTGCACGGCGACCGTCGCGCTGCCGATCCGTACCGGCGCCGCCGCGAAGGTGTTGTCGAACCGCACCCGCACCCGGGGCCCGCCGGCCGACGTGTGCACCACGAGGCGCAGCGTCCGGTCCGTCCAGGGCCCCACGGCGGTGTAGCCGGACGTGGACGTCGTCCAGCTGCCCGTCCAGCCCCGCGTCGCGGTGCGGACCGACACCGCGAAGACGTGCAGTCCGGACGCGCGCGGCAGCCGGACGGAGGCGACCGGGCGCCCCGGCGCCAGCGGCACCGTCACGACGTACAGGCGGGCCCGCTCGGCGAGTTGCCCGCCGGGCGTGTTGATGTGCGGCAGGGCCACCGCCTTCGTGGCGAGCGGCCCGGTGCGCCAGTCGGGCGCGGTCAGCCGGTACCCGGAGCGGGTGCCGTCCGCGTACGTGATCACGCCCGGGCCGCCCACCTCGGTGCCGGAGGTGCCCGCCACCAGGAAGGCGAGGGCGTCCCCGCGCCCCGTGACGCGTACGTCCTGGCCGGCCGCGCGGACGTTGTCCGGCTCGCCGGGCTGCCGCCGCGGCCAGGTCAGCCGGGCCCCCTGGACGGTGAGGCCGCGGCCGGGCGTCCAGCCCGCGGCCGCGAGGTCCCGCGCCGACAGGGAGGCACCGGCGCCGTCGAAGTCGGCCTGCGCGGGCCGTCCGTCGTCGCTGACGGCGACGTTGTCGAACAGCCGCTCAAGCGGCACCGGCGCGGCCCGCCGCTCCTCGACGGCCTGCGCAGGCACCGCCGGCACCAGGACCCCGCACAGGGCCAGGACGATCAGGATCCCCCGGACACATCGGCGCACGGCCGACTCCTCCCGCTCATCGACACACGACGCAACAAGACGAAACGCAGGGACGGAACAGAAGACACGACAAAAGCCGGGACGGACGAGCCACGACGCACGGTGAAACTAGGGAGACGGCAGAGGCACGTCAACGAGCCCTGCACGAACTCGGCGTGAACTTGTCAGGTACCGGCGAGCCCGCGCGCCTGTGGTGCGTACGGCGGTACGAATGACACGCTGGACGTATGAACATCCCTTTCCTGGGCAACCGGCGCCGGAAGCTCGGGGTTCCCGATCCGGCAGGCATCGCGGAACTCCTTGCCGAGTGTGAACTGCTCCGCTCCCAGGCGTCCCGGGCGGGTGTCCGGCTGGACGACTCGGCGGCCTCGCTGGAGGCGCTGGACCAGCTCGTGCCACTCTGGCGGGACGACGAGGAGACCCTGACCTGGCTCGGCAACGACGCCGGGCTCTACCTGGGCACGGTCATCGTGCTCACCGTGCCCGGAGCGGCCTGGGAGATCCGGTCCGACGGGCAGCCCGTCGTGCGGCTCGCCTCCGGCCGGGAGTTCGACGTCGTGGACTCCGGTCACGAATGGGCCGCGAACGGCGTGCCCGAGCTGTCCCAGCTGTACGCGGAAGTCGCGGAGGCGTGAGACTGGTCTTCAGAACCCTTGATCCTCAGAACCGCTGAGCCTCAGAACCTTTGGCCCAAAGTCCGCCGTAAATACGGCTAATGATCGAAAAGTGCGTGTCGCCGTTCAAGTCCGATCTTGCCTGGATACGTTGCGGCAACCACCACACAGCTGAGAGTGAGTAGGGCTGAGCATGGCCGTCGATCCGCTGATCGAGCTGCGTGACGTCAACAAGCACTTCGGGGAGCTGCATGTCCTCCAGGACATCAACCTCACCGTCGGCAGGGGGGAGGTGGTCGTGGTCATCGGCCCGTCGGGGTCGGGAAAGTCCACCCTGTGCCGGGCGATCAACCGTCTGGAGACCATCGAGTCCGGACAGATCATCCTCGACGGGCAGCCGCTGCCGGAGGAGGGCAAGCCCCTCGCGCGGCTGCGCGCCGACGTCGGGATGGTCTTCCAGGCGTTCAACCTCTTCGCCCACAAGACCGTCCTGCAGAACCTCTCCCTGGGGCAGGTCAAGGTGCGCGGGCGCAAGAAGGAGGACGCCGACAAGCGCTCCCGCGAACTGCTCGACCGGGTCGGTGTCGCCGACCAGGCGGACAAGTACCCGGCGCAGCTCTCCGGCGGCCAGCAGCAGCGCGTGGCCATCGCCCGCGCCCTGGCCATGGAGCCCAAGGCGATGCTCTTCGACGAGCCGACCTCGGCCCTCGACCCGGAGATGATCAACGAGGTGCTGGAGGTCATGAAGCAACTGGCCCGCGACGGCATGACCATGATCGTCGTCACGCACGAGATGGGCTTCGCCCGGTCGGCCGCCAACCGCGTCGTCTTCATGGCCGACGGCCGGATCGTCGAGGACCGCACCCCCGACGAGTTCTTCACCAACCCCACCAGCGACCGCGCCAAGGACTTCCTCTCCAAGATCCTCAAGCACTGAACGGCGGGGCTCCGGACGGCTCATCGCGTCGGACCTCGACTACGATGTGCCCTTCATCCCTGTCGGAGAGGGGGACTTCGCCGAATTCCGCCGATCCCGCCCGGGGTGAGCAGACCGCCCGCCCGCTCCGCGGGCCACTCCCGCCGGGTGCGGCCCCCACGGCCCTGTAGGCCACGGGGGCGGCGGTTCACATCGGCCAGGCCCGTCCGGCAGCAGCCGGAGATCACTGCTCGCGCAGCGGAACCGACACGTACGACGGGTCGTTCGCCGGCGAGGAGAAGGTCAGCTGCGCGCCGGACGGGTTGTGCTCGATGTAGAGCGGGTCGACCGTGTCGACGACCAGGGCGAGGCGGTGCCCGGCCGGGACGTCGTAGGCCGTGGAGAACAGCTCCAGGTCGACGCCGAACGGCTTTCCGGGGGTGCGCCCGTGGAAGGTGTACGGCGCGTGGGAGACCAGCTTGCCGAGGCCGAGCGGCCCCACGTCGTACAGGTGGGCGACGAGGGTGCCGCTCTCCTTGGTCGGGGTGAGGGTCGTGTGCAGTTTCGCCGTTCCGCGGACCTGTTGGGCCGTGGCGTACTTCTCCGACTGCCACACGGCGGCCCAGCGGCGGGGGAGCAGCGGAATGGAGGCGACCGGGGGAAGCTGGGCCACCTGGTCGAGGATGCTGGACAGGAAGACGACGCCGCCGTCGGCCCCCGAGTTCACGTTGGTGCGGATCGTGGTCGTGCCCGCGAGGTCGATCTTCCGGTTCGTCGCGGCGACCGACTTCCAGTCGGGGTAGCCCTCGTAGCCGCCCGTGGAGCGGGACTTGAGCTGGACGGGCTGTTCGCGGTCGATGCCGTTGTCCTCGCCCCTGAGGTGGTGGTCGAACCAGCGCTCGGTGTCCTTCCACACGTCGTTGGGCAGCCCGAACAGGCCGGTCAGCTCGGCGGTGGCGTGGTCTCCGGGCCGCATCTCCAGCCGCTTCGGGCCGGTCAGCTTCTCGTAGAAGTCGGCGTACTGGTTGGGCGGGAAGACGGTGTCGCCCCAGGCGTTGGCGAGCATGACCGCCGCGCCGTTCTTGTTGATCTGGTCGACGTAGGTCGCAGCGGAACGTTTCTTCCCCCAGGCGATGAGCTCCGGCTCCTTCGCCAGGTTGGAGGCGTAGAAGTCGTCGAAGGTCTGCCGGAGTTCGGCGCTCTGCCGGCCCGTCACCACGCTCGCGCCGTCCAGCAGGGCGGCGGCCTGGACGTGCTGGGTGCGCCCGGAGTAGATCGAGCCGATCAGATCGGCCCAGCCGCTCAGCGAGGCGACCGCGCGGATTCGCTTGTCGTGCGCGGCGGTGAGCAGGCTGATGCCGGCGCCGTAGGAGACGCCCGCCATGCCGATGTGCCCGGCGTCCGAGGGAGTGTTGGCGAGCGCCCAGTCGATGACCTTCGAGGCGTCGGCCACGTCGGGCGGGCCCGCGACTTCTATCTCGCCGCCCGACTGCCAGAAGCCGCGCACGTTGTAGGTGACGACGACGTACCCGGAGTCGGCGAGCTTCTGGGCCTGGGCCAGATACTCCACCTGGGGCAGACCCCAGCTCGTGGGCATGACGAGCAGCGGGTAGCGGTGCGTTCCGTCGGCGCCGGCCGGGGTGACGACGTTGGCCTTCAGGACGGTGCCGCCGTCGCCGGTGATGTCGACGAACCGGATGGGGTTCGGCGCCGCCTGGGCGGTGGGGGCGATTCCGAGGGCTGTGCCGGCGACCAGGGTCGCCGAGACGGCGCCTACGGCGGTGGTGCGCAGGGCCTTGCGGTGGAGTCCCACGGGTCACTCCTCACTCGTGTCAGTGCAAAGTGACCGAACGGTAACCTCGCCCCCTTACCAGTGGTAACCCGTCGGTAAGTTACGTGCCAGTAACGATTGTTGAGAAGTGGAGGACTTCAGGAGGCCCGGTGGCTGTTGCGTGGAGCCGGGGCCGGGAGCGGCGTCTGTGCCGCGCGCGTCACGTCCTCCACCAGTTCGACGACGTCCGGCCCGTACGCCTGCGAGTTGATCACCTTCAGCAGCAGTACGAACGAGTTGTTGCCGTGCTTGCGGGACAGCCGCTCGTGGTTGCGGGCGAGATAGCGGGTGGTGGCCTGGTTGGTGATCGACGTCTGGCCGCAGAAGAGGAAGACGGGACGGGTGTGCGGGCTCCGCTCGGCGGTGAGCCGGGCGAGCAGCGCGTACTCCTCCCTGCCGTTCTCCACGCGGTAGCGCTCGGAGCCGATGAGGAACGAGCCCCGGTCCGGGCTCGGTTCGGCGTCGACGTTCACCCGCACACCGGGAAGCAGAGAGGACAGGTGGGCCGCCATGCGGCGGTTGGACGCAGGTCCGCCCACGCAGAACTCGGTGCGCTCACCGAAGCCCTGACGTGCCGTGTCGTGCGGCAGGATCTGGGCGTGGGCGTTGCAGTCCTTGATCAGCGCGGCGAGTTCGAGCAGTGCGAACACGTCGTAGCGCATCACGGCGAACTCGGGCCCCGCGGCGCCCCGGTTCACCACCAGCAGCGATTCCGAGTTGTCGGGCAGTCCGAAGAAGGCCTGCTTCCGGCGGAGCTTGCGCTTCCACAGGTAGGTGCGGGCCACCCAGCCGAGCGCGGCGCTGATACCCGCCGCGACCACGCCCAGGACGATGTTGCGCACGTCGTCATTCATGGGCGCGCATGGTAGCGGGCTCGACGCACCGGTGTTCGAGGCATCCCTGACGCGGCCATGGCGATGAATTAAGCTGCGCGAACGGCCTTTGACTGGAGGTGCGGATGCGTCGCCCTGTCGCACGGAATCTGACAATCCTGGCGGTTTCTGCCGCCGTGGTGGTGTCGGTGGGAGGGGCGGCGCCGCCCGCCGCGCAGAGCACCGGCGGTGAGAAAACGCCCCTGGCAGTCGGCTACGGCGGCGCCGTCTCCAGCGTCGACCGGGACGCCTCCGCGGCCGGGATCGAGGTCCTGCGCAAGGGCGGCAACGCCGTCGACGCGGCCGTCGCCACGGCCGCCGCGCTCGGCGTCACGGAGCCCTACTCGGCAGGCATCGGCGGAGGCGGCTACTTCGTCTACTACGACGCCAAGTCCCGTACGGTCCGCACCATCGACGGCCGGGAGACCGCCCCGCTGACCGCCGACAAGAACCTGTTCGTCGAGAACGGCAAGCCCGTCCCCTTCGCCCAGGCCGTCAGCAGCGGCCTGAGCGTCGGCACCCCGGGCACGCCCGCCACCTGGCAGACGGCGCTCGACCGGTGGGGCAGCAAGCGGCTCGCGAGCGTCCTGAAGCCGGCCGAGCGGCTCGCCCGTGACGGTTTCACGGTCGACGAGACCTTCCGCTCGCAGACGGCGTCCAACGAGACCCGCTTCCGCTACTTCCCCGACACAGCCGAGCTGTTCCTGCCCGGCGGACGGCTCCCCGTCGTCGGCTCCACCTTCAAGAACCCCGACCTCGCCCGCACCTACGCGGAGCTGGCCCGCAAGGGCGTGGGCGCCCTCTACCGCGGGGACATCGGCCGGGACGTCGTCGACACGGTCAACAAACCCCCCGTGGACCCGTCCTCCGGCTGGAACGCCCGCCCCGGCGACCTGTCCGAGAGGGACCTGGCCGCCTACCGCACCAAGCTCCAGGCACCCACCAAGTCCTCGTACCGCGGCCTCGGCGTCTACTCCATGGCACCGTCCTCCTCCGGCGGTACGACGGTCGGCGAGGCGCTCAACATCCTGGAGCGGACCGACCTGTCGAAGGCCGACCAGGCCAAGTATCTGCACCGCTACATCGAGGCCAGCCGGATCGCCTTCGCGGACCGGGGCCGCTGGGTGGGCGACCCGGCCTTCGAGGACGTACCGACGAAGGGACTGCTGTCCCAGCGGTTCGCCGACTCGCGCGAGTGCCTGATCAAGGACAACGCGGTGCTCACGAGCCCTGTGGCGCCGGGTGATCCGCGCGACCCGAAGGCGTGCGGCTCCGGTGGTACGGCCGCTCCGACGACGTACGAGGGGGACAGCACGACGCACCTGACGGTGGCCGACAAATGGGGGAACGTCGTCGCCTACACCCTCACCATCGAGCAGACGGGTGGCAGCGGGATCACCGTGCCGGGGCGGGGATTCATCCTCAACAACGAGTTGACGGACTTCTCCTTCACCCCGGCGAACCCCGCGGTGCACGACCCGAACCTGCCGGGGCCGGGGAAGCGGCCGCGATCGTCCATGTCGCCGACGATCGTTCTCGACCGGCATGACAAGCCCGTGGTGGCGCTGGGGTCGCCGGGTGGGGCGACCATCATCACGACGGTTCTGCAGACGCTCACCGGGTTCCTCGACCGGGGGTTGCCGCTCGTCGACGCGATCGCGGCGCCGCGGGCCAGTCAACGGAATGCCGCGCAGACCGAGCTGGAGCCGGGTCTCGACAGTGGCGTGAGGAAGCAGCTCGAAGCGATCGGGCACTCCTTCAAGGCCAACCCGGAGATCGGGGCGGCCACGGGGGTTCAGCGGTTGCCGGGTGGTAAGTGGCTGGCCGCGGCCGAGACTGTGCGGCGGGGTGGGGGATCGGCGATGGTGGTGCGGTCTGTGCGTTGAGGGCCGTCCGACGGGGCGTGGGGGCTGGTCGCGCCCACGCGGCGGAGCCGCACTTCGATACAGCCCCGCGCCCCTATGAGGACGTTGCACTCACCTGCGTTTGAAACGTCAGGCGGCCGTCTTCCACGTCCACCGTCACCTGTCCGCCCTCCGCGACCCTGCCGTCCAGCAACAGCCGGGACAACTCGTTGTCCACCTCGCGCTGGATCGTGCGGCGCAGCGGGCGGGCGCCGTACTCCGGCTGGTAGCCGTGCTCGGCCAGCCATTCCACCGCTCGGTCGGTGAAGGTCACGGAGATGCCCTTGCTCTGTACGAGGGAACGGGTGCGGTCCAGCAGGAGGTTGGTGATCCGGCGCAGCTGTTCCGTGCTGAGCTGGCGGAAGACGACGATCTCGTCGATGCGGTTGAGGAACTCGGGGCGGAAGTGCTCGCGCAGGGGGCGCAGGATCTGTTCGCGCCGGGCCTCCTCGTCCGCGTCCGCGCCGCCCGACGCGAAGCCCACGGAGGCGCCGCGGCGGGTGATCACCTCGGAGCCGAGGTTGCTGGTCATCACGATGACGGTGTTGGTGAAGTCGACCGTGCGGCCCTGGGAGTCGGTGAGCCGGCCGTCGTCGAGGACCTGGAGCAGGATGTTGAAGACGTCCGGGTGGGCCTTCTCCACCTCGTCCAGCAGGAGCAGCGAGTACGGGTGCCGCCGGACGACCTCGGTGAGCTGGCCGGCCTCCTCGTGGCCGACGTAGCCGGGCGGGGCGCCGACCAGGCGGCTGACCGTGTGCCGCTCCTGGTACTCGCTCATGTCGAGGCGGACCATGCGGTCCTCGCTGCCGAACAGGGCCTCGGCGAGCGCCCGGGCCAGCTCCGTCTTGCCGACGCCGGTCGGGCCGAGGAACAGGAAGCTGCCGATCGGCCGGTCGGGGCTGGCGAGCCCGGCGCGGGAGCGCAGCACCGCGTCCGAGACCACCCGCACGGCCTCGTCCTGGCCGACCACCCGCTCGTGCAGGTGCTCCTCCAAGCGCAGCAGGCGGTCCTTCTCCTCCTGGGTGAGGCTGCTGACCGGGATGCCGGTCTGCCGGGACACCACCTCGGCGATCGCCTCGGCCTCGACCACCAGGTCCTGGCCCTCGTCGATCTCGTGGTCGCCGCCCGCCTGGGTGATCCGCAGCTTCAGGTCCATGATCCGGTCGCGCAACTGGGTGGCCTGCTCGTACTGCTCGTCCGCGACCGCCTGGTCCTTGTCCCGGGTCAGCTGCTCCAGCTCCCGCTCCATGCCCCGTACGTCGGTGCCCTTGGTGCGGGCGCGAAGCCGGACCCTGGCACCGGCCTGGTCGATCAGGTCGATCGCCTTGTCCGGCAGCCGCCGGTCGGTGAGGTAGCGGTCGGACAGCTCGACGGCGGCGACCAGGGCCTCGTCCGTGTAGCGGACCTGGTGGTGGGCCTCGTAGCGGTCCTGGAGGCCGCGCAGGATCTCGATCGCGTCCGCCGCGGTCGGTTCCGGCACCATGATCGGCTGGAAGCGGCGGGCCAGCGCCGCGTCCTTCTCGATCCGGCGGTACTCCTCCAGCGTGGTGGCGCCCACGATGTGCAGCTCGCCGCGGGCGAGGGCCGGCTTGAGGATGTTCCCGGCGTCCATGGAGCTGCCGTCGCCGCCACCGGCACCGGCGCCCACGACCGTGTGCAGCTCGTCGATGAAGATGATCAACTGCTCGGAGTGGGCGCGGATCTCGCCGACGATGTTGTTCATCCGCTCCTCGAAGTCACCCCGGTAACGGGTGCCCGCGACCACGCCCGTCAGGTCCAGGGCGACCACGCGGCGCCCGGTCAGCACATCGGGCACGTCGCCCTCGGAGATGCGCTGCGCCAGCCCCTCCACGATGGCGGTCTTGCCGACGCCCGCGTCACCGATAAGCACCGGGTTGTTCTTGCCGCGGCGGGAGAGCACCTCGACGGTCTGCTCGATCTCCTCGTCCCGGCCGATCACCGGGTCGATACGGCCCTGCCGGGCCAGGTCTGTGAGGTCACGGCCGTACTTGTCGAGGGTCGGCGTGTTCGTCGGGCGTGGCCGCTCGGCCTTGGGGGCCTCCGGTGCCTCGGGCGGGTTGGAGGGGGCGAAGCGGGCCGCGTTCAGGATGTGCCCGGCGGCCGAGTCGGGGTTCGAGGCCAGGGCGCTGAGCACGTGCTCCGGCCCGATGTAGCCGTAGCCGCGGGCCCGGGCCATGTCGTGCGCGTCCAGCAGGGCGCGCTTGGCGGCCGGGGTGAGGGAGAGCGCGGTCGGCGGCGGTGCGTCGTCCGGGGTGTGCTGGGCCGGGCCCGACCGCTCGTCGATCTGCGACGCCAGCGAGTCGGGGTTCGCGCCGGCCTTGGTCAGCAGAGTCCTGGTGGGCTCGGTGGCCAGCGCCGCCCGCAGCAGGTGTTCCGTGTCGAGGTCCCGGCTGCCGTGCTCGGCGGCGTACTGGGCGGCGCCGCGGACGAGCTCCCGGGCCGGCTGGCTGAGCAGCCGGCCGATGTCGATCTGCCGGGGACCCGGACGCGGTCCGCCGAAGAAGCGTGCGAGGAATTCTCCGAAGGGATCCGAGCCGTAGCCCTCCGGGCTGGTGAAGCCGCTGCTCATGGGCCTTCCGTTCCCGGCGTCCCCGGCGCGCGGGCGGGGGACGCCCTCGCTGGTCGACGTGCCGGGGTCGGGTAACCCGGGTGGCAGCCGGTTACACCTGGGGCGCGCTCGTAGAACACCTTCGCACGATCGTGGACAAGGGGCACCTTCGGGGCTTATCCGGGTAAGCCTGGCAGATCTCAGCGTCAGCGTGCGGTCAGGACGATCTCAACGTGCGGTCAGGATCCTCGGGCCCGCGTCCGTGATCGCCACCGTGTGCTCCGCGTGGGCCGCGCGGGAGCCGTCGTCCGTCATCAGGGTCCAGCCGTCGGGGGCCGGGTGGAAGGTGTCGATGCCGCCCGCGATGACCATGGGTTCGATCGCCAGCGCCATGCCGTGCCTCAGGCGCATCCCACGCCCCGGCCTGCCCTCGTTCGGAACTCCGGGGTCCTCGTGCATCCGGCGGCCGATGCCGTGGCCGCCGAAACCCTCGGGGATGCCGTAACCCGCGGCGCGGCAGACGGTGCCGATCGCGTGGGCGATGTCGCCGATGCGGTTGCCGACGACGGCGGCCTCGATGCCGGCCTCCAGGGCCCGCTCGGCGGTCTCGATCAGGCGCAGGTCGGCCTCGCGCGGGGTGCCCACGACGAAGCTGAGCGCCGAGTCGCCGACCCAGCCGCCCAGTTCCGCGCCGAAGTCGATGGAGACCAGGTCGCCGTCGCGCAGCCGGTAGCGGGTCGGGATGCCGTGCACGATCGCGTCGTTGACCGAGACGCAGAGGACGGCGGGGAAGGGGGTCGGCGCGAAGGACGGCCGGTAGCCGAGGAAGGGCGAGGTCGCTCCCGCCTCGCGCAGCACGTCATGCGCCACCTCGTCCAGCTCCAGCAGGGAGACGCCCACGTCAGCGGCCTTCTGTGCGGCCGTCAGGGCGCGGGCGACGACTTGGCCCGCCTCGTACATCGCGTCGATGGAGGTATCGGTCTTCAGCTCAACCATGCCAATTACTATACCGGTATTAGAATGGGGGCATGGTGCGCACCCCTCTCACCCCCGAAGAGCGCGAACGCGGCGAGCGGCTCGGCCGGCTCCTGCGTGCGGCGCGTGGCGACCGGAGCATGACGGAGGTCGCCGCGAGAGCGGGCATCTCGCCGGAGACGCTCCGCAAGATCGAGACCGGGCGGGCTCCGACCCCGGCCTTCTTCACGGTGGCCGCGCTGGCGGGCACGCTCGGGCTGTCGATGGACGAACTGGCCGGGCAGTGCGTGCTGGTGCCCGTCTGACGACGTGACGATGAGGCTCCTGCGCCCCGTGTGAAAACTCCCCGTAGCACCGCTGTAACACGACTGGTGTTGCCTACTGACCGGAGTGCTCCGGTCTAGCGGGAGTTGAGCGATGGCGGCGGATCGGCTCCCGGATGAAGTACGGGAGTTCGCGCATTACCTGGACGGTCTGCTGGCACGCCTGGACCCGTCCGGGGGTTGGTGTGCGGTGTTCTGGCAGCGTGACCCCGAGGGCATGCGGGCCTGTCTCGACGGACGTGAGATGCCGCCCTGGGACGTGGTCGAGGCGCTGTTGCAGGACCTCGCCGGGCAGTACGGCCCCGGGGGCGCGGGCCCGGAGACGGAACGCGCCCGGTCCCTGCACGCCGCCGCGCTCGCCGCGTACGACGCCGGGCCCGGCGGCCGCGACGCCCTCCGGGACCGGCTCGACGTCATGCTCCGCGAGCAGAAATACGCCGCCGAACGCCAGGCGGACCTGATCCGCCTCCTCGCCACCGCCGCCACCCGCGAGGAGGCCGACGCCCTCCGCCTCGATTTCGCCTGGGCCCACGACGACCATGAGCGCGCGACAGCGCGCTGCGCGGAACTCCGGGCGCGGATGGCCGACTTGGACCGCCGCGAGGTGTCCCACTCGGCGTGGGGCTCCGGGGACGGACGGGGTGCCGGCGTGCCGGGGGCCGCCGCGGGTCTGCCCGGCGACGCGGGCACGACGGAGGACGCGACCTCAGGCGGACGGCGCGGCCCGCGCGGCGGCGGCTCTTCCGAGGACGACGGCACGTGGTCGGGCGCATGGCGCAGGCCGAACGGCGGTGATTCCACGGCGGCGGACGGCAGTTCGCGACCAGGGCCCGGCACGGGGGCGAGTCCCGGTGTGGCGGCGGATGGTGGTCGGTCGGCAGGGGATCGTGCGTATACGGACGACTGGCCGGTATCCGGCGGTGGCCGTGGGTATGCGGGTGATGGTCCGGCGTCGGGCGGTGGCCGTGGGTATGCGGGTGATGGTCCGGCGTCGGGCGGTGGCCGTGGGTACGAGGGTGATGGTCCGGCGTCGGACAGCACCCGCGGCCATGAGGGTGGTGGCCCGGTATCGGACCGGGGCCGTATGCGATCGGCTCCTGGCGGCCCGTACGACACCGGAGCGCCTGCCACGCCCGGGCACCGCGAGGAGCCGCCGTCAGCCGTGACGGGTTCCGCCGGTCGTTATGACCCCCGGCATTCGGACGCGAGCGCGGAGGCGGAACGCCGGGCCGAGGCCCAGGACCGTGCGCATCCGGCGGGCGGGGCCACGTCCCGGGAAGGGACGTCCGGTGGGGCGTCCGGTGCGTTCGCGGCTCCGGGCAGCCGGGCGGATGCCCGTGGCGGTGAGTATGCGGCGGGTCGGGCTGTCTCTGGGGAAGCCGGGGTCGGTGGGGCGTCCGGTGTCTTCGGGGTTTCGGGCGGCGGGGCCGAGGCCCAGAGCCGTGCGTATCCGGCAGGTGGGGCCGCCTCCCGGGCCGCCGCAGTCGGCCACGCCGCCGACGCCCTCCAGGGCGGCCCTGCTCAAACCGGCCACACCTCATGGGAAGCCGCCACTGAGGGCTCGCCCGCCGCCCCCGAGCCCCCGGCCCCCCAGCCCGTCACCCCCAAGCAGCGCAAGCGCCGCCGCGGCAGTGCCCGGTTCGCCGGGATGGCCGAGGAGGACGCCGCACCCGTCGTCGTGCCGCCCGCTGCCGTGCCGCTGCTCCCCGAACCCGCCCCCGTGACCGGCCGCCGTAAGCCGCGTGGTGCGCGGTTCGCCGGGGCCGCCGAAGAGGTGGGGGAGGAGCGGACGGAGCCGCGGGCCGTGGCCGACGGCGGTGCGGAGCGGAGGGACGTCGTGCGAGCCGTCGAGGCGCTCGCGCGGCTGCGCAAGGAGGGGCGCAGCGGCGAGGCGCATGCCCTGCTGGTCGAGGCCGCGACCTGGGCCCCGGCCCGGTTCCCGCTGCTCGCGCACGAGCTGGAGCGGGCCGGGCTGGGTGCGGACTGGCAGACCCTGCTGTGGGAGGCCGCCTCGCTGCCCGCCGGGCGGCTGGTCGCCGCGGCGGACGCGCTGGGCGCGGCAGGGCGCACGGCAGACGGACGCCAGATCCTGCGGCAGGGGGTCGCCCGGCCCCCGGGCGAGATCGGGCAGGCCGTCCTCGGACTCGTCACCGAGGGGCGTCACCGCGAGGTGCGGGCGCTGCTCGACGCGTACGTCAGAGCCCGCACCCCCGAGGAGGCGGCCCGCAGCGCCGAGCCCGGCCCGCAGACCCTCGTACCGCTCCTGCTGGAGGCCGCGCGGGGCGTGTCGGACGAGCGCCGCTGGGACCTCCTGCACGCCCTCCGGGTCGCCGGATTCCCCGCCTGACCGGGGAGGCCGCGCCCCCGGCGACTCACCCACAGGAGTGCGAATCGCGCCCGGCGCCGCGGGTTGGGGACGATGGTCTTGGCAAGCCCGTGCGAGAGGCTTACGTTCGTGGCTCTACGGCCCGCTTCTACGGGCGTAGAGGCGCTGACGTCGCGTCGAAGGAGCAGCTCATGGCCAACGTCGTACGTGCCGCCCTGGTCCAGGCCACCTGGACCGGCGACACCGAGTCCATGGTGGCGAAACACGAGGAGCACGCCCGCGAGGCGGCCCGCCGGGGCGCGAAGATCATCGGCTTCCAGGAAGTCTTCAACAGCCCCTACTTCTGTCAGGTCGAGGAGCCGGAACACTACCGCTGGGCCGAGCCGGTGCCCGACGGGCCGACCGTACGGCGCATGCGGGCGCTCGCGCGCGAGACCGGCATGGTGATCGTCGCGCCGGTGTTCGAGGCGGAGCAGCCCGGCTTCTACTACAACACCGCGGCCGTGATCGACGCCGACGGCACCTACCTCGGCAAGTACCGCAAGCACCACATCCCGCAGCTCAAGGGTTTCCGCGAGAAGTACTACTTCAAGCCCGGCAACCTCGGCTGGCCCGTCTTCGACACGGCGGCCGGCAAGGTCGGCGTCTACATCTGCTACGACCGCCACTTCCCCGAGGGCTGGCGGGAGCTCGGCCTGGCCGGCGCCCAGCTGGTCTACAACCCCTCAGCCACCCACCGGAGCCTGTCGTCCCACCTGTGGCGGCTGGAGCAGCCGGCGGCGGCCGTCGCCAACGCGTACTACATCGCCGCGATCAACCGCGTCGGGCAGGAGGAGTACGGCGACAACGACTTCTACGGGACGAGCTACTTCGTCGACCCCCGCGGGCAGTTCGTGGGAGACCTCGCCGGCGACAGCCAGGAGGAGCTCGTGATCCGGGACCTGGACCTGGACCTGATCGAAGAAGTGCGGCAGACGTGGGCCTTCTACCGCGACCGCCGCCCCGACGCCTACGAAGGACTGGTGCAGCCGTGACCGACGACCTGCTGGGCCGCCACCGGGCCGTGCTCCCCGACTGGCTCGCCCTCTACTACGAGGACCCGCTCGAGATCACCCACGGCGAGGGCCGCCACGTCTGGGACGCCCACGGCAACCGGTACCTCGACTTCTTCGGCGGCATCCTCACCACGATGACCGCGCACGCCCTGCCCGAGGTGACCAAGGCGGTGAGCGAGCAGGCCGGGCGGATCGTCCACTCCTCGACCCTCTACCTCAACCGGCCGATGGTCGAACTCGCCGAGCGGGTGGCCAAGTTGAGCGGCATCCCGGACGCCCGCGTCTTCTTCACCACCTCCGGGACCGAAGCGAACGACACCGCCCTGCTGCTGGCCACGGCCTACCGGCGCAGCAACACGATCCTGGCCATGCGCAACAGCTACCACGGCCGCTCCTTCAGCTCGGTGGGCATCACCGGCAACCGCAGCTGGTCCCCGACCTCGCTGTCCCCGCTCCAGACGCTCTACGTCCACGGCGGGGTGCGCACCCGCGGCCCGTACGCCTCCCTCAGCGACGACGACTTCATCGCGGCCTGCGTCGACGACCTGGTGGACCTGCTCGGGCACACCCGCGCGCCGGCCGCGCTGATCGCCGAACCCATCCAGGGCGTCGGCGGCTTCACCTCACCGCCGGACGGGCTGTACGCCGCCTTCCGCGAGGTGCTGCACGAGCGCGGCATCCTGTGGATCGCCGACGAGGTGCAGACCGGCTGGGGCCGCACCGGCGAGCACTTCTGGGGCTGGCAGGCCCACGGGCGGAACGGGCCGCCCGACATCATGACCTTCGCCAAGGGCATCGGCAACGGCATGTCCATCGGCGGTGTCGTCGCCCGTTCCGAGATCATGAACTGCCTGGACTCCAACAGCATCTCCACCTTCGGCGGCACCCAGATCACCATGGCGGCGGGCCTCGCCAACCTCACCTACCTGCTGGAACACGACCTCCAGGGCAACTCCCGGCGCGTCGGCGGCCTGCTCATCGAGCGGCTGCGGGCCGCCGCCGCGCAGGTGCCGGCCGTACGGGAGGTGCGCGGCCGCGGGCTGATGATCGGCATCGAGATCACCAGGCCGGGGACCGACGAGGCCGACCCGCAGGCCGCGGCGGCCGTCCTGGAGGCGGCCCGCGAGGGCGGTCTGCTGATCGGCAAGGGCGGTGGCCACAACACCAGCTCGCTGCGCGTCGCGCCGCCGCTGTCCCTCAACGTCGCGGAGGCCGAGGAGGGCGCCGCGATCCTCGAGAACGCTCTGAGGAGCATCCAGTAGCAGTGACCTGAGACAAGGGAAGTCCGCCATGACCACCACCCCGGACATCTGGGAGCCCCTGGAACCGGCCCTGTCGGTCCGCCAGGTCCTCACCCTTGAGCGGGTGCTCGCCGGGGAGCCCGAGGTGGTGGCCGGCGCGAGCCATCTCGACCGGCCGGTGCGCTGGGTGCACGTCGCCGAGGCCGCCGACGTCGGCGTGATGCTCAGCGGCGGCGAGATGGTCCTCACCACCGGCGTGCTGCTCGCCGGCGACGAGGAGAAGCAGGCCGAGTACGTCCGGTCGCTGCACCGCGCGGACGCCGCCGCCGTCGTCCTCGGACTCGGCCGCGCCTTCCCCGCCGCACCGGCCGTGATGCGCCGGGCGGCCGAGCGGTGCGGGCTGCCGATGGTCGTCCTGCACCGGCCCTTCCCCTTCGCCGAACTGACCGAGGAGGTCCAGTCACGGCTCGTACGGCGCAAGTTCGCCGCCGTCAGCCTCTCCGAGGCCGTCCGCACGGAACTCACCGCCCTCATCACCGCGGGCGCCCCGCTGCAACGCCTGCTCGACGAGGTCGCCCGGCACAGCGCCTGCCCGGTCGTGGTCACCAACCTCGCCCACCGGGTCCTCGGCACGGCGGGGGAGCGGCCGGCGGTGGACGACGTGCTGCGCGACTGGGAGCGCATCGCCCGCCAGGCCGGCGGCACCGAGGGCGACGGCTGGATCCGGGCCGAACTGGGCGGACGCGGCGAGCGCTGGGGCCGGATCGTGCTGTGCGGCTACCGCGGGGACACCGCCACCGGACGGCTGCTGGCCGACCGCGCCGCCGAGGCCCTCGTCCTGCACCGCATGCTCGGCGGCGGCGCCGCGTGCTCCTGGGAGGAGCAGTCCGCGCAGAGCCTGCTCACCGACCTGGTCAGCGGCGTCGTACCGGCACGGCAACTGCTGCCCCGGGCGCGCGCGGCCGGGCTGCCGGTCAACCGGCGGACGTTCGTGCCGCTGGTCGTCCGCGACGGCGACACCCCGCGGCTCGACCGGCTGCTGCGCCTGCTGGGCCTGCCCGGGCTGGTCGCCGAACTGGCCGACGGAGCCACCGCCGTGCTGCTCAGCCTGCCCCGCGACCAGGACGCGGGCGCCCTCGCCGCGCACTTCGCGGCCCGGCTGCGCACCGAGTCCGGCCGGGCCCGCACGGTCGTCGCCGCGGCCGACCCCCGGGTCGCCTGGGACGACGTCCCCGCCGGACTGCGCGAGGCCCGGCACGTGGCGGACGCCGTCGCCGATTCCGCCGCCGCCCTGGACCTCCCGCCGGTCGTCCGCCTGCGGGACGTCCACCTGCGCGGCCTGATCCGCCTGCTGCGCGACGACCCGCACGTGCAGTCCTTCGCCGAGCGGGAGCTGGACGGGCTGCTGTGCGAGACCGAGGAGGACCTGCTGTCCGTGCTGCGCACCTACCTCGCCACCGGCCGCAACAAGTCCCGGACCGCCCAGCTCCACCACGTCTCGCGGCCCGCCCTCTACCGCCGCCTGGAATCCATACAGGTCCGCCTCGGAGTGGACCTGGACGACTTCGAGCAGGCCGCCTCGGTGCACATCGCACTCCTCGCGCACGACGCGCAACAGCAGTGAAACACCCGACCACCTGGGAAAACGGCGGTGAAACATGGGCTCACAACAGAGTGACACGGTGACACGCCGCACGCCCGCAGACGTGACACGGTGCAACTCAAAGAGCACGTCCCGGCTTCCTAGGCTCACGGCACACCGAGCGACCGGAGGTCCCGATGAGCCGAGTGATCCGCGCCGCCGTCTTCCAGACCGCCTGGACCGGCGACAAGGAGTCGATGATCCAGGTCCACGAGCAGGCGGCCCGCGACGCGGCCGCCCAGGGTGCTCAAGTCCTGTGCTTCCAGGAGCTGTTCTACGGACCGTACTTCTGCCAGGTCCAGGACCCGGCCTTCTACGAGTACGCCGAGCAGATCCCCGAGGGCCCGATCGTCCGCCGCTTCCAGGCCCTCGCCAGGGAACTGGGCATCGTCCTGGTCCTGCCGATGTACGAAGAGGAACAGCCCGGCGTCCTCTACAACACCGCCGCCGTGATCGACGCGGACGGCTCCTACCTCGGCAAGTACCGCAAGACGCACATCCCGCAGGTCAGGGGCTTCTGGGAGAAGTTCTACTTCCGTCCGGGCAACAGCGGCTGGCCGATCTTCGAGACCGCCGTCGGCAAGGTCGGCGTCTACATCTGCTACGACCGCCACTTCCCCGAGGGCTGGCGGGCGCTCGGCCTCGCGGGCGCCGAGCTCGTCTTCAACCCCTCGGCCACCTCGCGCGGCCTGTCGGCCTACCTGTGGCAGCTGGAGCAGCCGGCGGCGGCCGTCGCCAACGAGTACTTCATCGGTGCGATCAACCGGGTCGGAGTCGAGGAGTACGGCGACAACGACTTCTACGGGACGTCGTACTTCGTCGACCCGGAGGCCCAGTTCGTCGGCGAGGTGGCGAGCGACAAGGAGCCCGAACTGGTCGTCCGCGACCTGGACATGGCGAAACTCCGCGAGGTCCGCGACCGCTGGCAGTTCTACAGGGACCGGGCGCCGGGGGCGTACGGGCCGCTGACAGCGCCTTAGAACGCCCGCGAGGGGAGCGACGTCAGGTGCGCGGGGAACTGCGCGACCAGCCACACAGAACCGGCACGTACCGACTGCGAGGAGCGACCACGACATGAGCCGTACAGTCATCCGCGGCGGCCTCGTCATCACCGCATCCGACGAGATCCACGCCGACGTCCTGATCGAGGACGGCCGAATCGCCGCCCTCGCAGCCTCCGGCACCCCCGCCGCCGAGGCCTTCACAGCAGAGCGGACGATCGACGCCACCGGAAAGTACGTCATCCCCGGCGGCGTCGACGCCCACACCCACATGGAGCTGCCCTTCGGCGGCACCTTCGCCTCCGACACCTTCGAGACCGGCACCCGCGCCGCAGCCTGGGGCGGCACGACCACGATCATCGACTTCGCCGTGCAGAGCGTCGGGCACAGCCTGCGCGAAGGCCTGGACGCCTGGCACGCCAAGGCCGAGGGCAACTGCGCCGTCGACTACGGCTTCCACATGATCGTCTCCGACGTGAACCAGGAGACGCTCAAGGAGATGGACCTGCTGATCGAGGAGGGTGTCACCTCCTTCAAGCAGTTCATGGCCTATCCGGGCGTCTTCTACAGCGACGACGGCCAGATCCTGCGCGCCATGCAGCGCTCCGCCGAGAACGGCGGCCTGATCATGATGCACGCCGAGAACGGCATCGCGATCGACGTCCTGGTCGAACAGGCGCTGGCCCGCGGCGAGACCGACCCGCGCTACCACGGCGAGGTCCGCAAGGCCCTGCTGGAGGCCGAGGCCACCCACCGCGCCATCAAGCTCGCGCAGGTCGCGGGCGCGCCCCTGTACGTCGTGCACGTCTCGGCGACGGAGGCGGTCGCCGAGCTGGCCCGGGCCCGCGACGAGGGACTGCCCGTCTTCGGCGAGACCTGCCCGCAGTACCTGTTCCTGTCCACCGACAACCTCGCCGAGCCGGACTTCGAGGGCGCGAAGTACGTGTGTTCCACCCCGCTCAGGCCGAAGGAGCACCAGGCCGCGCTGTGGCGGGGGCTGCGCACGAACGACCTCCAGGTCGTCTCCACCGACCACTGCCCCTTCTGCTTCACCGGCCAGAAGGAACTCGGCCGCGGAGACTTCTCCAAGATCCCCAACGGCCTCCCGGGCGTCGAGAACCGTATGGACCTGCTCCACCAGGCGGTCCTCGACGGGCACATCTCCCGCCGCCGCTGGATCGAGATCGCCTGCGCCACCCCGGCCCGGATGTTCGGCCTCTATCCGAAGAAGGGCACCATCGCGCCGGGCGCCGACGCCGACGTCGTCATCTACGACCCGCACGCCGAGCAGGTCATGTCGGCCGAGACGCACCACATGAACGTCGACTACTCGGCGTACGAGGGCACACGCGTCACCGGCCGGGTCGAGACGGTCCTCTCGCGCGGCGAGCCAGTCATCACCGAGCGGGAGTACACCGGGCACGCCGGGCACGGCGTCTTCACCCCGCGTTCCACCTGTCAGTACCTCAACTAGGAGTGGTGCGGATGGACTTCGGACTCGTCCTGCAGACCGACCCGCCGGCCTCGCGGGTGATCAGCCTGATGAAACGCGCGGAACGGAACGGATTCTCTTACGGCTGGACCTTCGACTCCGCCGTGCTGTGGCAGGAGCCGTTCGTGATCTACAGCCAGATCCTGGCCAACACCACGAAACTGAAGGTCGGGCCGATGGTGACCAACCCGGGCACCCGCACCTGGGAGGTCACCGCCTCCACCTTCGCCACCCTCAACGACATGTACGGCAACCGCACGGTCTGCGGCATCGGCCGCGGCGACTCGGCGATGCGCGTGGCCGGCCGCAAGCCCAACACCCTGGCCCGGATCAGCGAGGCCATGAAGGTCATCCGGGCCCTCGGCAGCGGCCAGGAGGCCGACCTCGGCGGCGGCACGGTCGTCCGGTTCCCGTGGATCGGGCCGGGCGCCGAACTCCCCGTGTGGATGGCCGCGTACGGCCCCAAGGCCCTGAAGATGGCCGGCGAGGAGGCCGACGGGTTCATCCTCCAGCTGGCCGACCTGTATCTGACCGAGTACATGGTCAAGGCCGTGAAGGACGCGGCCGTCGCCGCCGGCCGGGACCCCTCGGCGGTGACCGTCTGCGTGGCCGCCCCGGCCTACGTCACCGAGGACGACTCGCCCGAGGCGCTCGCGCACGCGCGCGACCAGTGCCGGTGGTTCGGCGGGATGGTCGGCAACCACGTGGCCGACCTGGTGTCCAAGTACGGCGAGCACTCCGCCGCCGTCCCCGACGAACTCACCGACTACATCAAGGCGCGGGAGGGCTACGACTACTCCCACCACGGCCGCGCCGACAACCCCGACACCCAGTTCGTGCCCGACGAGATCGTCGACCGGTTCTGCCTGATCGGTCCGGTCGAGAAGCACGTCGAGAAGCTGACCGCGCTGCGCGCCCTCGGCGTGGACCAGTTCGCCGTCTACGACATGCACGACGCGCAGGAAGCCGTGATCGACGCGTACGGATCACGGGTGATCCCGGCCGTCAACGGCTGATCCCCTTCGCGGCACCCCTCGGATCCACCCCTTCCCCCGGCCCGGGGGGAAGGGGGCCAGGACGCTCCCGAGCGCACCCCCCAATCGGCATCACCCGCATGGCCTTTCCCGTCCCACCTCCCCTGATTGGCCTGGCCCATGACCGATACCGCTCCCACGGCCCCACCGCCGCCCACCCAAGTCACCACCGCCGACGGCCGGGTGGAGATCGCCCCGGGCGCCCCGGCACCGACCGGTCCCTACGCCAACGAGGACCTGCTGCCGGTCCCCGTCGAGAAGCGCACCTGGACCACCTACAACTTCTCCGCGCTGTGGGTCGGCATGGCCCACAACACGGCCTCCTGGACCCTGGCCTCCGGACTCATCGCCGTCGGCATGGACTGGAAGCAGGCGGTGCTCACCATCGCCCTGGCCAATGTGATCGTGCTGATACCGATGCTGCTCACCGGGCACGCCGGACCCAAGTACGGCATACCCTTCCCGGTCTTCGCCCGTGCCTCCTTCGGCATCCGCGGGGCCAACCTGCCCGCCGTCGTACGGGCGCTGGTGGCGTGCGGCTGGTTCGGCATCCAGACCTGGATCGGCGGCGAGGCCATCTACTTCCTGGCCGGCAAGCTCGTCGGCAGCGGCTGGACGGACGCGGCGAAGGTCGGCGGCTACGCCTGGACCATGTGGCTGTCGTTCGCGATCTTCTGGGCGCTCCAGGTGGTCATCATCTACCGCGGCATGGAGACCATCCGCCGCTTCGAGAACTGGGCGGCGCCCTTCGTGCTCGTCGGCGCGTTCGTGATGCTGTGGTGGATGAGCGACAAGGCGGGCGGCTTCGGCCCGCTGCTCGACCAGCCGTCGAAGCTCGGCTGGGGCCCGGACTTCTGGAAGCTGTTCGCTCCGGCGCTCATGGGCATGATCGGTTTCTGGTCCACGCTGTCGCTGAACATTCCCGACTTCACCCGCTACGGCAAGAGCCAGAAGGCGCAGACGTGGGGTCAGGCCCTCGGTCTGCCGACGACGATGACGCTGTTCGCGTTTCTCTCCGTGATGGTCACCTCCGGCTCGCAGGCGGTCTACGGCGAGGCGATCTGGGACCCGGTACAGCTCGCGGCCAAGACCGACAACACGGTGGGCCTGCTGTTCGCCCTCGTCACCGTCCTGGTGGCGACGCTGTCCGTCAACGTCGCGGCCAACCTGGTCTCGCCCGCGTTCGACTTCTCCAACATCGCGCCCCGGAAGATCAGCTTCCGCGCCGGAGCCCTCGCCACCTGTGTCCTCGGCGTACTGATCTTCCCGTGGAAGCTGTACTCCGACCCGCAGGGCTACATCTTCACCTGGCTCGGCCTGGTCGGCGGCCTGCTCGGCACGGTCGCGGGCATCCTCATCGCCGACTACTGGATCCTGCGCCGCGCCCGGCTCGACCTGGCCGACCTGTACCGCACGGGCGGCCGCTACTGGTACGAGGGCGGCTGGAACTGGCGGGCCGTCGTCGCCTTCGTGGCCGGAGGTGTCCTCGCCGTCGGCGGCGCCAGCTTCAAGCCGCTGATCGACGGCCGTCCCATCCCGGCCCTGGCCGGCCTGGCCGACTACGGCTGGGCGGTGGGCCTGGGCACGTCGATGCTGCTGTACCTGGTGCTGATGGCGGCACGGGGCAGGGACCGGACCATCGTCTGACCGCCCATTCGAACGCTGGAGGACGGTCAGCCCTTGCCGCCCTCCAGCGCGGCCACGGCTTCCTTCGCGGCCTTGATGGCGCCCTTGTTGATCGTGTCCGTGCTCGGGGCCTTCTTCGACTCGAAGTCGCTGCCGTTGTACGTGATGACCACCAGCGCGTTGGACGCGCGGACGAACACCTGGCCCTCGCGGGTCTCCTGCTTGTCCTCGGTGGTGAGGTTGACGATGGAGTACGCGGTGTCGCCAAGACCGGGGACGGCGCCTCCGCCGCTCTTCTCCTCAATGCGCCCCTTGTAGGCCTTCTCCGCCGCCTCGTCCGACCCCATCACCTCGAAGGACACGTCGAGCCAGCGGTAGTTGTACCCCTTGAGCGCGTTCCAGGAGCAGGTGCGGCGCAACTCCGAGTCCGTGGACGGGATCTCCTTCCCCGCCGTCTTGGCACCCGGCACCAGCGACTCGACCGTCTTCTTGGCGACGCTGTCGCACGGCGCGGGCGCGGCCGAGTAGGTCTTCGACACCGTCGACGTCGACGGGGCGGACGCGGACTGGGTCTCGGTCTTCTCGTCGGCCGGCTTGTGCTCGGCGGCCTGCGGCGCGGCGAGCGGGCCGGACGACAGTGCCCAGCCCGCCGCGGCGAGCACGGCCACCGGGGACAGGCGTGCGGTCAGGGCCAGGGGCAGAGGTAGGGAACGCACGGCGCCCTTCTGGTGGGGGACGGACGGTGCGGATCAGGTCCGCACGGCGGACGGGACGACAGTTTCACATGACTCTGTGTGGTGCGAAAGTGTGAACTCGCTCCGTGGCTGCGTGGTGACGGTGACTCACTGTCGACGGTTGTGGTTTCGGTCGGTTCAGCGGTCACTGGGCGGTTTGTCATCGCACGGGTCGCACAGAGGCCGGGCGGCCTATCGTTGCGGACATGGTCTTCCAGCAGTCGACGGAACCCGCCGTCTTCCACGCAACGCTCCGCGACCAGTTCGAGACGTTCCTCGATGAGCACCGCTCCGCGCTGCACGACAGTCTGAACGGGCTGACCGAGGAGCAGGCACGCCGGTCGCTGGTCACGTCCAAGACCACGTTGCTCGGCCTGGTCAAGCACGCCACGTTCGTCGAGAAGGTCTGGTTCGACGAGGGGATCACCTGCCGGTCCCGTGCCGAGATCGGCATTCCCGACTCGCCCGACGAGTCGTTCGACCTCCACGACGACGACACGGTCGCCTCGGTCCAGCACGCCTACCAGCAGGCATGCGCGGCATCCCGTCGCGCCACGGCGGAGCTGACGCTGGACGACCTCCTCCGGGGCAACCGCCGGGGACCGCTGCCGCTGCGTTGGGTCTACCTCCACACGCTGCGCGAGCTGGCCCAGCACTGCGGCCACGCCGACATCCTCCGCGAGCAGGTCCTCAACGGCACGACATCCCACGGCTGACGCGGGGCTGTCCGAGGTTCACGGCACGTCCCCCGCGCCCCTCCATCGAGGTACGGCCCAGGCCAGCACGTAGCCGAAGCCGTTGAGGGCCCAGTGCAGCGCAGCGGGCGCCAGCAGACTCCCGGACCGGCGCCGCAGCTCGCACAGGACGACCCCGGCGGCGGTCGTGGCGACCACGGCGGCCACGACCGACAGTGCGGTGCCCGCCGGTCCGGTGCCGAGGACCGCCACGGCCTCGTTGGCCCGGCTCAGCCCGCGCGAGGGAAGCACATGCCAGAGCCCGAACAGCGATGACGACACCGCGGTGGCCCAGGCGGTACCGCGCCGACGCCGCACCATGGCCCACAGGACGCCGCGAAAGGCGATCTCCTCCAGCAGCACGGTGCCGACCGGCACCCGGATCAGCACCCGCCACAGCAGTTCCCCCACGGTCAGGCCGGCGGCGCGTTCGTCCTCGAAGGCCTCCCTGGTGACCGGCAGGGCGAGCCCGACCAGGAACACGGCGAGAACCGCGCCCACCAGGACCGACGACCACCGCAGCCCCCGGTAGAGGGCAACCTTGTCGAGCCCGAGATCGGCGCGGGTGAGACCGTCCCACCGGGCGATCAGCAGCAGCGCGGCAGCCGCGGCCACGCAGGTGGGCACGTAGGCGCCGGGCGCGAGCCAATTGTTGAGCAGGTTCGCGGCCACCAGGACGGCCAGGACACAGAACATCCGCATGGTGTCACCAGCATCCCGCTATCCGCTCCGTCAGCCCGGGTAGAGAAGGGAGATCACCGGCAAACAGGTGAACGAGACGAGAGGCCCTATGTTCACGACCCGCCCCACCCTCCAGGGCACCTTCGGCATGGTGTCCTCCACCCACTGGCTAGCCTCGCAGTCGGCGATGGCCGTCCTGGAGGGCGGCGGCAACGCCTACGACGCGGCCGTGGCGGGCGCGTTCGTGCTGCATGTCGTCGAGCCGCACCTCAACGGCCCGGCCGGCGAGGTGCCGATCCTGCTCGCCCCGTCCGGCGGCGAGGTACGGGTGCTGTGCGGGCAGGGCGTCGCACCGGCCGGGGCGTCGGTCGCCCACTACCGGGGCCTCGGCCTCGACCTCGTCCCCGGCACCGGGCCGCTCGCCGCCGCCGTGCCGGGTGCGTTCGACGCCTGGATGGTGCTGCTGCGCGACCACGGCACCAAGTCCCTCGCCGACGTCCTTCAGTACGCCATCGGATACGCCGAGCACGGGCACGCGCCCGTGGAGCGCGTCGGCGAGACGGTCGAGACCGTGCGCGATCTGTTCGAGACGGAATGGACCTCCTCGGCGGAGGTCTACCTGCCCGGCGGAAAGGCCCCGCGCCCCGGCGAACTGCTGCGCAACCCCGCGCTCGCCGCCACCTGGAAGCGCCTGCTCGCCGAGACCGCCGGGGCCGGGAGCCGGGAGGCGCGGATCGAGGCCGCGCGGGAAGTGTGGCGCTCCGGCTTCATAGCCGAGGCCCTGGTACGGCAGGCCGGGCAGCCCACCATGGACACCAGCGGCGAACGCCACACCGGCACCCTCGCGGCCGCCGACCTCGCCGGCTGGTCCGCGACCTACGAGACACCGGTGTCCTACGACTGGAACGGCTGGACCGTGTGCAAGCCGGGCCCCTGGAGCCAGGGCCCGGTCCTCCTCCAGCAGCTCGCCCTCCTCCCGCCCGAGCTGCCCCGGTACGGTTCGGCCGACTACGTCCACCTGCTGGTCGAGGGCTGCAAACTCGCCATGGCCGACCGGGAGGCCTGGTACGGGGACGCCGCCGACGTGCCGCTCGACGACCTGCTGTCCGCCGAGTACAACACGGCCCGCCGCGCCCTCGTCGGCGAGGAGGCGAGCCACGACCTGCGGCCCGGCAGCCCGGGCGGACGCACCCCGCGACTGTGCGCGCACGCGCGTGTGGCGGCCGCCGCCCAGGAGGGCTTCGACGCCCTGGGCGTCGGTGAGCCGACGGTCGCCAAGAGCCCCACGTCCCCCGTGCCGGGCGAACCGGAGGTGACCGCCGACGGGACCACCCGCGGCGACACCTGCCACCTCGACGTCGTCGACCGCTGGGGCAACATGGTCTCGGCCACGCCCAGCGGCGGCTGGCTCCAGTCCAACCCCGTCGTGCCCGAACTCGGCTTCCCGCTCGGCACCCGGCTCCAGATGGCCTGGCTGGAGGAGGGCCTGCCGAACTCCCTCACCCCCGGCCGCCGCCCCCGCACCACGCTGACGCCCTCGATCGCCCTGCGCGAGGGCGTGCCCGTCATGGCGTTCGGCACACCGGGCGGCGACCAGCAGGACCAGTGGCAGCTGCACTTCCTCCTGGCGGTCGCGCTGCGCGCGCGGGTGCGCGGCGGGCTGGACCTCCAGGGCGCGATCGACGCCCCGAACTGGCACAACGACAGCTTCCCCGGCTCCTTCTACCCGCGCGGCATGCGCCCGGGGAGCGTCACCGTGGAGTCCCGCACGGACCCGGCCGTCGTGGAGGAGCTGCGGCGGCGCGGCCACGAGGTGACCGTCGGCGGCCCCTGGTCGGAGGGCCGGCTGTGCGCGGTCGCGCGGGACCCGGGGACGGGCGTCCTGTCGGCGGCGGCGAACCCGCGCGGCATGCAGGGGTACGCGGTCGGGCGGTGATCCCGCCGTGTCCCTCTGGCTGCCGTGCCCCTCTGGCTGTGGATTCCGCGCCGACCCGTCGCTGTTCATCGCCATGCCACCCGGAGTGCACGGGGCGGGTGGGGATTGTCAGTGCCGCGTGTTGTGATGGAGAGGTGATCGACAGCACCGAAACCATCGAAGAGTTTCTCGCACGGCACGCCTCCGACGTCGAGGAGGAGATCCGCAGGGCGGCCGCCACCGAAATCATGCCCCGCTGGCGCCGGCTCGCCGCACACGAGGTGGACCAGAAGGCCGGCCCGCACGACCTGGTCACGGACGCCGACCGCAAGGCCGAGCTGTACCTGACCGAGGCACTGGTCGCCCTGCTGCCCGGCTCGGTCGTGGTCGGCGAGGAGGCGGTCCACGCGAATCCGGCGTCCTATGAAGCGCTGCGCGGCGAGGCCCCGGTCTGGATCGTCGACCCGGTCGACGGGACACGGCAGTTCGTGCGCGGCGAGCCGGGCTTCTGCACCCTGGTCGCGCTGGCCCACGGCGGCACCCTGCTCGCGTCCTGGACCTACGCCGCCGCCACCGACCGGCTCGCCACCGCCCAGCGGGGCAAGGGCGCCCACCTCGACGGGGAGCGGCTGTTCGCCGGCGTGCCCGAGCCCGGCCGGGACCTGCGCGTGGCCACCTCCCACCCGGACTACACGACGGACGAGCAGAAGCACGCCCTGCTCGGCCTGCGCACCGACGGTGTGGCTCCGCGCTCGTGCGGCTCGGCCGGGCTGGAGTACCTCGCCATCGCACAGGGCGAGTCCGACGCCACCGCCTTCTCGTGGGAGGCCGCATGGGATCACGCGGCAGGTCTGCTCCTGGTCGAGGAGGCGGGCGGCGCCCACCTGACCCTCGCGGGCGAGCCCTTCCGCATCACGGGCGGCAACGCCCTGCCCTTCACCGCGGCCCGCGACGCGGCCACGGCCCGCCGGGTGGTGGCGCTGCTGGCGGGCGGGGCCTGACCGTCACGGACCGTGCGCGTCCGGTTGCCCGAGCGGCGCTCCGGTCGTCCTTCCCGCGCGAATCCACCCGCGGCCGGTGACCGTCAGTCCCCGGGCCTATCCTGATCCTCAGTGGCCGTCGGCTGACGAAGGGGTCCGAAGGTGCCGTCGATGCTCGATGCCGTCGTAGTGGGTGCGGGGCCGAACGGACTGACCGCGGCCGTGGAGCTGGCCCGCCGCGGCTTCTCCGTCGCCGTGTTCGAGGCCCAGGGCACGGTGGGCGGCGGCGCCCGCACCGAGGGACTCACCCTGCCGGGCTTCCGGCACGACCCGTGCTCAGCGGCGCACCCGCTCGCCATCAACTCACCCGCGTTCCGCGCCCTGCCGCTGGAGCGCTACGGCCTGGAATGGCTGCACGCCGAGCTCCCCATGGCGCACCCCTTCCCGGACGGCTCGGCGGCCGTACTGGCCCGGTCGGTGGGCGAGACGGCCGCCTCCTTCGGGCCGCGCGACGCCGGGGCGTACCGCAGGCTCGTCGAGCCCTTCCTGCCCAGGTGGGACGCGCTGGTCCGCGACTTCATGTCCCTGCCGCTCACCGCGCTGCCCCGCGACCCGGTCACCCTCGCCCGCTTCGGCCTGGTCGGCCTGCCCCCGTCGACCCTGCTGATGCGCCGCTTCCGCGACGAACCGGCCCGGACGCTGTTCGCCGGGCTCGTCGCGCATGTCATGGCACCGCTCGGCGGTTTCGCCACCAGCGCCATCGGCCTGGTCTTCGCCCTGGCGGCACACGCCCGCGGCTGGCCCGTCGCCCGCGGCGGCTCCCAGGCCATCTCCGACGCGCTCGCCGCCTACCTGCGCGACCTCGGCGGCAGCGTCCACACCGACTACGAGGTCAAGCGCCTCGACGACCTGCCGCCGGCCCGCGCGTACGTCTTCGACACGTCACCCACCGCCCTGGCCCGCATCGCCGGCTTCGGCAGCCACTACGCGGACTACCGCTACGGACCGGGCGCCTTCAAGATCGACTACGCGCTGGACGGCCCGGTGCCGTGGACCGCGAAGGAGGCCCGGGTCGCCGGCACGGTGCAGATCGGCGCCAACCGCGCGGAGATCGCCACGGCCCTGCGCGCGGCGTCCAGGGAGGGCCGGGCCCCCGACAAACCGTTCCTGATCACGGTCCAGCCGAGCGTCGTCGACCCCACCCGGGCACCGGCGGGCAAGCACGTCTTCTGGGCCTACGGCCACGTCCCGCACGGCTGGACCGGCGACCTCACCGACGCCATCGAGCGCCAACTGGAGCGGTTCGCCCCGGGATTCCGCGACCGCGTCCTGGCCCGCGCCACCGCGGGCCCGCCCCAACTCGCCGCCCGCAACGCCAACTACGTCGGCGGAGACATCGCCTCCGGTGCCGTCTCCGGCCTCCAGATCCTGCTGCGCCCGAAACCGACCCTGTTCCCGTACCACACGCCCCACCCGGCCGTCTTCATCTGCTCGTCGGCGACCCCGCCGGGCCCCGGCGTACACGGCATGTCGGGGCACAACGCGGCGAAGGCCGTCTGGAAGCGACTGAGGCAGACATGACCGCCATCGAACTGGTCCAGGGCGACATCACACGCGAGAGCGTCGACGCCATCGTCAACGCGGCCAACTCCTCGCTGCTGGGCGGGGGAGGGGTCGACGGAGCGATCCACCGGCGCGGCGGCCCCGCCATCCTGGAGGAGTGCCGCAAGCTGCGCGCCTCCCACTACGGCAAGGGCCTCGCCACCGGCCAGGCGGTCGCCACCACCGCGGGCGACCTGGACGCCCGCTGGGTCATCCACACGGTCGGCCCGGTCTTCAGCGCGACCGAGGACCGCTCCTCCCTCCTCGCCTCCTGCTACCGCGAGTCCCTCCGAGTCGCCGACGAACTCGGCGCCCGGACCGTCGCCTTCCCGGCGATCTCCACCGGCGTCTACCGCTATCCGTTGGAGGACGCCGCGCGCATCGCGGTGGACACGGTGCGCGCGGCGCGGACGGACGTCGAGGAGGTCAGGTTCGTCCTCTTCGACGAGCGGGCGTACGAGGCGTTCGCCCGGCAACTGGGCTGACGCCCACGGCCCTACGGCTTGGGCGCAGGTTGCTCGCCCGAGCCCCGGACGATCAGCCGAGTGGGAACGGTGATGGTGCGAGCCCGGGAAGAGTCGCCGTCGAGGCGGGCCAGGGCGGTGGCCGCGGCATTGCGGCCGAGCTCTTCGGGGTCCTGCGCGACGACGGTCAGGGCCGGTTCGAGTGCCTCGGCGAGTGAGACGTCGTCGAAGGCGACGACTGCCACGTCCTTGCGCTTGCTGCGGGCGAGTTCGGCGACGATGCCGAGCGCCATGATGTTGTTCCCGGCGAACAGGGCGGTGGGAGGATCGGCCAGTTCGAGGAGTTGGGCGGTCGCGGCCTCGGCCCCTGGCTGGTCGTGGGCGTTGGCGACGAGCGAGCGGTCGTGAGGAAGGCCGGCTGCCCGCAGGGCCGCGCGGTATCCGGCGAGGCGTTCGCGGCGGGTGTACAGCTTGACGGGCAGGTCGCCGACGAATCCGATGCGGCGGTGGCCGTGGGCGATGAGGTGGGCGACGCCTTCTTGGGCCCCGGCACGGTTGGAACTGACGATGCTGTCCGTGGGCAGGCCCACTCCTGGGCGGTCGAGGAAGACGATGGGCAGCCCCGCCGTGCGGTGGGATGTGAGGTGGGAGTGGTCGGCGCCGACGGACGGCACGACGATGAGGATGCTGACGCGACGGGCGAGGAACTTGTCCGTCAGGGCGCGCTCGCGGTCGGGGTCGTCCGCGGACGAGCCCATGAGCAGGGTCAGCCCGCGTTCGCGGACCGTGTCCTCGATGGCGCGGGCCACGGCCCCGAAGAAGGGGTTGCCGAGGTCGGGGATGACCAGTCCGATGGTGGTGTCCGGGCCGCCGACGCGCATGTTGCGTGCCATGAGGTTCGGCTGGAAGCCCAGCTTGGCCACCGCGGCGAGTACCTGTTCCCGCGTCTGCGCCGAGACGGGACCGTCCTCGTTGAGGACGCGCGAAACGGTCTTGGCGCTGACGCCGACTTCTCGTGCGACATCGGCAAGGGTGGGGCGGCGGCTCGCTGCCATGGAGGAAACCGTCTCCTGAGTGCTCCCGGGCTCCGGCCGCGGCCTCGGCCGGAACATGCGAGAGCGGGGTTGGGCTGTCAGGTGGCCTGGACTCCGGCGGCTTTCGCTGCCGCGGAATCCGCTACGACAGTATCTCCGGCCTCATCGACGGTGAGCGCGCCGGTCATGATGGCGACGACCTCCGCCATGGAGTAGTCGGAGGGCTTGATCACGGCGGCGCGCCTGCCCAGCCGGTGGACGTGGATCCGGTCGGCGATCTCGAAGACGTGGGGCATGTTGTGGCTGATCAGGACGACCGGCATGCCCTTGTCGCGGACGCGGCGGATGAGGTCGAGGACCTGTCCGGACTCCTTGACGCCGAGGGCGGCGGTGGGTTCGTCCATGACGACGACACTGCGGGCCCAGGCGACGGCGCGGGCGACCGCGACGGCCTGCCGCTGCCCGCCGGAGAGCGTCTCGACCGACTGGGTCAGCGAGCGCAGGCCGATCTTCAGGTCGGCCATGTGTTCGGCGGCCTCCTGACGCATGCGCTTCTTGTCGAGCATGCGGAAGGCGCTGCCGAGGATGCCTGGACGGCGCAGTTCGCGGCCGAGGAACATGTTGGAGGCGATGTCCATGGAGGCGGCCACGGCCAGGTCCTGATAGACCGTCTCGATGCCGTGGGCGCGTGCGCTCTGCGGACCGGAGAAGGTGATGGGTTCGCCGTTCAGGCGTATCTCGCCCGCGTCGGGGACCACCGCGCCGGTGAGGGCCTTGATGAGGCTGGTCTTGCCGGCGCCGTTGTCGCCGATGACGGCGAGGACCTCGCCGGGCAGCAGGTCGAAGTCGGCGCCGTCGATCGCGGTGACGTGACCGTAGCGCTTGACCAGACCCCGGGCCTGCAGAACGGGGGTCTCAGTGGTGGTGGTCATCGGGCCTTCTTCCGGGAGATCTGGTCCACGGTCACCGCGAGGATCACCAGGACTCCGGTGATGAGGGTCTGGTAGATGGAGGCGACGCCCATCAGCTGAAGGCCGTTGCGGAAGACGCCGACGATGAGGACGCCGATGAACGTGCCCAGGACCGAGCCGCGTCCGCCGAAGAGGCTGGTTCCGCCGAGGACCACGGCGGTGATGCTGTCGAGGTTGTCGGTCTGGCCGGCCTGGGGATCGCCCACGCCGGTGCGGGAGATGAGCAGCAGGGCGGCGATGCCGTAGAGGATGCCGGCCGCGGTGTAGACGCCGATGGTCAGGCGGGAGGTGCGGATGCCGTTCAGCCGGGCCGCCTCCGGGCTGTTGCCCAGGGCGTAGACGTGCCGGCCCCAGCCGGTGCTGCTCAGCGCGTAGGCGAGGAGCAGGAACAGGCCGATGGTGACCAACGAGCCGTATGTGATGTCGGTGTTCCCGAGCGGGAACGTCTGCCCGAGAGCCGTCAGCGGGCCCGGCAGGTTGGTGACCGTCTGCTCCTCGGAGTAGATGTGGGTCAGCGCGAACGCCACGTTGAGCATGCCGAGGGTGACGATGAACGGCGGCAGCGGGATCCTCTGCACCAGCGCGCCGTTGAGCAGGCCGAAGCCTCCGCAGACGACCAGGCCCAGCGCGATCGCGGCGAGCGGCGGCAGGGAGCCCTCGGCCGCCATCTTGGCGATCACGATGCTGCCGAACGCCATCACGGCTCCGCAGGACAGGTCGATGCCCGCAGTGAGGATGATCAGCGTCTGGCCGATGGCCAGTGTGCCGACGACCATGACCTGCTGCACGATCAGCGAGAAGTTCCCGCCGGTGAGGAACTGGTCGGTCGAGACGGAGAAGAAGACACAGGCCAGGAGGAGGGCGGCCAGCGGGCCGGTGGTCGGTTGCGTGAGCAGTCTGCGGACCGTGGTCGGCGCTTTGAGCTCGGCGTACGGCGTGGACGTGGAGGGTGGCGTGGACGGAGGCGTGGACGTGGCGGTCATGCGAGGTCCTTGTCGGAAGACAGAAGTCCTTGTCGGTCCTTGTCGGACGGCAGGAGGACGAGGGGGCGGCCGTCCCCGGTCGGGGAGGAGGGGCCGGCCGCCCCGCTGAGGGGTCTTGAACAGCGGCGGCTACGGCGCCCGCTGGGTGTCGGTGGCTCAGCCCCAGCAGTTGTCCAGGCCGTAGGCGGTGTCCTTGGACGTGACCCCGTCCTGCGCCTTGTCGGTGATCAGGGTGACGCCGGTGTCGGTGTAACCCGACGCCTTCTTGCCGTCCTTGGCGTACGTCGCGACTGCCTTGACGCCCTCGGCGGCCATCTTGAGCGGGTACTGCTGCGAGGTCGCGGCGATCTTGCCGTCCTTGACGGCCTGGGTGCCCGTGCAGCCGCCGTCGACGGAGACGATCAGCACGTCCTTCTCCCGGCCCTTGGCTTTCAGCGCGGTGTACGCGCCCAGCGCGGCCGGTTCGTTGATGGTGTAGACGACGTTGATGCCGGGTTCCTTCTGGAGACAGTTCTCCATTGCCGTCTGGCCCTTGGACTGGTCGCCGCCGGTGTCCTGAGCGCAGGCGACGTCCTTGTCGGTGGCGCCGAAGCCCTTGAGGAAACCGTTGTGCCGCTGAACGCCGACGGACACACCCGGCGCGAGGTCGAGGGCGGCTATCTTCGCGGTCTTGCCCTTCATCGCGGCCTTGGCGTACTGGCCGATCAGCTCCCCCGCCTTGAGGTTGTCGGTGGCGAAGAGGGCGTCTACCGCGCTTTCCGGGTCGGTCGGGGTGTCCAGGGCGATGACCAGGACCCCCTTGGCCTTGGCCTTCTCGATCGCCGGCACGATCGCCTTGGAGTCGCTCGGCGTGATCAGGATGCCCTTCACTCCGGCGGCGACCATGTTCTCGATGGCGGTGACCTGACCGGCGTTGTCCCCGTCGAACTTGCCGGCCGCGGTGGACAGTTCGACACCGTTCTCCTTGGCGGCCTTCTCCGCGCCCTCCTTCATTTTCACGAAGAACGGGTTGGTGTCGGTCTTGGTGATCAGACCGACCTTGACACTGCCCGATCCGGCGTTCGCCGTGCCCGATCCGGATCCGGATCCACAGGCGGTCAGGGTGAGGGCCGCGATGCCCGTGCACGCGGCGGCTCTGAGCAAGGAGGAAGGCAGACGAGAGATACGTGGCATGGACGACTCCTGCGGGATTGCGGACGAGCGGCCGGCATCGGGCGCATGCCGCCCGAGGTGTCATCGTTGACTCATGTCAGCGTTGACACTGCTTGGCGAGGATGATGGACTCCGCCTCCAGGCAACGTCAATGCCTTGCACCCGTCACAAATCGGCAACGCCGTGGCCGCCACCCGCCCGAACCGGTCCAGGGACCGCCCGCAACGTGCCCGTTTCGCCGGCGTGTCCCAAGAGAAGAGCCGCCCATGTGCCCGCGTCGGATCACCGTCCTGGGGGAGTGCGTCGCCGACGCGTTCACCGAATCCGCAGGACCCCGGAACGAACTCGCCCTGCGCGTCCTGCCGGGCGGCGGACCAGCCAACACGGCGGTGGCCCTGGCGCGGCTGGGTACCCCGGCCCGCTTCCTCGCACGGCTGTCCGGTGACGTGTTCGGCCGCCTCTTCCGGACCCACCTCGAGGCATCCGGCGTGGACCTGTCGCACGCCGTCGAGGCCGCCGAGCCCAGCACGCTGGCCGTGGCCGAACTGGACGCCCAGGGGCAGGCCACGTTCTCCTTCCACGCGCAGGCCACCGCGGACTGGCAGTGGACGAGCGCGGAACTGGCCGGGGTGGATCTGGACGGCACCACCTGCGTCCACACCGGGTCACTCGCCCTGGTCAAGGACCCCGGAGCAAGCGTGGTGGAGGACTTCCTGGCAGCGGCAGCGCCCCGGGCCACCATCAGCATCGACCCCAACGTCCGCCCCCTGCTGGTGCGCCCCGAGGTCTACCGCGCCCGGCTGGCGCACTGGTGCGGCCTCGCGGATGTGCTGCGGCTGAGCGAGGACGACCTGGAGCTCCTGCTGCCCGGGACGTCGCCCGAGCAGGCGTGTGACACCTGGCATGCGGCGGGGGCGCGGCTCGTCGTGATCACGCGCGGCGCCGATGGTGCTCTCGCCTCACTCGACGGAGCACGGGTGCAGGTGCCCGCGGTGGCGACGCAGGTTGTCGACACGGTCGGTGCGGGGGACTCCTTCACCGCGGGACTGCTGCACCACCTCGGCACCCGCGGACTCCTCGGCGGCAGGCTGACGGACCTGTGCCTCGGCGATGTCGAAGCAGCCTGTCTGTTCGCCACGCGAGTCGCGGCCCAGACGTGCTCGGTTGCCGGCCCGAACCCGCCGTGGCACGACCCGCCGGCGCGGTTCGCGACGGACGAGGCCCTCGTCCGGCACCTCGACGCCACCCACTGAAAGGACAGGAAACCATGACGAAAACCCTGCTCGCCGAGTTCACCGCCCGAGAGGGAGCGGAGGACGAGGTCGCCGCCCTGATCCGGGACTACGCCGTGAAGGTACGCGCTGAGGAAGGCAACCTGGCCTTCGACGTCTACACCAAGTCGGCCGACTCGCGCGCCTACTGGATCTTCGAGGTCTACCGGGACGAGGACGCCTTCAAGGCACACCTGGACGCCCCGTACGGCGCCCCGTTCAACGCCGCCCTCACCCCGCTGATCGAGGAGGACGCCTCGGTACTGACGTTCCTCGATCCCCTGGCCGGTGGCCCGGATCAGATGTAGAAACACGTAACTCACAAGAAGACGCCAACAGTTGCCACCGCGCGCTCAGGGGCGCGTGCGGACCAGCAGCAGCGCGACGTCGTCGTCGGGCTCCGGGCTCAGCGCGCCCAGGAGGCTGTCACTGGTGCGTTGCAGGCTGGGCCCCGCGTTCCCCAGGAGGCGGGTCAGCATGGTGAGGCCGGAGTCGATCGGCTCCCCGCGCTTCTCGACCAGCCCGTCGGTGTACAGGGCGAGCAGGGAGCCCGGCGCGAGCTCCAGTTCCACGGTGCCGAACTCCACGCCGCCCACGCCCAGCGGCACGCCGCCGGGCACGTCGACGAGTGTCGCGCCGCCGTCCGGCCCGGCGAGCACGGGCGGCAGATGACCGGCGCTGGACAGCGAGCAGATGCCGGCCCGCAGGTCGCACACCGCGTACACGCACGTGGCGATCGCGTCGCCGAGCGAACCGGCGATGTCGTCGAGGTGCCGCAGCAGCTCGGCGGGCGGCAGGTCCAGCCGGGCCAGCGCCCGCGTCGCCGTGCTCAGCTGCCCCATGATCGCCGCGGCCTGGACGCCCTTGCCCATGACGTCGCCCACCACGAGCCCGGTGCGGCCCGGGCCCAGCGGCAGCACGTCGTACCAGTCGCCGCCGACCTCGCTGAGTGCCGGGCGGTAGCGGGCGGCGATGTCGAGCCCTTCCCGCTCGGCGGGCGTGGCCGGGAGCAGGCTGCGCTGGAGCGTCAGGGCGGTGCCGCGTTCCCGGCCGTAGAGGCGGGCGTTGTCGATGCAGATCGCGGCGCGCGCGGCGAGCTCGGAGGCGAGCACCTGGTCCCGGTCGTCGAAGGCGCGTTCGTCGACCGTGCGGTACAGGGTGAGGGTGCCGAGCACCTTGCCCCGGGCCATCAGTGGCACCGCCATGTAGGAGTGCGCGCCGGCCTCGCGCAAGGTCTTGGCGGCCCGCGCGTCCCGGGCGATGCGCCGCATCATCTTCGTGTCCACGTGCTCGACCAGGACAGGGCGGGCCCTGCGGACGCACTGCGTGATGATCCGCGAGGAACCGTAGGTGGCCAGTTCGCCGACCGGGTCGGCGGCGTGGATGGCGTCGGTCGGGTAGCCCGCCGCGACGGCCAGCGCCCGGAACTCGGCGGGCGCGCCGCCCGACACCGGCGCGATGGTGCCGTGGGCCACGACCGACTCCAGGACGTCCACGGCGGCCAGGTCCGCGAGGTGCGACACCACCACGTCGGCCAGCTCCCGGGCGGTCTGCTGAAGGTCCAGCGTGGTGCCGATCCGCCCCCCGGCGTCGGCGATCACCGACAGGTGCTGGCGTGCCTGCGCGACCTCGGCCGCGGCCTGCTGGCGCTCGGTGACGTCCAGCACGGCCATCGCCAGACCGAGCACCCGGCCGTCGGTGTCCTCGATGCGGTGGTACGACTCCGAGTAGGCGCGGTCCTGTTCGTCCCCCGCGGTGCGGCCGACGGTCTGCTGGTCGAGCAGGGGTCTGCCGGTCTTGAGGACGTGCCGCATCCGGGCCTCGATGACCTCGACGTCCAGGCCGGGCAGCACCTCGCCGAGCCGGCGGCCCAGCACCGCCTCCTCGGGCACGCCGTTGATCCGCTCCAGCGCGGGGTTGACCCCGACCCAGCGCAGGTCGTTGTCGAAGACGGCGATGCCGAGCGGGGTCTGGTGGACGAGACTGTGGGAAAGGGCGAGGTCCCGCTCCACCTTCCTCACCGTCGTCGCGTCCGTGGCGAGCCCCAGCAGGTGGGGCTGCCCCTCGCTGTCGAGGAGCCGCATCGTCCGGAACTCCACGGCGCGTTCCGTGCCGTCGCGGTGCCGCAGCGGGAAGACTCCGGCCCAGCGGTCGCCCGATCTGACCTGGGCGAACAGTTCCCTGCCCCGGGGGCGGTTCTCGGGCGCGATCAGGAGCCTGTCGGCGCGCTGCCGCAGGGCCTCCTCGGCGGTGTAGCCGAGCAGCTGCTCGATCTCGGGGCTCCACAGGGCGATGTGCCCGCCGCCGTCCAGGACCACGGCCGCGACCTTCAGCAGGTCCAGCAGCCCCCCGGGCGCGGCCGTGACGGCGTCGTGATCCGGGGTCGCATACCCGTTCATCCGAGCCGCTCCTTCCGGCGCGGCAAAAGGTCCGGCCAAGATCTGTTGCGCAAGCTGTCCGATGAGGTCACATTACGGTCGGAGAAGCGACACTGTCGCGCCGAATGACAAATACTCGTGGGTCCGTACACGGACAGAGGGAGCGGGAATCTTGGCTGACTGGACGTTGCGGGAGAGCCTGGCCACCACGTCGGGGACCGTGCGCTGGGACCGGCTCGGGGATCCCGGCGGCGAGCCGGTCGTGCTGCTGCACGGGACGCCCTTCTCCTCGTACGTGTGGCACGAGATCGCTCCCGCGCTCGCCACCGCCGGGCACCACGTGCACGTGTGGGACATGGCGGGTTACGGCACCTCCGACATGCACCCGGACCAGGACGTCTCACTGGGGGCCCAGGGCCGGATCTTCACCGAGCTGCTGGCGCACTGGGGCCTGGAGGAGCCGTCCGTCGTCGCGCACGACTTCGGCGGGTGCGTGGCCCTGCGCGCCCATCTGCTGCACGGGGCCCGCTACCGGCGGCTCGCCCTGGTCGACCCGGTCGCCCTGGAACCCTGGGGCTCCCCCTTCTTCCGGCTGGTCCGCGAGCACAGCCATGTCTTCGAGCAGCTCCCGGCCGCGCTGCACCAGGCCCTGGTGCGCGAGTACGTCACGTCCGCGAGCCACATCGGCCTGCGGCCCGCCGCGCTGGACGCGCTCGTGCGGCCCTGGACGGGGGAGCGGGGCCGGGCCGCCTTCTACCGCCAGATCGCGCAGGCCGACCAGCGCTACACCGACGACATCCAGCCGCTCTATCCCACCGTCGACCTGCCCGTGACGGTCTGCTGGGCCACCGAGGACACCTGGATCCCCTTCGCCAAGGGGCAGGAGCTGGCCGGGCTGATCCCGGGCGCGCGGCTGGTGCCCGTCCCGGAGTCCGGCCACCTCGTCCCCCTTGACGCCCCCGCCCGGCTGACGAGCGAGGTGCTCACCTTCCTCGGGGTCTGAAGGCGCTTGGCTCCAGAGAACCATCAGGACCGCACAAAGTCCGACGGGGTCATTGCTTCGGTTGTGTTCGAGTCCTAGGGTGTGCCTGCTCAGCAGTTGCTTCGTCACCGTCAGTTGCATGCGTCCCAACAGAAACGCCCATCACGGGAGTTGGGGATCACATCTGACGTGCCCTCAGTCCGTGCAGCACCCTGTCGAACCGAGGAAGGCCACGGTCATGCCGCACCCGCTCTCGTCCCCCGCCGACCGGCCCGTCGTCAGCCGTCGCCGTCTGCTCGAAGGGGGCGCCGCCGTGCTCGGCGCGCTCGCCCTGTCCGCGTCGCCCGCCGCCGCGCGGGCAGCGGGCCGGCGCCCGGCGGCGGACGGCCCTCCGGAGTGGAACGACGGCCTGGCCGTGTACCGCGTGGGCACCGAGCCGCCGCACACCACGCTCATGCCGTACGCGAACCTCGGGCAGGCCCTGGCCGGCGACCGCGAGCGCTCGCCGTACCGGCTGAGCCTCGACGGCAAGTGGAAGTTCGCCTACGCCGACCGCCCCGACGACCGGGACGCCGACTTCTACCGCACCGACGTCGACGACTCCGGCTGGGACACCATCCCCGTGCCCTCGGCCTGGCAGCTGCACGGCTACGACTTCCCGATCTACGTCAACATCACCTACCCCTGGTGGGGCCCCAACGGCGGCGGCGAGGACGCCCAGCCGCCGGCCGCCCCGACCCGCTACAACCCCGTCGGCCAGTACCGCCGTACGTTCACCGTCCCCCGGAACTGGTCGGGCCGCCGCACCTTCCTGCACTTCGAGGGCGTCAAGTCCGCCCACTACGTGTGGATCAACGGCGAGCTGGCCGGCTACCACGAGGACTCCTACACCTCCGCCGAGTACGACATCACCCCCCACCTCAAGCCGGGCACCAACCACATCGCCGTCGAGGTGTACCGCTACTCGGACGCCGAGTGGCTGGAGGACCAGGACATGATCCGGCTGAGCGGCATCTTCCGCTCGGTCCACCTGTACTCCACGCCGAACGTGCACCTGCGCGACTTCAAACTGGACACCCCGCTCGGCGACGACTACGCCTCCGCCGAGCTCAAGGTCACCGCGCACGTCCGCGACTACGGCGGCAAGGGCGCGGGCCGCTACACGGTCGAGACCCAGCTGTACGACGCGCGCGGCCACGCCGTCTGGTCGCGGCCCCTGAACCAGCCCGTCGACGTCCCGGACGGCGACGAGGCCACCGCCGAGGCGTCCAGAGCCGTCCCCTCGCCGAAGCTCTGGTCGGCCGAGCACCCGAACCTCTACACCGCCGTGCTGCGACTGCGCGACCCGTCCGGCAAGGTCGTCGAGACGCTCTCGCACCGGGTCGGCTTCCGCGAGTTCGCGCTCAAGGACGGCCTGATGCGCATCAACGGCAAGCCGGTCTCCTTCCGCGGCACCAACCGGCACGAGATGCACCCCGTCACCGGCTCGGCGCTCACCCGGGCGCAGATGATCGAGGACATCGAGATCATCAAGCGGCTCAACATCAACAGCGTCCGCACCTCGCACTACCCCAACAACCCGCTCTGGCTGGAACTCGCCGACGAGTACGGCCTGTACCTCGTGGACGAGACCAACCTCGAAACCCACGGCATCCGCGACGAGTTCCCGGGCAGCGGCCATCCCGAGTGGACCGAGGCGTGCGTGGTCCGCGCCCAGAACATGGTCCACCGCGACAAGAACCACGCCTCGGTGGTCATCTGGTCCCTCGGCAACGAGGCGGGCGGCGGCACGACGTTCAACGCCATGTACGACTGGATCCGCTCCTACGACCCCACCCGCGTCATCCAGTACGAGGGCGACGACCGCCCGGGCATCAGCGACATCCGCTCCGAGATGTACGACAGCCCGCAGCGGGTCGAGCAGCGCGCCAAGGACACCGGTGACACCCGGCCGTACGTGATGATCGAGTACTCCCACGGCATGGGGAACTCCAACGGCAACTTCAAGAAGTACTGGGACATCGTCCGCCGTTACGACGTCCTCCAGGGCGGCTGGATCTGGGACTTCGTCGACCAGGCCCTGAGCTGGCCGGTCCCGACCCGCAAGCTGCTGACCGAGTCCGGCCCGGGCGCACTGCGCGGCGAGGTCATCGCACCCGCCGCCGGCTTCGACCGCGCGAAGGGCGTCTCCGGCGGCACCGTCTTCCCCCGCGACGCCCGCCTCGACCTCACCGGCTCCCTCACGCTGGAGGCCTGGGTCACCCCGCACGTGACCGGCGGGCACCAGCCCCTCATCGCCAAGGGCGACACCCAGTACGCCCTCAAACAGACCGACAAGAACCTGGAGTTCTTCATCCACGGCGGCGGCCAGTGGGTCACCGCGAGCTGGGCGCTGCCCGAGGGCTGGACGGGCAAGGAACACCACGTCGCCGGTGTCTTCGACGCGGACGCGGGGACGCTCACCCTGTACGTCGACGGCCAGGTGCGCGGCACCCGGACCACCACGAGGCGTCCCGGCAACAACACCGCCTCCCTCACGCTCGCCACCGACGTCGACAACCCGACCCGGGAGTTCAGCGGAACCATCCGGCGGGCCCGCGTCTACGCCCGCGCGCTGAGCGCCGCGGAGCTGGCCTCGGACAGCCGCGGCCCGGACGACGAGGGCGTGCGGTTCTGGTTCGACGCCGCCACCGTCGGCTTCAGCGAGAAGCGCCCGCGCGACAAGACGTTCTACGCCTACGGCGGCGACTGGGGCGACAACCCCAACGACGGCGCCTTCGCCGGTGACGGCATCATCACCGCCGACCGCGGCCTCACGGGCAAGTCCGCCGAGGTCAAGCAGATCTACCAGGCGATCAACGCCGCCCCGGCCTCCGGCGGCCCCGGCGCCGTCACCCTCACCAACGAGTACCTGTTCACCAACCTCCGCGAGTTCGACGGCCGTTGGTCCCTCGTCGCCGACGGCAAGGTCGTCCAGCGCGGCAGGCTGACCCGCGACCAGCTGAACGTCGCGCCGCTGACCGGCAAGGACATCAAGGTGCCGGTGCGGCTGCCGGCGAAGCCCGAACCGGGCACGGAGTACTTCCTCCAGCTCTCCTTCACCACCAGGGAGCCCACCAAGTGGGCGAAAGCCGGCTTCGAGGTGGCCAAGCAGCAGCTCGCCCTCGACACGGACAGCCCGGCCGTGACACCGCTGCCGCTGCGCAGCGTCCCCGCCCTGCGGTACACCGACCGGGACGAGGACGTCACGGTCAGGGGCAAGGGCTTCTCGGTCACCGTCGACAAGAGCACGGGCACCATCACGTCGTACGAGGCGGGCGGCACCCGGCTCATCACCTCCGGCCCCGTCCCGAACTTCTGGCGGGCGCCCACCGACAACGACCGGGGCAACGGCCACCACACCCGCAACCAGACGTGGCGCGACGCCGGAGCGAAGCGGAAGGTGGCGGACGTACGGGTGCGGCCGCTGGACGACCGGGCCGTGGAGGTCACGTTCACCGGCACGCTGCCCACCAGCACGGAGTCCACGTACAGCACGACGTACACCGTCTTCGGCAACGGCGAGATCAAGGTCGACAACACCCTCCACCCGGGAGCGCCGAACCTGCCGTACATCCCCGAGGTCGGCACCCTGCTGTTCCTGCCCCGCCGCCTGGACCGGCTGCACTACTACGGCCGGGGCCCGGAGGAGAACATGTGGGACCGCAACAACGCCACCGACGTGGGCCTGTACTCCGGCACCGTCTCCGGGCAGTGGACCTCCTACCTGCGCCCCCAGGAGAACGGCAACAAGACCGACGTCCGCTGGGCCGCGCTGACCGACGGCAGCGGACGCGGACTGCTCGTGTCCGGTGAGCCGCTGCTGGAGGTCAACGCCTCGCACTTCACCCCCGAGGACCTGTCGGTCGGGGCCCGCCACGACTACCAGCTCAACCCCAGGGACGCGGTGGTCCTCCGGGTCAACCACCGCCAGACGGGCGTGGGCGGCGACAACAGCTGGGGCGCGCACCCCCACGACGAGTTCAAGCTCTTCGCCAACCGCGACTACGCGTACACCTACCGGCTGCGTCCGCTGACGCGCGTGAGCGAGGCGATGGCGGCGTCGCGGTGGCCGACGGCCACGGAGTAGGCGAGCGGTAAACGGCGGCGCCGCCTCAGTCGGCGGCGTCGCTGATGCCCAGACGCAGGTGCTCCACGTGGTAGACGGCCTGGTCGAGCAGCTCGGCGACATGGTGGTCGTGCAGCGCGTAGACGACCGAACGGCCCCGCCGCTCGCCCACCACCAGGCCCAGATTGCGCAGCAGCCGCAACTGGTGCGAGCAGGCCGACTGCTCCATGCCCACCTCGGCGGCCAACTCGGTGGCCGGCAGCGGGCCTTCCCGCAGCCGCGCCAGGATCAGCAGGCGGGAGGGCGTGGACAGGGCCTGAAGCGTGGTGGCGACCTTCGTGACGTTGTCCGCGTCCAGGCGTACGCGCTCGGTGGCGTCCTGCGCGGGAATGACGGCTCCATGACCCATGACCTCATCGTACCGGTCCCGCACGAACACATGAATGAATCTTCATCCGTTCCGTCTTCGCCGGTCTCCGCGGGGCGCCGCACGGGCACGTCGATGTCGGATTCTCGCCAGACCCGCCACGCCCGGTGCCCGATGCTGGACGCATGCAGATGGGGATGCACACCGACACCGAGCGCTGCGTACGCGCCGTCCAGTCCAAGGACGCCCGGTTCGACGGATGGTTCTTCACGGCCGTCCTGACGACCCGCATCTACTGCCGTCCCAGTTGCCCGGTCGTGCCGCCCAAGCCGGAGAACATGGTCTTCCATCCGAGCGCGGCGGCCTGCCAGCAGGCCGGGTTCCGGGCCTGCAAGCGCTGCCGGCCCGACACCAGCCCCGGCTCCCCGGAGTGGAACCAGCGCGCCGACCTGGTGGCCCGCGCCATGCGGCTGATCGCCGACGGCGTCGTGGACCGCGAGGGCGTGCCCGGCCTCGCCACCCGGCTCGGCTACAGCGCCCGGCAGGTCGAGCGCCAGCTGCTCGCCGAACTGGGCGCGGGGCCGCTCGCGCTCGCCCGCGCCCAGCGCGCCCAGACGGCCCGGCTGCTCATCGAGACGACCACCCTGCCGATGGCGCAGACCGCCTTCGCCGCGGGCTTCGCCTCGATCCGCACCTTCAACGACACCGTCCGCGAGGTCTTCGCCCTGTCCCCGAGCGAGCTGCGTGCCCGCGCCCCGAAGCGGCAGGGCGCGAGCACCCCCGGCGCGCTGTCCCTGCGGCTGCCGTTCCGCGCCCCGCTCAACCCCGACAACCTCTTCGGCCACCTCGCCGCCACGGCCGTACCCGGCGTGGAGGAGTGGCGGGACGGCTCCTACCGGCGCACACTGCGGCTGCCGTACGGCCACGGCATCGTGGCCCTCACTCCCACCCCCGACCACATCGCCTGCCGCCTCACCCTCAGCGACCTGCGTGATCTGACCGTCGCCGGCAGCCGCTGCCGCCGCCTGCTCGACCTGGACGCCGACCCGGTCGCGATCGACGAGCAGCTGCGCGCGGACCCGGTCCTGGCGCCGCTGGTCGACAAGGCGCCCGGCCGGCGCGTCCCGCGCACGGTGGACGAGGCGGAGTTCGCGGTCCGGGCCGTGCTCGGCCAGCAGGTCTCCACCGCCGCCGCCCGCACCCACGCGGCCCGCCTGGTCGCCGCGCACGGCGAACCGGTCGACGACCCCGAGGGCGGCCTCACCCACCTCTTCCCGGCCCCCGAGGCCCTCGCGGCGCTCGACCCGGAGACCCTGGCGATGCCCCGCACCCGCCGCACGACGTTCACCACCCTCGTCCGCCGGCTCGCCGACGGCGACCTCCACCTCGGCGTGGAGAGCGACTGGCCGCGGGCCCGCGCCCAGCTCCTCGCGCTGCCCGGCTTCGGCCCCTGGACGGCCGACGTCATCGCCATGCGCGCCCTCGGCGACCCCGACGCCTTCCTCCCCACCGACCTCGGCATCCGCCGCGCCGCCAAGGAACTCGGCCTGCCCTCCACACCCGCCGCGCTCACCGCCCGCGCGGCGGCCTGGCGCCCCTGGCGTGCCTACGCCGTCCAGTACCTCTGGGCGACCGACAGCCACCCGATCAACTTCCTACCGGTTTAGGGACGTTCGATGAAGCACCACACCGTGACCGACAGCCCCTACGGCCCCCTCACCCTCGTCGCCGACGACGGCGTCCTGTGCGGCCTCTACATGACCGACCAGCGCCACCGCCCGCCGGAGGAGACCTTCGGCACGCGCGACGACACCCTGTTCGCGGAGACGGAGGAACAGCTGAAGGCCTACTTCGCGGGCGAGCTCAAGGAGTTCACCGTCGAACTCCGCCTGACCGGCACGCCGTTCCAGTGCCGCGTCTGGGACCGGCTGCGCCGCATCCCGTACGGCGAGACCCGCACCTACGGCGCACTCGCCGACGCCCTCGGCGCCCCGGCCGCCTCGCGCGCCGTCGGCCTCGCCAACGGCCGTAACCCCATCGGCATCATCGTCCCCTGCCACCGCGTGATCGGCGCGAACGGGAGCCTGACGGGGTACGGGGGCGGGCTGGAGCGCAAGCAGCGCCTGCTGGACTTCGAGCGGGGGGCCGCACTCTTTTAGGCACCACTCTTTCAGGCACCCGGTTGGTCAAATTTGACTAGAGTGGGCTCATGCCGGAGAAGACGATCCCGATCCTGCCGTGCCAGACCCTCCAACCCGTCCTCGACTTCTACACCGCCCTCGGCTTCGAGGTGACGTACCAGCAGCGCAGCCCCAACCCGTACGCGGTCGTCGAACACGGCGGCATCGAGCTCCAGTTCTTCGCGATGAAGCACTACGAGCCGACCGGCTCGATCAGCACCTGCTACGTCCTGACCGACGACGTCGACGGCCTGTACCGGGCGTTCCGGGCCGGGCTCAAGGCGGCGTACGGCCGGATTCCCACCCGGGGCCTGCCGCGCGTCGGGCCGCTCAAGGACATGTCGTACGGCGTGCGGCAGTTCCTCATGACCGACCCGGGCGGCAACTGCGTCCGGGTCGGTCAGCGCACGGGCGGGGAGCGGCACCACGGGCCCGCCCCCGAGGAGACGTTCGCGCGGGCCCTGCACCACGCGTCCCTCCTGGCGGACTCCAAGGGGGACGCGGCGGGCGCCGCCAAGGTCGTCGACCGGGTGCTGCGCCTGACCGACGAGACGCCGACGCGCCTACAGCTGCTTCAGCTCCTCGTCCTGCGCGCGGACATCGCGGGGCGGCTCGGCGACGAGCAGACGACGGCGACCGCCCTCGCCCGGGCCGCCGCGCTCGACCTCACCGATGCCGAACGCGACCAGGCCCGCGACACGCTCACGCGCCTGGAGGATCTGCTGGCGGCGTCTCGGCCGTGAGGCCGCGCAACAGCTCCGGCAGCGCCGTGCCGATGGGTTCGCGGACGATCTCGTCGGCACGGTCGTCGTACGGCGTCGGCTCGGCGTTGACGATGACGAGCCGGGCCCCGTGGTCGGCGGCGACGCCGGCGAGGCCGGCGGCGGGCTGGACCTGGAGACTCGTACCGACGGCGACGAACACCTGGCAGGCCTTGCTGATGGCGGCCGCCTCGCCGAGGACGACCGGGTCCAGCCGCTCGCCGAACATCACCGTCGCCGGCTTCAGGACGCCGCCGCACTCCAGGCACGGCGGGTCGTCCTCCCCGGCCTCGACCCGTGCGAGCGCGTCCGCCATCGGGCCGCGGGCGTGGCAGCCGGTGCACACGGAACTCCGTGCCGTGCCGTGCAGTTCGAGGACCTTGCGGGCGGGCATACCGGCGAGCTGGTGCAGCCCGTCCACGTTCTGTGTGATCACCCGGACGGGCACCCCGGACCGCTCCAGTTCGGCCACCGCCCGGTGCGCGGCGTTGGGCTCCGCCTGAAGGGCCTGGTTCTCGCGCCGCATCCGCCAGGACCGGCGGCGGATCTCCGGGTCGCCCATGTAGTACTCGTACGTGACGAGCTTCTCGGCCTCCGGATCCCGCCGCCAGAGCCCGTTCGGTCCGCGGTAGTCCGGGATCCCGGAGTCCGTGCTGATACCGGCGCCGGTGAGGAGCGCGACGAGGGGCTTGGCCATGGCACCGAGGGTAGGCCGGGCCGTACGACAGCGGCGAGCGGTTATCGAACGGGACGTCGAGGGTGAACGGCCGCATCCGGTCAGTGCACCCGGTGCCCGTTCTCCAGCTCCGCCGTGCCCGAGCCGTCCGCCAGGACGTCCAGGCAGGCCAGGACACGGCGGCCGAGGGCGCCCGGCAGGTACTCGGTCAGCTCCTCGCGCGGGACCAGCCGCCAGGACAGCAGTTCCTCCTCCTGGAGGCGGATCGCCTTGAGCTCGTCCTCGCCGAGCACCCCGCCGTCGTACAGGTACGCCACCAGCGGCGGACGCCCCGTGCCGTGCACCCAGTCCACCGCCAGCAGCCTGCCGAGCTCCCGGTCCAGCCCGATCTCCTCGGCCGTCTCGCGCCGCGCGCCCTGCCGCGGGGTCTCGCCGTCGTCGGACTCGATCGTGCCGCCGGGCAGCGCCCAGCCCTCCCGGTAGTTGGGCTCGACGAGCAGCACCCGGCCCTCGCCGTCCCGGAACAGCGCGGCGGCGCCGGCCAGGACCCGGGGCAGGGACGCGATGTAGGCGGCGAAGTCAGAAGAGGTGGTCATTGGGGCAGGGTAACCACCCGATGACGGCTCAGCCGCAGGGGAAGACGTAGCTGGACTTGTAGTTGACGTAGAGGCTGGTGGAGGACGAGCCCATCTTGGCGGTCACCGGGGCGCAGGCGAAGCTGGAGACGTACACCGGGCCCGCGTACTCGCTGAAGGTGCCCGTGTCGGCGTCGCAGGCCGAGCCGTCCACCTTGCAGACCTGCACGGACATGTACTGCGCCCTGCCGACGTTGTTGTCGAGGATGGCGCAGCCCTTGCCGCCGTTCTCGTAGGCGAAGAGGGTCGCCTTGCGCAGGTCGGGGTCGACGCCGACGGGCAGCGGGATCGCCTTGCGCAGCGTGTAGCCGCTGCCGCACACGTTGGCGGCGGCCGAGGCCGGGGACTGCTCGGCGGCGACGGCCCCCGGCGCGGCGAGCACGGCGGCGGTCAGGACGGTCGCGGTGGCGGTGGCACGAAGAGCGGTTCTGAGACGAGACATGACAATCAGACGCTTTCTGTCGGGCGCGGGGCGCCTACCTAATGACTGGAAATGATCGAGCTAGCCGATGGTTGGATCACTTTACGTTCGGGTTTGATCGGTATAGCCGGGATCACGGTCAAGTGGCCGGAAACAGCCGGATGGAAGCGCTTTCAAGCGGAACGGCCTGTGCACTCGGCGGCAGCGGCCGCTGCTGAGCCCTCGCAGGGTCCGTGGCGTGAAGCGGAAGAACGGGCCTGCCGCCCCGGCCCGGCCCGGGAATGGCCGGTTCGATCCGGTCAGGCGTCCTGCTCCGCCAGCCGCAGCGTCCGCTCGGCCAGCTCGCTGATCCGTACCCCGTCGAAGCCGAACACCGCGCTGCGGACCGTGTCCTCCAGCGGGACCGTCCACTGGTCCGCGATGGCCCCCGCCCCGCCGAACACCCCGGCCACCGACCCCGCCGTCGCGCCGTTGGAGTCGGTGTCCAGGCCACCGCGGACGGTCAGCGTGATGGTGCGGGTGAAGTCGCCGTCGCCGTAGAGCAGGCCGGCGGTGAGGACGGCGGCGTTCGGGACGGTGTGGATCCAGCCCATCCCGGTGGTCTCGTCGGTGACCGTGGCGAGCGTGTCCTCCCAGGACATCCGGGTGTCGTGCAGGGCGACGACCCGGCGCACCGTGCGGGCCAGACGGCTGCTCGCCGGGATCACGGCCAGGGCCTCGTCGACCGCGTGCCGCACCGTGGGCGCCGTGAACGCCGCCGCGATCAGCGCCGCCGCCCACATCGCCCCGTAGACCCCGTTGCCGGTGTGCGACAGCACCGCGTCCCGCCGGGCCAGTGAGGCGGCCCGGCGCGGCGCGCCCGGGCAGGTCCAGCCGAAGATGTCGGCCCTGATCAGTGCCCCGATCCACTCCTGGTACGGGTTGTCGTACGTCGCCGTCAGCGGCGGCTTGAGCCCGTTCGCGAGGTTGCGGTACGCGGCCCGCTCGGCGGTGAACGTCTGGAGATACGGCAGCCGCAGCAGCCACAGGTCTCCGACCTGCTCGGTGCTGAACCCGAAGCCGTGGGTCTCCAGCAGGTCCAGGCCGAGGATCGCGTAGTCGACGTCGTCGTCACGGCAACTGCCGTGGATGCGGCCGCGCACGCACTGGCGCCACTCGGGCCGCAGCTCGAAGCCGTCGCTCTCGCTGATCGGCTCGGGCAGGTAGTCGGTCAGCGGCAGTGCGGCGGCCTGCCGGAGGTAGCGGTCGATGCGGTCGCGCGTCCAGACCTCGCCCTGCTCGACCGGTTTGCCGAGCATGTTGCCCGCGATGCGGCCCTGCCAGCCGCCGAGGATGCGGTCGGGGAGGTCTGTCCGGGTGTGCGCTGGGGGCATGGTTATGGTCTACCCGTTTTCGGCGCGCCTGAGGGGCGGGGGACTGCGGTGTGCTCGCGGCTGCCGGTGCGTCGTGGTCGGTCGCGCCCGCGCGGCGGCAGCCGCATGTATGACACAGCCCCGCGCCCCTTGAGGCATCGGTCCACGGGGTGGGCAGAAGCTGACGGCCGGGGCGTCCTCCGGTTAAGGTCGCAGCGGCGCGACTGGCCTTGACGTGCGTGAGGGCCCGGAGAGCAAGGGGAGTGCAAGTGGCGGACGCTGCAGTGAGCGATGCCCGGAAGACACAGCGGGTGCTCGTCGCCGCGGACAAGTTCAAGGGGTCGCTGACGGCCGTGGAGGTCGCCGAACGGGTGACCGCCGGGCTGCGCCGGGCCGTACCGGACGTGGAGGTCGAGGCGCTGCCGGTGGCCGACGGCGGCGACGGAACGGTCGCCGCGGCGGTCGCCGCCGGGTTCGAGCGCCGGGAGGTACGGGTCGCCGGTCCGCTCGGCGACGAGGTGACGGCGGCCTTCGCGCTGCGCGACGGCACCGCGGTCGTGGAGATGGCCGAGGCGAGCGGTCTCCAGCGGCTGCCCGCCGGGGTCTTCGCACCGCTCACGGCGTCCACGTACGGCTCCGGCGAGCTGCTGCGGGCCGCGCTGGACGCGGGTGCCCGCACGATCGTCTTCGGGGTCGGCGGCAGCGCCACCACGGACGGCGGCGCCGGAATGCTGTCCGCGCTGGGCGCGCGCTTCCTTGACCCGGACGGCGAACCGGTACCCCCGGGCGGCGGCGGCCTGGCCGGTCTGGCCACCGCCGACCTGTCGGGCCTCGACCCCCGCCTCACCGGCATCGAGCTGGTCCTCGCGAGCGACGTCGACAACCCGCTGACCGGCCCGAAGGGCGCGCCCGCGGTCTACGGCCCGCAGAAGGGCGCCTCGCCGGACGACGTGGCGGCCCTGGACGCCGCCCTCGCGCACTTCGCGAAGGTGCTGGAGGAGCCGGCCGGACCGAAGGCCGCCCGGTACGCCGCCTCGCCCGGCGCGGGCGCGGCGGGCGGCATCGGCTACGGCGCGCTGCTCCTCGGCGCCCGTTTCCGCCCCGGCATCGAGGTCATGCTGGACGTCCTGGGCTTCGCCCCCGCCCTGGACCGCGCCGGCCTGGTGATCACCGGCGAGGGCTCCCTCGACGAGCAGACCCTCCACGGCAAGGCCCCGGCGGGCGTCGCCGCGGCGGCCCGCGCGGCCGGCAAGGAGGTCGTAGCGGTCTGCGGCCGCCTCGCCCTCCCCCCGGAGGCCCTGGGCCGAGCCGGAATCCGGCGGGCCTACCCCCTGACGGACGCGGAGCCGGACGTGGCGAAGTGCATCGCCGAGGCCGGGCCGATCCTGGAGCGGGTGGCGGAGCGGATCGGGCGGGACTTCCTGACCTGACCCGTCACGGAAGGGGGATCAGGTCACCGTCCGGCTCCCTGAAGTAGCTGCCGCTGCCGAGACCCTCCACCTGGCCGTTCTTGAACCACTGCTTCGACATGTGGTGCACGGTCTTTGCGGTGAGTTCCCACACCAGGGTGTGGCCCGAGCCGGCGAGGCAGAACATCAGCTTCCTGGGTCCCGGGACGGCCGCGTAGAGGGCCGGCACCGAGAAGCGGACGGCGTCGGGGAGGGTCGCGGGGCTGTTGGCGGTCCGGTCCTGCTCCCCGTAGATGATGAGCACGGGAACCCGTTCACCGAGGACGGGTGTGCCGGCCGGGTTCTGGTGCGGCACCGTCTCGTTGGTCCAGCCCCACCAGTAGGTGTTCCGGTACCGCAGGATGCCCTCGTACTCACCCGGTGCCACCTCGGGGCCCCACTTGCTGCCGAGAGGGTCGTTCTCCATGCAGGCCTCCCAGGCGAGGTCCACGATGCCGGGCTCCCGCAGGGCGGGGTTGCCGTCCAGCCCCGTCCTGAACCCCGTCTTGGTGCCCACGTGCATCGGGAAGCCCCAGGTGAGGGCCGGCGTCGACACGGGCAGCGTCTGGGCCTCGGCCGGGCGTCCGAAGGGGTCGGCGGGGTTGCCCGACCACCGTCCCTTGGGAGGGAAGACGGGGGCGAGCAGGAGCAGGCTCTCGACGTTGCCGGGGTTCTGGAGGGTGTAGGAGCCCATGATGGCCGCGCCCAGGGAGTAGCCGATGAAGCGGATCGGCTTGTTCCTGCCGGGCAGGCCCTTGATGAACTTGACGACCGCGTCCAGCTCCGCCCACTCACTCTCCGAATTGCCGAGCTGGCGCGGGTACGGGGGAGGGGGAGGGCAGGGCGCCTGGAGGGGGTTGGGGACGAGGGCCTGCTGCTGCGTCGGGTTGGCGTTGCACGGATCGTCCATCCTGGGGCGTGGCGACCGGCCGGAGCCCTGCAGGTCCATGAGGAAGACGTCGTAGCCGTCGTCCGCGAGTTCCTGTGCCCAGCTGTACCGGGTGGAGGAGCCGCCGGGCACCGGGGCGAGGTCGAACGCCGCCAGTCCCGGCACGCTCCTGCCGTGCAGCATCAGCACCGTCTTGGGCGGGTGGCTCGGCTTGGTGCCGTCGTACTCCCGGACGGGCAGTGTCACCGTGTCGTCGACGTTCGCGGGGATCTTGGACTTGAGCGTGACCTGGTGCTCTCTGAGGGTGGGTGCGGGCATGGCCGTCTCCCGGTCTGGAAGGGGGAGAAACTCTCTGACAACCCCCTGTTCCACCCTCCTCTTCCTGCGTTTCTCCCGCAAATCGGCCTAAAGTGGAGGTAGTTGACCAGTAAAGGGCAATGAAGGGGATGCCCTTGAACGCGAAACGGGTGTGGCCCGAGCCTCGGAGGCTCGGGCCACACCCGTCAGTGGAGGGACGAGATCAGGGCAGCTGCGCCGCCCGCGCTTCCCTCCGGTTGTCGCGGAAGGTGTTCACCCGGCGCGCCGTGGCGAACAGCGGGATCGTCGCCGCCATCACGATCTGCAGCGCGCAGCCCATCTGCAGCAGTACCTGGCCGCCCGGCGCGTCGAACGCCCACGCCGCCAGCATGCCCATGGCCGACACGATCCAGGCGAGCACCGCCACCGCGAGGATGCCCCGCGGCTTCGGGTATTCGACCCGGCTCACCATCAGCCATGCGGTACCGACGACCGCCAGCAGCGTCGCCTCGAACGGCAGCTCGAGCAGCACGATCGAGACGACCGTGAGCGCACCGAACGGTGAGGGCATGCCCTGGAACGTGCCGTCCTTCACGGTGACGCACGAGAAGCGGGCAAGCCGCAGCACCACCGCCAACAGCACAACGATCGCGCCCACCGCCGCGACCCGCTCATGCGCGTCACTCGCGACCATGCCGTACACGAGCACGAAGTAAGCGGGCGCCAGACCGAAGCTGATCAGGTCGGAGAGATTGTCCAGCTCCGCACCCATCGGCGACGACCGCAGCTTGCGGGCGACAAGGCCGTCGAACAGGTCGAAGACAGCCGCGCACAGCATCAGTATCACGGCCGTGGCCGCGCTGTTGCGGGCCATGCCCGAGTTGTCACCCGAGAGGTGCGGGATGAGGATGCCGGTGGTGGTGAAGTACACCGCCATGAAGCCGCACGTCGCGTTACCGAGCGTGAGCGTGTCCGCTATCGACAGCCGGAGAGACAGCGGCAGTTCCTCCGCGTCGTCGTCCTCGTCCTCGGCGACCCAGTTCGTGGCCTGTGTGTCGGGATCAATCACGGTCAATTCGAGTCACCCCCGCAGTCGTGGTCTGACCAACCTCGACAGCGACGTCGACACCTTCCGGAAGGTAGATGTCAACGCGCGATCCGAAGCGGATCAGGCCGATGCGCTCGCCCTGCTCGACCTTGGTGCCCTGCGGGATGTACGGGACGATCCGTCGCGCGACCGCGCCGGCGATCTGCACCATCTCGATGTCACCGAGCTCGGTGTCGAAGTGCCACACCACACGCTCGTTGTTCTCGCTCTCCTTGTTGAAGGCGGGAACGAAGCCACCGGGCACGTGCTCGACCGACGTCACCGTGCCGGCCAGCGGCGCGCGGTTGACGTGGACGTTGAGCGGGCTCATGAAGATCGCGACGCGGGTGCGGCCGTCCTTCCACGGCATGATGCTCTGCACCACACCGTCGGCGGGCGAGATGACCCGGCCCTCGCCGATCTCGCGCTCGGGGTCGCGGAAGAACCACAGCATTCCCGCCGCGAGCGCGGTGGCGGGAACGGCGACGGCCTTGGCCGCGCCGGAGCGGCGGGCACGGGCCAGGCTGAGGGCTGCGGTGGCGACGGTCGGCAGGAGCCACGGCGATGCTCCGCGCGCGAGGCGTACGCCGGCCCGGCTGTCGCGAGATGCAGAGGTTTGGCTGTGGGGCATGGATGACCTTCGTAGCGGATGATGCCGCACTCTGACGGGGGACGGCGGCTTTCCGGCGATCGTAGCGGCTCGGGGCCCTAACTGGGTAAGCCAGGCAGCCGAGTCGGCGGCCGAAGAGTGCTGACGGGGTGTGATCTTCTTCTCCAAGAAAACACCCCGTATCCGGACATCTAGCCCTGGAATCGATACTCCTCGAGCAATCGCCGACCGATGATCATTTTCTGGATCTCGGCGGTACCTTCACCGATCAGCAGCATCGGTGCCTCACGATAGAGGCGCTCGATCTCGTACTCCTTGGAGAAGCCGTAGCCGCCGTGGATCCGGAAGGCGTCCTCCACGACCTCCTTGCAGTACTCGGAGGCGAGGTACTTCGCCATCCCAGCCTCAAGGTCGTTTCGTTCTCCGGAGTCCTTTTTGCGTGCCGCGTTCACCATCATCGCATGCGCGGCCTCGACCTTGGTAGCCATCTCGGCCAGCTTGAACTGGATCGCCTGGTGCTGGGCGATCGGCTTCCCGAAGGTGTGACGCTGCTGCGCGTACTGGACGCCCAGTTCGAACGCACGCTGAGCGACACCGCAGCCACGCGCCGCCACGTTGACGCGGCCGACCTCCACGCCGTCCATCATCTGGTAGAAGCCCCGGCCGGTGACCCCGCCGAGCACGCGGTCGGCGGGAATCCGCAGGCCATCCATGATGAGCTCGGTGGTGTCGACCCCCTTGTAGCCCATCTTGTCGATCTTGCCGGGGATGGTGAGGCCGGGGCGGACCTCGCCGAAACCGGGCTCCTTCTCGACCAGGAAGGTCGTCATCGACTTGTGGGGCGCGGTGCCCTCGGGGTGACCTTCGTCACTTCGCACCAGAACGGCCACCAGGGACGACGTCCCGCCGTTGGTCAGCCACATCTTCTGGCCGTTCAGGACGTACTCGTCGCCGTCCTTCACCGCCTTCGACGTGATCGCCGACACGTCCGAGCCGAGGGCCGGCTCCGACATCGAGAAGGCGCCGCGGATGTCGCCGGCCGCCATCCTCGGCAGGAAGTGGTCCTTCTGCTCCTGCGTGCCGTGCTGCTTGAGCATGTACGCCACGATGAAGTGCGTGTTGATGATGCCGGACACCGACATCCACCCGCGGGCGATCTCCTCCACGCACAGCGCGTACGTCAGGAGCGACTCGCCCAGACCCCCGTACTCCTCGGGGATCATCAGGCCGAACAGGCCCAATTCCTTCAGCCCGTCGACGATCTGCTGGGGGTACTCGTCGCGGTGCTCCAGCTCGGTCGCGACCGGGATGATCTCCTTGTCCACGAAGTCCCGGACGGTGGACAGGATCTCCTGCTGGATGTCCGTCAGACCGGCGGTCTGGGCGAGTCGCGCCATGGCTACTTCTCCTGCTCCTTGAGCTCGGGGCGGCCCGGCTGCTCGCCGCCGCGCTCCTTGATGTACGTCTCGGTCGGCACCATGACCTTGCGGCGGAACACGCAGACCAGCGTGCCGTCCTGCTTGTAGCCCTTGGTCTCGACGTGCACGATGCCGCGGTCGTTCTTCGACTTCGACGGCCACTTGTCGAGCACGGTCGTCTGGCCGTAGATGGTGTCGCCGTGGAAGGTCGGCGCCACGTGCTTGAGCGACTCGATCTCCAGGTTGGCGATCGCCTTGCCGGAGATGTCCGGCACGGACATGCCGAGCAGCAGCGAGTAGATGTAATTCCCCACGACGACGTTCCTGCCGAAATCCGTCGTCTTCTCCGCATAGTTCGTGTCCATGTGGAGCGGGTGGTGGTTCATGGTGAGGAGACAGAACAGGTGGTCGTCGTACTCCGTGACCGTCTTGCCGGGCCAGTGCTTGTACGTCGCCCCGACCTCGAACTCCTCGTAGGTGCGTCCGAACTGCATCGCGCTCAGGCCTCCGGGATCTCGAACTTGCTGGTGCGCCGCATGCCGGCGGCGCGTCCCTTGCCCGCGATGACCAGGGCCATCTTGCGGCTGGCCTCGTCGATCATCTCGTCGCCGAGCATCGCGGAGCCCTTCTTGCCGCCCGCCTCGGACGTGTAGTAGTCGTACGCGTCCAGGATCAGCTCGGCGTGGTCGTAGTCGTCCTGGGACGGCGAGAAGATCTCGTTGGACGCCTCGACCTGGCCCGGGTGCAGCACCCACTTGCCGTCGAAGCCGAGGGCGGCGGCGCGCTGGGCGACCTCGCGGTAGCCGTCGATGTTGCGGATCTGGAGGTAGGGGCCGTCGATCGCCTGGAGGTTGTTGGCGCGGGCGGCCATCAGGATCTTCATCAGGATGTAGTGGTAGGCGTCCGCCGGGTAGCCGGGCGGCTGCTCGCCCACGACCAGCGACTTCATGTTGATGGACGCCATGAAGTCGGCCGGGCCGAAGATGATCGTCTCGACGCGCTGGGAAGCCTGCGCGATCTCGTTGACGTTGTTCAGGCCCTGGGCGTTCTCGATCTGCGCCTCGATGCCGATCTTGCCGACCTCGAAGCCCATGGTCTTCTCGATCTGGGTCAGCAGCAGGTCGAGGGCGACGATCTGCTGGGCGTCCTGGACCTTCGGCAGCATGATGCAGTCGAGGTTCTGGCCGGCGCCCTCGACCACCGTCACGACGTCGCGGTACGTCCACTCGGTCGTCCAGTCGTTGACGCGCACGACCCGCGTCTTGCCCGTCCAGTCACCCTCGTTGAGGAACTTGACGATGGTGTGCCGCGCCTCCGGCTTGGCGAGCGGGGCGCACGCGTCCTCCAGGTCGAGGAAGACCTGGTCGGCGGGGAGGCCCTGCGCCTTCTCCAGGAAGCGGGGGTTCGAGCCCGGTACCGCCAGGCAGGAACGCCGGGGGCGAAGGCGGTTGACCGTGGTCATGCGGAGACCTCCAGGGGGTCGAGCTTGTTCGCTTTCCGGATCTCGTCGACGATGCGGCCGATGATTCCGGTGATGTCGAAGTCCTTCGGGGTGAAGACCGCGGCCACTCCGGCTGCCCTGAGCTGCTCGGCATCCCCGTTCGGGATGATGCCACCGGCGATCACCGGGATGTCTGTGGCACCGGCCACACGCAGCCGTTCGAGCACGTCCGGCACCAGCTGGGCGTGCGAGCCGGACAGGATGGACAGGCCGACCGCGTGCACGTCCTCGGCGAGGGCCGCGTCCACGATCTGCTCGGGCGTCAGCCGGATGCCCTGGTAGACCACCTCGAAGCCGGCGTCACGCGCGCGTACGGCGATCTGTTCCGCGCCGTTGGAGTGTCCGTCCAGGCCCGGCTTGCCGACCAGGAAGCGCAGCTTGCCCACCCCCAGGTCCTTGGCCGTCAGGTCCACCTTGCGGCGCACCAGGGCCAGCGTGCTGCCCTCCTCGGCGGGGACGGCCACCGGCGCGGAGGAGACACCCGTGGGCGCCCTGAACTCGCCGAACACCTCGCGCAGGGCCCCGGCCCACTCGCCGGTCGTGACCCCGGCGCGGGCGCACTCCAGGGTGGCCTCCATGAGGTTCTCGGTGCCCCGGGCGGCCTCCTTCAGCTTCTCCAGCGCCTTGCAGGGCCGCGGGTGGTTGAAGGGCGGCTGGTAGCGGCTGTCGCGCCACTGCTGGAGCGCGGCGATGACGCGGGCCTCGACCTCCGGGTCGACCGTCTGGATCGCGGTGTCCAGGTCGGCGGTCAGCGGGTTCGGCTCGGTGCCCTCGAAGGCGTTGACACCGATGATCTTCTCCTGGCCGGACTCGATCCGGCCCCGGCGTTCCGCGTGCGAGGCGACCAGCTGCGACTTGAGGTAGCCGGACTCGACGGCCGCCATCGCGCCGCCCATCTCCTGGATGCGGTCGATCTCCGCGAGCGAGGCCTCGACCAGTTCGTCCACCTTCGCCTCGATGACCTTCGAGCCCTCGAAGATGTCCTCGTATTCCAGCAGATCGCTCTCGTACGCCAGCACCTGCTGGATGCGCAGCGACCACTGCTGGTCCCAGGGCCGGGGCAGGCCGAGCGCCTCGTTCCAGGCGGGGAGCTGCACGGCACGCGCGCGTGCGTCCTTGGAGAGGGTCACGGCCAGCATCTCGAGCACGATCCGCTGGACGTTGTTCTCCGGCTGCGCCTCCGTCAGGCCCAGGGAGTTGACCTGGACGCCGTAGCGGAAGCGGCGGTGCTTGGGGTTCTCGATGCCGTACCGCTCGCGGGTGACCCTGTCCCAGATGCGGCCGAATGCGCGCATCTTGCACATCTCCTCGATGAAGCGGACGCCCGCGTTCACGAAGAAGGAGATCCGGCCGACGACGTCGCCCATGCGCTCCTGGGGCACCTGTCCCGAGTCGCGCACGGCGTCGAGGACGGCGATCGCGGTGGACATCGCGTACGCGATCTCCTGGACCGGTGTGGCGCCCGCCTCCTGCAAGTGGTAGCTGCAGATGTTGATCGGGTTCCACTTCGGCATGTGGGAGACCGTGTACGCGATCATGTCCGTCGTCAGCCGGAGCGACGGCACCGGCGGGAACACGTGCGTGCCGCGGGACAGGTACTCCTTGACGATGTCGTTCTGGGTCGTGCCCTGGAGCTTGGTGATGTCCGCACCCTGCTCCTCGGCGACGACCTGGTAGAGCGCCAGCAGCCACATGGCCGTGGCGTTGATGGTCATCGAGGTGTTCATCTGCTCCAGGGGGATGTCCTGGAACAGCCGCCGCATGTCACCGACGTGCGCGATCGGCACGCCGACCCGGCCGACCTCGCCGCGGGCGAGGATGTGGTCGGAGTCGTAGCCGGTCTGCGTCGGCAGGTCGAACGCCACCGACAGACCCGTCTGGCCCTTGGCGAGGTTGCGCCGGTACAGCTCGTTGGACGCCTCGGCCGTGGAGTGACCGGCGTAGGTGCGCATGAGCCACGGCCGGTCCTTCTCCCGCTTGCCTTCGGCGGGCTGACGCTCAGTCATCTGTGACCTCAGATGTTCCGGAAGCGGTTGATGGCGTCGACGTGCTTGGCGCGCTTCTCGTGGTCGCGCACGCCGAGGCCCTCCTCGGGGGCCATGCACAGCACGCCGACCTTGCCCTGGTGGAGGTTGCGGTGCACGTCGAAGGCGGCCTGGCCGGTGTCCTCCAGGGAGTACACCTTCGACAGGGTCGGGTGGATCTTGCCCTTCGCGATCAGCCGGTTGGCCTCCCAGGCTTCGCGGTAGTTGGCGAAGTGGGAGCCGATGATCCGCTTGAGCGACATCCACAGGTAGCGGTTGTCGTACTCGTGCATGTAGCCCGAGGTCGAGGCGCAGGTGGTGATGGTGCCGCCCTTGCGGGTGACGAAGACGCTCGCGCCGAAGGTCTCGCGGCCGGGGTGCTCGAAGACGATGTCGATGTCTTCCCCGCCGGTGAGCTCGCGGATGCGCTTGCCGAAGCGCTTCCACTCCTTCGGGTCCTGGGTGTTCTCGTCCTTCCAGAACTTGTAGCCCTCGGCGCTGCGGTCGATGATCGCCTCCGCGCCCATGGCCCGGCAGATGTCCGCCTTCTGCTGCGAGGACACGACACAGATCGGGTTGGCGCCGCCGGCCAGCGCGAACTGGGTGGCGTAGGAGCCGAGTCCGCCGCTCGCGCCCCAGATGAGCACGTTGTCGCCCTGCTTCATGCCGGCGCCGTTGCGGGAGACCAGCTGGCGGTAGGCGGTGGAGTTCACCAGGCCCGGGGCGGCGGCCTCCTCCCAGCTCAGGTGGTCCGGCTTCGGCATCAGCTGGTTGGACTTGACCAGCGCGATCTCGGCGAGGCCGCCGAAGTTGGTCTCGAAGCCCCAGATGCGCTGCTCGGGGTCGAGCATCGTGTCGTTGTGGCCGTCGCTGGACTCCAGCTCGACGGACAGGCAGTGCGCGACGACCTCGTCGCCGGGCCGCCAGGCGTTGACGCCCGGGCCGGTGCGCAGGACGACGCCCGCCAGGTCGGAGCCGATGATGTGGTACGGCAGGTCGTGGCGCTTGGCCAGCTCACTGGTGCGGCCGTAGCGCTCCAGGAAGCCGAACGTCGACAGCGGCTCGAAGATCGACGTCCAGACCGAGTTGTAGTTGACCGAGGAGGCCATGACGGCCACCAGGGCCTCGCCCGGGCCCAGCTCGGGCAGCGGCACCTCGTCCAGGTGGATCGACTTGCGGGGATCCTTGTCGCGCGTGGCGAGCCCGGCGAACATCTCCGTCTCGTCCTTGTGCACGGTGATCGCGCGGTACGACTCGGGGAGCGGGAGGGCGGCGAAGTCCTCCGACGTGGAGTCGGGCGACTGGATCGCGGCCAGGATGTCCTTAACGGTCACGGTGTTGCCTCCGGCGGTGAGCGCCCTGAGGGAGGGGCGCCGATGGTTACGTCGGTGCTGCTGAGGGTCGAGGGTGTGCCGTCGGTTCGGCGGTGGTGCTGTTCGGCAGCGCTGGTGGCGCGGGAGGTTGCCTGTGACGCAGGCGTCCGGACGGGCAGGCGCTGGGCTTGCTGGGACATCGCCCGGACCTCTTCAACGTATGACACCGCGTGTCACCCCGCAAGGCACTGAGTGCCAGAAGTTTCTCTCAGATGAAATCTTTACTTGACAAATGAGCGATGATCGATCGAACGGTATCCCTGAGGGCCCTCAAAACGGCTCCTGACATGCCAAAACGGCCACCCCGGGGGGTGGCCGTCATCACAGGGAGATCACACGGAGAAGGGGACTCAGCGCTCCTTGAGGGCCTGCTCGATCGTCCGCATGACCTCGTCCAGCGGGGCGTCGGTGCGGGCGACCGTCACCAGCACCTCGCCCTGCGCCGAGGCCGTGGCCGCGGCCGGCTGCGGCTCCGTGGAGCGCCCGGCCCCGATGCCCGTGCCGAACGTCTTGCGCACGATCGCGAAGGCGTGGTCCAGCTGCGCCTCCACGTCCCCCTGTCCGCCCGCCCGCAGCCAGCGCCGCAGGACGTGGTTGTGGGCGGTGACCACGGCGGACGCGGCGACCTCCGCGAGCAGCGGGTCGTCGTTGGCGTCGTCGGCGTGCGCGCGCTCGTCGAAGTGGCCGAGGAGGTAGCGGGTGAACAGGCGCTCGTAGCGGGCCACCGACGCGATCTCCGCCTCGCGCAGGGTGGGCACCTCGCGCGTCAGCTTGTAGCGGGCGACCGAGATCTCCGGACGGGCCGCGTACATCTTCATGACTTCCTTGATGCCGCGGCACACCGTGTCGAGCGGATGCTCGTGCGCGGGCGCGGCGTTGAGCACCGCCTCGGCCCGGACCAGGGTGTCGTCGTGGTCGGGGAAGATCGCCTCTTCCTTGGAGCGGAAGTGGCGGAAGAACGTGCGGCGGGCGACCCCGGCCGCGGCCGCGATCTCGTCGACGGTGGTCGCCTCGTACCCCTTGGTCGCGAACAGCTCCATCGCGGCGGCCGCCAGTTCCCGGCGCATCTTGAGCCGCTGGGCGGCGGCGCGAGAGCCTGCGGCACTTTCCGGCGCGTCGGTCGTGGCCGATGTACGTGAGGACTTGGCGGGCTGGGACATGCCCTGAACGTACTGCATGTGCGCAGCTCGCTGCGCGTGACCTGGTTCGTGGAGCCGGTCCGGGCCGAGCAGGCCGCCCCACTCCGCGCCGGACCGGAACCAGTCGCCGGGACCCTCAGCGCTTGGCATATTCGCGGAAGCCACGGCCCGTCTTGCGGCCGAGGCAGCCCGCGGCCACCAGGTGCTCCAGGAGCGGTGCCGGGGCGAGCCCCGGGTCGCGGAACTCGCGGTGCAGGACCTTCTCGATGGCGAGCGAGACGTCGAGCCCGACGACGTCCAGGAGCTCGAACGGGCCCATCGGGTAACCCCCGCCCAGCTTCATCGCCGCGTCGATGTCGTCGAGCGACGCGTAGTGCTCCTGCACCATCTTGATCGCGTTGTTCAGGTACGGGAAGAGCAGCGCGTTCACGATGAAGCCCGCCCGGTCCCCGCAGTCGACCGCGTGCTTCCTGATCCGGCCGCAGACCTCGCGGACCGTCGCGTGGACGTCGTCGGCCGTCAGCACCGTGCGGACGACCTCGACCAGCTTCATGGCCGGGGCCGGGTTGAAGAAGTGCATGCCGATCACGTCCTGCGGGCGCGAGGTGGCCCGGGCGCAGGCGACGACCGGCAGGGACGAGGTGGTGGTGGCCAGCACCGCGCCCGGCTTGCACACCTTGTCCAGCGCGGCGAACAGCTGCCGCTTGACCTCCAGGTCCTCGGCGACGGCCTCCACGGCCAGGTCGACGTCGGCGAAGGCGTCGTACGAGCCCGCCGGAGTGATCCGGTCCAGGGTCTGCGCGGCGGCCTCGGCGGTCATCCGGCCCTTGTCGACCGAGCGGGACAGGGACTTGCCGATGCGGGCCTTCGCGGCCTGGGCCTTCTCCTCGCTGCGGGCGGCGAGGACGACCCCGTACCCGGCCTTGGCGAAGACCTCGGCGATACCGGAGGCCATGGTGCCCGACCCCGCGACGCCGACCGAGCGGACCTCCCGGCCGGGGGCCAGGTCGCCGCCCTCCAGAGGGGTCAGCGCGTCCCGCACGACGGTGCCGCTGCCCGGCGTCTCGTACGTGTAGAACCCGCGTCCCGCCTTGCGGCCGGTCAGGCCCGCCTCGCTCAGCTGCTTGAGGATCGGCGCCGGGGCGTGCAGCCGGTCGCGGGACGCCGCGTACATCGCCTCCAGGACCGTGCGGGCGGTGTCGACCCCGATCAGGTCGAGCAGCGCCAGCGGGCCCATCGGCAGGCCGCAGCCCAGCCGCATCGCGGCGTCGATGTCCTCGCGGGAGGCGTACTTCGCCTCGTACATCGCGGCGGCCTGGTTGAGGTAGCCGAACAGCAGCCCGTCGGCGACGAACCCGGGGCGGTCGCCGACGGCGACGGGCTCCTTGCCCAGGTCGAGGGCGAGATCGGTGACCGCCGTGACGGCGGCCGGCGCGGTCAGCACCGAGGAGACGACCTCGACCAGCCGCATCGCCGGGGCCGGGTTGAAGAAGTGCAGGCCGAGCACCCGCTCAGGACGGGCCGAGTCGGCGGCGAGCCGCGTGACGGACAGGGCGTTGGTGCCGGTCGCCATGATGGTCTCGGGGCGCACGATCCCGTCCAGCTCCCGGAAGATCTGCTGCTTGATCTCGTACGACTCCGGCGCGACCTCGATGACCAGGTCGGCGTCGGCCGCGGCCCGCAGGTCGGTGGAGGTGCGGACGCGGTCCAGGATCTCCGCGCGGTCCTGCTCGGTCAGCCGCCCGCGCTCGACGCCACGGGCGGTGGAGGCCTCCAGGGCGGCGACGCACTTCGCGGCCTGGGCCTCACTGATGTCGATGCCGACGACCACGCGGCCGGCCTTGGCGAGGACCTCGGCGATGCCGGTGCCCATCGTGCCGAGGCCGACGACTGCGATGGTGCGCAGCGGGGACAGGGACGGGTCGGAAAGGGGAGTGGCCATCGCGGGACTCCTGGAATGAGGGTGACGACTTCGGAACGCGCCCGGGTGCGCCGAAGACGGACCGGCGTGAGCCGGATCCCGGGCGCACCGGGTACGTGAGGAATGCGGGTGTTGGCCGGGCTGCGAGCGCACACGCCCGGTGCCGTCGCCGCGGGCGTGCACACGCCCGGGGAACGGCGGGTCCGACCGGCCCTGTCCCGGGGCCGAGCCGTACTGCGGTACCTGAAGTACCGAACCGACTGCTCTCACGACGGCCGCGTCACCAGACCGCCGCGAGGAGATACGAGTGGGTAACTCGCTCGTCTGAGCTTAACTGGCGGGTAACGAGCGCGCCAGCCCTCGTGTTTGTGATGTACGTCCCGAGCAGCTCGCGCCGCCTCTAATCTCTGAGTCATGGACGAAGAGTTGCGATCACTCACGGAGCGCTTACGGCAGGAGTCGGGGGCGTCGCCCGCCTTCGAGCGGCTCGTGGCGACCGACGACCTCGACGCCCTGGCCGCGGTGCTGACCGAACCCGGGCAGCCCTTGTGGGCGAGGGAGCTGGCCGCCTTCCGGCTGGGACTCGCCCAGGACCGGCGGGCCTTCGAGTCCCTGGTGCTGCTGCTCAACCACCGTGATCCGCCGCGCTGCGCCTCCGCCGCCTACGCCCTCGCCCGCCTCGGCGACCCGCGCACCGCCCGCGCCGCCGCCGCCCTCGCCACCAACGAACTGCGCGTCGCCTACGCCCTCCACCCCGTCCGGCTCCTGGTCGAACTGCGCGCCCCGGAGGCGGTGCCCGCCCTGATCACCACCCTCCGGCGACGGCTGCGCCCGCACGACCCGTACCGCCGCGTGGCCCTCGCCTGCGTGGACGGGCTCGGCACGCTGGGCGACGCCCGGGCCAGACCCGTGCTGGACGAGGCCCTCGCGCATCCGGTGCTGGCGGAGGCGGCGGTGCGGGCCCTGGGGAGGATTCCGAAGCAGAGGTGAGATCAGCGGGGGAGTGCGCGTGCGTACCGCACCTCAGGGACCGTGACACCGTCCACCTCGAAGGGCTCCTCCGCGCCGTCCGCCTCGAAGCCGGCCCGTTCGTAGAAGCGGCGGGCCCGGCCGTTGCCCTTGAGGACCCACAGGAGCAGACGGCCGTGGCCCGCGGCGGTGCAGCGCGCGACGGCCTCCGCGAGCAGGGCCTGCCCCGCGCCCTGCCCCAGGTGTTCCGGATGGACGTAGATGGCGTACAACTCGGCGTCGCCGGTGACGGCTTCGCCGCCCCGGTACGGTCCGTGGCAGGCCCAGCCCACGACCTCGCCGCCGGTGTCCTCGGCGACCAGGTTCACCACGCTGCCGTCGGCCTGCGCCAGGCGCTCGCGACGACGCTCGGCGTCCTCCGCGACGCTGAGCCCGTCCAGGTACGACTGCGGTATCAGCCCCCGGTACGCGCTCTGCCAGCCGCGGATGCGGATCTCCGCGACGCGGTCGCAGTCGGCGAGCGTCATCTCCCGTACGCGAAGCACCTTTGTCGAAGAACTCACTTCGCCACCACCGCGAACCCCTCGACCTCCAGCAGGAATTCGGGCCCGACCAGCCCCGCGACCCGCACCGCCGACGCGGCCGGCAGCCGGTCGTCGGGTATGTGCTCGGCACGGGCCGCTCGGATGGCGGGCATGTGGGCCATGTCCGTGACGAAGTAGGTGAGTTTGACGACGTCGTCGAAGGTCGCCCCGGCGGCGGCCAGGCAGCGCCGGAGGTTCTCGAAGACCTGACGGGCCTGCGCCACCGGGTCACCCTCTCCGACCGGCCGGCCCTGCTCGTCGAGGGCGAGCTGCCCCGCGATCGCCACGAAACGGCCGGTGCCCATGACGACATGGCTGTACTGGGCCGCGGCGGCGACGCCGTCGGGCGCGGGAATCCTGGTCAGCTCACTCATCGGTCCATCGTGGACCATGGCACCGACGTGTGTGCTCAGAACCGGCCGCCGCCGGCTCCCGGGACCGGTTCCTTGCAAAGGCCTAGCGCTTCAGCTGGGCGTACATGGCTTCCAGGTCTGCGGACAGCTGCGACTTGATCCAGCGGGTGGTGTCGTCGGCCAGTACCTCGTGCGCCCCTGACTCGATGCCGTCGAGCGCGGCCACGGCGACGTCGCGGGGGTCGGCCTTGGGTGCGTCGATGCCCGACGTCATGTCGGTGTCCACGTAGGCCACATGGAGCCCGGTCACCGCGATGCCGCGCGGCTGCAACTCCAGGCGCAGGGAGTTGGTCTGCGACCACAGGGCGGCCTTGGAGGCGCTGTAGGGCGTGCCGTCGGCCAGCCAGGACAGAGCGGAGTGGACGTTGAGGATGTGGCCCCCACCGTTACGCTCGATGACCGGCGCGAAGGCCCGGGTGACCAGCAACGGGCCGTAGAAGTTGGTCTCCAGATCCCGGCGCACGTCGTCCATCGGGGAGTCGAGGTACGAAGCGCCGGCGGAGGCGCCGGCGTTGTTGATCAGGATGGTGACGTCCTGGGCCTGCTCGGCGGCGGCTGCCACGGATGCCGGGTCGGTGACGTCGAGGGCCAGCGCAACGGCATCGGGGTGCGTCACCGAGCGCGGGTCGCGGGCCGTGGCGTAGACCTTGCCGGCGCCGCGCGCGTAGAGCTCCTCGACCAGCACCTTGCCGATACCCCGGCTGCCTCCGGTGACGAAGACGTTGGCGCCCTTGATCGCTGTCACGACTACCTCCAGAACATGGAAAACCGATCGGTTTCACCACCGTAAACCGATCGGTTTCCTCGTGCAAGTCGTGCCAGGTCGCCCGTGTGGGCCTCCGGCGTGGATCAGCGCATGCCTGCCGCGTCGAGCAGGGTGGTCACGGTGGGGGCGACGAGCCCGGTCAGCTTGTCGGCTCCGATCCCCGCGCGGGCGCTGGCGCCGTCGAACACCAGGCTGAGCTGCCGGGCCAGCAGGTCCGGGTCGCCGGCTCCGCCCCGTTCGGCCTCGGAGCGGAAGAACTCCGTGAGGTTCGCCTTGATCCGGTGGGCCACCCGGCTCGCGGGGTGGTTCTGGTTCTTCAGCTCGATCTGAACAGCCAGGTACGGGCAGCCTCGGAACTCGGGCGTCCCCGCCTGCGACTCGACCTGCTCGAAGACGTGCAGGATCCGCTCGCGGGGCGACCGGCCGTCGTCCGCCGCGGGCAGGAGGGTCGCCACGAAGGCGGAGGCGCGCTCCTCCAGGCTCACTGCCAGCAACTCGTCCTTGCTCTCGAAGAGCTGGTAGAGGGAGCGCTTCGACACCCCCGCCGCCTTGCACAGCGCCTCGACGCCGATGCCGACACCGTCCCGGTAGGTGAGCGTGGCCGCCGCCTCCAGCAGCCGCTCTCTGGTACTTGCCTTCACCTCGGTGGTCATACCGCGAGGTTAACTCGATGTGGAGGAAATGAAAACCGATCGGTTTTCAGGGTGTGCCGGGGCGGGCGGCCCCCTGGGCCGGGACGGCGGTCTTCCCGGGCTTGGTCTCGACCGGGATGCGGTCCATCCCCGTGCGGTCGTACCAAGCGGTCACGCCGAAACCGAACAGCGCGGCCACCGCGAGGCCGGCGCCCATCATCACCCAGCCCCGGGTCAGGCCAGCGTCCGCCTGGGCGTCGTAGTAGAGGATCGAGCGGAGGCCGCCGGTGATCTGCCGCAGCGGCTCGAACTCCGCGAGGAAGCGGTAGAAGCCGGGGAGTGCCTCGATGGGGGTGGTGGCGCCGGCCGTCGGCACCGCCATCCCGATGAAGACCAGCGTGACCACCAGCATGCCGGGCGTGCCGAAGACGGCGAGGAGGGCGAGCGCGCCGATCCCGCACACCGCGATGGCGCACACCGAGTACAGCCACAGCAGCGGCAGATGGGCGGCGTCCATCCCCATGAGGCCGATCGCGCCCGCCATGACCAGGGTGCCCATCAGCGAGGACAGACCGATCATCACGGTGCTGCCGATGGCGAGGGTCTGCACCCGGGTCGCCCGGACGAGCGGGCGGTGCAGGCGCAGCGGGCCCATGTCGTTGTGGGTGTAGCCGAGGGCGTGGTCCACCTGGCCGCTGATGACATTGGCGGAGAGCATGCCGCAGACCACCAGGACGAGCGCGTAGTAGAACGCCGTCAGGCCCAGACCGCTGTGCGAGTCGAGTGGATGCCCGTCCCTGACCGTGACGGCGGCCGGGTCGGCGAGCAGGACGCGCGCCGCGACGGGGAGCTTCGCCTGCCCGGCCGCGTTCCGCGCGGTCAGTTCCTCGCCCACCTGGCGCGAGGCGCTCTCGGCCGCCTGCGTCGTCGCCGCCCGGGCCAGGCTGGAGCCCATGCTGCCGGCGGACTGGTTGGTCAGCACCGTCAGCGTCGGGCGAGCCGATGTGCCTGTGGTTCCGGTGGCCGCGGTGCTGGTGAGTGCGGTGGCCGAGGAGGAGAAGTCGGCGGGGACGACGAGCGCGCCGTACAGCCTGCCCTCGCCGAGCTCCTCCTTCATCTCCTTCTCGCCCATCACCTTCCAGTCGATCCCGCCCCCGCTCGCCGGGGACTTGATGATCGACTCGGTGATCCGCGTTCCCAGGTTGATGTGCTCGCCCCCGGCAGTGGCTCCTTTGTCGGCGTCGACCAGGCCGACGGGCAGTTTCTTCATGTGGTCGACCGGATCGATGTTGGCACCGACGTAGAGCACGGCGAACAGCAGCGCGAGGACGCCCGTGATGACGCCGTTGGTGATCCACAGAGGTCCGGCGCGCAGGACGCGGAAGGGGTGAATGCCGCTCATGACTTACTCCGGCGGATCAGGGCGTTCGCTTCGCCGGGGGCTGCCAGCCGCCGGTGACTTCCTTGACGGGCTTGTGGGGGAAGCGGCGCTGGGCGTATTCCTGCGCGGGTGAGCCCGGCAGGACGTAGAGGGTCTCCTCCTTGTCCTGGAGCGGTCGCAGCACGGTGTCCATGAACGTCTTGCGGTCCTCCAGGTACGGGCCCAGGACGTCCTCGCCGCCGGGGCAGACCGCCATGCAGTAGCCGGACTTGTAGCCGGGGGGCGAGGTCAGGCTCTGCCACATGGAGGCGCTCTCGGAGTCGGAGACCCGGGAACGGTAGTCGGCGGCGTCCTCGCTGTCGGCCACCGTCTGCGCCCAGTCGGTGAACCCGCTCATGAACTCACGGTAGTTGTGCGTGGTGCACGCCAGCGCGTCGAACGACCCGTCCTTGCTGATGGCGCCGACCGGGCAGGCGGCGACGCACAGCTTGCAGTCGATGCAGGGGTTGTAGTCCAGCGCCTGCCCGTACTTGCTCACCTCGGCGTCCACCAGGACGGTCGCCAGCAGGATGAAGTTGCCGAACTTCGGGTGGATGACGTTGCGGTGCAGGCCCATCACGCCGAGCCCCGCGGCCACCGCGACCGTCTTGTGCGCCACCACCCAGATCCGCTCGCTGGGGAAGCGGTCCATCTCCTGGGGGAAGCCGACCGAGGGATTGAGTGCGCGGTATCCGGCGTCCTGCAGTGCCTGGGTGACGCTGCGGGCGGCGTGGTTGGCCTGTTCGTCGGCCTGGTGGAACTCCTGGTTGGCCACGCTGCGGGCGGGGGACCGGCAGTTGTCGCGGTTCATCCGGAACGCCATCGCGATCAGGGTGCGGGTGCCGGGCAGTGCGGACTGCGCGTGCTCGCGCTCGCCGGCCAGGTCGGGGTGGTCCAGGCTGACAGCGGCCGCGTCGTCCGCACCGGCCGCGAGGCACAGTTCGCGCAGCCAGGCCGCGTCGATCACCGCCGGCGGGCGCGCGACGTCACCCGCCGCGCGCCGGGCGAGCAGGGCCCGCACCGACGGATGTGCGGCCAGCTTCGCCGGAAGCCTGAGTTCTGCCGACTGCTCCTCGGCGTCGCGCGCGGTAGTCATCCGACACTCCCTGGTGGGCCTCGTCGCAGCTCGCCTCCAGGGCGAGAAACCGGTCGGTTTCACCTCACTGTAAACCGATCGGTTTTCGACGCGCAAGGTCAAGCCGCCGCCGTGGGAGAAAGGCTCCTAGATGAGCGAGAGTTGAGTCGGACCGGACACCGGCGGCTCCTCGGCCGGCTCAGGGGGCCGGATCCGGCGCGGCATCCCCGCGCGCGTGGGCCCGATGCCGTACTCCTCGGCCAGTTCGTGCACCTGACGGGTGATCCGGCGCTGGTACCACTTCGGGGCGTAGGAGCCCTCCGCGTAGAGCCGCTGGTAGCGCGCCACCAGGTGCGGATGGTGCTGTTCCAGCCAGGTCATGAACCACTCGCGCGCACCGGGCCGCAGGTGCAGCACCAGCGGGGTGACGGACGTGGCGCCGGAGTCCGCTATCGCCCGCACGGTCGCCCGGAGTTGTGCCGGCTGGTCGCTGAGGAACGGGATCACCGGCGCCATCAGCACACCGCAGCCGATGCCGTGCTCGCCGAAGGTCCGTACGACCTCCAGGCGCCGCTCCGGCGCGGGCGTGCCCGGTTCGACGGTGCGCCACAGCTCCTGGTCGGTGAAGCCGACCGAGACGGAGATGCCCACATCGGTCACCTCCGCGGCCTGTTTGATCAGGTCCAGGTCGCGCAGGATGAGCGTGCCCTTGGTCAGGATCGAGAAGGGGTTCGCGTGATCGCGCAGGGCCGAGATGATGCCCGGCACCAGGCGGTAGCGGCCCTCGGCGCGCTGGTAGCAGTCCACGTTCGTGCCCATCGCGATGTGCTCGCCCTGCCAGCGGCGCGAGCCGAGCTGGCGGCGCAGCAGCTCCGGCGCGTTGATCTTGACCACGATCTGGGAGTCGAAGCCGAGACCCGTGTCGAGGTCGAGGTAGCTGTGCGTCTTGCGCGCGAAGCAGTACACGCACGCGTGTGAGCAGCCGCGATAGGGATTGACCGTCCACTGGAACGACATCCGGGAGACCGCCGGCACCCGGTTGATGATCGAGCGGGCCCGGATCTCGTGGAAGGTGATTCCACGGAACTCGGGCGTGTCGAACTGGACTGTTGTGACTGCGTCCACGCCGAACAGCGCGGAGTCGGCCCGGCTGTGTTCGGAGTCCTCTGTGAGGTTGTCCCAGCGCATGACGCCTCCTCGGTAGCACTGCTCACAGAATAGAACACATGTTCCCTTGATCGTGCGAGGGTGTTTTCCGAACGTGTTCGACCGGGTTGGGCGACCCCGATTTGGGGGGCCGGGCAGCGGGGTGGTTGGCTTGCCCCCGACCCCCGAGAACCCATGTCCTGGAGGAAAGCGATGGCGCAGGTCGAGGCCACTACGGAGCGGATCGTCGCGGCGGACGCGGAGACGGTGTTCGACGCCATCGCCGACTACAGCGGCACGCGCGCGAAGCTGCTGCCCGAGCAGTTCAGCGAGTACGAGGTCCGGGAGGGCGGTGACGGCGAGGGCACCCTCGTCCACTGGAAGCTCCAGGCCACCAGCAAGCGCGTGCGCGACTGCCTCCTGGAGGTCAGCGAGCCCACCGACGGCGAGCTGGTCGAGAAGGACCGCAACTCCTCCATGGTCACCACCTGGCGCGTCACCCCGGCCGGTGACGGCAAGTCCCGGGTCGTCGTGACCACCACCTGGACCGGCGCCGGCGGCATCGGCGGCTTCTTCGAGAAGACCTTCGCGCCCAAGGGTCTCGGCCGGATCTACGACGCGCTGCTCGCCCGGCTCGCCGCCGAGGTCGAGAAGTAGCCTCCCTCGAAACGGGAGGCCGATGCGCAGCCTCCCCAAACCGGGAATTCCCAGGGGTCGTTGTGACCCTCACCGGTTCGGGTGATCTCCCTTCGGCTCCGTCGTGTGCCGTAACTCGTCGCGCTTGCTCGTAGTTGTCGCTTTTACGCGGGAATTGTGCGGCAGCGCGACGAGGGGAGCGGTAGGTGGGCGGGATCACTCTGGCGCAGGACGAACCGGCGGTGGCACCTCCCGAACCCCCCTCCCCGCCACCGGCCCCGACCGCCGAACTGAGCCCGCGCAGGGTGCGGTTGGTCTTCGTCGCACTCATGTTGGCCCTGCTCCTCGCCGCCCTGGAGCAGATGATCGTCGCCACGGCGCTCCCGAAGATCGTCGGTGAGCTGCACGGCCTGGACCGGATGTCCTGGGCGATCACCGCCTACCTGCTCACCGCGACCGTCGGACTGCCGATCTACGGCAAGCTGGGCGACCTGCTCGGCCGCAAGGGCGTCTTCCAGTTCGCGATCGTCGTCTTCGTCGCCGGCTCCGCGCTCGCGGGCCGGGCGCAGACCATGGACCAGCTCATCGCCTTCCGGGCCCTCCAGGGCGTCGGTGCGGGCGGGCTCATGATCGGTGTCCAGACGATCATCGCGGACATCGTGCCCGCCCGGCGGCGCGGCCGCTACATGGGCCTGGTCGGCGCCGCCTTCGGACTCGCCTCCGTGGCCGGACCCCTGCTCGGCGGCTACTTCACCGACCACCTCTCCTGGCGCTGGTGCTTCTACGTCAACGTGCCCCTCGGCCTGGTCACGCTGGTCGTCGTCGCTGTCGCCCTGAAGCTCCCGAAACCGGCCGGCAAGGCCCGGCTGGACGCCCTCGGCGCGCTGCTGCTCACCGCCGCCTCCACCTGCCTGGTCCTGCTGACCAGTTGGGGCGGCACCACGTACGCCTGGGACTCGCGGATGATCCTCGGTCTCGGTGCGGGAGCGGCCGTGGCGACCGTCTGCTTCCTCGTCGCCGAGCGCTTCGCCGCCGAACCCCTCATCCCGCTGCGGCTGTTCAGGGACTCCGTCTTCAACGTCACCGGTCTGATCGGGCTGGTGACCGGAGCCGGGCTGTTCGGTGCCGCCAGCTATCTGCCGACCTACCTCCAGATGGTCGACGGCGCCTCCGCCACCGAGTCGGGCCTGCTCATGCTGCCCATGATGGCCGGCATCGTCGGCGCCTCGGTCATCGCCGGACAGCTCATCAGCCACACCGGCCGCTACAAGGCCTACCCGATCCTCGGCGGCGCCCTCTCCGTCGCCGGCATGTGGCTGCTGTCCCGCCTCGACGCCGACACGCCCCGGCTGCACTACAGCATCTGGATGGCCGTCCTCGGCGCCGGCATCGGCATGGTGATGCCGGTGCTGATCCTCGCCGTGCAGAACTCGGTGCGCCCGGCCGATCTCGACACCGCCACAAGCGCCAACAACTACTTCCGGCAGATCGGCGGCGGCGTCTCAGCCGCCGTCTTCGGCACCCTCCTCGCCGACCGGCTCGCCCACGCCCTGGCCCGCGACCTGCCCGCGCGTGCGGGCGACCGGCTCCCCGACCCCGAGTCCATCACCCCGCAGCTCGTGCACGGCCTGCCCCCGGCGCTGCGCGAGGGCTACATCGGGGCGTACGCCGACGCCATGCCGCGGATCTTCCTCTGCCTGGTGCCGGTGCTGGCCCTCGGGCTGGTCATCGCCCTCTTCCTCAAGGAGAAACCCCTGGTGTCCCACCACGCATCCGTCACCGACCCGGACACGGCGCCCGGGAGCACCCCGATCCCGCAGGCCCGCGCTGCCCACAGCGCCGGGGTTCCCGTCTGCGGCTCGGTGCAGCACCACGACGGGACCGTCGTGCCCCGCGCGGCGCTCACGCTCATCGACGTCACCGGACAGCAGACCGGGCGGGGCGCCAGCGGCGAGGACGGGCGCTACGCGCTGGCCACCCCGGGCCCCGGCGCGTACGTGCTGATCGCCGCCGCGGGCGGCCACCAGCCGCAGGCGGTCTCCGTGACCGTCGGCGAACGCCCCGTCGAACTGGACATCGTCCTGGGCGGTGCGGGGAACCTCGTCGGCAGTGTGGTCACCGCCGACGGCACCCCCGTGCGGGACGCCGGCGTCACGCTCACCAATGTGCACGGCGAGGTCGTGGCCACCACCCGCAGCGGCCGCGAGGGCGGGTACGTCATCACCGATCTGGTGGCCGGCGAGTACACCCTCGCCGCCAGCGCCCCCGCCTTCCGCCCGGCCGCGCTCCCCGTCACCGTCCAGGCCGCCCGCGAGACCCGCCGGGACATCGAACTGGCCGGCGGCGCCGTCCTGCGCGGCACCGTCCGGGCCGGCGGCGGCCGGCCCGTCGAGGACGCGCGCGTGACCCTGCTGGACGTCGCCGGCAACGTCGTCGACACGCTCACCACCGGCCCCGACGGCACATTCCGGTTCGTCGACCTGTCCTCCGGCGAGTACACCGTCATCGCCGCCGGTTACCCGCCCGTCGCCACCGTGCTCCAGGTGGCCGGGGGCGGCCGCACCGAGCGGGACCTCCAGCTCGGACACGAGGACTGAAGCCGCACGGCGCGCGGGGTCGCACGCCGGTGCGAACCCCGCGCGAGGAATTCCCGCATTGCCGCACATGGCAACCGGCGGTCGCCGTACGGTGGTGACGCTGGCACAGATCTTGCGGATCCGTGGGGAGAGAGGGCCTGGGCCATGGACCGTGGCACCGAGAGGGACACACCCGCCGGCCGCGGAGCCGGGCAGGGCGCGGTGACGGAAGCCACCGCCCCCGGCCGTGTCCCCCTGGCCGTGGTCGTCGTCGACCGCGAAGGCCTCGTGTCGCACTGGAGCAGGGGCGCACGGCGCCTGTTCGGTGTCCCCAAGGACGAGGCCATCGGCCGCGCGGCCCTCGACCTGCTCCCCGTCTCCGGCGCACTCCCCGAGGACCAGGACACCACCCCGTACGAGGCCGACGACGGACCCGGCCCCGGCCTCGAAGCGTCCCTCGACGGCGGGCTGTCCTACCCCGCGGCGGGCCGCGCCCGGCTCGGCGCACCCGGCAGTGAGCGGGTCGACGTCCTGTGGTGGGCCTACCCGCTGGTCGGCCCCGGACCCGAGCGGCTGCTCGTGCTGGCCGCCGACGGGGACGGGCTGCACGCCGGTGACACCGGCGAAGGGGGGTTCCAGCGGATAGCGCCCGGCTTCGCGCCGCACACCGACTTGCCCGGGGCGGGGGACCTCGCCCGCCGGCTGCCCGAGATCCTGCCCAGCATGAGCGTCGGCGAGAGCGCCCGCATCGTCGGGCAGGTCCTCGAACTCGGTTACCCCGTGCTGGAGTTCAGCCAGAACGACCGGGTGCCCGTCACCCCCGACTGGGGCGTCGCCCGGCGCGCCGAGCGTAAGGCACGCCGCGAGCGGGCAGCGCGGGCCCTGGCCGCCGGGGAGCCCGTGCCGCGGGAACTGCGGGACGAGGGCGAGGACCTCGAGTACGCCGCCGTCCGCGAGCGACTGGAGTTCCTCAACGAGGTCAGCGGCCGCATCGGCACCTCCCTCGACCTGTCCCGCACGATCATCGAGGTCAGCAGGGCGGTCGTGCCCCGCTTCACCGACGTCGCCGGGACCTACCTGCGGGAACAGGTCGTCGCCGGGGAGGGGTTCCCCGAGGGCGTGCCCGACACGACGACCATGTGGCACCGGGTCGCCGTCGAGCACACCGACGAACCCGGCCGCTGGGACGACGTCGTGCCCGTCGGCGAGGCCATGCCGTTCCCGGCGCACACACCGTTCTTCCAGTGCATGACGACCGGCGAACCCGTGCTCGTGCCGCGCATCAGCGAGGAGACGGGCCACGCCATCGCCGCGCAGTTCGAGAAGCGCGACATCCGGCCGCTCATCACGGGCCGCTCCATGCTGGTCGTACCCCTGAAGGCCCGCCAGGTCGTGCTCGGCTTCATGATCCTGCTGCGGCACCCGGAACGGCCCGTCTTCAACGACATGGACCGGGTCACCGGCGCGGAACTCGCCGCCCGCGCGGGCCTCGTGCTCGACAACGCGCGCATGTACACGTTCCAGGAGAACGTCGCCGAGACGCTCCAGGACAGCATGCTGCCGCACATCCCGCCCCGCATGGCCGGCTGCGACATCGCCACCCGCTATCTGCCCGGCACGCTGCTCGGGCGGGTCGGCGGCGACTGGTTCGACGCGGTGAAACTGCCCGGCGGCCGCACCGCGTTCGTCGTCGGCGACGTCATGGGCCACGGACTGAACTCCGCCGCCATGATGGGCCAGTTGCGCACGGCCGTGCAGACCATGGCCGGGCTCGACCTGCCGCCCGCCCAGCTGCTGCGCAACCTCGACGACCTCGCCCAGCGCCTCGGCGACGGCTACCTCGCGACCTGCCTGTACGCCGTCTACGACCCGATCGCGAGCGAACTGCACCTCGCCAACGCCGGTCACATCCCGCCCGTCCTGGTCCGCGCCGACGACGGGCGCAGCGAACTGCTGGACCTGCCCACCGGGGCGCCCATCGGTGTCGGCGGCGTGCCCTTCGAGGCGGTCCGGCTGCGCGTGGAGCCCGGCGACCGGCTGGTGATGTGCACCGACGGACTGGTCGAGGTACGCGGCGAGGACATCGGCGTGGGACTGGCGACCCTCTGCGCATCGGCCGCCCATCCGGCCGCCTCCATGGACGACGCCTGCGACACGATCATCCGCGCCCTCGCCGTGACGTTCTCAAAAGCGGGGCGCGGCGGCCGCAAGGACGATGTGGCGCTGCTCATGGCCCGCCTGAACGGCATCGAGCCGGACGACGTCGCCGAGTGGCGGCTCGCCCTCGACCCGGCCGAGGTCGGCCGGGCCCGCGCGGCGGTCCGCGAGCAACTGCACGACTGGAGCCTGGCCAAGCTGGCCGCGCCCGCCGAGCTCATGGTCAGCGAACTCGTCACCAACGCCGTACGGCACTCCCGCGCCCGCCCCGTCGAACTGCGCCTGGTCCGCGGCGACGCCCTGCTGTGCGAGGTGGACGACGACGACCACGAGCTGCCGACGCTGCTCGGCACGGGCCCGCTCGACGACGCCGGGCGCGGTCTGCGGATCGTCAGCACGCTGTCCCGCGCATGGGGCACCAGCCGGACCAGGACCGGCAAGACGGTCTGGTTCGAACTGACCCTGCCGCGCCGCTGAACAGCACCGCGTCGACACCCTGGGGAGTTGGGCATGAGCGTGACGAGTCGGTACCGGGAGGCCTGGGAGGGGTTCTGGCGGGAGGCGTCCGCCGAGCCGGGGGCCGTGATGTGGGACGCCGAGCCGGCCGTGACCGTCGGGCCGCATCTCGCCCTGTTCGAACCGCACCTGGCCGATCCCGCGCTGCCGCTGGTGGACCTCGGCTGCGGCAACGGCACCCAGACCCGCTTCCTCGCCGACCGCTTCCCGCGCGTCGTGGGCGCCGACCTGTCCGCCGCGGCCCTCGACCACGCCCGGCGGGCCGACCCGGCGGGGCAGGCCTCCTACCGGCAGCTGGACGCCGCCGAGAAGAGCGCGGCGCAGGCCCTGCACGCGGAGTTCGGCGACACCAACGTCTACATGCGGGGCGTACTGCACCAGTGCGAGCCGGACGACCGGCAGTCGCTGGTCGACGGGATCGCCACGCTGGTCGGCGACCGGGGCAGGGCCTTCCTCGTGGAGCTCTCGGGGGCGGCCAAGGCGGTGCTGCTGGGGCTGGCGAGCGGCCCGGCCGGTCCGCCGCCCAAGCTCGCGCCCGTGTTCCGGCACGGCCTCGCACCCGGCGAGGTCTCCGACGAAGCCGTGCCCGAATATCTGCGCTCGGCCGGTCTCACCGTCCTGGCCAGCGGTGAACTGCCGCTGGTCACCACGGAGTTCCACCCCGACGGCAGGCGTGTCGAGCTGCCCTCCAGGTGGCTGGTGGCGGGGCGTACGGCCTGAGACGGACGGTCAGCGGTCCGGGCCGCCCAGCCGGTCGGCCAGACACGCCAGGTACAGCGCCATGGCCGTCCGGTGCTCGCGCAGCGGGCGGCCGGTGAGCTGCTCGATCTTGTTCATGCGGTAGACGACGGTGTTGCGGTGGATGTGCAGCGCCGCGGACGCCCGTACGAGGTTGAATCCGCTCTCGCACCAGGCGGTGATCGTGTCGCGCAGGGCCGGCCAGTCCGGCTGCTCCCGCAGCCGCGCGGCGGTCAGGTCGAGCAGCCGGGTGCGGGCGGACTGGCTCACCGCCGTCAGGAGCTGGTGGACCCGCAGGTCGCCGATCGAGTGGACGGTGGAGCCGCCGTCCACCCGGGCGCCCAGGCGCAGCGCGTCGCACGCGTCCTGGTACGAGTCGTGCAGAGCGCCGACGGACGTGGCCGGTTCGCCGATGCCCGCGCGGGCGGTGAGCCCGTCCTGGGAGGCGATGACGTCCGTGACCCGGCGGCAGTCGGCGGCCGGCGCGTCCGCCGGGGCCCGGGCCGGGAGCCGGTGCAGGACGCCGATCCAGCCGGGGGCCGTCCCGGCGACGATGTCCTGGGGATCGGCGAAGACGTCCCGGACCGTACGCAGCAGCTCGGAGCGGACCAGCGCCACGTCCCGGGGCCTGGCGCCGCGACGGGCGCCAGGGTCGGGCACCGTCACCTCGAAGGCCACCGCGACCCGGCGCAGCCGCAGGTCGAAGCCGAGGTCGGCGGCCCGGAACATCAGGAGGTCGCCCTCCACGACCAGCGGGTCGTAGGAGGCGATGTCCGTGAGCAGCTTCTCGGCCGCCCGCTCGGCGAGCAGCCGGGAGCGCAGCATCACGGACTCCCGGATCAGGATCTCCGTCTGCCGCTTCACCAGCAGACCGAAGCGGCCCACCTGTGCGGGGGTGCCGGTGATCCCCACGGTTCCCACCGCCCGCCCGTCCGTGACCAGGGGCAGGGTGATCCCGGGCCGGACCCCGCGCAGCGACTGGGCCTGTGACGCGTTGTGCGTGGCGGGTTCCTTGGTGCGGACGACCTCGACGGACGCCTCGTGGAAGCTGCCGACGCGGCTGCTGTCGCCGCTGCCGATGACCATGCCCTCCGCGTCGGTGATCAGCACGTTGAAGCCGATGACCGCGGAGGTGTCGCCGGCGATCTCCTGCGCGAGTGACGGGCTCAGCATGGGCGATTCCTCCCGCCAGGGGCGGTCCGGGTTGGACGCACCGTACAGGGGAGGCAGGCATTCCGGCGACAAGTTCGTACGAAGTGAACGGTGACGCGCGGCGGACCTGTGCCTAGCGTATGGGCCCAATCACCTCCCCGCCGGGGGGCACCAGTGTGGTGAATCGGCGGAATCCTTCAGCACCGAGACGGAAGGCCCGGGCCGATGATCCGTGCGCGCTCGCTTGCTCTCGCTTTGTCCGCGATGCTCCTGATGTCCACCGCCGCCTGCGGCTCGGGCGGGGACGACGCCCCGAAGAACGTGTCCGCCGACACCGCCGCACTGGGCACGCTCACGCCCGGCGTCATCAAGGTGGCCGTCCAGCCCTACGCGCCCTACACCAGCGTCCAGGGCGGCAGAATCGTCGGACTCGACGGCGACATTCTCGCCTCCGCCGCCAAGAAGCTGGGCCTGAAGATCGAGCCCGAGGTGACGGACTTCGCCGGCATGCTCGCCGGGGTGCAGTCCCGCCGGGTCGACATCACCATCGGCGGCGTCGCCTGGTCCGCCGACCGGCAGAAACAGGGGCTGTTCACCGATCCGCCCTACTACTCGCCCCCGGCGATGGCCGTGCGCAGCGGCAAGACGTACAAGACGGTCGGTGACCTGGAAGGCCTGAACCTGGGCACCGTCGAGGGCTACGTCTGGGTCAAGTCCATCCAGGCCGTGCCGGGCGGCAAGCTGCACGCCTACCCCGACGCCAACGGCGTCTTCGACGACCTGGGCGCCGGCCGGGTCGATGTCGGCTTCCTCGACCCGCTGATCATCATCGCGGCGCAGAAGCAGCGCCCGGAACTGAAGATCGACACCCAGTACCTGACGCCGCCGACCGCCGCGCAGGTGAAGGCCAAGCCCGCCTACGCGTACTTCCAGCCGTACCAGACCGGCTTCTACCTGCCGAAGAAGGCCACGAAGCTGGAGCGGGCGATCTCCGCGCAGATCGACGCCATGTACGAGAACGGCGAGCTGGACAAGCTCGTCCGCAAGTACGGCGGCGACCCGAAGCAGTTCCTCGTGCCCGCCGCCGACGTCGCCACGGCCCGCCGCGGCGTGGACCGGCCCAAGGACTGGACGCCCCCGTCCATCGCCCAGTGAAAGCAGCCGCCATGTCCGGTCTCTTCGAGGTCCCCTGGTCCGACTACCGGCCCGATCTGATCTCCGCGCTCGGGCGCACCGTGTCCTACACGGTCGTCAGCTTCGCGGGTGCGGTGCTGCTCGGCCTGGCCGTGGCGCTGCTCCGGCTCAGCAAGGCCTGGCCGGCGCGTGCCCTCGCGGCCGTCTACACCGAGGTGTTCAAGAACATCCCGCTGCTCGCCATCATCTTCCTGACCTACTTCGGCCTCGCCTCGGCCGGAATCCGGCTGGACGTCTTCACGGCCGGCTGCCTCAGCCTGATCGTCTTCTACGCCGCCTACCTGTCCGAGATCTTCCGCGCCGCGATCAGCGGTGTGCACGCCGGGCAGACCGAGGCCGGCGAGGCGCTGGGTGTCGGCAGGACCGGCATCTTCGGCCACATCGTGCTGCCGCAGGCCCTCCGCCTGGCCCTGCCCGGCACCAACACCATGCTCGTCGACCTGCTCAAGTCCACCTCGCTGCTCGTCACCGTCTCCGCCGCGGAGCTGATGTCCGAGGGGCGGCTCATCACCTCGGCCACCTTCCGGGCCCTGGAGGTGTACCTGGTCATCGCGGCGATCTACTTCGCTCTCTGCTACCCGCTGTCCCAGCTGCTGTTGCTCCTGGAGCGGAAGGTCCGGTCGGGAGTGCCCCTGTCGCCGTGGCGACGGCGGCGCCTGCGGGCGGCCCGTGCCCTGCTGGCCGCCGAGCCGGCCGCCGCCGTTCCCGTGAAGGAGGTTTCCGCATGACCGAGTCAGTGGCCGCGGCGACGCCCGCCGCCCGGGCCTCCTCCCAGGCCGTCATACGGATCGAGGGGCTGTGCAAGTCCTTCGACGGCCGGCTCGTGCTCGACCGGGTGAACCTGGAGGTCGGCCGGGGCAGCATCGTCAGCGTCATCGGGCAGAGCGGGGGCGGGAAGACGACCTTGATGCGCTGCGTGAACCTGCTGGAACGCCCGGACCAAGGCACCGTCGAAGTCGCCGGTGAGGTCGTCCACCAGGGCGGCCGCATGGTCTGCCGCGACCTGCCCCGGCTGCGCCGCACGGTCGGCATGGTCTTCCAGCGGTTCCACCTGTTCCCGCACCTGACCGCCGTGGAGAACGTGGTGCTCGCGCAGCGCAAGGCGGGAGTGCCCGAAGCGCAGGCCCTGGAGCGGGCCGTGGCGCTGCTGCGCCGGGTCGGGGTGGCCCACCGCGCCCTCGCCCAGCCCGAGCAGCTCTCCGGCGGCGAACAGCAGCGCGTCGCCATCGCGCGGGCCCTCGCCCTGAGGCCCGAGGTGCTGCTCTTCGACGAGCCCACCTCCTCCCTGGACCCCGAGGCGACCCGGGAGGTGCTGAGCGTGATGCGCGAACTGGCCGCCGACGGGATGACGATGCTGCTCGTCACCCACGAACTGCCCTTCGCCCGGGAGGTGGCCGACCACGTCGTGTTCGTCGACGGCGGCCGGATCGTGGAGGAGGGCCGGCCCCAGGACGTCCTGGACACTCCCGCCGAGGCCCGCACCAGGGAGTTCCTCGCGTCGTACGGGAACGCCACATGAGCGCCGTGGCGGGTACGGCGGACCCGGTCGTCGTCGTGGGCGGCGGTGTCGTGGGGCTGTGCACCGCCTACTACCTGGCCGCCGCGGGGCTGCCGGTGGAGGTGGTCGAGCGGCGCCGGCTCGGGTCCGGGGCGTCCCGGGGCAACGCCGGCTGGGTCTGCCTCAGCCACTCGACGCCGGTGCCGGCCCCGGGCGTGGTGCGCTACGCCCTGCGCTCACTGGGCCGCCCGGACTCCCCGCTCTACCTGCGGCCGCTCCCTGATCCGGCGTTCGTACGGTGGCTGTGGCGGTTCTGGCGCAGCAGCACACCGGCCGTCTTCAAGCGCGGCTACGCGGCGGTCGCCGAGCTGAACCGCGAGACCTTCGACCTGTTCGACGGCATGCGCGGGGCCGGAGTGAACACGACGCTGACCCGGCCCGGGATGGTGCACGCCTTCCTGTCGCCGTCCGAGGCACGGCACCACCTCGCGATCCAGCGGGAGATGGCGGACGGGCACTATCCGGTGCCCGACGACATCGTCACGGGCGCCGAGGCACACCTGCTGGACGAGGCGCTCTCACCGGCCGTGCGCGCGGCCTACCTCGTCGCCGGGGAGGGGGTCGTCGACCCGGAGGCGTTCGCGCGTGCCCTCGGCGAGGCACTGGCCGCCGCGGGTGTGAAGATCCACGAGAACGCCGAGGTCACCGGGTTCCGGTCGGCGGGCGGCCGGGTCACCGCCCTGCGCACCGCCGACACCGAAACGCCCTGTTCGGCGGTCGTCGTCGCCGCCGGCATGCGCTCGCCGGATCTGCTCGGGTTCCTGGGGCACCGCCTGCCCCTCCAGGCCGGGAAGGGCTACAGCTTCTCGGTGGACCTGGATCCGGCGCCCCGGCACACGCTGTACTTCGGCGAGCGCCGGGCCGTCGCCTCACCGATCGCCGGCACCACGCGGATCGGCGGCACGATGGAGTTCAGCGGCAACAACAACCGTCTCGACTGGCGCCGTATCGCCGCGGTCGCCCTCGCGAGCCGGCACTACCTGGGCCGCTGGTTCGACGACCCGGACGACCTGGTCGGCCTGATCCGGGACCCCTGGGTCGGCGGGCGCCCGTTCCTCCCCGACGGACTCCCGGTGATCGACCGCGTCCCGGGGCACCACAACGCCTACGCCGCCACCGGCCACGGCATGCTCGGGGTCACCCTGGGCCCGGTCACCGGTCACCGGCTCGCCCAGTACGTCGCCACCGGGCGGCGGCCCGAGGCCCTCGTGCCCTTCGGCTTCGACCGGCTGCGGAGCTGAGCGCTACGCGGTCTGGTGGGCGGGGTTTTTGTCGGTGTACGGTCATGTCGCCCCGATCCGTGCACCTGCCTCGTCCCCCGGAGGACAGTCATGCCGATGCCCTGGTTGCGGATGCTCGTCGCGGCTACGGCGGCGATGGCGCTGGCCGGCCCGACCGCGGTCGCCACCGCCGCCCCGCCGGACCAGGACGGAGTGCGGGCGGGCGTGCACACCGCCGGGCGGGTCAAAGATGCCGGAGACGTGTTCCAGTACAGCTGGCCCGGCGTGTACTTCGAGGGCCGGTTCCGCGGCACCGGTGTGGGCGTCGTGCTCGACGACCCGGCCGCCGACTACGACGTCCAGATCGACGGAGCCACCGTCGCGACCCTCGTCACGCCGGGCAGGACCACCCACTGGGTCGACGGTCTGCGCGACGGGGTGCACACCGTCCGGCTCGTCAAGCGCAACGACACCCCCTGGAGCACCAGCTCGTTCGGCGGCTTCGTCGCCGCGCCCGGTGGTGCCGTCCTCGGCAGACCGGCGGCGCGCAGCCGCCAGATCGAGTTCGTCGGCGACTCCCTCACGGCGGGCTACGGCAACCTCTCGACCTCCCGCGACTGCACCGGCGAGCAGGTCGCGCGCACCACGAACGCCGATGTGAGCTACGGCGCCCTCACCGCCCGGCGGCTGCGCGCCGACTACCAGATCAACGCGTATTCGGGCCTGGGGATGGTGCGCAACTACAACGGCGGGACGCCGGAGGTGAACTACCGCTCCTTCTACGACCGCGCGCTGCTGAACGTGCCCGGTGACGTCTGGCGGAACCCGGGCACCTGGCGGCCGCGGCTCGTCGTGGTCCACCTGGGCACCAACGACTTCTCGACGCCCGTCAACCCGGGCGAGCCGTGGACGGACGAGAGCCTCGCCGCCGCCTACCGGAGCGCCTACAGCGGCTTCCTCCAGAAGCTGCGAACGCGCTACGGGCCCGGGACCACCCTCCTGGCCGTCGGCGCCGGGCCGTTCGCCGGACACGTCGAGCAGGTAGTCGAGGAACGCACCACCGCCGGCGACCGCCGGGTCCGCTACTGGCGCCTCGACGACACGGGCCTGGACCACACGGGCTGCCACTGGCACTACTCGGCCCGTGACAACCGCCTGCTCGCCGACCGGCTCACCGCGTTCATCACCGACCTGCCGATACGGTGGTGACATGTCGTAGCCGGTTCCGCCCGCAGCGCGTAACGTGACGAACCATGAAGATCTCCATCCGGTGGGACGGCTCGTCATGAGAATCCTCATCAGCGCCGACATGGAGGGCGCCACCGGCGTCACCTGGCCCGACGACGTGCTGCCGGGCGCCTCGCAGTGGGAGCGCTGCCGCTCGCTCTTCACCTCGGACGTCAACGCCGCCGTGCTCGGCTTCTACGACGGCGGCGCGGACGAGGTGATCGTCAACGAGGCGCACTGGACCATGCGCAACCTGCTGCTGGAGCAACTGGACGAACGGACCCAGCTGCTCACCGGCCGGCACAAGGCGCTGTCCATGGTGGAGGGCGTGCAGCACGGCGACGTGGACGGCATCGCGTTCGTCGGCTACCACGCGGGCGCCGGCATGGAGGGCGTCCTCGCGCACACCTACCTCGCGAACCAGATCACCGGCGTGTGGCTGAACGACGTACCCGCGAGCGAGGGGCTGCTCAACGCCCATGTCGTCGCCGAGTTCGGGGTGCCGGTCGTGCTGGTCACCGGGGACGACGTCGCCTGCGAGGACGCGCTCGGGTACGCGCCCGAGGCGCTGAAGGTCGCCGTGAAGGACCATGTCTCGCGGTACGCCGCCGTCTGCCGTACGCCGGCCAGGACCGCGGCCGACATCCGGGCGGCGGCCAAGGAGGCGGCGTCGCTGGCGGTGCGTCACGAACCCGTGCGCGGCGGCCCGTTCACCGTCGCCGTGGAGTTCGACGCCGAGCACCTGGCCATGGCCGCCACCGTCGTGCCGGGTGTGGACCGGATCGGGGAGCGGAAGGTGGCCTACACGAGCGAGACCATGTACGAGGGCATCCGCGCCTTCAAGGCGGTCACCACGATCGTCTCGGCCGCGGTGGAGGAGCAGTATGGCTGAGCAGGCGGACGGGCAGGCGCTGGACGAGGTCGTGACGTTCACGTCCGACCTGATCCGGATCGACACCACCAACCGGGGCGGGGGCGACTGCCAGGAACGGCCCGCCGCCGAGTACGCCGCCGCGCGGCTCGCCGAGGCCGGCATCGAGCCGACGCTCCTGGAGCGCACCAAGGGCCGCACCAACGTCGTCGCCCGCATCGAGGGCACCGACCCCTCGGCCGACGCGCTGCTGCTCCACGGCCACCTGGACGTCGTACCCGCCGCGGCCGCCGACTGGACCGTGCACCCGTTCTCCGGGGAGATCCGCGACGGGGTCGTCTGGGGGCGCGGGGCCGTCGACATGAAGAACATGGACGCGATGATCCTGGCCGTGGTCCGCGCCTGGGCGCGCCAGGGCGTCCGCCCCCGGCGGGACATCGTCATCGCCTTCACCGCGGACGAGGAGGCCAGCGCCGAGGACGGCTCCGGGTTCCTCGCCGACCGGCACGCCGCGCTGTTCGAGGGCTGCACCGAGGGCGTCAGCGAGTCGGGCGCCTTCACCTTCCACGACGGCGCCGGCCGGCAGATCTACCCCCTCTCGGCCGGTGAGCGGGGCACCGCCTGGCTGAAGCTCACCGCGCGCGGCCGGGCCGGGCACGGCTCCAAGGTGAACACGGACAATGCGGTCACCCGGCTCGCGGCCGCGATCACCCGGATCGGCGAGCACGAGTGGCCCCTGCGGTTGACCCCGACCGTGCGCGCCGCCCTCACCGAACTCGCCGCCCTCTACGGCATCGAGCCCGACCTGACCGACGTGGACCGGCTGCTCGACAAGCTCGGACCGGCCGCCCGGCTCGTCGAGTCGACCGTCCGCAACAGCGCCAACCCGACCATGCTGGACGCCGGTTACAAGATCAACGTGATCCCCGGGGAGGCCGTGGCCCACGTGGACGGCCGGTATCTGCCCGGCGGGGAGGACGAGTTCCGCGACACCCTCGACCTGCTCACCGGGCCGGACGTGGAGTGGGAGTTCCACCACCACGAGGTGGCCCTCCAGGCGCCGGTGGACTCGGCGACGTTCGCCCGGATGCGGGCCGCCGTCGAGGAGTTCGCCCCGGAGGGGCACGTGGTGCCGTACTGCATGTCCGGCGGCACGGACGCCAAGCAGTTCTCCCGCCTCGGCATCACCGGCTACGGCTTCACACCGCTGAAGCTGCCGGAGGGCTACGACTACAACGCCATGTTCCACGGCGTCGACGAGCGGGTCCCCGTCGAGGCGCTGCACTTCGGCGTCCGCGTGCTCGACCGGTTCCTGCGGACGGCCTAGGGGAGCGGGGGAGACGGTGCGGACACTGGCGTACGGGGCGTGGCCCTCGCCCATCGACGCGGCCCTGGCCGCCGCGCACGACGGGCACCCGGAGTACGTGGGGTTCGTCGGCGACGAGGTGTGGTGGACCGAACCGCGCCCCGCCGAGGCGGGCCGGCGCACTCTGGTGCGGCGGCACAATCAGGAGGTGGGGCGCGAAGCGCCTCGTTGGAGGGGTGGTGGCGGGCGACGGGCGGGCGGCACGGAGGAGTCGGTGCTGCCCGCGCCGTGGAACGTGCGCAGCCGGGTCGTCGAGTACGGCGGACATCCGTGGGCCGCACTCCCGGGGGAGAACGGCCCGCTGGTGGTGTTCGTGAACTTCGCCGACCAGCGGCTGTACCGGTTCGAGCCGGGCGGCGAGCCGCGTCCGCTCACGCCCGTGTCCGACGTGGGCGCGGGATTGCGCTGGGCCGAGCCGCGACTGCGGCCCGAGCGGGGCGAGGTGTGGTGCGTGCTGGAGGAGTTCACCGGCCCCGGGCCCGCCGATGTGCGCCGCGTCCTGGCCGCCGTACCGCTGGACGGCTCCGCCGCCCGGGACCGCGACGCCGTACGGGAACTCACCGACGACCGGCACCGGTTCGTCACCGGGCCGAAGCTGTCGCCCGACGGACGGCGGGCGGCGTGGCTCGCCTGGGACCATCCCCGCATGCCGTGGGACGGCACGGAGCTGCTCCTCGCCGACGTCGGGCCCGACGGTACTCTGCACGGCGCCCGGACCGTCGCCGGCGGGCCCGGCGAGTCCGTCGCCCAGGCCGAGTGGACCCACGACGGTCGCCTGCTGCACGCGAGCGACCGCAGCGGCTGGTGGAACCTGTACCTCGACGGGGAGCCCCTGTGCCCGCGCGAGGAGGAGTTCGCCGGGGCGCTGTGGAAACCGGGCATGCGATGGTTCGCGCCGCTCGACAGCGGCCTGATCGCCGTCGTGCACGGCCGGGGCGCCACCGCCCTCGGCATCCTGGACCCCGAGACCGGTGAGGTCGTCGACGCGGCCGGGCCCTGGACCGAGTTCGCCGCCACCCTCGCGGCGCACGGCGAGCGGGTCGTCGCCGTCGGTGCCAGTCCGCGCAGCGCCTACGAGGTGGTCGAGCTGGACGCCCGCACCGGCCACGCCCGCGTCGTCGGAGCCGAGCACGACGACGCCGTGGACCCCGCCTACTACCCCGAGCCGCAGATCCGCACCTTCACCGGCCCCGACGGACGCGACATCCACGCCCACATCTACCCGCCGCACCACCCCGGCTGCGTCGCCCCCGCCGACGAGCTGCCGCCGTACGTCGTCTGGGCGCACGGCGGGCCCACCGGACGCGCACCGCTCGTGCTCGACCTGGAGATCGCGTACTTCACCTCCCGCGGCATCGGCGTCGCCGAGGTCAATTACGGCGGTTCCACCGGGTACGGCCGCGCGTACCGCGAACGGCTGCGCGAGCAGTGGGGCGTGGTCGACGTCGAGGACTGCGCCGCCGTCGCCCTGGCCCTCGCCGACGAGGGCACCGCCGACCGCGACCGGCTCGCCGTCCGGGGCGGCAGCGCGGGCGGCTGGACCGCGGCCGCCTCGCTCACCACGACCGACGTCTACGCCTGCGGCACGATCAAGTACCCCATCCTGGACCTCACCGGCTGGGGCACGGGCGAGACCCACGACTTCGAGTCGCACTACCTGGAGAGCCTGATCGGGCCGCTCGCCGACGTGCCAGCGCGCTACACGGAGCGCTCCCCCGCCACCCACGCCGACCGCCTGGACGTGCCCTTCCTGCTCCTCCAGGGCCTGGACGACGTGATCTGCCCGCCCGTCCAGTGCGAGCGGTTCCTGGCCCGGCTCGGTGACCGGCCGGTGCCGCACGCCTACCTCGCCTTCGAGGGGGAGGGACACGGGTTCCGGAGGGTGGAGACCATGGTGCGCGCCCTCGAAGCCGAACTCTCCCTGTACGCCCAGGTGTTCGGATTGAATACACCCGGCGTCCCGATCCTGGAGCTCGCCAAGTGAGACCCCTGCTGCGACCGCCCCGGCTCGTCCCCGGAGCCCGCGTGGCCGTCGTCGCTCCCAGCGGGCCCGTGCCCGAGGAGCGGCTCCAGGCCGGGCTCGACGTCCTGCGCGGCTGGGACCTCGACCCCGTCGTGGCGCCCCATGTGCTCGGCCGCCACCGGGAGTTCGCCTACCTTGCCGGTACGGACGCCCAGCGGGCCGCCGACCTCCAGAACGCCTGGTGCGACCCGGCCGTCGCCGCGGTGCTGTGCGCCCGGGGCGGGTACGGGGCGCAGCGCATGGCCGACCTGCTCGACTGGGAGGCGATGCGGGCGGCGGGCCCCAAGGTGTTCGCCGGGTTCAGCGACATCACCGTCCTGCACCAGGCCTTCGCCACCCGCCTCGGACTGGCCACTCTGCACGGCCCGGCGGCGGCCGGTGTCGACTTCATCAAGAACGCCCGGGCGCAGGAACACCTCCGGGCGACCCTCTTCGAGCCCGAGTCCGTGCGGACCGTCACCGCCCTGCCCCCGGGCGGCTCCGCGCTGGTGCCCGGACGGGCCCGTGGCGTCACGCTGGGCGGCTGCCTCAGCCTGCTCGCGAGCGACCTCGGTACCCCGCACGCCCTCGCGGGTGCCCGGGGCGGGCTGCTGCTGATCGAGGACGTGGGCGAGAGCCCGTACCGCGTCGACCGGTATCTGACCCAACTCCTTCGTACCGGCTGGCTGGACGGGGTCGCCGGGATCGTGCTCGGGTCCTGGGCGGCATGCGGCCCGTACGAGGAGCTGCGCGCGGTGCTCGCCGACCGGCTCGGCAACCTCGGCGTCCCGGTCGTGGAGGAGTTCGGGTTCGGACACCGCGAGGGCGCGCTGACGATACCCCTCGGGGTCCCGGCCGAACTGGACGCCTCCACGGGCACGTTGACGTTCGACGCGCCGGCCCTGAGCTGAGCACGCCGCTACTGAAATCCTGTCAAGAACCCTCGTTTCGGTGATTGAGATTCCCTGACACGTGTCACACCATGGCTACCGGCCTGTGCCTACTGGTCGGTATCCGGGTTGTCCAGGTTGTCGTCGCCCCTCACCGTGGAGGTCCGTGTGTCCCGACGTGTGCCCAGATCCCGCGCTCCCCTCGCTCTCGCTCTGGGCGCCGCCCTGGCCGCCCCCCTCGCCATCGGCCCACCCGCCTCCGCGGCCGACCCCTACACCGTCACCCCGCTGAAGTTCACCGTCCAGGCCGGCGGCCGCTCCTGCACGGTCGACGCCGACCTGTACCGCCCCGCGGGCGTGGACCGGGAACACCCGGCACCCGCCGTGCTCGGCACGAACGGCTTCGGCGGCAGCAAGTCGGACGGCTCGACGGACAGCATCGGCAAGGCCTTCGCCCAGCGTGGCTACGTCTCCCTCGTCTACTCCGGGCTCGGCTTCGGCCGCAGCGGCTGCCTCATCTCCCTGGACGACCCGGACATCGACGGCGCGGCCGCCGCGCAGCTCGTCGACTTCCTGGGCGGCAAACGCGCCGCCGACGACGGCAGCACCGCCGACTTCGTCACCCTCGACGCCCCCGGCGACCCGCGTGTCGGCATGATCGGCGGCTCCTACGGCGGCGCCGTCCAGCTCGCGACGGCCTCCGTCGACCACCGCCTCGACGCGCTGGTCCCCATGATCACCTGGCACGACCTGGCGTACTCGCTGGACCCCAACAACGCCGTCGGCGGCAGCGGCGTCCCCGGCGTCTTCAAATGGCAGTGGACCAACGGCTTCTACCTCATCGGCGAAGGCCAGCCCCTGCTCCAGCCCAGCCTCGACCCCTCCCGCATCAACTCCCTGACCTGTCTGCATTTCGTCACCCAGGCCTGCCGGACCATCCACACCCTCAACTCCGGCAGCTACCCCGCCGACCGGACCGCCGAGCTGCTCGCCTTCGCCCGCCGCGTCTCCCCGGTGTCGTACCTGCGCCGCGTCAGGACGCCCACCCTGCTCATCCAGGGGCAGGCCGACACCCTCTTCAACCTCAACGAGGCCACGGCGACGTACCGGACGCTCCGGGCCCAGGGCACCCCCGTGAAGATGATCTGGCAGTCCTGGGGGCACAGCGGCGGGCCCACCGGCCCGGCCACCGGTGAATTCGACCTGTCCAAGGGCAACCTGGAGACCAGCTATGTCGGCCGGCGCGTCCTCGCCTGGTTCGACCGCCACCTGCGCAAGCGGACGCACGCCGACACCGGCCCGGCCTTCGCCTACTACCGCGACTGGGTGACCGACCCGAACCGCACCTACGCCACCGCCGACCGCCTCCCGGCGCTCAACCGCACGCTCTACCTCTCCGGGGACGGCAAGCTCGTCGACAACCGCAACAAGATCGCCCGCGGCACTCGCGGTTACACCAACTGGGCGATCCCCACGAGCCATTCGGAGAGCTCGCTGGCCGGTCTCATCGGGGTGCCGGACTCGCCACCACGCGACACCAAGGGCACCTACCTCGACTGGACCAGCGAGCCGCTGGACCGCCCCCTCGACGTCGTCGGCGCACCCCGGGCCACGCTCAAGGTGCACTCGCCGAAGGCCGAACGCATGCAGAACTCCGGCGACGCGGCCGACAAGCTGGTCCTCTTCGCCAAGATCTACGACGTCGCGCCCGACGGCGCCCGTACCCTCGTGCGCCGCCTGGTCGCGCCGGTCCGGGTGCCGGACGTGACGAAGAGCTTCACCGTCACGCTGCCCGGCATCGTGCACCGGTACGAGACCGGGCACCGGCTGCGGTTCGTCATCGCGGCGAGCGACGACGCGTACTTCGGCAACCGGGGGATCAAGCCGGTGACCGTGGTCGGCGGGCCGCGCGAGCCCGGGGTGCTCCGGCTGCCGGTCGCCGGGTCCTGAGTCGCCGGGTCCTGAGTCGGCGGGTCCTGAGTCGGCGGGTCCTGAGTCGCCGGGTCCTGAGGAGACACAGCCGGCGCGGTTACTGTGGCGGGATGCCGCACCACGCATCCCGCTACCTCGCCGAAGGCCCCCGGGTGGGCATACGCCACTTCACCTACGAGGACGCCGCCGAGTTCACCGCCCGCGCGCGGGAGAGCAAGGACCTGCACCACCCCTGGCTCTTCCCGCCCGACACCACCCCGGCGTACACCGCGTACGCCGGGCGGCTGATCGAGGATCACTCCAAGGCCGGGTTCCTGGTCTGTGAGAAGAGCGACGGGGCCATCGGCGGCTTCATCAACGTCAACAACATCGTCGAGGGCGGCTTCCAGTGCGGGACGCTGGGCTACGGCGCCTTCGCGCACGCCGCCGGGCGCGGGCTGATGCGCGAGGGGCTGGACCTCGTCGTCCGCTACGCGTTCGGCCCGATGCGGCTGCACCGGCTGGAGATCAACGTCCAGCCCTTGAACGCCGCGTCGATCGCCCTGGCCCGCAGCTGCGGATTCCGCCTGGAGGGCTTCTCGCCGAAGATGCTCTTCGTCGACGGCGACTGGCGCGACCACGAGCGCTGGGCGATCACCGCCGAGATGATCAAGGAGCCGGGGCGGCGGCGCTGAGCCGGGCCCCGGCCGGGATCACGCCTGGCGGTCCACGTACTCGTAGACCGACCCGTCCGGATGCAAGGCGATCAGATTGCGTCCGGCCGGTGAGGCGATGGGGCCCGCGATGATGTGGGCGCCCACCTCGGTCAGCACCTTGTGGGTCTCCTCGACGTCCGTCACGGCGATCGTCGCGGCCACCTTGCGCAGCACCTCCAGTTCGGCCGGGGGCCCGCTCATCAGCAGGAAGCAGCCGATCGCCGCCACCTGGACACCGCCCCGTTCGAAGCGCTGGGCTCTGCCGCCCGCCAGCCGCTCGTAGAAGGGAATCGCGGTCTCGAGGTCGTCGACGCAGACGCGCAGTGTGGCACCCAGAATCTCCATGGGGAGGAGCCTAGTTACGCGCGAGGGGGCGAGGGTACCCGGCCGGGCATGAAGCCGCTGGATCACCTGGAGCATCTGGACAAGCATCTGGTCGACGAGCTGGCACAGGTGGCGCGCGAGACCGTCCGGGACGAACTGCGCGAGCAGACGCGCAAGCAGCGCCGCAAGGCCGCGCTGTACGCCGCGTCCGGCGCCCTCGCCCTGTACGCGGGCGCGGCCCTCGCGCTCGCCGTGGGACTGGCCCTCGCCCTCGGCCTGCCCGACTGGGCCGCCGCGCTGATCACCGCCGCGATCCTGGGTGTCGCGGCGTACGTGCTGCGCGGCATGGCCCGGCCGTCCGCCTCCCCGCCCGGCCCCGCGCACGCGGTCGGCATGACGCCGGGACACGGGAGCACCACCGCACCGGGCACCGGAGTGCCCGGCGGCGTGCCGCCCGTGCCGCCGGCCCCGCCCGCCGCCGGCCCGGTCGCCGGAGCCGCCGGTGGACCCGCCCCCGGCGTCGTGCCCCCGCGGCCGGCGGACGACCCCGACGTGCCTCCCCGCGGGGCGTGATCCGAAGTGAGCACGGCAGAAACACCGCCCGGCCGCGTCGTCGTGGTGACCGGCGCCAGCGGCGGCGTGGGACGGGCTACGGCCCGGGCCTTCGCCGCCGGGGGCGACCGGGTCGCCCTGCTGGCCCGGGGCAGTGAAGGGCTCGCCGCCGCGGCCGACGACGTGCGGAGCGCCGGGGGCGAGCCCCTCGTCATCGGCGTGGACGTCTCCGACGCCAAGGCCGTCGACGATGCCGCCCAGCAGGTCGTCGACACGTTCGGGCCCATCGACGTCTGGGTCAACAACGCCTTCACCGGGGTCTTCGCGCCCTTCACGGAGATCGACCCGGACGAGTTCCGCCGCGTGACCGAAGTGACCTACCTGGGCTATGTGTTCGGCACCCGGGCAGCCCTGCGCCACATGCTGCCGCGCGACCGCGGCACGATCGTGCAGGTCGGTTCCGCGCTCGCCTACCGGGGCATCCCGCTCCAGTCGGCGTACTGCGGCGCCAAGCACGCGATCCAGGGGTTCAACGAGTCCCTGCGCTGCGAGCTGCTGCACGCGCGCAGTGGGGTGTGTACGACGATGGTGCAGCTGCCCGCCGTCAACACCCCGCAGTTCGAGTGGGTGCTGAACCGCATGAAGGGCAGGGCCCGGCCGGTCGCGCCCGTGTACCAGCCGGAGATCGCGGCCCGGGCGATCGTGTACGCGGCGTCGCACGCGGGGCGCCGCGAGTACTGGGTGGGTGCCACCACGGCCGCCACGCTCCTCGCCAACGCCGTGGCCCCCGGGCTGCTGGACCGTTATCTGGCGCGCACGGGCTTCTCGTCGCAGCAGGACGAGGAGCGGCACGACGAGCCGGCCAACCTGTGGGATCCGGCGGACGGGCCGCAGGGCCACGACTTCGGCGCGCACGGCCGGTTCGACGACGAGGCCGTGCACGACAGCCCGCAGCAGTGGATCTCACGGAACCGGCGGCGGATGGGCGCGGCCCTGACCGTGGGGGCGGCGGGAGTCCTGGCCGCACGCAAACTGGCCGGGCAGGCTCGCCGGTAGGAATCCCCCCACGCCTTAGGGCAGTGGGGGGTGTCCACGCTTGTCCGGCCCTCCGTCAGACCGCCTGCTGGAGCTGCGGCAGCACCTTCGTGCGGTAGAAGTCGAAGAAGCCGCGCAGGTCCGGGCCGATCTGGTTGACGTAGACCCGGTCGAAGCCCGCGTCGGCGAACTGCTTCAGCTCGGCCACGTGCTCGTCCACGTCGTCGCCGCACACCCGGTTCTCACGCACCATGTCCTCGGTGACCAGCTGCTGCGCCTGCTCGAAGTGCTTCGGCGAGGGCAGCACCTGGCCCAGCTCACCGGGCAGCTGCTCGTTCGCCCAGAGCCGGTGGACGGTCTTCACGGCCGCGTCCTTGTCGGTGTCGTAGCAGACCTTCGTGCCGCCGCTGACCAGCTTTCCGCCGCCTCCGCCCTTGCGGTACTGCTCCACCATCGCCTCGTCCGGCTGGATGGTGATGTAGCCGTCGCCGACGCGGGACGCGAGCTGCGTGGCCGCCGGGCCGAAGCCGGAGATGTCGATCGGGATCGGCTCGTCCGGGACCGTGTACAGGCGGGCGTTCTCCACCGTGTAGTGCGGGCCGTGGTGGTTGACCTCCTCGCCCGTGAACAGCCGGCGCATCACCTGGATGGCCTCCTCCAGCATGTCCAGACGGACATGGGCCGGCGGCCAGTGGTCGCCCAGGATGTGCTCGTTGAGTGCCTCGCCCGAGCCGACGCCGAGCCGGAAGCGGTTGTCCGTCATCACCGCGCTGGTCGCCGCGGCCTGCGCCACCACCGCCGGGTGCATCCGCACGGTCGGGCAGGTCACCGCCGTCTCGACCGGCAGGGACACCGCCTCCGACAGCGCGCCGATCACCGACCACACGAACGGGCTCTGGCCCTGCTCGTCGTTCCACGGGTGGTAGTGGTCCGAGATCCACAGCGCCTGGAATCCGGCCTGCTCGGCCATCCGCGCCTGCTCGATCAGCTCGGCGGGTCCGTACTGCTCGCACGAGAGGAAATAACCGTACTCGGGCATGGGGGAGTGCCTCCGCGACATCGGCGGTCCGTATCCCGCACCGGGTACCCGGGCGCGGGTCCGGAAACCGGCGGCGTTCGGCCGAGAGGGCCCCGGCGCACGTTTGGGTGCCCTGGCCAGGGGGACGCGGAAGGCTCCCGAGCTACGCGACAGCGCCGGAGGCGAGCCAACCGTGAGTCGACCCCGCATCGTGATCGTCGGTGCCGGATTCGCCGGGTACCGCACGGCACGCACCCTGTCCCGGATGACCCGGGGCCGGGCGCACATCACCCTGCTGAACCCGACCGACTACTTCCTGTATCTGCCCCTGCTTCCCCAGGTCGCCGCCGGTGTCCTGGAGCCGCGCCGGGTCACGGTCTCCCTCTCGGACACGCTGCCGAATGTACGGCTGGTGCTGGGCGAGGCCGACCGGATCGACCTCGACGGACAGACCCTGCACTACACCGGCCCCGAGGGCGAGGGCGGCACACTCGCCTACGACCGGCTGGTGCTCGCCGCCGGCAGCGTCAACAAGCTGCTGCCGATCCCCGGCGTCGCCGAGTACGCGCACGGCTTCCGGGGGCTGCCGGAGGCGCTGTACCTGCGCGACCACGTGACCCGGCAGGTGGAGCTGGCAGCCGCCGCCGACGACCCCAAGAGCTGCGCCGCCCGGTGCACCTTCGTCGTGGTCGGCGCCGGCTACACCGGCACCGAGGTCGCCGCGCACGGGCAGATGTTCACCGACGCGCAGGTCCGCAAGCACCCGCTGCGGCAGGGCATGCGGCCCCGCTGGATGCTGCTGGACGTGGCGCCGCGGGTGCTGCCCGAGATGGACGAGAAACTGTCCACCACCGCCGACCGGGTGCTGCGGCAGCGGGGCGTGGACGTGCGGATGGGCACCTCCGTGAAGGAGGCCACGCCCGACGGGGTCGTACTGACCGACGGCGAGTTCGTCGAGACCCGGACGCTGGTGTGGTGCGTGGGCGTACGGCCCGACCCGCTGGTCGAGTCCCTCGGGCTGCCGATGGAGAAGGGGCGGCTGCTCGTCGACCCGCACCTCCAGGTGCCGGGCCGGCCCGAGCTGTTCGCCTGCGGTGACGTGGCCGCCGTGCCGGATCTGGACAAGCCGGGGAGCTACACGCCGATGACCGCGCAGCACGCCTGGCGGCACGGCAAGGTCGCGGCGGAGAACGTCGCCGCCTCGCTCGGCCTCGGCGGCGCGCGCAAGCCCTACCGCCATCGCGACCTGGGCTTCGTCGTCGACCTGGGCGGTGCCAAGGCCGCCGCCAACCCGCTCGGTGTGCCCCTGTCCGGGGTGCCGGCGGGTGCGGTGACGCGGGGCTACCACCTCGCCGCGATGCCCGGCAACCGCGTCCGGGTCGCCGCCGACTGGCTGCTGGACGCGGTACTGCCGCGCCAGGCCGTGCAGTTGGGACTCGTCCGGTCCTGGTCCGTGCCGCTGGACACCTCCTCGCCGGAGCTGGCCCGGGTGCCGGGCGGGCCGGAGCGGCGGCAGGAGGAGAGTGCCCGGTCGGGGCCCGGGGCGGCGATCGCGGCCGACACCCACGACGGGGGGACCGGCGCCGGATCCTCGCAGGGCCGGGCCGGAGAAGAACCCGCGAAGGGGCAGCCCGGATCCAGGGCGACGCAGGACCGGCCCGGATCCGGGACCGCGCAGCGCCGGTCGGAAGAGGAACTGGCCAAGGGCCGCCCCGGCGCCGAACCGGCCAGGAACTGGCCGACCGACGAGCCTGCAAAGGGACCGGTCGGGGGCGGGTCCGCGAAGGGGCACCTGGGTGGTGAGCCTGCGAAGGGGCGCTCCGGTGGGGAGCCGGCCGGGAACCAGCCCGGCGGTGAGCCCGCGAAGAGCCAGCCTGGTGGGGAACCGGCCAGGAACCAGCCCGGCGGCGAGCCCGCGAAGGGGCAGCCCGGCGGTGAGCCCGCCAGGAACCAGCCCGGCGGTGAGCCCGCCAAGAAGCAGCCCGGGCCCACCCCACAGCCCCCGGCCGACCAGCCGCCCCCGGGTCCCGACACCGCCCCCGGCCCCGTCAAGCGATCCGACGCCCCGGACGACTCCGCGAAAGGAGACTCATGAACACCGGTGAACTCACCGACCTCGGACAGCAGCTGCGCGTGGACAGTGTCCGCGCTGCCGCCGCCGCGGGCTCCGGGCACCCGACGTCATCCATGTCCGCGGCGGACCTGATGGCCGTCCTGCTCGCGCGCCACTTCCGCTGCGACTTCGACCGCCCCGCCCACCCCGGCAACGACCGCTTCGTCCTCTCCAAGGGACACGCCTCGCCGCTGCTGTACTCCGCGTACAAGGCGGCCGGCGCCATCGACGACGAGGAACTGCTCACCTTCCGCAAGCTGGGCAGCCGCCTCGAAGGGCACCCCACGCCCCAGCGTCTGCCGTGGGTCGAGACGGCCACGGGCTCGCTCGGGCAGGGCCTGCCGGTCGGTGTCGGCATCGCGCTGGCCGGCAAGCGGCTGGACCGCACCGGCTACCGCGTGTGGGTGCTGTGCGGCGACAGCGAACTGGCCGAGGGATCCGTGTGGGAGGCCGCCGAGCACGCCGGGTACGAGCACCTGGACAACCTGACGGTGATCGTCGACGTCAACCGGCTCGGCCAGCGCGGCCCGACCCGGCACGGCCACGACCTGGACGCGTACGCCCGCCGCTTCCAGGCCTTCGACTGGCACACCATCGAGGTCGACGGGCACGACGTGGACGCGATCGACCGCGCCTACGGAGAGGCCGCGTCCACCAAGGGCCAGCCCACCGCGATCCTGGCCCGCACCCTCAAGGGCAAGGGCGTCGAGGGCGTCCAGGACCGCGAGGGCCTGCACGGCAAGCCGCTGCCCGAGGCCGACGAGGCGATCGCCGAACTCGGCGGCCCCCGCGACATCCGCGTCCGGGTGCAGGAGCCGCCCGCCGCCCGCATGCTGCACTCGGTCCACACCGGGAACTTCGAACTGCCGACGTGGGACAAGGGCGAGGAGGTCGCCACCCGCAACGCCTTCGGGCAGGCGCTGGCCGCGCTCGGCACCGGCCGCGGCGACATCGTCGCCCTGGACGGCGAGGTCGGCGACTCCACCCGTGCCGAGTTCTTCGCCAAGGAGCACCCCGACCGCTACTTCGAGTGCTACATCGCCGAGCAGCAGCTGGTCGCCTCGGCGGTCGGGCTCGCGGCCCGCGGCTGGGTGCCCTACGCCGCCACCTTCGCCGCCTTCCTGACCCGGGCGTACGACTTCATCCGGATGGCGTCGATCAGCGGCTCCGGCATCAACCTCGTCGGTTCGCACGCGGGCGTCGCCATCGGCGAGGACGGGCCCAGCCAGATGGGCCTGGAGGACCTGGCGATGATGCGGGCGGTGCACGGCTCGACCGTGCTGTACCCCTGCGACGCCAACCAGACCGCGCGGCTCGTCGGCGCGATGGCCGGTCTGGAGGGCGTCCGCTACCTGCGCACCTCGCGCGGCGAGAGCCCGGTGATCTACGGCCCGGACGAGGACTTCCCGGTCGGCGGGAGCAAGGTGCTGCGCTCCTCCGACAGCGACCGGCTGACCCTCGTCGCGGCGGGCGTCACCGTGCACGAGGCACTGGCCGCCGCCGACGCCCTGGAGCGGGAGGGCATCCAGGCGCGGGTGATCGACCTGTACTCGGTCAAGCCCGTCGACCGGGCCGCCCTGCGCAAGGCCGCCGAGGAGACCGGCTGCCTGGTGACCGTGGAGGACCACCACCCGGAAGGCGGCATCGGCGACGCGGTCCTGGAGGCCTTCGGCGACGGACGCCCCGTACCGCGCCTGGTACGGCTGGCCGTGCGGAGCATGCCGGGCTCGGCCTCGCCGGACGAGCAGCTGCACGCCGCGGGCATCGACGCCGAGTCGATCGCGGCGGCCGGGCGGCTGCTCGTGGAGGAGGCGGTCGTGCCGTGAGCGGCGGCGACGGCACGCGCAGGGTGCGGGCGGGCCGGCGCACCGTGGAGGTCCACCGGCCGGACAAGGTGCTCTTCCCCGGCGGCGGGGACGCCAAGGAGTACACCAAGGGCGACCTGGTGGACTACCACCGGGCCGTCGCGCCCTTCATGCTGCCGCACCTGCGCGGCCGTCCGCTGATGCTGGAACGGCACCCGGACGGGCTCGACGGGCCCACGTTCATGCAGAAGAACACCCCGGACCACTACCCGGAGTGGATCACCCGCGTCGAGGTGGCCAAGGAGGGCGGCACCGTCCGCCACGTCGTCTGCGACGACACCGCCACCCTCCTCTATCTGGCCGACCAGGCCAGCGTCACCCTGCACCGCTGGCTCTCCCGCGCCGACAGCGTCGACCACCCCGACCGGCTGGTCTTCGACCTCGACCCGGCGGAGGACGACTTCGACGCCGTGCGCGAGGCCGCCCGGCTGCTGGGGGAGCTGCTGGACGAGCTGGAGCTGCCCTCGGCGCTGATGACCACCGGATCGCGCGGACTGCACGTGATCGTGCCGTTGAACGGCCGGCACGACTTCGACGAGGTGCGCTCCTTCGCCCGGGACGTGGCCGACACCCTCGCCGACGCCCACCCCGACCGGCTCACCACCGCCGCCCGCAAGAAGGACCGCGGGGAGCGGCTCTACCTCGACGTGCAGCGCAACGCCTACGCGCAGACCGCCGTGGCGCCCTTCACGGTCCGGCCCCGGCCGGGTGCCCCCGTGGCGACCCCCGTCACCTGGGACCAGCTGGACGACCCGGAGCTGCACGCCCGCCGCTGGACCATCGCCGACGCCGTGGAGCAGGCCCGCACCAACCCCTGGTCGGGCCTGCTGAACCGCGGCCGGGCGCTGGGCCCGGCCCGGCGGCGGCTGAACGCCCTGCGCGGCTGAGCCACACCCGTGGCCGCCGACGGGTGGCAGATGCATGCGCCCGTAGAGGTTTGGCGAACACTCTTGCGGCCACACGGAGGGGGAGGTGGCCATGTCGAACACAAGAAACACGCAAGAGTCACAAGATTCACAGAAGTCCCAAACATCTGAGAACGCGCGCAAACCCACTGACAACGCGGCCGACCGGCCGAGCCCCATGGAGGTGCTGCGCCAGGCGCGCGGCCAGCTCGCGGAGCTCACCGGCATGACCGCCGAGTCCGTGTCGTCCTTCGAGCAGACCGACCAGGGCTGGGCGCTGGAGGTCGAGGTCCTCGAACTCGAGCGCGTGCCCGACACGATGAGCCTGATGGCGAGCTATCAGGTGGAGCTCGACGCCCAGGGACAGCTCACGGGTTATCGCCGCGTCCGCCGCTACGAGCGGGGGCGGTCCGACCCGCGAAGGACCGGCGGTCACTAGACCGCCCGACCGGACCCGCACCCACAGACAAGGAGGGACATCCGGCATGACAGTCGTACCGGCACAGCAGACCGGCGGCGGAGGCGGCAGCAGCGGTCTCTACGACGTGCTTGAACTTGTTCTGGACAGGGGGCTCGTCATCGACGCATTCGTGCGAGTCTCCCTGGTCGGCATCGAGATCCTCAAGATCGACGTTCGCGTCGTCGTCGCCAGCGTCGACACCTACCTGCGCTTCGCCGAGGCGTGCAACCGGCTCGACCTGGAGGCCGGGCCGCGCAAGGACCCGGGCCTGCCCGACCTGGTCGGGGAGATGACCGAGTCCGGCGCGCGCGGCAAGTCCAAGGGGGCGCTGTCCGGCGCCGCCGAAACCATCTCCGACGCCTTCAAGCAGGCGCGTTCCGAAGGCTCCGAGCAGGAGACCGAGTCCCGTCCGCGAGCCCGTAAGAGCACGTCCGCCCGCCGGAAGGAGGAGCAGGAGTGAGCACCTACGTCTACGGCATCGCGGCGAGCTCGCACGCCGGGCTCCCCGAGGGCATGGGCGGTGTCGGCGACCCGCCACGCCCGGTGCGCATCCTGCGCGAGGGCGACCTGGCGGCCGTCGTCAGCGAGGCGCCCGAAGGGCTGCGGCCCAAGCGCAAGGACCTGCTCGCCCACCAGAACGTGCTCAGCGAGGCGGGCGCGGCCGGGTGTGTGCTGCCCATGCGGTTCGGCAGCGTCGCCCCGGACGACAACTCGATCACCGCGGTCCTCGCCGAGCGTGCCGAGCACTACAAGGAGCGCCTGCGGGCCCTGGACGGCCGGGTCGAGTACAACGTCAAGGCCAACCACGTCGAAGAGGCCGTACTGCACCAGGTGATGGCCGAGAACCCGGACATCCGCGGTCTCGCGGAGGCCAACCGGCAGTCCGGCGGCGGCAGTTACGACGACAAGATCCGGCTGGGCGAGATGGTCGCGGCCGCGGTCAAGGCCCGGGAGGGCGAGGACGCCGCCGCGCTCCAGCGCCTCCTGGAACCGTCCGCCGATGCCGTCAGCGTGGGCCCCGAGTCCACCGGCTGGCTGGCCAACGTGTCGTTCCTGGTGGACCGGGAGTCAGCCGAGAACTTCCTGGCGGCCGTGGAAGAGGCCCGCAAGGAACTGCCGCACCTGGAGGTGCGGATCAACGGACCGCTGCCGCCGTACAGCTTCGTCGAGCCCGGCCCGACCGAGCCGGCGAGCACCGTGGCGAGCGGCACGGACACCGGAGTGGGGTGACGACGTGGGCCTGATCTCGGAGGTGCTGCTGCTGCCGTTCGCACCGGTGCGCGGCAGCGCCTGGGCCATCAGACAGGTGCTCCAGGAGGCCGAGCGGATCTACTACGACCCCGCCACCATCCGGGCCGAACTGGCCCGCCTGGAGGAGCAGTTGGAGGCCGGTGAGATCACGGAGGAGGAGTTCGACAGCCTTGAGGACGACCTCCTCGACCGGTTGGAGATCGCTTCGCGCGGGAGCGCGGGAACGGGCAACGGGACAACACAATGAACCGAGTGGGACTGGGTCTCGCCGTGGGGGCCGGATACCTCCTGGGACGGACCAAGAAACTGAAGATGGCGGTGGCCGTCGGCGGCCTGGTGGCCGGGAAGAAGATGAACCTCAGTCCGCGCATGGTCGCGGACGTGGTCCAGCAGCAGCTGCGCAACAACCCGCAGTTCAAGGAGATCGGGGACCAGCTGCGGCAGGACCTGCGCGGTGTCGGCAAGGCGGCCTCCGGCGCCATGGTCGAGCGGCAGATCGACGCCTTCGCCGACCGGCTGCACGGCCGTACGGCCCAGGTGCGCGACCAGCTGTCGGGCGTGGTTCCCGGAGGGCCTGAGGGCGACGCCGAGGACGCCGAGGGCGAGGAGCCCGAGGCCGAGGCCGAGGACTCCGGATCGGAGGAGGACGAGGAGTCGGAGCCGGCCCCGAAAGGGGCGGTGAAGAAGGCCCCGGCCAAGAAGGCACCCGGGAAGAAGACGGCGCGCAAGGCCCCGACGAAGAGTGCCCCGGCCAAGAAGACCGCGGGCAAGAAGACGGCGGCGAAGAAGACCACGGCCGGGAACAGGGGCGGCAGCTCCCGGACCCGGCTGCCGAAGGGAGGCGGTGAGGGATGACCGACACCATCGGATCTGCGACCTCCGCCGCGAACGGAGCGAAGAAGAACCCGCTCACCGACGTGGCCCACAGCGAGGCCGCCGACCGGCTGAAGGCCGAGTTGCAGGAGTACGTCGCCGCGCAGGCCACCCGCATGCTGACCGGCGTGGGCCGCAAGCTCGGCAACACCACCAACAGACTGAACGACATCGCCGAGGGCAACAGCCCGGGCTTCGCCAAGCTCGCCCTCGACGGCGGCCGCAAGCTCGCCGAGGGCAAGGGCCCGGTGCGCGCCGCACTGGAGACCGGCGGCTCGCGCCTCAAGGACAAGGTCACAGGTGCCTTCAAGAACCTGGGCGGCGGCAAGGGCAAGGGCAAGGGCAAGGGCCGTTCCGGCAACAAGCCGACCGTCATCATCGAGCACATCGATGTCGGCGTGCCGCTGCGCACGGCGTACGACCAGTGGACCCAGTACCAGGACTTCAGCACCTTCGCGAAAGGTGTCAAGGCCGCGAGCAAGGCCGACGACACCACCTCGGACTGGCAGTTGAAGGTCTTCTGGTCCAACCGCAGCTGGAAGGCGCAGACGACGGAGCAGGTGCCCGACGACCGCATCGCGTGGACCTCCGAGGGCGCCAAGGGCACCACGAAGGGCGTCGTCTCCTTCCACCGGCTCACCGACACGCTGACGCGCGTCCTGCTGGTCATCGAGTACTACCCCTCCGGCTTCTTCGAGAAGACCGGCAACATCTGGCGCGCCCAGGGCCGCCGCGCCCGGCTCGACCTGAAGAACTTCGTCCGCTTCATCACGATCAAGGGCGAGGCGGAGGACGGCTGGCGCGGCGAGATCCGCGACGGCGAGGTCGTCCGCAGCCATGAGGACGTGGTCGCCGAGGAGGAGTCCGAGGAGGAGCGCCCCGAGGGCGAGGAACCCGAGGACGAGGAACCCGAGGGCGAGTACGCCGAGGACGAGGAAGAGGAAGACGAGGAGGAACCCGAGGGCGAGTACGAGGACGAAGCCGAGTCGGAGTACGACGAGGAAGAGCCCGAGGAAGAAGCCGAGGAAGAGCCTGAAGGCGAGTCCGAGGAGGCCGAGGCCGACGAGGACGAGTACGCCGAAGGCGGGAGCCGTCGATGACAACGCCCAGCAGGATGCCCGAACCCTACGGCCACGGAAGCGGCGCCAACCTCGCCGACATCCTGGAGAGGGTGCTCGACAAGGGCATCGTCATCGCTGGCGATATCCGCATCAACCTGCTCGACATCGAACTCCTCACCATCAAGCTGCGTTTGATCGTCGCCTCGGTGGACAAGGCGAAGGAGATGGGCATCGACTGGTGGGAAACCGACCCGGCACTGAGCTCGCGGGCCCGCCGTGATGAACTGACCCGTGAGAACGCTGAGTTGCGCGAGAGGCTGGCCCGGCTGGAGGAACTGGAGCCCGGCCGTGCGCAGAAGAAGGAGGCACCGTGACCGGACTGCGGTACGTCTACGCCGTCTGCCGCCCCTTCGGCACGCCGCTCCAGTCCCAGCTGTCGGGGGTGGCGGGTGATCCGCCCAGAGCGCTGAACCACCACGGCCTCGTCGCCGTGGTCAGCCACGTACCGGAGCGGGACTTCGCGGAGGAACCGCTCCGGGCCCATCTGGAGGACCTCGACTGGCTCACCGAGACCGCCCGCGCCCACCAGGGCGTCATCGACGCGCTCACCACCGTCACGACCCCGCTGCCGCTGCGGCTCGGCACCGTCTTCCGGGACGACAGCGGCGTACGGACGATGATCGAGGCCCGCGAAGAGGACTTCCGGCGCACCCTCGAACGGCTGGAGGGCCGGGTCGAGTGGGGCGTGAAGGTGTACGCCGAGTCCGAACCGCAGGAGACCCCCCGGCCCGCGCAGAAAGCCGCGTCGGGTCGCGACTACCTGCGGCAGCGGCGTATGCAGACCAGGTCGCACGAGGAGATGTGGCAGAAGGCGGAAAGCTTCTCGAACAGGCTGCACGAGGAGCTTTCCGCCTTCGCGGAGGATTCCCGGCTGCATCCCCCGCAGAACCCGGCGCTTTCCAAAGCGACCGGGCGGAACGTACTGAACGCCGCATATCTCGTACCGCGCGCGCATTCCGAGGAATTCGTGGAAATGGTGGACCGCACAAAGGGCGAGATGCCGGGAATGCGCGTCGAACTCACCGGCCCCTGGGCGGCCTATTCGTTCGCCGGGGAGGCCACATGACCGACGGGAAGAAGCCGTGACCGTAGTGGAACGCCGTGAGGTCGCCCTCGTGGACCTGCTCGACCGGCTGCTCGCCGGCGGCGTCGTGATCACGGGGGACATCACCCTGCGCATCGCCGACGTCGACCTCGTCCGTATCGACCTCAACGCGCTCATCAGCTCGGTGAACGCCCAGGTGCCCTCCCCGTTCGAGGAGTTGCTGTGACGTCGTCCGACCAGCCCGAGAAGGATCCGCGGCCGCGCCGCAACCGGCTGGACCTGGAACCCGACACCGTCGAGCGTGACCTGGTCAAACTCGTGCTCACGGTGGTGGAACTGCTGCGCCAGCTCATGGAGCGCCAGGCGCTGCGCCGGTTCGACGTGGGGGACCTCAGCGAGGACCAGGAGGAGCGGATCGGGCTCACGCTCATGCTGCTGGAGGAGCGGATGGCGGAACTGCGCGACCGCTACGGACTGCGGCCCGAGGACCTCAATCTGGACCTCGGGCCGCTCGGACCGCTGCTTCCCCGGGACGGGGGCTAATTCACCACCTGTACCACCGGCCCCTGCCTCCGGTCGCCGACGTACCACGGACGAAGAATCCCAGCAGCCACAGAACGAGAACCGCCAACGCGATCCACCAGAGTACCTTTACTGCGAATCCGGCACCGAAAAGGATCAAAGCCAGAAGCAGTACCAGCAGGATGGGAACCATAATTCGAACCTCCTGCTTTTAGGGTGTCCCCGAATCTGTATTTCAGGCGTCCTTTCGGCAGAGAATTTCTCCGTGCAGAACGCTGAACCAGCCGTCCTCCCGCTCCCCCCACCGCCGCCAGGCGTCGGCCACGGCCCGCAGTTGCGCCTCGCTCGCGTGCCCGCCCAGCCGGACCCGGTCCGCGTACGCCGACGCCAGTGTCCGGTCGGCCCACAGCCCGCTCCACCAGGCCCGCTCCTCCCGCGTGGCGAAGGTCCAGGTGCCGGAGGTCGCCGTGACGTCCGTGAACCCGGCTCGCAGCGCCCACGCCTTCAGCCGGCGCCCGGCGTCCGGCTCACCGCCGTTGGCCCGGGCGACCCGGCGGTAGAGGTCCAGCCAGTCGTCGAGCCCCTCGGACGCCGGAAACCAGGTCATGGCCTCGTAGTCGGCGTCCCGCACGGCGACGAGGCCCCCGGGCTTCACGACCCGCCTCATCTCGCTCAGCGCCCGCACCGGATCGCCCACGTGCTGGAGCACTTGGTGGGCGTGCACCACGCAGAACGTGTCGTCCGGGTAGTCCAGGGAGTGCACGTCGGCGACCGCGAAGCCGACGTTGGCCAGCCCCCGTTCGGCAGCCGTGTCACGCGCCCGCTCCAGGATCTCCGGCTCCCGGTCGACGCCGGTGACCTGTCCGTCGGGCACGAGCGCGGCCAGGTCGGCGGTGATGGTGCCCGGTCCGCACCCGACGTCCAGGATCTTCATGTGGGGGCGGAGCGACGGCACCAGGTACGCGGCCGAGTTGGCGGCGGTGCGCCAGGTGTGCGAACGCAGCACCGATTCGTGGTGCCCGTGCGTGTAGACAGCGGTCTCCCGTGGTTCCGGCATGGCGGATGCCCCCTCTTCCGTTCGGGTCGGCAGGGGATCACCGTACGCAGTCCGGCCGCATGGTGAGACCGTATTCCCGCTATATGGACTGACGGTTTGTCAGCTGGTCAGATGGAAGGGATCGGGCGGTAGACGGTCAGTGCCTCGGGCAGCTTCTCCAGGGTCACGCGGCCCTCCACCTCGATGACTTCACCGTCGTAGGCGAGGAGCGTGCCGGGCGCCACGTGGTCCAGCCGCAGCCGCCCCACCTGGACGGCGGCGTGGGCGGGGGAGCGGGTCAGCGGCCCCGCGAGGGCGGCGGCGAGCAGCCGGACCGCCGGCCGGCGTCCGCCGTGCACGACCCGCACGTCGAGTTGCCCGTCCGCGAGGTCCTTCCGGCGCCCGGACGCCAGTCCCATGCGGTGGTAGGTGCCGTTCCCGGCGAACAGCAGCCACAGCGGGCGCGTACGGCCCTGGAACTCGGCCTCCAGCGGGTGCCGGTCGGCCCGCAGCACGCGCAGGGCCGCGAGCACGCCGGCGGGCCAGCCGCCGATCCGGTGCGACCAGCGCTCCCGCTCGCGCACGAGCTCCGGGTAGACGCCGACACTGCACGTGTTGAGGAAGACGCCGTGCTTCCCGCCGCACGAGTACCGGCCCACGTCCACCCGCACGGCCTCGCCCGCACGCAGCGCGCGGGCGAGATCGCGTACGTCCTCGATGCCCAGGTCGTAGGCGAAGTGGTTCAGCGTCCCGCCCGGCAGCACCGCCAGGGGCAGGCGGAAGCGGAGCGCGACGCGGGCGGCGGCGTTCACCGTGCCGTCGCCGCCGCACACGCCGAGGACCCTGGCGCGGGCGGCCGCCTTCTCCAACTCGGCGGGCACGTCCCCCGGCTCGCACTCGACGACCTCGGCCCGGGGAAGGGCGTCCCGCAGGGCGGGGGCACGCTCGGCGCTCCCCGCGGCGGTGTTCGCGACCAGTACGAGTCCCGCGCCGTCCGGCAGTGCCGGGACCTCGGCGCGGGGGCGGGCCGGCGGGGCGACCTGGCCACGCGTCGGCACCATGCCCCGCACGGCGAACGCGGCACCCACGCCCAGGGCGGCGCCCGTCAGGACGTCGCTCGGGAAGCGCGCGCCGCCGTGGCCGCGGGAGAGGGCGACGGAGGCGGCCGCCGGGGCGACGACCGTGCCCCAGGCGGGGGACTCCAAGGCGATACCGGTCGCGAAGGCCGCGGCGGCCGCGGCCTGCCCCGAGGGGAACGAGATGCTCGTCGGCCGCCGCTTGAGCTGCCCGATCAGCGGGACCGGGGCCGGGCGGGCGTGGTGGAGGGTGCGCTTGCCGAGGGCGCTGACGGTGAGGGAGGCGAGGCCGAGCGAGGCCAGTCCTCGGATCGCCGCGCGGCGGGCACGGGGAGTGCGGGTCGCGGCGAGGGCGGCGGCGGCCGCGCACCACAGGGCGCCGCGGGGCGCGCTCAGGCTCGGGCGGGGCAGGACGGGGTCCGGAACGGCGGGCGTCATGGCATGCGGGTACCCCGAGGGGGTGGACACACCGGCCGTCCACGGGCAGGCTCGGGGTGATCATCGTGACCGAAGAGGGGGATCCGAGGCATGAGCGGGCTAGTGACGGCGGTCAGCAGCAACGGGGAGTACTCGTTCACCAAGCCGAACCGGGACAGCATCAGGCTGCTCGCCGGCCTCGGGGTGGAGGGGGACGTGCACGCCGGTGTGACGGTCAAACACCGATCGCGCGTCGCACAGGATCCCACCCAGCCGAACCTGCGCCAAGTGCACCTCATGCATGAGGAACTTTTCACCGAGGTCGGTGAAGAGGGGTTCAAGGTGGCGCCCGGCGAACTCGGCGAGAACATCACCACGCGGGGCATCGACCTGCTCGGTCTGCCGGTCGGCACGTTGCTGCGCATCGGCGACACGGCGGTCCTTGAGGTGACCGGTCTGCGCAATCCGTGCATTCAGATCGACAACTACCAGGACGGGCTGCTGAAGCGGGTCGTCGGCCGCGACGAGGCGGGGAACGTCGTGCGCAAGGCCGGGATCATGAGCGTGGTGCGGGAAGGGGGCGTGGTGCGTCCCGGGGACACGATCGAGGCGGAACTGCCCACCGGTCCGCACCGGCCGCTGGACCGGGTCTGACGGCGGCACCGGCTGCCCCCGGCGCAGCGGGCTCGGAAATGCGTTTGCCCGGCGTGCCGTCGTCCCCACAGAATCGCGCCCATGGGTCACCTCGAAGCCGCGCACCTGGAGTACTACCTGCCTGACGGAAGGGCGCTGCTGGGTGATGTCTCGTTCCGGGTGGGGGAGGGGGCCGTCGTCGCCCTCGTGGGACCCAACGGGGCCGGGAAGACGACCCTGCTCCGGATGCTCGCCGGTGAGGTCAAGCCGCACGGCGGAACCGTCACCGTCGGTGGCGGCCTCGGCGTGATGCGGCAGTTCGTCGGATCCGTACGGGACGAGACGACCGTACGGGACCTGCTCGTGTCCGTCGCCACCCCCCGCATCCGCGAGGCGGCCCGCGCCGTGGACACCGCCGAGCACGCCATCATGACCGTCGACGACGAGGCCGCCCAGCTGAAGTACGCCCAGGCCCTCGCCGACTGGGCGGAGGCCCGCGGCTACGAGGCCGAGACGCTGTGGGACATGTGCACCACGGCCGCCCTGGGCATCCCGTACGACAAGGCGCAGTGGCGGCTCGTGCGCACCCTCTCCGGCGGTGAGCAGAAGCGGCTCGTCCTTGAGGCGCTGCTGCGCGGTACCGACGAGGTGCTGCTGCTCGACGAGCCGGACAACTACCTCGACGTTCCCGGCAAGCGCTGGCTGGAGGAGCGGCTCAAGGAGACCCGCAAGACCGTGCTGTTCGTGTCGCACGACCGGGAGCTGCTGGCCCGCGCCGCCCAGAAGATCGTGAGCCTGGAGCCGGGCCCGGCGGGCGCCGACGCCTGGGTGCACGGCGGCGGGTTCGACACGTACCACGAGGCGCGCCGACAGCGGTTCGAGCGCTTCGAGGAACTGCGCAGGCGCTGGGACGAGAAACACGCCCAGCTGAAGAAGCTGGTACTGACGCTTCGTCAAGCCGCCGCCGTCAGCCATGAGATGGCATCGCGCTACGCCGCCGCCCAGACCCGCCTGCGCAAGTTCGAGGAGGCCGGCCCGCCCCCGGAGCCGCCCCGCGAGCAGGACATCAGGATGCGGATCAAGGGCGGCCGCACCGGCGTCCGGGCCGTCACCTGCGAGAACCTGGAACTGACCGGCCTGATGAAGCCCTTCGACCTGGAGGTCTTCTACGGCGAACGCGTCGCCGTCCTCGGCTCCAACGGCTCCGGAAAGTCCCACTTCCTGCGTCTGCTCGCCGGAGACGACGTGGCGCACACGGGGAACTGGAAACTGGGGGCCCGGGTCGTCCCCGGTCACTTCGCACAGACGCACGCGCACCCGGAGCTGGAGGGCCGCACGCTGCTCGACATCCTGTGGAAGGAGTACGCACAGGACCGCGGTGCGGCAATGTCGCGGCTGCGCCGCTACGAGCTGACGAACCAGGCCGAGCAAACGTTCGGCCGCCTGTCGGGCGGCCAGCAGGCCCGCTTCCAGATCCTCCTGCTGGAGCTCCAGGGCGTGACGGCGCTGCTGCTCGACGAGCCGACCGACAACCTGGATCTGGAGTCCGCGGAGGCGCTCCAGGAGGGCCTGGAGTCCTTCGACGGGACGGTCCTCGCGGTCACGCACGACCGCTGGTTCGCCCGCTCCTTCGACCGCTACCTCGTCTTCGGCAGCGACGGCCGGGTCCGGGAGACCCCGGACCCGGTCTGGGACGAACGCCGGGTGGAACGGGCCCGCTAGGGGCCCGGCTCCCCGCTCACTTCCAGCGGAGCAGCGCCCCGAGACCGCCGACCGGAACCTCGCGCTCCGCAACGGCCAGTGCCGACGCGTCCGTGGCCACGGCCGACCGGATCAGCGCGTCGTCCGCCCGGGCCGGCCAGGAGTGCTGCTCGCCGAGGATCTTCAGGTCCGTACGCCGCACCGCCAGCTGGTCCGGGTCCTCGCCGATCCACACCTCGCGGTGCGCGTCCGGCCCGTCCGGCCTGATCAGCAGCTCGTCGATACGGCGCTCGCGCGCCGCCTCGACCAGCGCGGGCACGCCCTCCACGGCTCCGGCGCGGCCCTCGTCGTCCGGGCTCCGGGCAGCCCGGAACCGCTCCAGCTCCGCCTCGGCCTGCCGCGCCACATGCTCGGCGCGGGCCCGCTCCACGTCCGCGTCGAGGAGCCGGCTGCCGCTGCCGTGCGGCGCCTCGACGACGAGGTCGTGCAGCCGCTTGGGCAGCCGCTCGTGCACGGACCGCCGCTCACGGTCGTCACCGACGAGAATCAGCAGGTCGGCGCCGGTCTCCTCCTGGCACACGGCGAGCGCGTCGGCGATCTCCGCGGCATTGTGCTCCCAGGTGTTCTCCACCCGCAGCTGGAAATGCCGCTCGGACCAGTCCACGGAGCTCGTCCGGTGCACCGGCCACTGGCGCCCGGTGACGCTTCCGGCGCCCTCGCTGCCCAGTCCGCTGCGCAGCTCGAAGTCCGCGCCCTTGCGGTCCACGTACGCCACCACGCACACCGGGTCCTCGCCGACCAGCTCCAGCAGCGGCGTGACACGCGGCAGCGGGGCCCATTCGGCCCAGTCGCCACCCTGCGGGGGACGGGCCAGCGGCGGGTCGAGGACCACCTCGCCGGCGCGGGCGAACAGCGCCCGGCCGTGCAGGTCGGAGGAGTGCTTCAGGTCCTCGATGGCGCTCTGTACGGCCCGGCAGGTCGCCTCGTCGGCGCCCTGCTCGGAAAGCTGCCTGGCCATCGCCTGGGCCGTGAGCTGACGCTCGTGGGGGGTGTCCTCCGTATGCCGGGAGGTGTCGACGTACACCGAGGCCCAAGGCCCGGGGTGTTCGTAGAGTGGGTGCAGAAAGGCGAGATCCATGGCTCCCTCCCGGATGCCGCTCGGGGGTAGTGCTCAGTTGCTCCCGGGGCGGGTACCCGGACCGCATGAACGAACACGACGAGCGGGGCAACACCATGACCGGAGTGGACCCTGACCGGCTGGACGACCAGCAGCTCATGAAGGAGCTGGAGACCATCCACCGCACGCGCCACGACACGCTGCTGTACGGCTCGAACGACGCGCTGCGGGCCCACAACGAACGCATGGCGCAGCTCGAGGGCGAGTTCCTGCGCCGCAACCCGCGCCGCCCGGTGGCCGCGGGCCGCACACGCGAAGGGGCCCGGGAGCGGGGGAGCGGGGAGTCGACGACTCCCACGACCCCCGGCACCTGAACCCTGCCGGACCAGCACGGAAGCGACGCACCCCGGCCGGCAGCGGCATAACGCGCCCCAGGCCGGCACCGCGGCACACCGGGTCCCGGCCCATGCCGCCACAGCCCGACCTGGCCCGCAGCACACAAGCGGACCCCGGCCCCGTCGGCGCTTTGCGCGCGGGCCGGCACCGCCCGTCACGACCGGGTTCGCCCCGTCATGAGGCGAGCTGCTCCGCACTGCCGCCACCGGGCCTGATCCGCACCGTACAAGTGCCCCCGGCCCCGTCGGCGCTTTGCGCGCGGGCCGGCACCGCCCGTCACGACCGGGTTCGCCCCGTCATGAGGCGAGCTGCTCCGCACTGCCGCCACCGGGCCTGATCCGCACCGTACAAGTGCCCCCGGCCCCGTCGGCGCTTTGCGCGCGGGCCGGCACCGCCCGTCACGACCGGGTTCGCCCCGTCATGAGGCGAGCTGCTCCGCACTGCCGCCACCGGGCCTGATCCGCACCGCACAAGCGCGCCCCCCGCCCCGTACCGGCGCATCTCGCGCGGGGGTCCGCACCGGCACAACGCGACCCGGCCCGCACCGCACAAGCGCAAGACGCCGGGCCCGCACCGCACAACCCCGCGATCCGGCGCGCACTGGCGGTTCGCGAGCGGGTCGGCATCGGCACAACCCGAGCCGCCCCCCCCAACCGCCGCGCCACCAGACGCCCCCCCTCGCAGCACAAAGCGAGCCGGGCCGCGCCCCCACAAGCGCGGCCCGGCCCTGCTCCGGCCCCCGGCTCAGTGCCGCACCGGCCCTCGTCCCCAATGCCGGTGCGCCGCGATCGTGTCCACGAACGCGTTCAGGAACTCCTCGCTCGCCGGACCCGGCGAGGTGTCCGTCACCACGCCCTGGTCCGTGACCACGCGCTGGAACTCCGTCGACAGCTTCAGCCCCTCGGGCTCCAGCGCCGACAGGACGCCCACGCCCGAGCCGAGCGCGCCCACCGGCTTGCCGTGCCGGAAGGCGTCCCGCACGAACCGCACCGCGTCGGGGTCGGCCGCCGTCGGCGGGGTGCCGACGGGCCCGCCGGGCAGCAGCACGGCGTCGTACAGCACGGACGCCACGGTCGGCAGCGCACGGTCGACGGCGTAGGTCTCGCCGTCGGACCCGGTGATCGTTCCGTCCGTCGCGGCCAGCGCCTCGACGATCGCCCCCTCGGCGGCCAGCCGCTCCCGCACGGAGGTGATCTGCTCGGCGTCCACCCCGTCCGTGACGAGCACCGCGATCTGCCGGGTCCGGATCGAACCGTCCCCGCGCAGCGCTTCCAGACTGAGCGCGGGGGAGGCCGGCTTGTCAGAAGACTCCACACCGGACGGAGCCGGTACCCCGACCCCCCGTGCCACCTGCACGGCCAGCTCCCCGTCGACCTTGGCCAGGTGCTCGACCGTACGCGCCCGCACGGTCCGCGCGCCCACCTTGCCGAGCTCGAACCGGAACGCCTCGACGATGTGCTGCTTCTCCCAGTCCGCCATGCTGTTCCAGAACAGCGCCGGCTGGCTGTAGTGGTCCTGGAAACTGGGACTGCGGCGCCGGATCTTGTGGCCGTCCACCCGTTCGGCGTAATGCGTGTAGGCGCTTCCGCCGGCGCCCGCGTGGGCCGGGCAGCCCCCGCCGAGCGAGTTCGGGAAGTAGTTCGTGCCGGAGTGGATCGCGCTCTGGTGGTAGCCGTCCCGCTGGTTGTTGCGCACCGGCGCGACCGGCCGGTTCACCGGCAGCTGCGAGAAGTTGGGCCCGCCGAGCCGGATCAGCTGGGTGTCCAGGTAGGAGAAGTTCCGCGCCTGGAGCAGCGGGTCGTTGGTGAAGTCGATGCCGGGGACGACGTTCGCCGTGTGGAAGGCGACCTGCTCGGTCTCCGCGAAGAAGTTCTCCGGGTTGCGGTCCAGCACCATCCGGCCGATCGGCCGCACCGGAACCTGCTCCTCGGGGATGATCTTCGTCGGGTCGAGCAGGTCGAAGTCGAACGCGAACTCGTCCTCCTCCGGAACGAGTTGTACGCCCAGCTCCCACTCGGGGTACTCGCCCGCCTCGATCGCGTCCCACAGGTCACGCCGGTTGAAGTCCGGGTCGCGGCCCTGGCACTCCTGCGCCTCGTCCCACACCAGGGAGTGCACGCCGAGCCGCGGCTTCCAGTGGAACTTCACGAACGTGCCCTTGCCGTCGGCGTCGACGAACCGGAAGGTGTGCACGCCGAAGCCCTGCATCATGCGGTAGCTGCGCGGGATCGCCCGGTCCGACATCAGCCACATGATCGCGTGCAGCGTCTCGGGCTGGAGCGACACGAAGTCCCACAGGGTGTCGTGCGCGGACGCGCCCGTCGGGATGTCGTTGTGCGGCTCGGGCTTCACCGCGTGCACGAAGTCGGGGAACTTGACGCCGTCCTGGATGAAGAAGACGGGGAAGTTGTTCCCGACCAGGTCGTAGTTCCCCTCCGACGTGTAGAACTTGGTCGCGAAGCCGCGCACGTCCCGCACGGTGTCCGCCGAGCCCTTCGGGCCCTGCACGGTCGAGAACCGTACGAACACGGGCGTCCGCACGGCCGGGTCCTGGAGGAACGCCGCACGGGTGAATTCCGCGCAGGACTCGTACGGTTCGAAATAGCCGTACGCCCCCGCGCCCCGTGCGTGCACCACCCGCTCCGGGATCCGCTCGTGGTCGAAGCGGGTGAGCTTCTCCCGGAAGTGGAAGTCCTCCATCAGCGTCGGACCGCGCTCGCCCGCGGCCAGGGAGTCGTCGGTGTGGTCGACCTCGACTCCCTGGTCGGTGGTGAGCGGCCCGCCGGCCGGATCGTCCGCCTTGAAGGCCTCGCGCTGTTCCTGTTTCCGGTCGGCGGGCGAGGCCATCAGGCGGCCTCCTCGGCGAAGACGTCGAGGAAGGTCTCGCAGAACGCCTTCAGGTCGTCCGGCTTGCGGCTGGTGACCAGCTTGTTCGCGCCGTGGTCACAGACCTGCACCTGCTCGTCGACCCAGGTGCCGCCCGCGTTGCGGATGTCGGTCCGCAGGCTCGGCCAGGAGGTCAGCGTCCGGCCGCGTACGACGTCCGCCTCGACCAGAGTCCACGGCGCGTGGCAGATCGCGGCCACGGGACGGCCGTGTTCGAAGAAGTCCCGGACGAACGCGACGGCCTTGCCGTCCATCCGCAGGAAGTCCGGGTTGGCCACGCCGCCCGGCAGCACCAGAGCACCGAACGAGCCCGGGGCGCTCTCGCCCACGACCTCGTCCACGGGGAAGGTGTCCGCCTTGTCGAGGTGGTTGAACGCCTGGATCTCCCCCTGCTTCGTCGACACCAGCACGGGCTCGTGACCGGCGTCCTTCGCGGCCTGCCACGGATCGGTCAGCTCGACCTGCTCGACGCCCTCGGGTGCCACCAGAAATGCGATACGCATGATGCTCAACGTCCTTTCCCGGAGCGTGCGGCGCTCCAGCGCGCCGCGTCGCTCCTCGCGTTCTTGTCGTTCTTGCGGTTCCTGCGGCCCGTGCGCACGCACCGCAGCAACTCCTCGCCGTACGGCAGCAGCACGCAGGTGCCGATCGCCGCGGCGATGCCGACCAGGTAGCCGCGCGACAGCGGCCGCCGGCGCGGCACCAGCCGCCACGCGTCGGGGTCCCCGCGGCCGCCGCGCAGCAGCGACTTCACCTGGTCGGCGTGCAGGCACATCAGGGAGGCGAGCGCAGCGAACGGCAGCGACTCCAGAAAGCTGTGGATGTGCTGCTCGACCGGCTTGACCTCCCGTTCGCTCTCGACGGCCGTACGGACGTCCCACAGCGCCGTCGCCTCGTGCACCGCGGCCCCGCCCAGCTGCACGCTCAGCAGCAGCGGGTTGACCTCGTAGCGCAGCGTCAGCGCGATCGGGATGCCGACCTCGGCCATCATCAGCGAGTGGATCAATGACTCCTTGGCGCCGGCGGTCTCCTCGATGCGGGTCCGCCGGTGCATCACCCAGTCGGCCACCCCGGGCACGAACCAGCCGGGCAGCAGCCCGTACAGCAGGTAGCGGGTCGTGACGTCCCCGACGTCGACGGTGACCCCCGTGGCACTGATCTCCTTCGCCTGGTCGATGCTCACGCACCTCCCCGGGCGTCCGGATCGGCGCGGCTGATGTCGGCGAGCGCCGACGCGGGGTCCTCGGCCTCGGCCAGGTCGCCGAGGCTCACCATCCCCACCGGCAGTCCGTTCTCCACCACCGGCAGCCGGCGCACCGCGTGCTCGCGCATCAGCCTGACCGCGGTCGACACCGGGTCGTCCGGGGTCACCGTCACCGGGTCCGACGTGCACACCGACTGCGCGCTCACCGTCATCGGGTCGGCGCCGTCGGCCACCGCCCGCACCGTGATGTCACGGTCGGTGAGCACGCCGACCACGTCCTGCCCGTCCGCCACCACCACGTCGCCGATGTTCTGGGTGCGCATCAACTGCGCCGCCTCGACGAGCGAGGCGTCCGGGCGTACGGCGACCACACCCGGGGTCATCACGTCCTTCACCAGCTCGGCCATCACTGAAGGCCCTCCCTCTGTTCCCCCTCCGGCGGGGGCACCGCGGGCGGGCCGACCCGCCCGCGGTGCCCCCGGTGCGGTCCTTACGCGTACTCCTCCGGCCCGGTCTCCCGGGCCCGGATCAGGGCCTGGGCCAGCTCCTGGACATTGCCGTAGCGCTCCTGGCGCGGCAGCCGCTCCAGGGCTTCGACGAGGGCGTCGGGCGCCTGGTGGCCGCGCAGCTCGCGGGCCAGTTCGCGCGCGCTCGCCGGGAACACCCGGCGGCCCAGGATCCGGGCCAGCTCCAGGCGCACCGACTCCAGGGACGTCGGCGCACGGCTCGGCGTCACCGGCCCGTACGCGACCTCGGGGTCGTCCTCGGCGGCCGGCTCCGGGTCGTGCCACTCCTCACTGCGGGTGGGGTGCCCGGACCTGAGCAGCCCCTGGAGTTCGTGCTTCATCTCGTCGTCTCGGTGGACGCTCAGCCGGTCGCTGCCTCGCTGCATGTCTCCCTCCAGACGGTCGGGGGTCCGCACCGCGTACCCGAACACCGGGAGCCGACACGGGTTCGCCGCCCCGGATCGGTGCCGTCCGCACTGGTTTGCGCCACGGCCTGCGGGAGACCCGGATCACACCCCCCCACACCTCTCTGGGGAAGGACACGTCATGGCGATGCTCGCTGTGCTCATTCCGCTACTCATGCTCGGAGTGGTGCTGGTGCTGGGCCGTTACGAGGAACTGCTGCTGCCGCAGGACGACACCGACCGGCGCGAACCGGCCGGCGTGCCCCACACGGCCGCGGCGACCGCTACTTCTTCCTCTCACGCCCCGGCAGGAACTCCTGCACCTTCGCCTTGAAGCCCTGCTTGACCACCGATCCCCGGTCCGAGTCGCCCTTCAGGATCGACGCGGCGGTCGCCTCCATCTGCTCCCAGGTGGCGTGCGGCGGGATCGGTGGGACGGCCGGATCGGTCAGGAACTCGACCACCGCGGGACCGTCCGCCTCCAGCGCGGCACGCCAGCCCGCCTCGACGTCCTCCGGCTTCTCCACCCGGATGCCGGTCAGCCCCAGGGAACGCGCGAACGCGGCGTACTGCACGTCCGGGAGCTGCTGCGACGGCAGGAACTGCGGCGCGCCCTCCATGGCCCGCATCTCCCACGTGACCTGATTCAGGTCCTGGTTGTTCCACACGGCGACCACCAGCCGCGGGTCCTCCCACTGGTGGCGGTACTTCGCCGCGGTGATCAGCTCCGCCATCCCGTTCATCTGCATCGCCCCGTCGCCCACCAGCGCGATCGCGGGCCGGTCCGGGTGGGCGAACTTCGCGCCGATCACGTACGGCACCCCGCACCCCATCGTCGCCAGCGTGCCGGAGAGCGAACCCCGCATGCCCGGCCGCATGGTCAGGTGCCGCGCGTACCAGTTGGCCGTCGAACCCGAGTCGGAGGCGACGATCGCGTTGTCCGGAAGCAACGGGTCCAGGGCGCGGGCCACGTACTCCGGGTTGATCGGGTCGGCGTCGAGTCCGGCCCGGCGCTCCATGACGTCCCGCCAGCGCGTCACGTTGGCGCACACCGTGTCGTACCACTCGCGCCCGCGGCCCTCCTCGATCAACGGGATCAGCCGCTCCAGCGTGGCCTTCGCGTCGCCGACCAGGTTCACCTCGTACGGGTAGCGCATCCCGACCATGTGCGGATCGATGTCGATCTGCACGCCCCGCGCCTTGCCGAACTCCGGCATGAACTGGGTGTACGGGAACGACGATCCGATCGTCAGCAGCGTGTCGCAGTCCCGCATCAGCTCGTACGACGGACGCGTGCCCAGCAGCCCGATCGAGCCGGTGACGTACGGCAGTTCGTCGCTGAGGACGTCCTTGCCGAGCAGCGCCTTGGCGACACCGGCGCCGAGCAGCTCGGCGATCCGTTCCACCTCGGCCCGCGCGCCGGCCGCGCCCTGGCCGACCAGGATCGCCACCTTGTCCCCGGAGTTGAGGATGTCGGCGGCCCGGCGCACCGAGTCGTCGGAGGGAACCGCCGTCCACGAACTGCGGTCCAGGCTGGAGGGCACCATCTTGAACTCGTGCGTCGGCGGCGAGTAGTCGAGTTCCTGGACGTCACCGGGGATGATGATCGCGGTGGGGCAGCGACGCGCGTACGCGGTGCGGATCGCCCGGTCCAGCACGTTGGGCAGTTGCTCCGGCACCGTCACCGTCTCCACGAAGTCGGAGGCGACGTCCTTGTACAGCGTGTGCAGATCCACTTCCTGCTGGTAGGAGCCGCCCATCGCGGTGCGGTGCGTCTGGCCGACGATCGCCAGCACCGGGACATGGTCCAGCTTCGCGTCGTACAGGCCGTTCAGGAGATGGATCGCGCCCGGTCCGGACGTGGCCGTGCACACCCCGAGACGGCCGCTGAACTTGGCGTACCCGACCGCCTGGAAAGCCGACATCTCCTCGTGCCGCGACTGCACGAAACGGGGCTCGTTCTCGGCCCGGCCCCACGCGGCGAGCAGGCCGTTGATCCCGTCGCCCGGATAGCCGAAGACCTGCTCGACCCCCCATTCGCGCAACCGCTCGAGGACGTGGTCGGAGACCTTGGTGCTCATGTACGACCTCCCGGACGTATGGGGACAGAGCCATCGGTACGAGTCACCCTGCGCGACGGCGGAAAACCTCTCCGGGTTTGCGGGCGGGGGCCGGGGGCAGGCGCACCTCAGTGCTTCGGACAGGAGGCACGTCCGTGGGAGCGGCCGATCGCGCCGCCACCGGCGCTCCTGGTCCGTGCAGGTGATGCGCTCCCACGGTGACCGTCCAACCCAGAGCACCTTCAAGGGAATTGCGACGCATCATGCCGATCCACACCAGCGCGAAGCAGCACCCCCACGACGACGCCCCCGACACCGCCGACGCCTTCCGCAGGCTCGCCACACTCCCCGACGGACCCGAGCGCGACGCGCTCCGCGACGAGATCGTCGAGGCCTGGCTGCCCATGGCCGACCGCCTCGCCGGACGCTTCCGCAGCCGCGGCGAGAGCTTCGAGGACCTGCGCCAGGTCGCGGCCCTCGGCCTGGTCAAGGCCGTCGACCGGTACGACCCCGAGCTCGGCAACGCCTTCGAGAGCTACGCCGTGCCCACCATCACCGGCGAGATCAAGCGCCACTTCCGGGACCACATGTGGACCCTGCACGTACCCCGCCGGGTCCAGGACCTGCGCAACCGCGTTCGGTTCGCCTCCCAGGAGCTGTCCCAGACCATCTCCGGCCGGCGGCCCACCATGGCGGAGATCGCCGAGCACACGAAGCTGAGCGAGGAGGACGTCAAGACCGGACTGGAGGCCCTGGAGAGCTTCACCGCCCTGTCCCTGGACGCGGAGCTGCCCGGCAGCGAGGACGGGTATTCCCTGAGCGACGCGCTCGGGTCGCCGGACCCGGCGCTGGACACGGTCGTGGACCGTGAGGCGGTGAAGTCGCGGCTGGCGGCGCTGCCGGAGCGGGAGCGGGCGATTCTGTACATGCGCTTCTTCGGGGACATGACGCAGAGCCGGATCGCCGAGGAGCTGGGGATCTCGCAGATGCATGTGTCCCGGCTGATCAGCCGGTGCTGCGGTCGGGTCCGGGAGCAGGTCATGCGGGATGTGGCGTAACACCGAGCTGCTCCGATTCACCTGATGGGGTGGCACTGTCCCGCGAATGGGGCACGGCCGCGCGCGGCGTCGTAGCGGGCTGGCTGTGATGGCAGGAGGGCTTTTCTGCCGTCGCCCGAAGGAGCTCGCTCCATGCGCCGCACCCGCCACGCACTCTCCCTCGCCGTCCTGGCCGGCTCCGCCCTGCTGGGCTTCGCGCCGGTCGTGGCCGCCGAACCCGCCGCCGAGGTCAGCCCGGCCGCCGTGGAGCCCGGGGGGACGCTCACCATCTCGGTCAGCTGTGATCCGACCGGGGGGCCGCCGCCCGACAGCATCGACGCGACCTCGCAGGCCTTCGACGAGGGCACCGTCCCGTTGCGCAAGGTGACCGGCAACGACGACGAGGTGTCCGGCCCGGCCTACCGGGGGACGGCCCGAATCGCTCCCGCGGAGAACTTCGAGGGCGATCCGGACGCCCTCGGCGAGGACTCGGCGTGGACCGTCGACGGCACCTGCCCGGCCGCTCCCGGCGGGGAGGGCAAGGAGTGGAGCGCGACGTTCACGGTGGCCCACGGCGGTGGCCACCACGAGCCCTCTCACAAGCCGACGCACAAGCCCCCTCACCAGCCCACCCACGAGCCCTGCCCGGAGGAACCGCGCGCCGAACCGCGCCACCACCACACCGAGTGCGGCGAAGCGGTCGTACCGCGCGGGGTACGCGCCGGCGACGGCGGTGCCTTCACCGACTCGGTCCCCGCCCTGGTCGCGGGCGGGGTGCTGATCGCGGGCGCGTTCGGCGCCGCCGTGCACCGCTTGCGCAACCGGGAGAGCGACCCGTACCGCTGACGCACGGCGCGCACCACCGCTTCGGAAGCCCCCATGTTTCCCCGGCCCGGCCTGCTCATGCTGTGACCGTCACAACCGCCCGGGCGCCCATGGGGCGGCGGCACCGTGGGTACTCAGTGGCCGAGGGTACGGGCGAGGCCGACAGGACACGGCACCAGGCACTGCGGAGGTACGGATGCGGCGGACGGACCCGGAAGGCCACGGCCCCGTCCGGTTCGGGCCGCCGCTCCCCGACGACGGACTGCCCGTACTGCCGGAGCTGTCCGCGGTGCTCGCCGCCGCGGCGTCCCGGGGCGACCACGAGCCGGTCGGCGGGGGACCGGCTCTGCGCGAGGCCGCCTGCGGCTACTGGGACCGGCGCGGACTGCACTGCGACCCCGGCCGCGTGGCCGCCGGGCCCGGCGCGCCCGCGCTGCTGCTCGCCCTGACCGCCGCCCTCGGCGGTGACGTCCTCGTGCCGAGACCCTGCGCCGCCTGGTGGGCGCCGTACGCCCGCCTGCTGGGACGCCCCGCCTTCCACGTGCCGACCCCGCCGGAGAGCGGCGGCGTGCCCGACCCGTACGCCCTGCTGGAGACCGTGCGCCGGGTCCGTGCCGAGGGCGGTGATCCCCGCCTGCTCGTCCTGTCCGTCGCCGACGACCCGACGGGCACCGTCGCCCCTCCCGAGCTGCTGCACGAGACCGTCGAGGCCGCCCAGGGGGAGGGCCTGCACCTGGTCAGCGACGAGACCTGGCGCGACACCCTGCACGACCCGCACGACACCGTGCTGCTCAGCCCCGCCGAGATGCTGCCCGACCGGGTCACCGTCGTGACCGACCTGGCCGGTGCCCTGCTCCCGCCCGGCTGGCCGGCCGCGGCGGTCCGCTTCCCGGCCGGCGAGGACGCCGACGGCCTCCACGCGCGCGTGCTCGATGTGCTCACCGCGCTCGACGCCCGGGTCGCCGCTCCCATCGCCGCGGCGGCCGCGTACGCCCTGGCGGAACCGGAAGCGGTCACGGCGCGCGTCGCCACCGCCGTGCGCCTGCACGCGCGCCTGGCCGCCGAGGCGCACGCCGCCGTCGTCGCGGCCGGCGCCCTCGCCCGGCCCCCGCAGGCCGGCCGCCATCTGTACGTCGACCTCTCCCCGCTGCGCCCCGCGCTGACCGCGCACGACGTCGGCGACGCCCAGGAACTGGAGGACTTCCTCGCCGCCCGGCTCGGTATGCCCGCGCCGGGCGGCCACCGCTTCGGTGACGAGCTCGAAGCCCCGCGCGTGCGGCTTTCGACCGGCGCACTGCTGGCCGGCTCCGACACGGAACGCGCGGAATGCCTCACCTCACCCACGCCGTTGGAACTGCCGCACGTGCAACGCTCGTTGATCCAACTGAAGTCGGCCTTCGACGATCTCCGCGATGAAGCTCAGCGATGGGAGCCTCCTCGATGACGCAGCAGTCCGAGTCGACCGCGAGCACGACCACCCGGGAAGCCGGCGACACGGCCCTCCCGTCCCCCCTCGCGCCCCCGTACCCGCCGCCGGCCGAGCCGAGACCACTGGCCGAACGCCGGGTGTGGCCGCGCACCTTCCACGACCGGCTGACCGCGCCGCTCCCCGGCCTGAGGGCCATGGCCCGCTTCGCCCGCGAGGGCGCCGTGCGACCGGGCCCGGAAGGCCTCGCCGACATCGCCCGGCTCCCTTACGCACCCGGCCCGCTGCCCCGCGTCGACGCCCGCACGGTCGCCGTCACCTGGGCGGGCCACGCCAGTTGGGTCCTGCGGATCGGCGGACTGACCGTCCTCACCGACCCGGTCTGGTCCCGCCGGATCCTCGGCACCCCGGCCCGCATCACCCCGGTGGGCGTCCCCTGGGAGGAGCTGCCGCGCGTCGACGCCGTCGTCATCAGCCACAACCACTACGACCACCTGGACGCCCCCACACTGCGCAGGCTCCCGCGCGACACCCCCGTGTTCGTCCCGGCCGGTCTCGCCCGCTGGTTCCACCGCCGCCGCTTCACCCGCGTCACGGAGCTCGACTGGTGGGAGGCGGCCGAACTCGACGGCGTCCGCTTCGACTTCGTCCCGTCCCACCACTGGTCCAAGCGCACCCTCACCGACACCTGCCGCAGCCTGTGGGGCGGCTGGGTCCTCACCGACCAGGAGGGGCAGCGCGTCTACTTCGCGGGCGACACCGGCTACGGCCACTGGTTCTCCCGCATCGGCCGCCGCTACCCGGGCATCGACCTCGCCCTCCTCCCCATCGGCGCCTACGACCCCCGCTGGTGGCTCAGCGACGTCCACTGCGACCCGGAGGAGGCGGTCCGCGCGGCCCAGGACCTGGGAGCGACCAGGATGGCCCCCATGCACTGGGCCACCTTCGTCCTCTCGGCGGAGCCGGTCCTGGAGCCCCTCACGCGGGTACGGGCGGCCTGGGAGAAGACGGGTCTGCCCCGGGAGAACCTGTGGGACATGCCGGTGGGCGCTTCAAGGGTGCTTAGGTAGGTGAGGGGCGCGGGGAACTGCGCGATCAACCCCCACAACCCGCACCCCGAGAACAACCGCAAATCAGTACGGCGCTACCGAACCCGCCGCACCACACTCGGCACCACACTGATCAGCAAGGTCAGCCCGATCGCCGCCACGACACCCTCCCAGGGCTCATCGAACAACGACCCCCCGAGAATTCCGATCAACTGATACGTCACGGCCCAAGCCAGACAGGCCGGAAAGTTCCCCCGGGAAAACCTCCGCATCGGCCACTTCGCCATCAGGCAGGCCAGCATCACCGGGATACGGCCCGCCGGCACCAGCCGGGACAGCACCAGCACCGCCACACCGTGCTCGGCGAGTTTCGTCTGCGCCTGCTCCAGCCGGTCCTCGGGGGCCCGCGCCCGGAGCGCCTCCAGCCAGCGCGAGCCGTTCTTCGACTTCATCCCGCGCCGCCCCAGCCAGTACAGCGCCGCGTCCCCGAGGAACGCCGCCAGCGACGCCGTCACGAACACCATCGCCAGCGAGAACGGCGCCGTCTGGTGGACGGCGACCACGGCCGCGGAACTCACCAGCGCACCCGTCGGGATCACCGGCACCAGCGCCCCGATGAGCACCAGCAGGAAGAGCGACGGATAGCCGATCGCCTGCTGCGTGGATTCCGGAACGACGGACGCCGGGGTGACGGCGGACGCCGCGAGCAGGGGTATCGCGGCCTGCGCCACGGGCGCGGTCGGGATCACCGCGCGACCTCGAGGCGCACGCTCTCCCCGTGCCCGAGCCGGTGCACCGCCACGCCGGGCGCGTGCCGCGCCGCGAGCCGCACGAACTCGTCACCCGGCGCGTGGAACTCGTGGGGGCGCACGGCGTCCATCCCGATCGGCCAGTACGTGCCGTAGTGCACCGGCACCGCACTGCGCGGCCCCAGCCGCGCCAGCGCCTGGGCCGCCCGGCCCGCGTCCAGGTGTCCCTCGCCCAGGTACGGCCCCCAGCCGCCCACCGGCAGCAGCGCCACCTCGACCGGCCCGACCTCCTCGGCCATGTCGTCGAACAGCCCGGTGTCCCCGGCGAAGTACGTCCGGGCCTCACCGGCGACGACGTAGCCGAGCGCGGGGGAGCGGTGCGGTCCCAGCGGCAGCCGGCGCCCGTCGTGCCGCGCGGGCACGGCCCGTACGACGATGTCGCCGACCGGTGTCTCGTCCCCGGGCGCCACCTCGGTGACCCGCAGGTGCGCGAGCCGGCGCAGTCCCGGCACCGCCCGGTGCGCGCCCCGGGGCACGAGCAGGCGCGTGTCCGGAGCGAGCCGCATCAGCGACGGCACATGCAGGTGGTCGGCGTGCAGATGCGAGACCAGCGCGACGTCCGCCTGGCGGGCGCCGGGAGGCGGCAGGTCCCCGCGCCGGCGGCGCAGGTGCGCGAGCCGGCGTGCGAACAGCGGATCGGTGAGCACGCGTACGTTCGAGTCCTCGACCGTGCAAGTGGCGTGACCCCACCAGGTGATCTCCACCGGCACTTCTTTGCCCCCTTCGCGCGACTCCCCGAAGCCTACGTGCAGGAGTAGGGTCGGCGGCGAAACCGGAGGTGAGGGGGGACGCCATGGTGCCGGTCCGGGTCACGGCGATCGCGAGTCTGACGCCGCTGGAGGAGCTCGACGACGATCCGTTCCTGGTCGACTCCCGCAGCCAGCACGCGATGTGCGCCCGCTGGGCCGCCGAGCGGGGCTATGTGATCAGCCGGGAGTTACTGGTCCGGGGGCTGCGTCCCGACCACGGCGCGCTGTGGGACGGCGTCCGGCCCGGCCTCGACCTGTTCGTGGCACCCAGCCGGAGAGTGCTGGAGAGCGCGCTCTCCTCCGTCGAGGAGTTCACCGCGGAGTGTGTGCGGCGCGGGGTGCGGGTCGAGACCGTGGGGCACGCGGAGCCGGCGTACGACGCGGCGATGAAGGCGTGCGTGCACCGCAGGCTGTCGATGCCGACCGCCGGCTACGACGGGCGCTGACGCGACGGTCCGGGGGACACGGGGCGTCCCCGGTGCGTTGTGGCACTGTGGGTGAGGGGCCGTGGTCGCGACGGGCCGGGACGTGAGGTGGCTGGGCGTGCGGGGCGTGCGGTGGCGGCGGGTCGCCAGTCAGGTGGGGCGGAGCGTCGCCGTGTGGGCGGTCTCCACCCTCACCATGCTCGTGCTCGCCGGGATCCTGCCCGACTTCCGGCTCCGGTCGGCCGACGGTGACAGCGCGACCGACATCGCCGTCAAGGCGGCCTTCGGCGCCGGTGCCTTCGGTCTGCTGTCGGCCGTGGTCTGGCCGCTGCTCGTCCGGCTCCTGCTCCTCGTACCGGCGCTCGTGCTGGGGCTGCTGGTGTTCTTCCTCAACGGCGCGCTGCTGCTGCTCGCCCTGCGCCTCGACCCCGGGGAGCGCGGCACCGCCGCCCCGGAGACCGCCGTCGTGGTCGCCGCCGTGATGTCCGCCGTGGCGTCCGCCACCGGCGCCGCCCTGGCCGTGCGCGACGACGACGCCTACCGCCGCAGGCTGTACCGCCTCTCGGACCGCCGCCGCAGGTCCGGACCGCCCTGCCCGCCCACCCCCGGCACGGTCTTCCTGCAACTCGACGGCGTCGGCCACGACGTCCTGCTGGACGCGGTCGCCAAGGGCCTGATGCCCACCGTCGCCCGCTGGCTCGGCATCGGAGACGGTGCCCGCACCACCCACCGGCTCACCCCGTGGCGCACCGACTGGTCCAGCCAGACCGGCGCCAGCCAGCTCGGCATCCTGCACGGCAGCAACCACGACGTCCCCGCGTTCCGCTGGTACGAGAAGGACACCCGCGAGGTGGTCGTATGCAACCGCCCGACCAGTGCCGCCGAGCTCCAGCGCCGCGCCGCCGGATACGCGGGGCACGACGGCCTGCTCGCCGTCGACGGCGCCAGCCGCGGCAACCTGTTCAGCGGCGGCGCCGGACAACAGGCCCTCGTGCTGTCCATCGCCGGCCGCCGCAGCCGGGAGAACCGCTCCCGGGCAGGCTACTTCGCCTACTTCTCCGACCCGGCCAACGCCGTGCGCACGGCCCTGTCCTTCGTCGCCGAGGTGGGCCGGGAGATCGGCCAGTCCACCCGGACCCGCCTCGGCAAACAACGCCCGCGTGTCTCCCGCGGCGGCCTCTACCCGCTCGTGAGGGCCTTCGCGACCGTCGTCGAGCGGGACGTCGTCGTGGCCGCCGTGACGGGCGACATGCTCGCCGGCCGCACCGCCGTCTACGCCGACCTCGTGGCCTACGACGAGGTCGCCCACCACTCCGGCCCGGCGAGCCGCGACGCGCAGAAGGTCCTCGAACGCCTCGACCGCTCCCTCGCCCTGATCGAGAACGTCGCCGAGCACGCCCCGCGCCCCTACCGGATCGTCGTGCTGTCCGACCACGGCCAGAGCCCCGGAGAGACCTTCCGCTCCCGCTACGGCCTCACCCTCGGCGACCTGGTGCGGGCCGGCTGCGGGCTGCCCGTGCCGCGCCGGGCGGAGCGCACCCGCAGCGGGACGGAGGCCCGCGCGGCGGTGCGCGCCGCACTGCGCATCCCCGTCGCGGAGCACGGCGAGGAGCACCGCCCCACGCGGCGCTCGGAGCCGATCGTGCTGGCCTCCGGCAACCTCGGCCTGGTCTCCTTCCCGGACGTCACGCACCGCATGAGCAAGGAGGAGATCGACGCCCGCCACCCCGCGCTGCTGCCGACCCTCGCCAACCACCCCGGCATCGGCTTCCTGCTGGTGCGCAGCGACGAGCACGGCGGGGTCGTCCTCGGCGCGTACGGCGCCGAGATACCGCTGGCCGACCTCGACGACAACCCGGGCCCGCTCGCCCCGTTCGGCCCGGGCGCCGCCGACGCGGTACGCCGTACGCACTCCTTCCCGCACACCGCCGACATCATGGTCAACTCCTTCCACGACCCGGCCGACGGCGAAGTCCTCGCCTTCGAGGAACAGATCGGCTCCCACGGCGGCCTCGGCGGCGAACAGGGCAAGCCCTTCCTGCTGTCGCCGCTCGGCTTCTCCCCGCCGGTCGACGAGGGGGAGGAACTCGTCGGCGCCGAACACGTCCACCGCGTACTGCGCCGCTGGATGCGCGAGTCGGACGGCCCTCAGGTGCCGCTGGAGAGCAGCGAGGAACGCGCCGCCTGAAATTGGGCTGCGCCCGGGGAGCCGTACGCACACACTGGTGCGGTTCGTCTTCCCGCATCCCTTTTCGAGGAGAACCTGCGTTGCAGGCCGCCGTCACCGTCACTCCCGCCCGCATCCCGGAGTTGCTGCTCGGCCTCGCCACCGTCCGGCCGGTCTTCATCTGGGGCGCACCCGGCATCGGGAAGTCCTCCCTGGTACGGGCGTTCGCCGAGTCGCTCGGACTGGAGTGCGTGAGCCTGCTGGGCACCCAGCTGGCGCCGGAGGACCTCATCGGCGTACCGCAGATCCGCGACGGCCGCTCGGTGTTCTGCCCGCCGGAGGCGATCGCCCGGGACGAGCCGTACTGCCTGTTCCTCGACGAGCTCAACGCGGCCACGCCGGACGTGCAGAAGGCGTTCTACTCGCTGATCCTCGACCGCCGTATCGGCACCTACGAACTGCCCAAGGGCTCGATCGTCATCGGCGCCGGGAACCGTGCCACCGACAACGCGCTCGCCCGGCCCATCGCCTCCGCGCTCGTCAACCGCCTCACCCACGTGCACCTGGAGGCCTCCGTCAAGGACTGGCTGACGTGGGCCGGCGGCAACGGCATCCACCCCTGGGTCGTGGACCACCTCACCGACCGGCCCGACCACCTGTGGTCCAAGCCGCCGAAGACGGAGGAGCCGTTCTCCACGCCCCGTTCCTGGCACATGCTCTCCGACGCCCTGCACTCCTTCGGCCGCGACCTCGACGAGGAGACGCTGCGGGTGCTCGCGCACGGCACGCTGACGCCCGCGCACGCGCAGGCCTTCTGCGGCTACGTCAAGATCGTGCGCAGCCGGTTCGGCATCGAGGCGATCCTCAAGGGCGACGCCCGCTGGCCGAACCGCCCGGAGGACCGCGACCTGCTCTTCTACCTCGCCGACTCCTTCAGGGGCCGCCTGATCAAGGAACTGCCCGCGAGCAAGGACCACATGTCGGCGAACGGCCGCCAGACCGCCTACCGCGCCAAGTCGCTGCTGGTGCAGCTCGCCGAGATATCCGTCGAGGTCGCCCAGACCGTCATCGCCTCCGACGGCGACGGCAACCCCGTCCTGCCCTCCTGGTTCCTCGTCGAGGCGGCGCGCGACATGCCGCGGCTGGTGGAGGCCCGCCGGTGAGCCGCGGCCGCGGCAAGGACCAGCGGAAGAAGAAGCGGGACCTCGCGGGCGAGGCCTTCGCCGAGGGAATGCGGCTGATGCGGACGAACCCCGCCCTCGCCGCCGTGGAGTTCGACGTCTGCCGCCAGGAGGAGTGCCGCCTCGCGCCCCGCCACGGACTCGTGGTCGTCGACTCCGACGGCGATCTGCACGTCCACCCGGACCGGCTCGCCGAGCCCGCCGCCTGGGCCTGGGCGCTCGCCCACGCCGTCCTCCACCTCGGCTTCGGGCACGTCCCGGCGGTGAAGGGCGACCGCGTCCAGCCCGACCGCCACGACCTCGCCGCCCGCTGCGTCGTCGTCAACCGCTTCCTGCTCGGCTTCACCGTCGGCGAGACCCCGGAGCACCTGCCCGCCTCCTACCCGGACGGCGACGAGGAGCAGCTCGCCGCCCGCTGGCGGCGCGACGGCCTGCCCCCCGTGTACGAGCGCTGCGGTACGGCGGGCGACGCGCCCGACCAGGTGCTGGTGCCCTGGGTGGGCTGGTCCCGGCCGCCCGACTGGCAGCTGGCCTTCGCCGGCGCCCTGACCCGGACCGTGTCCGCCGCGATGGACATGGCGGGCGGCCGCCGCGACAGCCTGGACGGCGAGGCGCCCCTGCTGCGTCCCTGGCAGCGGGCGCTGAGCTGGTTCATCTCCTCCTACCCGCTGCTCGGCGGCATCGCGTCCGGCGTCAAGCTGGTCGCCGACGCCGAACTCGCCCGCGCCCACGGCATCGCGATCGCCGCCGTCAACGCCGAGGCCGGCGAGATCTACGTCAACCCGCTGCGGCAGTTCGACGACGAGGAGTGGCGGTTCGTCCTGGCCCACGAGATGCTGCACGCCGCCCTGCGCCACGGCGACCGCTGCGGCACCCGCGACCCCTACCTGTTCAATGTCGCCTGCGACTACGTGATCAACGGCTGGCTGACCGAGATGCAGATCGGCACCATGCCCGAGGGGCTGCTGCACGACCCGCAGCTCTCCGGCCTGTCCGCCGAGGAGGTCTACGACCGCATCGCCGGCGACCTGCGCCGCAAGCGCCGCCTGGCCACCCTGCGCGGCAAGGGCGTGGGCGACATCCTCGGCGCCCCGCTGGGCTCGCCCCGCGACTACGTCGACCTCGACGAGTTCTACCGCCGGGGCCTCGCCCAGGGCCTCGACCTGCACCAGCGGCAGGAGCGCGGCTTCCTGCCCGGCGGCCTGGTCGAGGAGATCCGCGCGCTCAGCCACCCGCCGCTGCCGTGGGACGCGCGGCTCGCCCGCTGGTTCGACGAGTTCGTGCCCCGCCCCGAGCCCGTCCGCTCCTTCGCCCGTCCCTCACGGCGCCAGGCGGCCACGCCCGGCATCCCGCGCGCCGGGCGGTACTTCCCGCCCGAGGAGATCGCCCGCTGCACCTTCGGGGTGGTCCTGGACACCTCCGGCTCCATGGACCGCGTCCTGCTCGGCAAGGCACTGGGCGCCATCGCCTCCTACGCCGAGGCCCGGGACGTACCGGCCGCCCGGGTCGTGTTCTGCGACGCCGCCCCGCACGACGCCGGCTACCTGCCGGTCACCGAGATCGCCGGCCGGGTGCGCGTGCACGGCCGCGGCGGCACCGTCCTGCAACCCGGCATCGACCTGCTGCACCGCGCGGACGACTTCCCGCCCGGCGCGCCCGTCCTGATCATCACCGACGGCTGGTGCGACGTCCTGCGCGTGCGGCGCGAACACGCGTACCTGATCCCGCGGGGAGCACGGCTGCCGTTCAGCGCCAGAGGTCCGGTCTTCCGCGTGAGTTGAACCGGAGTGTGATCGGATGGTGGCCAGGAACCGGTCACGGTTCCGGATACTCATCGAAAGGATGCGACATGGCAGCCACGCGCTCCGCACACACCGTTTGGGAAGGCAACCTCTTCAAGGGCAACGGCGTCGTCACCTTCGACTCCTCCGGCATCCTCGCCGAGCAGCCGGTCTCCTGGGCGGCCCGTACCGAGGAGCCGGGCGGGAAGACCAGCCCGGAGGAGCTGATCGCCGCCGCCCACTCCAGCTGCTTCTCGATGGCCTTCTCCAACATCCTCGACAAGGCCGGCACCCCGCCGACCAAGCTGGTGACCTCCGCCGACGTCACCTTCCAGCCCGGCGAGGGCATCACCGGCATCCACCTCACCGTCGAGGGCACCGTCCCCGGCATGGACGAGGCGGCCTTCCTCGCCGCCGCCGAGGAGGCCAAGGTCGGCTGCCCGGTCAGCCAGGCCCTCAAGGCCACGCCCATCACCCTGACCGCCAAGCTCGCCTGAAACAGCCCCACCCGCGTCGCGCGGGCCCGCCCACCAGGGGCGGTCCGCGCGACGTCGTCGATTCGCCCATCGCGCCCGGGGTATGAACCAGACGCTCTGACGCCGACGGTCCGGAAGGAACGCGATGCTGCCGGGAACGTCAACCAGCGCGACGGTGCTCGACTCCGCCACTCGTGACCGGACCCGCGTCCTGCTGCTGTTCAGCCTCTCCGGCCGGCTGCGCCCCCGCGACACCGTCCTCGGCGCCCTCGTCGACCGCTACGACTACGGCCGCTTCGCCTCCCACCTGATGACCAGCCAGGACGTGCTCCCCGTTCCGGTGCTCGACGAACAGGTCGCGCCACGCCGGCTGCGGCTGCCGCACGGCGACCACGGCCTGGGCCTCGCGTCCCTGCGGATCCTCGTCGTCACCACCCCGCGCGGCGACGCCACACTCGTCCTGGACTGCGCCTTCGCGGGCGAGACCACGGCCGGCGACCTCGCCGCCTGGCTGGCCACCACCTGCTTCGACCGGGAGCGGATCGAACTCGACGACCGCCCGCTCCTGACGGTGCTGACCGGGCAACTCGGCGGCCGGCCGCTCGCCCTCGGCCAGAACGTGCACCAACTCGTCTTCCCCGGCGGCCGGTTACAGCGCGAGCTGCTCAGCGCCGACGAGGCCCGCAAGGCCATCCTGCTGAACGAGATCGTCTACCGCGGCCGGATGCCCTGGAACCCCGCCACCCCGTACGACGCGAGCCTGGCGCCGCACGTCAGGAACCACGGCGTCACCCTGTCGGCCCTCGGCCGGGGCGTCTCCGTCCAGGCGGGCTGGGCCCCGCACGTCGAGAACGGCCTGATGCTCGTCGCCATCGGCATGATCTCCGCCCTGGCCGTGCTCCAGCGCACCCGCCTCGCGGCCTTCGCGACGATGAAGGCCAACGAGCGGGCCCTGACCGACTCGCCCACCGAGATCCGCTCCCTGATCACCCGCCTCTCCGCGGGCGTCAACGAACTCCAGCTGGACCTCGCCTTCGGCGTCGAGGCCTACGTCGACAGCCTGCTGATCCCCGAGATGGTCATGGAGGCGTTCCAGTCCTCGCTGGGCGACGCGCTCGGCATCCGCGACAGCCTGGAGAACTCGGCCCGCATGGTCGAGCGCCTGACCTCGGTGATCAGCGCCCGCTCCGCCGCCCTGGACGCCGAACTCGCCGAGCGCGACGACCGCCGGGACCGCACCGTCTCCGGCCTGGTCGCCGCCGCCACGCTGATCGCCCTGCCGCCCACCCTGCTGCTGGCCTTCTTCGGCGTGAACGGCACGAACGTCGACGAGCACCGCTCCATCCTCGACCTGCGCGCCTACGGCACGGCCTACGCGCTGGCCTGGCTCCCCTTCGTGACCCTGGTCCTGATCGGCTACGTCCTGCTCAGACGGATCCGCACCCGCTCCGGCTCGCTGCTGCCGGCGTCCGACGACGACGCCGTACCCGTCCCGCCGCCACGCTCGCCCTCCGGGAGCCGACGACCATGACGCCACGCCCCGCCGTCTCCGCCCACCGGGGCGGCTCCGAGCGCGCCGGACCCGCCACCTGGCAGGCGTACGAGGACGCGCTGGAGTCCGGCGCGGAGTACGTCGAGTTCGACATCCGCCGCACGGGGGACGGCGTCCTCGTCGTCTACCACGACCCCCGGGCCGGGCACACCGGGCCGCCGCTGGCCGCGCTCACACACGCCGAGCTGAGCGAGCGGGCCGGATACGACGTGCCGGTGGTGGACGAGGTCATGGCGCTGATCGCCGGGAAGCTCGTGGCGCACCTGGACCTGAAGGAGGTGGGCTACGAGCGGGAGGTGATCGACCGGGCGGTGGCCCTGCTCGGCGCGGACGGGCTCGTCGTGACGACGCTGGAGGACTGTTCCGTGGCCGCCGTCGCGCAGGCCTTCCCCGGGGTGCGTACCGCGCTGTCCCTGGGACGCGACCGCAGGGAGCTGGCCCTGGCCCGGCTGCCCGGGACCCGGCTGAGCGAGCTGTTCCCGGCCCGCCGCATCCGGGCCTGCGGGGCCCACGGCGTCGCCGTGCACCAGCGGCTGGCCAGGACCACCGTGCTGCGGGAGGCGACCCGGCAGGGCCTGTTCACCATGGTGTGGACCGTCAACGACGACACCCTGATGCGGGCCTTCCTCGCCCACCCGCGCGTGGACGTCCTCGTCACCGACCGGCCCCGGCGGGCCGTGGCGCTCCGCGGGCCCCTCACCCCCTCGCGCCATTGACAACAGCGCACTCAAGTTTTGTGCTGGATTGTGAGAGCGCCCTGGCGGAAGGGGACAGCGATGGGACGTGCGGTCGGGATCGACCTCGGAACCACGAACTCGGTGGTCGCCGTGCTGGAAGGCGGCGAGCCCACTGTCATCGCCAACGCGGAAGGAGCCAGAACCACACCCTCGGTCGTGGCGTTCGCCAAGAACGGAGAGGTGCTGGTCGGGGAGGTGGCCAAGCGGCAGGCCGTGACGAACGTGGATCGCACCGCCCGCTCGGTCAAGCGCCACATGGGTGACGCGCACTGGCGCTTCCCCGACCAGGGCGACATCGACGGCACCCGCTACCGGGCGCAGGAGCTGTCCGCGCGCGTGCTCCAGAAACTGAAGCGGGACGCGGAGTCCTACCTCGGCGAGGACGTCACCGACGCGGTGATCACCGTCCCGGCGTACTTCGACGACAACCAGCGGCAGGCCACCAAGGAGGCCGGTGAGATCGCGGGCCTGAAGGTGCTGCGGATCATCAACGAGCCGACGGCGGCGGCGCTGGCGTACGGCCTGGACAAGGAGAACGACCAGACCGTCCTCGTCTTCGACCTCGGCGGCGGCACCTTCGACGTGTCGCTGCTGGAGATGGGCGAGGGCGTCATCGAGGTGAAGGCCACCAACGGCGACACCCACCTCGGCGGCGACGACTGGGACCAGCGGATCGTCGAGTACCTGGTCAAGCGCTTCAAGGGGCAGTACGGCGTCGACCTGGGCAACGACAAGATGGCGGTGCAGCGGCTGCGCGAGGGCGCCGAGAAGGCCAAGATCGAGCTGTCCAGCTCCACCGAGACGACGATCAACCTGCCCTACATCACGGCCTCCGCCGAGGGGCCGCTGCACCTGGACGAGAAGCTGACCCGGGCCCAGTTCCAGGAGCTCACCGCCGACCTGCTCGACCGCTGCAAGGCGCCTTTCCACCAGGCGGTCCAGGACGCCGGTGTGAAGCTCTCCGCGGTCGACCACGTGATCCTGGTCGGCGGCTCGACCCGGATGCCCGCGGTGACCGACCTGGTCAAGGAACTCACCGGCAAGGAACCGCACAAGGGCGTCAACCAGGACGAGGTCGTGGCCCTCGGTGCCGCGCTCCAGGCCGGTGTCATGCGCGGCGACGTCAAGGACGTACTGCTGCTCGACGTCACGCCGCTGTCCCTGGGCATCGAGACCAAGGGCGGCATCATGACGAAGCTCATCGAACGCAACACGACGATTCCCACCCGGCGTTCGGAGATCTTCACCACGGCCGCCGACAACCAGCCCTCGGTCGGCATCCAGGTCTACCAGGGCGAGCGGGAGATCGCCGCGTACAACAAGAAGCTCGGCGTCTTCGACCTGACGGGCCTGCCGCCGGCGCCGCGCGGTGTGCCGCAGATCGAGGTGGCCTTCGACATCGACGCCAACGGCATCATGCACGTCTCCGCCAAGGACCTGGCGACCGGCCGCGAGCAGAAGATGACCGTCACCGGCGGCTCGGCCCTGCCCAAGGACGACATCGACCGCATGATGCGCGAGGCCGAGCAGTACGCGGAGGAGGACCGCAAGCGCCGCGAGGCCGCCGAGACCCGCAACCAGGCCGAGCAACTCGTCTACCAGACCGAGAAGTTCCTCCGCGACAACGGCGACAAGATCCCGGCCGACACCAAGAGCGAGGTCGAGTCGGCCATCACCGAAGTGAAGGGACAGCTGGAACAGCAGGCGGACACCGCCGCCCTGCGCACCGGCGTCGAGAAACTCGCCTCGGTCAGCCAGAAGATGGGCCAGGCCATGTACGCCCAGGCCCAGCAGACACCCACCGACGAATCCTCCGGCGCCCGGCACGAGGAAGGGGAAGAGGAGGGAGTCGTCGACGCGGAGATCGTGGACGAGGAGAAGGACCGGCGGGACGAGAAGGGCGGCGCCGCTTAGGTGACGAGGGGAGCTAGCGTCCCGGCGCGTCGCGCGGCAGGGTCACGCACACCGCGTCCAGGACGGTCGCGTACGGCGTGCCGAAGCGGGTGAGCCTGGAGCGGAGCCGGTCCAGACCGTCGCGGTGGTCCGTCAGGAGCCCGGTGTCGCCGGTGCGGGCCGCGCACTCGAGGACCGCGGGGAGGAAGTCCGGCGGTTCCTCGCCGGTCGTCTCCAGGCCGTGCGCACGGTACAGCTCCTCGGAGGGCGTCGGTGCCGCCTCGCGCCAGGCGCTGAGATACAGGCTGTGGTCCGGCTGCGCCTCGAAGACCTCGACGTAGTGCGCCGCCAGCTCACGCGGTGGGCTGAGCGCCGCGTGGTCGGCGAACTCCCGTAGCTGCGGGGCGGCTTCGCGCAGCAGCGGCAGCCGGGCGCGGAAGTCGTCGTCGGGGAACATCAGGCACAGCGCGGCCGCCTGGTACAGCACCTCGAATCCGGGCATCGGACCTCCTTCCCGTGCGCCCCGCGATCCCGACGCTAGGGGCGGGCCGAGAGGTACACCCGTCGGCGGGGTCCGTCCGGGGCAGAGTGGCTGAAAACCGCCGCTTGGGCGAGACGTGGCACTCGAAGGACCGTTGCGGGAGGCGCCGGATGTGAAGACAGACTTCGCCGCACCCACTCAGTCCAGCGCACCGGCGGCGCCGAGTGTCACCGTCCCCGCCTCGGGGCGTTGCGCCGCCTGTTTCCGGCCCACCCGGAGCGTCGGATGTGGCTACACTCGCCGCCCATGCACGAGCACGACCACAAGACAAACCACCAGAAATCTCATGCCCGTTCATCGGGTCTCGACGTTGCCGACCTGTATGTGAAGGCAGCGTGGCCCATGGCCGAATCCGTCGCCCACGCGGTCCGGCCGACGTGCGGCGCCGATGCCTGCGGTCTCGGGCGGACTCCTGGGAGCGGGCGCGGACAGAGCCGTGCGTGCACCGCGGGGAGACGCCGGGCGGCAGCGGTCCGGCGAGGCGGTACCGCTCGCCCCGTCCAGGTTCTGCCCCGGTCCGCCGCTCGCGCAGCGGTCACCACGGTCGTCGGCCTCCGCGAAACCCGCCCCGGCTCACCTGTGATTAACGCCATACCCGGGGCGGCTGCGTGAGCCGCTCGGCACATCGCCGGCACGCCCGTTCGCGCGACCCCCGCGGACACTGGCGGCTGCTCGCTCTGACCCTGCCCGTCATCTTCGCCATCCTGCTCTTCGAGGGCTGGACCGTTCACGAGGTGGACGCCGCCAAGACGCGCCGCCCGTGCACCGAGCCGGCGCCGAGGTCCGTGGACGAGAGCGGCCCAGTCCTGCGCGCCATCGACGGGGACGAGGTGTCGTCCGCCGCGGCGCCCGCGCGCACCGTCGCCCTCACCTACGACGGCGGACCCGATCCCGAGTGGACACCCCGCCTGCTGGATCTGCTGCGCGAGCACCACGCGCACGCCACCTTCTTCGTGTTCGGCGCCCAGGCGGCACGCCACCCGGACCTCATCCGGCGCATCCTCGACGAGGGCCACGAGATCGGCTCGAACACCTACACGGGAGCCGACCTCGGTTCGTCGTCGCGCGTCCGCTTCGCGATGGAACTGGGCCTCACCCGGAAGACGCTCGCGGGCACGGCGGGCGTGCGCACCGACCTGCTGCGGATGCCGATGACCAGCGAGGTCGACACGTTGTGCGGCGCCGAGTGGCAGGCGGCCCGGAAGGCCGCCGCGGACGGCTATGTGCTGGTCGCCGCCGACCGTCCGGCCCGTGATCCGGCGCACGGGCTGATCCGGCAGTTCAGCCAGACGGAACTGGCGTACGACGAGACGAAGCAACTGCTCGACGACCCGCACGCCGACCGGTTCACCACCGTGACGGACGCCGTCGGCATGCCGCCTGCGGACACCCCGGTGTCCACCGCCGAGCGATGGCAGGGCAAGGCCCTCAACTGGGCCGTGGCAACCGGAAACACCTTCACGCACATCATGACCTGGGTGTTGGTCGTGGCCGGAGCGCTGGGCCTGCTGCGGCTGCTGTCACTCACCGTCTTCGCTCGCGCCCATGTCCGGCGCCTCACCCGCCCCCGCCCCGGCGCACCGTGGCTGCGGGAGGTCAACGCGCCCGTGACGGTGCTCGTGCCCGCCTACAACGAGGAGGCCGGCATCGAGTCCACCGTCCGTTCGCTGCTCGCCTCCACGCAGCCGTACCTCGAGGTCGTCGTGATCGACGACGGCTCCACGGACCGGACGGCGGATCTCGCCACGTGGATCGACGACCCCCGGGTACGGGTGATCCGGCAGCCCAACTCGGGCAAGGCGGCGGCGCTCAACACCGGTCTGGCCCACGCGTCCCACGACATCGTGGTGATGGTCGACGCCGACACCGTTTTCGAGCCCGACGCCCTGTACCGGCTCGTCCAGCCGCTCGCGCATCCGGCCGTCGGTGCCGTCAGCGGCAACACCAAGGTCGGCAACCGCCGCGGACTGCTCGGCAGATGGCAGCACCTGGAGTACGTCTTCGGCTTCAACCTCGACCGGCGCATGTTCGAGGTGCTGGAGTGCATGCCGACGGTTCCCGGAGCCATCGGGGCCTTCCGCCGGGACGCGCTCATGGGCGTCGGCGGGGTCAGCGAGGACACCCTCGCCGAGGACACCGACCTGACGATGGCCCTGTGGCGGGCCGGCTGGCGGGTGGTCTACGAGGAGTCGGCCGTCGCCTGGACCGAAGTCCCCACCACGCTGCGGCAGTTGTGGCGGCAGCGCTACCGCTGGTGCTACGGCACCCTGCAGGCGATGTGGAAGCACCGCCGGGCCGTCGTCGAAGTGGGCGCGGCCGGACGCTTCGCCCGCCGCGGGCTGAGCTATCTGACCGTCTTCCAGGTGGTCCTGCCGCTGCTGGCACCGGTCGTCGACCTCTTCGCGGTGTACGGGGCCCTCTTCGCCGACCCCGTGCAGGCGACGGGCGTGTGGCTCGCCTTCCTCGGGGTTCAACTGGCCTGTGCCGGTTACGCGCTGAGACTCGACGGCGAGCGGCTGCGGGTGCTGTGGTCGATGCCGTTCCAGCTCTTCGTCTACCGGCAGCTGATGTACCTGGTCGTCATCCAGTCCGTGGTCGCCCTGCTGCTCGGCACCCGGCTCAAGTGGCATCGCATGCAGCGTTCCGGCACGGCTGCCACCCAGCAGCTCAGGAGGCCGGAAGCCGAACGACAGTTGTCATCGAGGTGATGAAGGAGTGGTTCGTCCCATGAGCGACGGGCCGGGCATGTGGCCCGGAACCGGCCGGCGGAACGACACCGGGGAGGCACACGTGCCTCGGGTGATCACGGGACCGGTGTGGCAGGGCGGTACGCCACCGCTCCAGGAGCCGGTCCGGCCGTACGAGGGGTACATCGTCGGGCCGTACCCGTACGGAAGCTACGACGGTTCCGACCTCGGGCCGTACCCGTACGGCAGTCACGACGGTGCGAGCCTCGGGTCGTCTCCGTCACCCCGTCCGCCTTCGTCTCCGTCTCCGTCTCCGTATCCGGAACCGGAGGTGACGACGTACGGCAGTCCTGTCGACGAGACGGACCGGGACCAGGTCCGTGAGGCCGAGCGCGGTGGCCGTACCACCAGTACCCGGCCGCCCCGGGAGCGCCCCGGCCGGGCCCGCCGGACCGTGCGCCTGCTGGCGGCACTGCTGTGCGCCCTGGCCCTCACCGGCGCGGGCACGTGCGCCTGGGCCGAGTACCGGCTCGACCGGTCCGTCGATCTGAGCGGGGCCGCGGACCGTCCGCTGCGGGGGAAGGGGACGAACTACCTGATCGTGGGCTCGGACGGCCGGGACGGCCTGTCGGAGCAGGCCAGGAAGGAACTGCACACCGGCACGGCCGGAGGCAGCCGAACCGACTCGATGATGCTCCTGCACACCGGCGCCCACGGCACCTCGATGGTGAGCCTGCCACGCGACTCCTGGGTGACCATCCCCTCGTACGTCGACCCGGACACCGGCAAGTTCCACCGGGCGGCGAAGAACAAGCTCAACGCGGCCTACTCCCTCGGCGGTCCCGCGATGCTCGTCCGCACCGTCGAGCGGAACACGGGGCTGCGCGTCGACCATTACGCGGAGATCGGCTTCGGGGGTTTCGTCGGTGTCGTGGACGCGGTCGGTGGCGTGGAGATGTGCGTGGACCGCACGATCGACGACCCGAAGTCGGGACTGCGGCTGAAGAAGGGCTGTCACAACCTGACCGGCTCCCAGGCGCTGGCCTTCGTCCGCCAGCGGCACCAGGAGGCGGACGGCGATCTGGGGCGCTCCCGGAACCAGCGCCAGTTCCTCTCCGCCCTGGCCCGCAAGGCCGCCGCGCCGGGCGTCGTGCTCGACCCGTTCCGTACGTATCCGGCCCTGAGCGCGGGACTGGATGCCCTCGTGGTGGACAAGGACATGGAACTGCCCACGCTCCTCTCGCTGTTCCGGGCGATGAAGAGCGTTTCGGGTGGCAGCGGCAGGCAGTTGAACGTCCCCGTGGCCGGCCCCGGCTCCGTCACGGCCGGCAGCAGTGCCCTGACGTGGGACGAGGCGAAGGCGAACAAGCTCTTCGCCGAGCTGCGCGACGACCGGCCGGTGAGCATCGACGAGCCGGGCTGACGGATCGTACGGGAGTCCGAGAGAGGCCGGGGGACACGGTGTGAGGGGAGGGACATCTGGTGCGCGGTGACACTTCTGTGAAGTCGCGCGCTTGTGTCCATGAGGGTGTCGCGGCGGGCGGGGTGCGTCGGCCGGCACAGACTCGCAACGAACCCGGTGCGAACGAGGACGATCTTGGGTCAGGAACGGAAACCGAGCTACGCACAGGCCCAAGACGGGGAACTGGGCGCGGCCGTCGCGCGGGCCCAGGACGGGGACGAGACCGCTTTCGCGGTCGCCTACCGGCTGGTGCAGCCCGGACTGCTCGGCTATCTGCGCGGACTCGTCGGCGACGACGCGGAGGACGTGGCGTCCGACGCCTGGCTGCAGATCGCCCGGGACCTCGGACGGTTCAAGGGGGACGGGGCGGGTTTCCGCGGTTGGACGGCCACCATCGCCCGGCACCGGGCACTGGACCATGTGCGCCGCCAGCGCGCGCGACCCCGGCCCGGGGCGATCGGGCAGGACGTACTGGACCTGCCCGGCCCGCACAGCACCCATGACTAGGCGCTGGAGGCCGTCTCCACCGAGCGGGCACTGGACCTGGTCCGAGGGCTGCCGCGGGACCAGGCCGAGGCCGTGCTCCTGCGCGTCATCGTCGGCCTGGACGGCCCCGCGGCCGCGCGCGTCCTCGGCAAGCGCCCCGGCGCGGTGCGCACCGCCACGCACCGGGGGCTGAAACGCCTCGCCCGCCAACTGCGCCTCGGGACGGAGGCCGCCGAGGGGGTGACGGACGAAGCTTCCCGGACGCCGGAGGATCGACATCCGTCACGGCGACGTCAGTGGTCGGACACCCCGGCATCACACACCGGCATGCCGGACTCATCGAACAGCTCAGGCAGGAACGGACAACGGACATGGGTGATCGGTTGAGCCGCGACGGAATCACAGGCCGTCGACGCGTGTGCCCCGGCGAGGCCGTGGCCGGCCCGTGGGATCCGCGGGACGACACCGCGCTGCACACCGTCCTCGTCGCCGCCCTGCTCGCGGGGGATCCCGACCCCGAAGCCGAGCGCCGGGCCGTGGCAGCCTTCCGGACCGCCCGCGACACGGGAGAGCACCGGGCGCGTACCCGGTACCGGGACGACTGGCGGCTTCCCGCGCGGCGGCGTACCGGGCACCCGGTGAAGACGACGGCCGCCGCCGTGTTCACCAGCATCGCTCTGGGCGGTGTCGCGGTCGGGGCCATCGGTTCGAACGATTCGTCGGTGAGCGGTACCGGGGAGGGGACGCACCCCTCGGTGCTCACCCCCGCCCGGCCGGGAGACGAGTCCTCGTCGGCCTCCTCCGGCGTCCCGGGACGGCGCGACGGCTCGCCCTCCGCACAGGACACCGAGGCTCACTGCCGGGCATTCGAACGAGTCGAGGACCGCGGCAGGACGCTCGACGCGACGGCATGGCAGCGGCTCGTCGCGGCGGCGGGCGGAGAGGACGAGGTCGACGGGTACTGCGCGGCGCGGCTGGCCCGGCCGACGACCGCGCCGAGCAGGTCCGGCGTCCCGGGCAGGCCCCCCGAAGGCGCGGGCACGGTCGGGAAGGGCGGCAGCACGCCGGGCAACGGGAACCCCGGCAACGGCCCGGCGGACGGGGGCAAGGGCTAGGGAGTGTGACGACACCTCCTGGGAGGTGTCGCCGCACTCCCGCATGTCCCTGTGACGATTCCGGCGCCTCTTTCGGTGTGTAAGTAGTGAAGAAATTGCACGCCGTTGATGCCGACGGTGTGGATGAGACCCGGAGGTACCGAGTGCGACCGTTCACCCTCAACTACGCCCGCCCCAGGTCACGTCCCACGGCCGTGACGCCCTACCGCTTCGACGAGTCGCTCCAGCTGAACGTGCTTCCCGACGGCCGCCCGGCCGTCAGTGACCCGGACCTCCTCCTGGTGGTCGGTACGACGGCATCCACCGCCGGTTCCAAGACGCACTTCGACGACTGACGACCCGTCCCCATGACCGTACTGATCCTCACGTCCAAGGAAGACGTCACCGCCGACATGGTGGTGACCAAGCTGCACGAGGCGGCGGTGCCCGTCATGCGGCTGGACCCCGCCGACCTGCCGAACGACACCGTGCTGTCCGCCCACTACACCCGGGGCGACTTCGAGGGCCTCCTGTCGGCGAACGGACATGTGGTCAGCATGGGGGGTCTGCGATCGGTATGGGTGCGCAGACCCGGCGAGCCGGCCGCACACGCGGCTGAGCCCTCCCCGTGGTTGACTGCCGAGACCCGCCAGGCGCTGTTCGGCATGCTCTACTCCGCCTCCGCGCGATGGATGAACCACCCACGCGACGCCGACCGGGCCCGCCTGAAGCCGTGGCAGTTGAGGGCCGCTCAGCTCAGCGGTTTCGCCGTACCACCGACCGTCGTCACCACCTTCCCGCGGCTGGCACGGCAGTTCGCCGAGGAGTACGGGGAGGTGGTGGTGAAGTCCGCCTCGGGGCCACCCCCCGGTGAGCCCCCGCTGGCCCTGCCCACCACCCTGATCGGACCCGACTCGGACTTCTCGGGTGTCGCGGCCGGGCCCGCGCTGTTGCAGCGGTACGTCCCCAAGCGTGCGGACATTCGTCTGACCTGCGTCAGCAGCAGCCTGTTCGCCGCACGGAAGACGGCAGAACCGGACCAGGTCGACGGACGCTACGGCGACACCGAGCACACCTGGGAGCCGGTGCCGGTGCCCGACCGCATCCGCAAGTCGGTGCACGACTACCTCGACAGGGCCGGACTGGCGTACGCCGCTTTCGACTTCGCCGAGGACGAGGACGGCTTCTGGTGGTTCCTCGAGTGCAACCAGAGCGGCCAGTTCGGCTTCGTGGAACTGGAGACCGGGCAGCCGATCTCGGAGGCGGTCGCGCTGTGGCTGTCACGGCCGGCCCGGCGCTGAAGCTCAGTAGGTCTCGCGGTACTCCCGAAGGAGCTTCTCCGTGCGCTGCGTGGAGGCGGCACCCGCCGTCATGTGGTCGAGGACCTCCAGATGCGCGGAGACCTCCTTGCGCGAGTCGAGGTAGAGCGCGCCGGTCAGGTACTCGGTGAAGACCATGTCGGGCAGTTCGGGCTCGGCGAAGCGGAACAGGGAGAACGGCGCGTACGTCCCCGGGTGCGGGCCGTCCTTGAACTCGGCGATCTGGAGCGTGACGCGGTCCCGCTCGGAGTACTCCAGAAGCTTGTCGAGCTGGTCCCGCATCACCTGGCCGTCGATGCTCACCGGGCGCCGCAGCACCGTCTCGTCCATGATCACCCACAGGTGCGGCGGGTTGGGCCGCTCCAGCAGCCGCTGGCGCTCCATGCGCAGCGACACGTGCCGCTCCACGGCCTCCGGCCCGGAGTTGCCGATGGTGCCGGCCTTCAGGACCGCACGCGCGTACCCCTCGGTCTGCAACAGCCCCGGCACGAAGTGCGGCTCGTAGGACCGGATGATCCGGGCGGCGCCCTCCAGACTCACGTACAGGCTGAACCACTCCGGCAGCACGTCGTGGAACCGCTGCCACCAGCCCGGCCGGTTGGCCTCCTCGGCGAGCTCGACGAACGCGGTCACCTCGTCCTCGGGCACGCCGTAGGCGGTCAGCAGGATCTGCACGTACGGGATCTTGAGCGCCACGTCGGCGGTCTCCATCCGCCGGACCGTCGCCGGGGCGACGCGCAGCACCCGGGCGGCCTCGTCACGGCTGAGGCCCGCGGCCTCGCGCAGCTCCTGCAACCTCTTGCCCAGCACCACCTGGCCCACGGTCGGTGCGGCCCGCCGTTCACTCACGCCACGCCTCCCCAACGTGCCCAAGCCTGCGATCAGTCTGTCACGTTCCGACGTCGGTTCCACAGGGCCGCGGGCGAGAAGATCGCGGGAAACGGACGTGTCGCCGGGGCATTACCCCGGGGGTAATCGACCGGGCGCGCCCGGGACGGGATCGTGAACGCACCGGGTTCCGGGCCGGCGCACTCCGGCCCGGGACGCGGGTACCTGCCGCCGCACCACGACCTGACGGAGAGTGATGCACCATGTCCGCGACCCCCCTCGCCACGCTCGCCCGGACCAGCGCGCCGCAGTCGGCGCTGCGCCTCTTCCTCGCCCTGGACGCGGCGGTGACCGGCGCCAACGCGCTCGCCTACCTCGCGTTCTCCGGCCCGCTCGGCCGTTTCCTCGGGGTGGACTCCACGCTGCTGCTCGCCCTGGGCGCGTTCCTCACCGCCTACGCGGCGGGCGTGGGCGTGCTGGCCTCCCGCCCGCAGCCGCCGGCGCTCGGCGTGCGGGCCGTCGTGGAGGCCAACCTCGCCTGGACGGCCGTGAGCCTCGTGGCCCTGGCGCTGTGGCTCACGCCGAGCACGGCGGGCGCCGTGTGGACGGTGCTCCAGTCCCTGGTCGTGGCCGCGTTCGCCGCCCTCCAGTACTCGGCGCTGAGGGCCCGTCAGGGCAGGAGCGACTGAAGGTACTTGACCGTCGCCGGGTCGGCCGGGAGCAGCGTCTCGATGGCCAGCTCGGCGACCGTCACGTCCATCGGTGTGTTGAACGTGGAGATCGAGGAGATGAACGACAGCGTCCGCCCCTCGTGCTCGATCCGCAGCGGCAGCGCGAAGTACGGCACCGGCTCCGAGGGCTCCTCCGCCGGATCCGCGGCGGGCACCGGATACGCCGCCACCTCCTCGTACAGCGCCCGCAGCGGCTCGGAGCGGTGCAGCGCGATCTGCCGCTCCATCTGCTCCAGCAGGTGCCCGCGCCAGGCGCGCAGGTTGCGGATGCGCGGCGCCAGGCCCCGCGGGTGCAGGGCGAGCCGCATCGCGTTCAGCGGCGGTTCGAGCAGGGTCTCGCAGACGCCGTCGATCAGCGTCATGATCCCCCGATTGGCCGCCACGACGTTGTACAGCGCGTCCACCACCAGCGCCGGATACGGCTCGTAGCCCCCGATCAGCCGCTCGATGCCCTCGCGCAGCGCGCCCAGCGCCGGGTCGCCCAGGGGCGTCTCGGGATAGCGCGGGGCGTAACCGGCCGCCAGCAGCAGCGCGTTGCGCTCGCGCATGGGCACGTCCAAGTGCTCGGCCAGCCGCAGCACCATCTCCTCGCTGGGCCGTGAGCGGCCCGTCTCGATGAAGCTGATGTGCCGGGCCGAGGAGTCCGCGCGCAGGGCCAGCTCCAGCTGGCTGACCCGGCGCTGCTCCCGCCAGGCCCGCAGCAGCGGCCCCACGCCCTGGTCGGTGGTGGACGGATGAGTGGTCATGCCGGGACCGTAATCGAGAACCGGTCGCGGCGGACAGGCACGCCGCTCCGACCAGGGCCTCGCACGCCCCGCTGTGGCAGGCTGAGGAGGGAGAAGAGGAAACCGGAGCCAGGGAAGGAGCGCTGCCCATGCCCGTCGAACCGCTGTCGCAGAAGGAGGTCGAGGACCGGCTGGCCGAGCTGCCGGGCTGGTCGCTCGACGGGGACCGCCTCACCCGCTCCTACCGGCTCGGCTCGCACTTCGCGGCGACGGCGATGGTCGTGCACATCGCCCAGGTCCAGGAGGAGCTCGACCACCACTCCGACCTCACGCTCGGCTACAACTCGGTGTCCCTGTCCGTGCACACCCACAGCGCGGGCGGCGCCGTCACCGAGAAGGACTTCGAGCTCGCCCGCAGGGTGGAGGACCTGGCGCCCGGGCACGGGGCACACTGACCGGGTGCTCGACTACGACAAGGAAGCGGAGCGGTACGACGCCTCGCGCGGCGGCGAGCCCAGGGCGGCCGCCGCCGCGGCGGCGGTGCTGGGTCTCGTGCCGCCGGACACGCGCAGCCTGCTCGACGTCGCCTGCGGCACCGGCATCGTGACCCGCCGGCTCGCGGCCGCGCGCGAGGGCATGCGGGTGACCGGCGTGGACCTCGCCCCGGCGATGGCCCGGCAGGCCACCGCCCGGCTGCCCGGTGCCGTGGTGCTCGGCGACAGCCGCCGGCTGCCCTTCCGGGACGGCGAGTTCGACGCCGTGTGCAGCGTGTGGCTGCTGCACCTGGCCGCCGGGCCCGCCGACGTCCGGACCATCATCGGCGAGTGCGCGCGGGTGCTGCGACCCGGCGGCGTCTACGTCACCACGGTCGACAAGGCCGCCTCCCACAACGTGGGCAGTGACATCGATGTCGTCCTGTCCTCCCGCCCGCCCAGCCCGGTCCAGGACGCGGCGGCGGACGTCGAGTCCTACGCCGCCGGCCACGGCCTGGTCCCGGCCGGGCAGGCCCGCTTCCGCGGACACGGTCAGGGCCGCAGCCCGCGCCGTGCGGTCGCCGACCTGCGGCGCGGCTGGTTCGTCACCCTGCCGCCCGGTCACCCGCTCGCCGACGGCTTCGCCACCCGGCTGGGGGAACTCCCCGACCAGGACAGACCCCGCCCCGACCCGTTCTTCACGCTCCGGGCGTTCCGGAAGCCGTGAGGGGGGCTCGCGTCCGGGTGAACTCCATGATCCAGTTGGTCACCCAGGTCTCTCCACCGTCCACGGAGAACGCCTGTTCCCAGCGGGCGGTGGCCGGGGAGATGCCCGACCAGACGAACCGCACGCGCACGTCCTCGCCGTCGTAGGTGTCGTCGCCCTGGAACTCGCCCCTCGGGCCCTGGAAACGGCCGAAGACCGGCGGGGAGAGGGTCCCGCTGCGGCTGGACGCCCAGTTCAGCGACCACTCCTCGCGGACCGGGTCGAACAGCCGCAGCGTCAGCCCCTTCGCGCCCAGGTGCGGCACGTCCATCTCGTCGATGTTCGCGGCCCCGTCGAACAGCGGCCGGCACTCGCTCCGGCCCGGGAACTCCTCCCAGTCGCTGCCGGGGTCGAGGAAGCCGGTGCGGCGGCGGTGCAGCACGTTCCAGGTGCCGTGGAAGAAGTCGAAGTCGTGCGGGCTGCTCATGAGCGGTCTCCAGTGGTTCCCTCGGGCAGACGGTCGGCCAGATAGGCGTCGAGGTCGGGGACGTCCGGGGCGAGCATGTGCCGTACCCAGGCGTCGCGTTCGTGCAGGATCGGCGGCAGCTCCCAGACACAGCCGATCCACGGCATGCCGGGCCTGACGAAGTGCGTGGGGTCGCGGTCCGGGCAGCCGAGGACCGGCTGGCCCGCCGCCGCGCCGCCGAAGTGCAGGACGTTGTCCCACACCCAGCTGTACGCGTTCAGATAGGCGCCGTCGTCACCGCCCCGGTGCAGCACGACGAATGTCGCCGGCGGGGTGCCGTCCGGCTCCGGCAGCAGCTCGGGCAGGAGCGCGTACGCCGCCTTCTCCACCTCGGGCGCGATGCCCTCCGGGTCGGCGGTGACGTGATAGCGCTTGATCCACCGGCCCGCCACCTCGATCGGCGGCGGCACGGTCAGGAGTTTCTCCGTGAAGGGCATGGCGGAACGCTAGAGCCGCTTCCCTGACATCCTGTGTCAGTGAAGTCCAGCCGGCTCGTCTCGATCCTCCTGCTGCTCCAGACCCGCGGCCGGATGACCGCCGCACAGCTCGCCGAGGAACTGGAGGTCTCGGTCCGTACCGTCTACCGGGACGTCGAGGCCCTCGGGGCCGCCGGGGTCCCGCTGTACGGCGACGCCGGCCACGACGGCGGATACCGCCTGCTCGACGGCTACCGCACGCGGCTGACGGGCCTCACCGCCGACGAGGCCGAGGCCCTCTTCCTCGCGGGCGCCCCCGGCCCCGCCGCCCAGCTCGGACTCGGCTCCGTGCTCGCCGCCGCCCAGCTCAAGGTGCGCGCCGCCCTGCCGGCGGAGCTGCGCGCGCACGCCGACCGGATCAGCGGCCGCTTCCACCTGGACACCCCCGGCTGGTACGCGGACGCCGACGACACCCCTCACCTCCCGGCCGTCGCGGACGCCGTCTGGAGCAGCCGAGTGCTGCACGTCCTGTACCGCCGCTGGCGCGAGCCCACCGACGTGGAGCGCCGCCTGGAGCCGTACGGGCTGGTGCTGAAGGCGGGCCGCTGGTACGTCGTCGCCGGGCCCGGACCACGTACCTACCGGGTCGACCAGATCCTGGAACTCGCCGCCCAGGGCGAGGAGTTCACCCGTCCCGAGGGCTTCGACCTGGCCGCGTACTGGGCGGCGTACCAGCGCGGCTTCCACGACCGGCTCCATCGCGGCGAGGCGGTGGTGCGGCTGGCCCCGGGAACGACGCTCACCGGCCCGGCGGGGGAGGCCGTACGGCGCGACGGACGTGCGGACGACGACGGCTGGACACGCGCCACGGTCCCCATCGAGTCCGTCGACCACGCCCACGCCGAGTTCCTGCGCCTGGGCACGGCCATCGAGGTGCTGGCTCCGCACGAACTGCGGTCGAAGATCGCCCGGACCGTGGCCGAACTGGCGCAGCGGTACGGCAACTCCCGTGCACCCGGCGGCGACTGAGAGGCGGAACCCGCCCGTCCTTCCAGGAGGTCCGTCCCGTGAAGCACCCGCACAGGCACCGCAGACGCCGTCTGCTCCTCCCCGTCGCCGCGGCCACGGCGGCGCTCGTCGGCGCCGGCCTGACCACGTTCGCCACCGACGACACGGCAGCGGCCGCCACCGCCCGCCAGGTCGAGAAGCTGGACCGGGGCGTGGTCAGCGTCCACACAGGCAGCGGCAACCTGGTCAGCTGGCGCTGGCTGGGAACCGACCCGAACGACGTGTCGTTCAACGTCTACCGGGCCGGTACGAAGGTCAACCCGACCCCGGTCACCGGCTCCACGAACTACTTCCACTCCGGCGCCCCCTCGCACGCCGACTACACCGTCCGCGCGATCGTGAACGGCGTGGAGCAGGGCGACTCGGTGCACGCGATCCAGTTCCGCACCGGCTACAAGGACGTCCCCCTCTCCCCGCCGGCCGGTGGCACGGCCCCGGGCAACTCGGCGTACACCTACGAGGCCAACGACGCCTCCCTCGGCGACCTCGACGGGGACGGCGCCCTGGACATCGTCCTGAAGTGGCAGCCGACCAACGCCAAGGACAACTCCCAGTCCGGCTACACCGGCAACACCATCGTCGACGGCATCAAGCTCGACGGCACCCGGTTGTGGCGCATCGACCTGGGCCGCAACATCCGCTCCGGCGCCCACTACACCCAGTTCCAGGTCTACGACTACGACGGCGACGGCAAGGCCGAGGTCGCCATGAAGACCGCCGACGGCACCCGCGACGGCACCGGCGCGGTCATCGGGTCCTCCTCGGCCGACCACCGCAACTCCAGCGGCTACGTGCTCTCCGGCCCCGAGTTCCTGACCATGTTCAACGGCCAGACCGGCAAGGCGATGCAGAGCGTCGACTACGTCCCGGCCCGCGGCAACGTCTCCTCCTGGGGCGACAACTACGGCAACCGCGTCGACCGCTTCCTCGCCGGCACCGCCTACCTCGACGGCTCGCGCCCCTCCCTGATCATGGCGCGCGGCTACTACACCCGCACGGTGATCGCCGCCTGGGACTGGCGGAACGGCTCCTTCACCCGCCGCTGGACCTTCGACACCAGCTCCTCCACCAACAGCGGCAAGGGCTACGACGGCCAGGGCAACCACAGCCTGTCCGTCGCCGACGTCGACAACGACGGCAAGGACGAGATCGTCTACGGCGCCATGACCGTGGACGACAACGGCAACGGTCTGTGGACCACGAAGCTGGGCCACGGCGACGCCGGTCATGTCGGCGACCTCAATCCGTCCCGCGCGGGTCTGGAGTACTTCAAGGTCTCCGAGGACTCCGGCAAGCCGGGCTCCTGGATGGCCGACGCCCGCACCGGCCAGGTCCTGTGGCAGACGGCGTCGGGCTCCGACAACGGCCGTGGCGTCGCCGCGGACGTGTACGCGGGCAGCGCGGGCGCCGAGGCCTGGTCCGCCGCCGACACGACCCTGCGCTCGGCGACCGGCGCGTCCCTGGGCCGGGAGCCGTCCAGCATCAACTTCCTGTCCTGGTGGGACGGCGACCCCGTCCGCGAACTCCTCGACGGCACCCGCATCGACAAGTACGGCACCTCCGGCGACACCCGCCTGCTGACCGGGTCCGGCGTCTCCTCCAACAACGGCACCAAGTCCACACCGGCGCTCTCCGGCGACATCCTCGGTGACTGGCGCGAGGAGGTCGTCTGGCGCACCAGCGACAACAAGGCCCTGCGCATCTACTCGACCCCGCACGAGACCAGCACGAAGATCACGACCCTGCTCCACGACACGCAGTACCGCACCGCCCTTGCGTGGCAGAACACGGCTTACAACCAGCCCCCGCACCCGAGCTTCTTCATCGGGAACAACATGCCGACGGCTCCCAGGCCGACGGTCCACACCCCCTGAGAAGGCCGAGGGCGTATGCCGTCTCCGGCATACGCCCTCGGCAGCGGGGTCAGGCCACCGTGCAGCCCTGGTCACCCAGCTTGAACGCGGTCGGTTTCGCGTTCGCGCCCGACGCGTTCGCCGTGAAGCCGAAGCTCACGGACGAGCCCGCCGCCACGTTGCCGTTCCAGCCGACGTTCTTCGCCGTCACCGTCGAACCCGACTGCGCTGCCTCGGCGTTCCATGCCTGGGTCAGCTTCTGGCCGTCGGTGAAGGACCAGGTGAGGGACCAGCCGTTCCACGGGCCGGTGCCGGTGTTGGTGACCTGCACGTCCGCCTGGAAGCCGCCCGACCACTGGCTGGTGACCTTGTACGTCACCTTGCAGGCACCGGCCGGGTCGGGTCCGGGCCCGGGGCCCGTGGTGCCGCCGTCGGAGCTGTCGCCGTAGACGACGCCACGGCCGTTGGTCGCCACGTACACCCGGCCGTACACCCTCGGGTCACCGGTGATGGCCGCACCCGTCCAGCCCCACTGGTGGGCGTCGTCGTTGATGCGGGTCCAGCTCGCGCCCTTGTCCGTGGAGCGGAAGACGCCGCGCACGCCGCCGATCTTCGCGCTGGTGTAGAGCGTCTGGTAGGAGGCGCCGGGGGCGGCCTTGCCGAAGCCGATGGTGTCGGCCTGCTCGACGTTCGACAGCTTCGTGAAGCTCGTGCCGCCGTCCGTCGAGTGCCACAGGCCGTACCCCCCGTCGCTCGCGCCGCCCGCCAGCCAGACGTCGCCCTTCCCTCCGGGCAGGGCCTTGAAGCGGACGCTGTCACCGCCGGGCAGCCCCGTCGCCGGTGACTCCTTGAAGGTCGCGCCGCCGTCCGTACTGACGTAGAACTTGCCGGACTTGAAGCCGTAGAAGGTCTTCGGGTCGACGCGGTCCGACTCGACGATCGCCCCGGAGGGGATCCCGCCGGATGCCTGCCACGAGGTGCCGAAGCCCGCCGTGTGGTGCACGCCGGCGCCCTCAGGGCTCCACACGAACCGGCTGCCGTCGGCCGCGGCCGCGACGGTGCCGCCGCCGCTCACGCCCGAGGGGTCGGTCCCCGCGAACCAGTTGGCGCCGTTGTCCGTCGAGAACGAGATGTGCGGGCCGGAGTCCAGGTTGCCGACCCGGACGACCGTGTTCGGGTTCGACTCGGCGAAGTCCAGGCTCGTGGTCGTCGTGAAGTTCGGCTGTGTGAACATCATCGACGGGACCTTCGTCAGGTCCGTATGCCGGAAGCCGCCGATGTCACCCAGCGCGCTCAGCAGCGGCGCGCCCGACGGTGGTGATGCCAGGTCGTTGACCGCCGTCTCCTCCAGCCCCTGCACCATCGGCTTGACGGCGAACTTCCCGCCGCTGTCCCAGTTCGTGAGGTTCTCGGTACCGTAGATCGTCGCGCCCGTCCCGTACATCATGCGGTTCGAGTCGAACGGGTCGATCTCCAGGGCTTCCGTCATCCACCCGAGCTTCGGCGTCTGCTCGGGCGGCTGCGGGTTGGCGCCCCAGGTCAGCCACGGCGAGGACGAGACGTCCATCGTGTAGCGGTTCTCGCGGTTGGGGTACGAGGTGTAGTCCCACGCCTTGGTCCAGGTCGCGCCGCTGTCCGTGGAGCGGAAGATCTGCGTGTCCGGCCACCAGGCGCTGTACGCGGTGGCCATCACCGTGCCCGGCTTCTGCCGGTCCACCGTCAGCCCGCTGAAGCCGTAGAACGTGTCGGCCTCCGCCACCGGGCTGATGTCCTTCCAGGTCCCGGTCCCGGTCGCGTACCGCCACAGCTGGCCCTTGCCGCCGTCGTACGGTCCGCCCTTGTCGCTGTAGGCGAGGTACAGATGGCCGTTCTTCGCGTCCAGCACGCCCTTGTGGGCGAGGTAGCCGGTGGGCTGCCCGGCCAGCCGCTGCCAGGTCGCGCCCGCGTCCGTCGAGCGGTACACCGCGTTGTCCTTGTCGGCGACCCCCACATAGATCGTCTTCGTGGCGCTGCCCGACGTCCCCGTGGACTCGTCGAAGGTGACCCAGACGATGCCCTGGTTGTCCGACGCGTAGCCGCTGGTGTCACTCGGGTCCTGCACGTAGTTGCCGACGTTGGGGAAGTTCGCCACCTGCGACCAGGTCACACCCGAGTCCGTCGACCGCCACAGCCCCTTGCCGCTGGGCGCGCCCAGATACAGCACGCTGTTGCGGTTCGGATCGACGGCCAGCCGCTCGCCCATGCCCCGCCCCGGCATGTTGCCGCCCAGCTTGAACGGCAGGTTCGCCTTCTGCCAGCTCGCTCCCCGGTTGGAGGAGCGCATGACCGCACCGTTCTTCGGATCCCAGCTGTTGGTGTACGTACCGACCGCCGCGTACACCTTGTCCGGATCGACGGAGTCGGACGCGATGCTGACGACCCCCGTGTGCCCCCAGTCGTCCCAGCCGACGGAGTCCAGCAAGGGCGTCCAGGTCTTCGAGGCCTCCTGCCACCGGTAGGCACCGCCGATGTCGGTCCGGGCGTAGGCGAGGTTCTTCTCGGACCGGTTGAAGACGATGCCGGGGACAAAACCGCCGCCGTCGATGCGGGCGTTCTTCCACGTGTACGTGTCGGCGGTGATTTTCGGCGACGGCGGGTCGGCTGCCAGGGCTGTAGGAGCGCCCGACAACAATCCGGCCGCCAGGGCGAGCACGGCGGTGAGTATGCGGGTTCTTCGCACGGTGGGGGTCCTTCCGTGAGGGGAGAGAACGTGCGAGGGCCGGGCGGCTCCCGTGCGGGTGGAGTCGCCCGGCCGTGGCCCCGCGTCAGGTGCAGGGCCGAGTACGCAGAGCTTCGGACGCTGTTCTGGGGGCGCGGGGCCCTGCGCGACCAGCCACACACTGGCGCGCAGACAACAACCGCCGAACCCGCGGAGCGCCCGGCGGGGACTATTCGAGAAGCTCCGCGTACGAGCCCATGGCCAACGCGATGTCCGCCTGAGCCCAGAACCGGTGGTACGTGAACGAAGGCACCGCACCGCCCGCGAGATAACTCTCGATCTTCGACCAGGCGGGATCGTCCTCGTAGAAGGACCGGATCGATTCGAACGTCGACGACGAGTTGATCGCGTCGCCGTTCGGCATCGTGCCCGTCCAGCCGCTCGGGACGGGCACCGGGTCGTCGAACCGGTTGTAGTCCGCGCGGTTCTCCGGGACGGCGACCCCGAGGTCGTCCTGGTGGTTCGCCCACATACCGTCCAGCAGCTTCTTCGCCGCCGCCGCGGCCTCCGTGTCACCGGAGCGGTCGGCGTAGTACGTCAGGGTCTTGGCGTACGCGGCCGCCACACCGACGTCGTTGGTGTAGTCGGCGACGGTGACGTGCAGCCCGCTGTTGGAGCCGGGGCTGGAGGCGTTCCAGGTGTCGGGCTGGCCCGACCACTGGAGCGTCGAGGGGACACGGAACGTGCCGTCCGGGTTGAACGTGGTCTCGGACAGCGCCCAGTCGACCCACTTGTCGAGGACCGTCTTGGCCTGCGCGTTCCCCGTCTGCTGGTACAGCTCGGCGACCCGCTCCATGGACCACGCCTGGAAGCCGAACCACTGGTTGGACGGCGGGTCGTGGTACACGGGCTTCTCGTCGTAGTACATGCCGTAGAACGTCGACTTCCCGGCGGGCGGGGTCGCGTACCGGCCCGCCCAGCTGTTGGTCGCGCCGCCGGCGATGGCGCCCTCGTCCGACTGGAGCCAGCGGTAGAACTCCAGTTGCCGGTCCATGGACTTGGCCCAGTCGGCCGCGCCCGTCGCCGACTTGGGCTTCAGCGGGGCGTAGTTGCCGAGCGCGTAGGCGGCCAGCGGGTTCTGGTAGCCGCCGTGGGCGTGGCTGGAGCCGATGCGCCAGGACCAGCCGGCCGAGGTGTCGGTGGCGCCGCCCCAGGCGTAGTACCAGGACATCAGGTACATCGAGGCGTCCTTGCCGGTGCCCGCCGGGCAGGTCGAGGGTCCGACACAGTTGCCGATCTTCTTGAAGTACTTGTCGAACATGGAGTAGCGCAGATAGTCGCCCATCTTGGCCGCCTTGGCGACGGTCCCGGAGACCTGCCCGCCCTTGCCCTGCTCCTTCGCCCACAGGTCCGCCCAGTAGGCGGCCTGCACGGCACGCGCGTCGGCGTCCGGCGCGTTGGTGAACTTCCACTGCTTGGCGTAGGAGGCGTCACCGGTGAACAGGTCCAGATAGCCGTTCTTGCCGCCGTACTTGAAGGCGTCGCAGGTCGGCTGCGGCACCGTCTCCCACACCGACTCCTGCGAGCCGCGCTGGAAGGTGTTGATGTACGACGGGCCGGTGTCCGACGGGCCTGCCTCGCACTTGCCGGGCGAGTTGCCGTAGCCGTAGACGTTGTCGACGTCCTGGAGCCAGTGCATGCCGTAGACGTCGTCCGTGCCGTACGCGCTCTTCAGCTCGGCCGCGATCGGGTCCCGGCCCACCGAGACGCCGGTGTCGAGCTTGGCCGGGTACTCGCCCGGCGTGTCCAGCTCGGGCGCGTAGGTCGCCGGCTTGGAGGCGTTGTAGAAGGAGTTGGTCGGCTGGTCGGCCTTGGTGGGGATCATGTACTTCTCCATGAGCTCCCACGCGCCGTTGAACTTGGACCAGTCACCCGTCACCTTGCCGTACATGGCCTGGAGCCACAGGAGGTAGCTGTACGCCTCCGAGGTGGTCTCGTGGCCGTGGTCCGGCGCCTCGACGATCAGCGTCTCGACCGAGTGGTAGGGAATGCCCTCGGGGGAGAAGTAGCCGTTCGCCGGGTTGGTGATCTTCCCGTACAGCTCGAGGAAGCGGGCGTCGTACGCCTTGCTCGCCGCGAGCTGGGTGACGGTGACCGAGGCCTTGGCGTGACCCGCTGCCGTCGACTCGAACACGGCCGAGCCGGTGCCGGAGCCGGCCGCGGTGACGGTCACCTTCTGTGCGGTGTTCCAGTTCTGCGGGGTGAAGGTGAGCGAGGCGCCACCCGTGACCGACAGGCCCGAGTTGCCGCTCGCCCGGGCCGACGTCACCGTCACATTGGACGCCGGCTGCTTGGACAGCTTCACCTCGTACGTGCCCGACTTGCCCGACTGGACGCCCAGTTGGAGCGGTGAGGCGACGACGGTGGGTCCGGAGGCGACGGTGATGCCGACCGGGGTGGAGTCGGCGGAGGCGCCCATGCTGTCGTAGGCCTTCGCCACCAGGGAATGACTGCCCACGGTCAAATCTGAGACGGACAGCGCGTAGGGCGCGCTGGTGTCCGTGCCCAGCAGCTTGGTGTCGTCGTAGAACTCCACCTTGCTGATCGTGGCGTTGTCCGCGGCGGCCGCGGTGGCTGCCAGCGGGACCGACTCGCCCTGGGTGTAGACGGCGCCGGCGGCCGGGCTGGTCAGCACGGCGATCGGCGGCTGGTGGGCACCGGTGCAGGGGGTGCCGTTGACCGCGAAGGACGTGGGCGCGGTGTTGCTGCCGCTGTAACTGAACTGGGCGCCGGTGGAGACGGCGGCGCCCGCGGCGACCCGCGCGTTGTGCGGGGCGTTCTTGACGGTGATGTTCTGGCCGGACTGCGACCACGTGCCGTTCCAGCCGTTCCCCAGCTTCTGGTTGCCGGAGTAGGCGTAGGTCAGCGTCCAGCCGTCGATGGCGTCCGTGCCGCGGTTGGTGAGGGTCAGGTCCGCGGTGAAGCCGGAGCCCCAGTCGTTCGTCTTGTAATCGACACTGCACTGAAGTGCGGCCGCCTGCGCGGTGGTCGACCCTGAGGAGAGCATCGTCAACGGAAGTGCGAGAGCTGCGAGCGCGGCGGTCCACAGACGCCGCACCGCTCTCCGCCTCCGGGGTGGGGGATGCATGGTGCTGGTTCCTCCTTGCGGCTCGGAGAAGTCAAGGCTTGAACCAGTGGGAGCGCTCCCATAGTGAGGACGGGTCTGGTATCGGTCAAGGTCCTTGAAGAGTCGAAAAGATTCGACGTCGTGTGTTGAGCGAAAGTCAGTGACTCCCCTGTTCTTTGCCGACACTTGGCGCTACCTTCCTTGACACCAGTGGGAGCGGTTCCATCAGTCGACGCGTCCGTCACGGCGGGCCCGACCTGCACGGAGTCGCTCATGCGACACCCCTCGCGTTCAGTACTTATAGCCGCCGCCCTAGGGCGCGTCCGTGAAATCCCGTCGTCCGCCCGCAGGGCAGGCGGGACTTCGCGGACACGACCTCGCGGTCGTCCCCGGCTGCGCGAGTGCCGGTGCCGGGTTCCTCATGTCCTTGTCGGAGCGCGCCCTGAACGGCTGACACCCCCACCACCGAAAGGGAAACCCGCACTCATGAGCCGTACGAGAACAGCGTTACTGGCCGCCATGGCCCTGGTCGCCGGAGCGACCGGCACGGCGTTCGCCGTCGACCCGGACGGCATCGGCACCGCCGCCGTCCCCTGCACCGTCGACTACAAGGTGCAGAACCAGTGGAACACCGGCTTCACCGCCGCCGTGACCATCACCAACAACAGTGCCGCGAAGTCGTCCTGGTCGCTGAAGTGGTCGTACGCCGGCAACCAGAAGGTCACCAGCGGCTGGAACGCCAAGATCAGCCAGAGCGGTGCCGACGTCACCGTGGCCAACGAGAGCTACAACGCCCAGCTCGCGACGGGCGGTTCGGTCAGCTTCGGCTTCCAGGGCTCCTACAGCGGCAGCAACGCGATCCCGGCCACCTTCACCCTCGACGGTGTGACCTGCAACGTCGACAGCGGCGGCCCCGGCGGCCCCACGGATCCGCCGGACCCGGGCGGCCCCGCCAACCGGGTGAACAACCCCTACGACGGCGCCAAGGTGTACGTGAACCCCGAGTGGTCCGCGAACGCCGCCGCCGAGCCGGGCGGCAGCCGGATCGCCAACCAGCCGACCGGTGTCTGGCTGGACCGGATCGCCGCGATCAACGGCGCCGGCGGCAAGATGGGCCTGCGCGCCCACCTCGACGAGGCGCTACGGCAGAAGGGCTCGGGCGAGCTCGTCGTCCAGCTCGTGATCTACAACCTGCCCGGCCGTGACTGCGCCGCCCTCGCCTCCAACGGCGAGCTGAAGCCCGACGAGATCGGCCGCTACAAGACGGAGTACATCGACCCGATCAAGGCGATCCTCGCCGACTCGAAGTACTCCTCGCTGCGGATCGTCACCACCGTCGAGATCGACTCGCTGCCGAACCTCGTCACCAACACTGGCAGTCGCCCGACGGCCACCCCGCAGTGCGACGTGATGAAGGCCAACGGCAACTACATCAAGGGCGTCGGCTACGCGCTGAACAAGCTCGGCGACGTGCCGAACGTCTACAACTACGTCGACGCCGGCCACCACGGCTGGATCGGCTGGGACGACAACTTCGGTCCCTCCGCGACGCTGTTCAAGGAGGCGGCGACCGCCGAGGGCGCGACCGTCAACGACGTCCACGGCTTCATCACCAACACGGCGAACTACAGCGCCCTGAAGGAGGACCACTTCTCGATCAGCGACAACGTGGCCGGCAAGTCCGTCCGCGAGTCCAAGTGGGTCGACTGGAACCGCTACGTCGACGAGCTGTCCTTCGCCCAGGCCTTCCGCAACCAACTGGTCTCGGTCGGCTTCAACTCCGGCATCGGCATGCTGATCGACACCTCCCGCAACGGCTGGGGCGGCACCGCCCGGCCCACCGGCCCCGGCGCCCAGACCACCGTCGACACCTACGTCGACGGCGGCCGCTACGACCGCCGCATCAACCCCGGCAACTGGTGCAACCAGTCCGGAGCCGGCCTCGGCGAGCGCCCGCAGGCCAGCCCGGCCGCCGGGATCGACGCCTACGTGTGGATGAAGCCGCCGGGCGAGTCCGACGGGGCGAGCAAGGAGATCCCGAACCCCGAGGGCAAGGGCTTCGACCGGATGTGCGACCCGACGTACGAGGGCAACCCGCGCAACGGCAACAGCCCGTCCGGTGCCCTGCCGGACGCCCCGCTGTCCGGGCACTGGTTCTCCGCCCAGTTCCGGCAGCTGATGCAGAACGCGTACCCGCCGCTGTCCTGACCGGCTGACACCTCGTCCCCACGGATCCGCCGGGGCTACGGCCCCGGCGGATCCCTTTTGCGGGAGCGGCAAGAGCAGTGGCCTTCTCCCGGTGCGTCGGCGCAGGCTGGCGGCATCCGAGGGAGAGGCTGACCACCATGGCGCACGACCACGATCACGACCACAACCACGCGCACGGGCAGGGCCATGGCCACCACCACGGCCCCACGGACATCGACTGGGCCGAGATGGGCCCGAGGCTGGAGTCGCAGGCGGAGCTGTTCGCGTCCCTGTACGAGCGGGCCATGGCCTGGCTGGCGCAGGAGGTGACCGAGCCGGGCCTGATCGTCGACGCGGGCAGCGGGCCGGGCGTCGTGTCGTGTCTGTTCGCCGAGACGTTCCCGGGCACCCGGATCGTCGCGGTGGACGGCTCCGAGCCGCTGCTGGAACGGGCGCGGGCACGGGCCGAGCGGCTGGGGGTCGCCGACCGTTTCAGCACCATCGCCGGTGAACTCCCCGACGTGCTGGACGAGTTGGACTACCCCGCCGACCTGCTGTGGGCGAGCCGCAGCCTGCACCACCTCGGCGACCAGCGGGCCGCGCTCACCGCCTTCGCGGCGCGGCTGGCGCCCGGCGGCACGCTGGCCCTGATGGAGGGCGGTCTGCCCTCGCGGTACCTGCCGCGCGACATCGGCATCGGCCGGCCCGGGCTCCAGGCGCGGATCGACGCGGTGGAGGCGGAGTGGTTCACGCGGATGCGTGCGGAGCTGCCGGGCCATGTCGCGGTGACGGAGGACTGGCCGGCCCTGCTCGCCGCCGCGGGGCTGAAGCACACCAGGACGCACACGTTCCTGCTCGACCTGCCCGCACCCGCCTCGGAGCGGGCCCGGGGCTATGTCGTGGCGACCCTGTCACACATGCGCGAGAGGCTCACGGACGGGCTCGACGCGGAGGATCTCGCGACCCTCGACCGGCTGCTCGACCCGGACGACGAGGCGAGTCTGCACCGTCGGGCGGACGTGTTCGTGCTGGAGGCCCATACGGTGCACACGGCGGTTCGGGCGGGCTAGGACCTGCCTGACACGGGTGCTGGGCGTTGGTGCTGGGGGCGGGTGGGTGCGCAGCCCGGCGTAGCGGGGTGCCGCTGCGCCCACCCGTGCCGCCCTGGGGGTACCTCCCAGGCCCTCAAGGCACTGGGGGAGGCACGACTGCCCGCAGCTCAGCAAGCTGCGGGCAGTCGTAGGGTGAGGGGCGGATACTCTCAGGCGCCGTCGAACGTCGCCGGGTCCGGGCCCAGGCGGCGGTCCTCGTTGAGGGCGCTGATGGCCGCCAGGTCCTCCGTGTCGAGGCTGAAGTCGAAGACCTCGATGTTCTCCTTGATCCGTGCCGGCGTCACGGACTTCGGGATGACCACGTTGCCCAGCTGGATGTGCCAGCGCAGGACGACCTGGGCCGGGGTGCGGTTGTGCTTCCGGGCGATGGCCACGATCGCCGGGACCTCCAGCAGGCCCTTGCCCTGGCCGAGCGGCGACCAGGCCTCCGTGGCGATGCCCTGCTCCGCGTGGTACTCACGGGCGGCGTTCTGCTGGAGGTGCGGGTGCAGCTCGATCTGGTTCACGGCCGGGACGACCGACGTTTCGCCGATCAGCCGCTCCAGGTGCTCGGGAAGGAAGTTGGAGACACCGATGGCCCGGATCCGGCCGTCGGCGTGCAGCTTCTCGAACGCCTTGTACGTGTCGACGTACGTACCCCGGGCCGGCAGCGGCCAGTGGATCAGGTACAGGTCGACGAAGTCCAGGCCGAGCTTCTCCAGCGACGTGTCGAAGGCGCGCAGCGTGGAGTCGTACCCCTGGTCGGCGTTCCAGAGCTTCGTGGTGACGAAGAGCTCCTCGCGCGGAAGACCGGACGCGGCGATGGCCTTGCCCGTGCCCTCCTCGTTGCCGTAGATCGCCGCGGTGTCGATGCTGCGGTACCCGGCCTCCAGCGCCGTCGCGACGGCCGATGCGGCCTCGTCGTCCGGCACCTGCCAGACGCCGAAGCCCAGCTGGGGCATCTCGACGCCGTTGTTCAGGATGATCGGGGGGACCTTGCTCACGAGCTCTCGATCCTTCGGTTTGTGGTCAGGTGTACATCCCATCGTCAACGATCACGAGCCGTGATGCATTCCTGACGGGAGAATTCAGGCGTGCGATTCACCTGTCACCTGGCAATTCACGCCCGGTACAGCGCCTCGACCTCTTTCTCGTACGCCTTTTCGATCGCCTTGCGCTTCAGCTTCAGGGACGGGGTCAGCAACCCGTGTTCCTCGGTGAACGGCTGGGCCAGGATGCGGAAGGTGCGGATCGACTCGGCCTGCGAGACAAGGGTGTTGGCCGCGACCACCGCGCGCCGCACCTCCGTCTCCAGATCCGCGTCGCGCACCAGCTCCGCCGCGGACATCTGCGGCTTGCCCCGCATCGTCAGCCAGTGCTCCACGGCCTCCTGGTCGAGGGTCACGAGGGCGGCGATGTACGGACGGTCGTTGCCGACGAGGATGCACTGGTTGACCAGTGGATGGTCACGGACGCGTTCCTCCAGCACGCCGGGGGAAACACTCTTGCCGCCCGATGTGACCAGGATCTCCTTCTTGCGGCCGGTGATGGTGAGGTAGCCGTCCTCGTCGAGCGCGCCGAGGTCGCCGGTTGCCAGCCAGCCGTCGTGCAGGGTCTCGTCGGTGGCCTTGGGGTTGTTGAGGTAGCCCTGGAAGACGTTCTGGCCGTGCAGCCAGATCTCGCCGTCGTCCGCGATGTGCACGGTCATGCCCGGGATGGGCTGCCCGACCGTGCCGAACCGGGTGCGTCCGGGCGGGTTGGCGGTCGCGGCGGCCGTGGACTCGGTCAGGCCGTACCCCTCGTAGATGTGCACCCCCGCCCCGGCGAAGAACAGGCCGAGCCGCCGGTCCATGGCGGAACCGCCCGACATGGCGTGCTTGATGCGCCCGCCCATCGCGGCGCGGATCTTGGCGTAGACGAGCTTGTCGAATAGCTGGTGCTGCATGCGCAGACCGGCGGAGGGGCCGGGGCCGATGCCCCAGGCCTTCGCCTCGATGGCGTCCGCGTACTTGATGGCGACGTCGACGGCCTTCTCGAACGGGCCGGAGCGCCCCTCCTTCTCGGCCTTGCGGCGGGCCGCGTTGAACACCTTCTCGAAGATGTACGGCACGGCCAGGAAGAACGTCGGCTTGAACGCGGCCAGGTCGGGCAGCAGGGCCGCCGCGTTGAGCTGCGGCTGATGGCCGAACTTCACCTTGCCGCGGATCCCGGCGACCTGGACCATCCGCCCGAAGACGTGGGCGAGCGGCAGGAACAGCAGGGTGGCGGCCTCGTCGCCCCGCTTGGAGTGGAACACCGGCTCCCAGCGCTCGATGACGGTGTCCGCCTCGTACATGAAGTTGCCGTGCGAGATGACACAGCCCTTGGGGCGGCCGGTGGTGCCCGAGGTGTAGATGATCGTGGCGACCGAGTCGGGGGTGACGGCCTGCCGGTGGCGGTGCACCACCTCGTCGTCGAGGCTCGCGCCGGCGTCGTACAGCTCGTGCACGGCGCCGGAGTCGAGCTGCCACAGGCGGCGCAGCTGCGGCAGCCGGTCGATGACGGTGGCGATCGTCATCGCGTGGTCCTCGTGCTCCACGACCGCGGCCGTCACCTCGGCGTCGTACAGCATCCAGAAGCACTGCTCGGCCGAGGACGTCGGGTAGACCGGCACGACCTGGGCGCCGATCGTCCACAGCGCGTAGTCGAACAGCGTCCACTCGTAGCGCGTACGGGACATGATCGCGACGCGGTCGCCGAACCGGATGCCGCTCGCCAGCAGGCCCTTGGCCAGGGCGAGCACCTCGTCGCGGAACTCGGCGCTGGTGACGTCCCGCCACTGCCCGGACTCGTCCTTGCGGCCCAGCGCGATGTGCAGCGGGTCCTCCTGGGCATGCTGGAAGACCACGTCGGCCAGACCGCCCACCGGAGGTGCCAACGCCAACGGAGGGTTGGTGAACTCGCGCAAACCCCGCTCCCCGCTCCTCAGCGCTCTTGTCGAGTGACGCTCCGCACAGCGCGGTGAAAGCTACCCCAACCGGGCAGAGGGCGGGAGGGGTGGCGAAGGCGAGCAGCGCTCTTGTCCGCGCTGGTCAGGGAGGGAAAATGCGCTCACATGGGGAAGGGTCGGACAGAATCCTGACGGTTGAGTAAGTTTCGGAGCCGTAATCTCCACCGAATCTGTACGACCCGTTACGGCCCGAGGCTCCTCGTGCGCGGTGCCCGGCCGTCTCTTCTGTCAGCGCCCCGGAGGCGGATTTCGTCACTCCGGTTCAGTCGGTCACCGCCCGACAGAATCGCCGCGGCCAGGGCGTCCGCCGCCCCCTGGGCTGAGGGGCGGCGCCGGCCGTGGACCACGACGAAGTCCACCTGCCCGAGTTCCGGCAGCCCCGCCCGGTCCGGGACGCGGACCAGGCCCGGCGGGATGAGGCCGCGGGAGTGGGCCATCACGCCGAGCCCCGCCCGGGCCGCCGCGACGAGGCCGTTGAGAGAGCCGCTCGTGCACACCACGCGCCACTCGCGGCCCTGCCGCTCCAGCGCCTCCAGGGCGAGCGCGCGGGTGATGCCCGGCGGCGGATAGACGATGAGCGGCACGGGACGGTCCGGGTCGAGCCGGAGGCGCTCCGCGCCGATCCACACCAGCCTGTCGTGCCGGACCAGCTCGCCGTGCGGGTCCTCCGGCCGCCGCTTGGCCAGGACGAGGTCCAGCTTCCCGGCGGCGAGCTGCTCGTGCAGCGTGCCCGACAGCTCGACCGTGAGCTCCAGGTCGACCTCCGGATGGTCGTGCCGGAAGCCTTCGAGGATCTCCGGCAGCCGGGTCAGCACGAAGTCCTCCGACGCGCCGAAGCGCAGCCGGCCGCGCAGCCGGGTGCCCGTGAAGAACGCCGTCGCCTGCTCGTGCACCTCCAGGATCCGGCGCGCGAACCCGAGCATCGCCTCGCCGTCCTCCGTGAGCTCCACCGAGTGCGTGTCCCGCGTGAACAGCGTCCGCCCGGTGGCGTCCTCCAGCCGCCGCACGTGCTGGCTGACGGTGGACTGCCGCAGCCCGAGCCGCCTGGCGGCCTGCGTGAAGCTCAGCGTCTGCGCCACCGAGAGGAAGGTGCGCAGATGGGAGGGCTCGTACATGCCTGTCAGGCTATCGCGGAACGTGATGACAGTGAGAGCGGTATGCGGGATTCCCGATCGCCGACGCGGGGAGCAGGATGGAAGGGGGCCGTACCGTCCCCGTACCGCACGTGAGTACCGCACGTATGTACCGCCCGTAAGTCCCGAGCAAGTGGAGCACCGTGAAACGCCTGCGCCGGCCGCGTCGGATGCCGATCGACCCGTACATCCTTCTCCTCCTCGCGACGGTGGGTGTCGCCGCGCTGTTCCCTGCACGCGGGACGGTCGCCGATGTCGCGTCCGGTGCCTCCACAGCGGCGATCGCCCTGCTGTTCTTCCTCTACGGCGCCCGGCTGTCCACCCGTGAGGCCCTGGACGGGCTGCGCCACTGGCGGCTCCACGTCACGGTCCTGGCCTGCACCTTCCTCGTCTTCCCGCTGCTCGGCCTGGCGGCCCGCGGACTGGTGCCGGTGATCCTGACGGACCCGCTGTACCAGGGCCTGCTCTTCCTCACGCTCGTCCCGTCGACCGTGCAGTCCTCGATCGCCTTCACCTCGATGGCCCGCGGCAACGTGCCCGCCGCGATCTGCGCGGGCTCCTTCTCCTCCCTCGTCGGCATCATCGCCACCCCGCTGCTCGCGGCCTCGCTGCTCGGCGGCAGCGGGGGCGGGTTCTCCGCCGACTCACTGCTGAAGATCGTGCTGCAACTGCTCGTGCCGTTCCTCGCCGGGCAGCTCCTGCGCCGCTGGATCGGCGGCCTCGTCACCCGCCACAAGAAGGTCCTGGCGCTGGTGGACCGCGGCTCGATCCTGCTCGTCGTCTACACCGCGTTCAGCCAGGGCATGGTCCAGGGCATCTGGCAGCAGGTCAGCCCCCTCCGGCTGGGCGGGCTCCTCGTCGTCGAGGCCGTGATCCTCGCCGTGATGCTGCTGCTGACCTGGTACGGCGGCAAGGCGCTGGGCTTCGTCCGGGAGGACCGGATCACCCTCCAGTTCGCCGGTTCGAAGAAGTCCCTGGCCGCCGGACTGCCCATGGCGAGCGTCCTGTTCGGCCCGCAGGCCTCGCTGGCCGTGCTGCCGCTGATGCTCTTCCACCAGATGCAACTGATGGTCTGCGCGGTGATCGCCAAGCGCCGCTCCCACGACCCCCGCCCGGAGGTCACCGGGCCGGAGCCAGCCGCAGCGTCACGAACCGCGGTCGGTACAGGGACACGTTCCGGCTGAGCTGGGCGGCGGCGCCCGTCGTCTCCAGCCAGTTGACGTCGTAGCTCAGGACCAGACGCCCGTCGCCGCTCAGCACCGGGTGCGCCTGCGGGTTGTAGGCGGCCACCTGGCCCTGCGGCAGCGACGGGCTGAACTCCTTCGCGGGCCCGTGCCACGGCCCGGACGGGGAGCACGCCCAGTACGAGGCCACGGTGGTCAGGCCCTTCGTGCCCGCGGCCATCGTGAACAGCACGTACGTCCCGCCGTCCCGGACGACCGAGAACGCGCTGCCCACGCCCCTGCGCTGCCCGTCCCCGAGCACCGGCCGGGGGCGGGCGGCGGCCGCCCAGGACGAGCCGGTCCAGTAGCGCCAGGCCGCCGGGTCCCCGAGCCTGCCCTCCGGCACCCGCGCCACGTACGCGTGCGAGGCCGGGCGGGAGGCGGCCTGGCCGTCGTCGCCGCCGAAGACGTACGTCCAGCCGTCCTCCTCGACCAGCGTCGTGCCGAACAGGACCCGCCGGGACGGGTCCGGGACCAGTTGCTGGTCGAGCACCTTGACGACCGACTCGAGGCGCAGATCGGGCAGCGACAGCGTGGCCACCTCCGTCGCGGTGGGCACGCCGTAGATCCACGGGGCCTGGCCGGCCGTGCGCACCCACAGCAGCACCCGGACGACCTGCTCCGAGGAGCCGGGGGAGCGGGGTTCGACGCGGGCGGCGACCGGCCAGCGCCACTGGCCCGGCGCCGGGTCGGCGAAGAGCGGGGCGGGGAGGGTGGTCTCCAGCCGGCCGTCGCGCATCAGCACGGCCGAGTTGCGCACCAGCGGCGCGGTGGTGTCCCGCCAGGCGTGGGACTCGCCGGCCGGGTTGGGCGGGCCGTACACCCGGCCCAGGTAGGTGTCCGAGAACAGCCACAGCACCCGGCCGTCCGGCAGCCGCACCGAGTGGGTGCCGTCGCCGCCGGTCCAGTCGTCGGTGCGGGTCGCGTCGTCGCCGTAGCGGGCGAACTCGGCGGTGAGGCCGTCGTCCGCCCGCCAGGAGCGGACGGTGCGCGCCCGGCAGGCGGCCGCGTCGTCCGGACTCTCGTCCTCCGGGAGGGCGATGAGCAGCGCGGCCCCGAGAACCAGGACCAGCAGCAGGCCGATCCCGGTTCCCGTGCGCTGTCGTGCTCGTGCTGCTTCTGCGTCGTCGGGCACGTGCCGTGACGTTAGTTGCTGCCGCTCACCTGGTCCATGGGGAGCCACAGCACTGTGCCCCTCGCGGCCGTGTTCCTCCCGGCGCCCAACTCCCTGTCGGTGAGGGCCCGGTTCCAGACGCGGACGTCGTCGATCGCCCCCGTCAGGAACGCCCGGCTGTCCATGCGCTGGCCGATGTGCACGCCGAACGGGGAGTTACGGCTGACCGAGCCCGGCACGTCCGGGGTGCTGATCGGCGTGCCGTCGAGGAAGAGGGTCAGTTGCCCGCCGCCCCGGCGCAGGACCAGGTGGTGCCAGCGGCCGTCGTTGTGGGCGCCGGCGGTCCACACCGAGGCCGTCAGGACGGTCGCCGCGCCCGACCGGGTGGTGATGAGCGCCCGGACCCGGTCGCTCGCCGGCTCCCCGCGCAGCCAGACCTGCGGCTGGGTGGTGCCGATGCCGCCCATCCACAGGAAGGGCTGTTCGCCGGTCGTGGCCGTGTAGCGGAAGAACAGGGAGGCCGTGAAGTCCCCCTCGCCGAGCGGCAGTCGGGACCGGTACGGCAGGCGTACGGCGTCGTCCGCGCCGTCGAAGGACAGCGCGCCGCCGCGGACACCGGCCGTCCGCCCGGCATCGCCGAGCACGGCCGCGGGCCGCGCGCCCGGTGCCGCGTCGCGGGTCGTCGGGTCGGCGCCACGGCGCGGTTCCAGCCAGTCCTCGGTGAAACGGGCGAAGCGGATCTCGTCGCGGGCGTCGACCGCGCCGCCCTCGTACAGCAGGCCCACCGTCGAGGAGTCGACCGCCGCCATGTCGGAGTAGCCCGACCAGTCCGTGGTGACGACCGTGCCCCGGTCCACGCTGTCCCAGGTGCGCCCGCCGTCGTAGGAGGAGCGGACCATCATCGTCCGGCGGCGGTCGGGATCGGCCGGGGCGGACAGCAGCAGCCGGTCGCCGAGGCGCAGCGTCGCGCCCTGGACCTGCGGGGTGTAGAGGTCCGGGAGGGCGCGGAAGGGAGTGACGAAGCTGTCGCCGCCGTCCAGGCTGAGGGTCTGGGAGCGGTGCCCGAGATCGGTGCCGTCCTGCTCACGTCCGCTGACGAGGACGGCCCCGTCGGCCCGTTCGGTGAGCGTCACCTCCGAGGGCTTCTGCCGGAACATGCCGTCCTGCGCTATCGGCCAGGAGTCCGTGGCGCCGATCCGCCAGTGGTCGCCGCCGTCGTCGCTGACGATGAGCGCGGCGTGGTTGGCGCTGACCCGGCTGCCGTTCCAGGTCTCGGTGTTGACGCCGAACACCAGCCGCCCGGCGTGCTTGCCGCGGGTGAGCTGGATGCCGTGCACGGGACCGGTGGCGTACCAGGAGTTCCAGTGGCCGGGCAGGATCTGGTCGCTCAGGTCGCGCGGCTCGGACCAGGTCCGGCCGTCGTCGTCGCTGTACTGGAGGTGCGGGGTGCGGTCGCAGGGGACGGTGCAGTTGCCGGCGTCCGTACGGCCCGTGTTGTACGTCTCTGCCAGCAGGATCCGGCCGGTCGTGCGGTCCACGACGGGCGCCGGGTTGCCGTGCGTGTCGCCCGCGCCCTCGTTGACGACCTGGAGCGGTCCCCAGGTGCGGCCGCCGTCGGTGGAGCGCTTGAGGACGATGTCGATGTCGGCCGCGTCACCGCAGTTGAGGACGCGGCCCTCGGCGAAGGCGAGCAGCGTGCCGGCCGTGGTCCGCACGATCGCCGGGATCCGGAAGCACGCGTAGCCGGGGTCCTGGGAGGCCTTGAAGAGGACCTGCTGGTCGAACTCCGGTAAAGCTGGGGAGGGTTGGGAATGGGCCGGGCTCGCGGGCGCGAGCAGCGCCGCGGCGGTGAGAACGGCTGTCAGGGTGGATCTCAGACGTGCGCGAAGACTTGACGGCATGGTGCGACCTGCCCTTCATGCGTCTGTCGGCTGGACCACCGAGGCATGGGAACAGAAATCCGGGGACAGAAGTCCGGGGAGCGGACATTCGGTCAACCGGACATCCCACGTCCCATGTGTGGGGCCACAGACGGTACTTGGCTTCACAGACCCCTACAAGAAGCGTGCGTCAAGGGATCAGGACGACCTTGCCGAGGTTGGCCCTCGCCTCGATCTCCCCGTGTGCCTTCGCCGCGTCCTGAAGGGCGAACTCCCCGTGCACGGCGGGCCGGACCTCTCCGGCCGCGAACAGCCGCCACAGTTCCTCCCGCCACTGTTCGTACAACTCCGGCTTCCCGCGGGCGATACGGGCCATCTGGAACCCGATCACCGACTTGGCGCCCACGAGCAGGTCGTACGCCTGGACGGTGCCGCCGCCCGAGCTGTACGCCACCAGCCGTCCCTCCGGGGCGAGTGCGGCGAGGGCCGCGGTGAGCAGCTCGCCGCCGACCGCGTCCAGGGCGTAGTCGACCGGGGCGCCCCAGGTGTCGTCGCCGTAGGTGACGACGTGGTCGGCGCCGAGGCCGCGGACGAAGCCGGCCTTGGCCGGATCGGAGACGGCCCCCACGACCCACCCGGCGCCCCGCGTCCTGGCCAGTTGCACGGCCAGGTGCCCGACGCCGCTCGCCGCGGCGGTGACCAGGGCCGCCTCGCCCGGCTCGGGCCGTGCGGCCTCCAGGGCGCCGAGGGCGACCAGGCCGCTGCGGACCAGGGCGACGGCCGTGACGGCGTCGGCGTCCGCCGGGACCGGGGAGGCCATGGCCTCGTGCAGGAGCGCGAAGTCGGCGTAACCATGGCCGAAGCAGAGCCCTGTCACGCGGTCGCCGGTGGCGAAGCGGGTGACGCCCTCGCCGACGGCCGTGACCTCCCCGGCGATCTCGCCGCCGAGCGGGACCGGCTCCGCCGCCTCGGTGACCTTGCGGACGACCGGGAGCGTGACGCCGATCGCCTCCGCGCGCACGAGCAGTTCCCCGGGGCCGGGCTCGGGGACCGGTGCCTCCTCCGTGAACAGGGGGCCGCCTCGGGATTCGTAGCGGACGCGGCGCATCGCACCTCCGGCTGTCGTTCGGCACCCCGACGTAATCGTTGGGGTGCCCAACGGTATAGGACGATCATAGGGAGAACCAACGATTTCTTGGCTAGGCTGCGGCCATGTCGGAAGCTCCCCTCCCCGCGATCCGCTCCCTGCCCAGCTGGCTGCTCGGCCGTGCCGCCGCCCGCGGCCGTTCCTTGGTGGCCGAGGCGCTGGCCGAGCAGGACATGCGGATGTGGCACCACGTGGTGCTGTCCGCCGTCCGCGACCTGGCCCCCGTCGCCCAGGCCGACCTCGGGCGCGGGGTCGGGCTGGACCCCAAGGACCTGGTCGGCATTCTGAACGACCTCCAGGCCGCGGGCCTGGTGGTGCGCGAGCCGGACCCGAAGGACCGGCGGAAGAACGCGGTGTCCCTCACCGCCCGGGGAGCCCGGCTGCTGACACGCTGCGAGAAGGCGGCCCGCGCGGCCAACGACGAGCTGCTCGCCCCGCTGTCGGAGGCCGAACGCGAGCAGTTCACGGGCATGCTGCGGCGCATATCCGGCACGGACGACTGACGGCTGCTCCGCCGGGGCCGGGCCGAGACGGGGCCCCTGCGGCGCAGGGGGCGCTCCCCGCCGGTCGGGGCCCCGCCGCCGTGTCGCGGGGGAACCTGCTCAGCCCTGGGCGGCCGCGGCCCGCAGGGCGATACGGTCCTCACCCGCGTACACGTTCATGGAGCTGCCCCGCAGGAAGCCCACCAGCGTCAGGCCCGTCTCGGCGGCCAGGTCCACCGCCAGCGAGGACGGGGCCGACACCGCCGCCAGGACCGGCATACCGGCCATCACGGCCTTCTGCGCCAGCTCGAAGGAGGCCCGGCCCGAGACGAGCAGGATCGTCCGCGAGAGGGGCAGGTCGCCGTTCTGCAGGGCGCGGCCGACCAGCTTGTCGACCGCGTTGTGGCGGCCCACGTCCTCCCGGACGTCCAGCAGCTCGCCCTCCTGCGAGAAGAGGGCCGCCGCGTGCAGGCCCCCGGTGCGGTCGAAGACCCGCTGGGCCGCGCGCAGCCGGTCGGGCAGGCTCGCGAGCAGCTCGGGCGTGACCCGGACCGGGGGAGTGTCGGCGATGGGCCAGCGGGCCGTGGTGCGCACCGCGTCCAGCGACGCCTTGCCGCACAGACCGCAGGAGGACGTCGTGTAGACGTTCCGCTCCAGCGTGATGTCCGGGATCACCACCTCGGGGGCCGTCTGCACGTCGACCACGTTGTACGTGTTCGAGCCGTCGGCCGTGGCCCCGGCGCAGTAGACGATGTTCCGGAGGTCCTGCTGCCCGCCCAGCACCCCCTCGCTCACCAGGAAGCCCGCCGCCAGCGCGAAGTCGTCACCCGGCGTGCGCATGGTGATCGCCAGGGGCTTGCCGTTCAGCCGGATCTCCAGGGGCTCCTCGGCGACGAGCGTGTCCGGACGGCTGGAGACCGCCCCGTCGCGGATGCGGAGCACCTTGCGTCGTTCCGTGACTCGTCCCATGTCCTGATCAGCCCCGGTTCTGTACGTGCTGGTAGCCGAAGCGGCCCTTGATGCAGAGGTTGCCGTGGGTCACCGGGTTGTCGTGCGGCGAGGTGACCTTCACGATCTCATTGTCCTGCACGTGCAGCGTCAGGTTGCAGCCCACTCCGCAGTACGCGCACACCGTGGTCGTCTCCGTCTGCCGCGACTCGTCCCACGTACCCGCCGCGCGCATGTCGAACTCGGACTTGAAGGACAGCGCGCCCGTCGGGCACACCTCGATGCAGTTCCCGCAGTACACGCACGCCGAGTCGGTCAGCGGGGCGTCGTGCTCCACGGCGATCCGGGCGTCGAAACCGCGCCCGGCGACCGAGATCGCGAAGGTGTTCTGCCACTGGTCGCCGCAGGCGTCGACGCACTTGTAGCAGAGGATGCACTTGTCGTACTCGCGGACGTACAGGTCGTTGTCGACCTTCGGTTCCTCGTTGAGGCGGGCCGCGTCCGGGCCGAAGCGGTCGGGCTTCGCCTCGTACTCCTTGAGCCACTCGGCGACCCGCGGTGTCGTCGACAGGTCGACCGAGGAGGCGAGCAGTTCGAGGACGATCTTCCGGCTGTGCCGGGCGCGCTCGGTGTCGGTGCGGACCTCCATGCCCGGCTCGGCCTCGCGGGAGCAGGCCGGGACCAGGGTGCGCGCCCCCTCGACCTCGACGACACAGACCCGGCAGGCGTTCTTCGGCCGCAGGGTGTCGCCCTCGCACAGGGTCGGGATGTCCTTCCCGGCCGCCCGGCAGGCGTCGAGGATCGTCGAGCCCTCGGGGACCCTGGCCTCCTCCCCGTCGATCGTGAATTCCAGCATGCGGCGCGGGATCCCCAGCGGTGTGACGGTCATTCGTACGCCCCCAGACGGTCGATGGCGGATTCCACGGCGTTCCAGGCGGTCTGCCCGAGACCGCAGATCGAGGCGTCCCGCATCGCGCGGCCGACCTCCCTGAGCAGGGCGATGTCCCCGGCGGCGGCGGCGCCGGTGCGCTCCACGATCCGGTGCAGCGCCTCCTCCTGCCGCACGGTCCCGACCCGGCAGGGCACGCACTGCCCGCACGACTCGTCGCGGAAGAACTCCGCGATGCGCAGCAGCAGCCGGGGGAGGGGCACGCTGTCGTCGAAGGCCATCACGACCCCCGAGCCGAGCGTCGTGCCCGCCTCCCGTGTCCCTTCGAAGGTGAGCGGGATGTCCAGCTCGTCGGCCCGCACGAAACCGCCCGCCGCCCCGCCGAGCAGCACCGCCCGCAGCCCGTCCCGCACCCCGGCCAGGGTGAGCAGGTCGCCCAGCGTCGCACCGAACGGCAGCTCGTAGACGCCCGGCCGCTCCACACTCCCCGACACGCAGAACAGCTTCGGCCCGGTGGACCTGCCCGTGCCGATCGCCGCGTACGCCGGGGCGCCCCTCGTCAGGATCGGCAGCACGTTGACCAGCGTCTCGACGTTGTTCTCGACCGTCGGCTTGCCGAACAGGCCCTTCTCCACGGGGAACGGCGGCTTCGAGCGGGGCTCGCCCCTGTAGCCCTCGATGGAGTTGAACAGGGCCGTCTCCTCACCGCAGATGTAGGCGCCCGCACCGCGCCGGATCTCGATGTCGAAGGCGTAGCCCTGGCCGAGGACGTCGTCGCCGAGCAGTCCACGCGCGCGTGCCTGCGCGATCGCGTGCTCAAGGAGGTACAGGGCGCGCGGGTACTCGCCGCGCAGGTAGAGGTAGCCCTTGTGGGCGCCCGTCGCGTACCCGGCGATCGTCATGGCCTCGACCAGCGCGTACGGGTCCCCTTCCATGAGCACGCGGTCCTTGAAGGTGCCCGGCTCGGACTCGTCGGCGTTGCAGACGAGGTAGTGCGGACGGTCCGGCTGGGACGCCGTGGCCTGCCACTTGCGGCCGGTCGGGAAGGCCGCGCCGCCGCGCCCGGCCAGGCCCGAGTCGGTCACCTCGCGGATGACTCCGGCGGGACCCAGCTCGAAGGCCCGGCGCAGGGCGGTGTAGCCGCCGTGGGCGCGGTAGTCGTCCAGGGACGCCGGGTCGACCACGCCGACGCGGTGCAGCAGCATCAGACCGTCCTGTCCGGCCTGGGGCACCGCGAGCGCGGCCGGGGGCTCCTCCGGCGCCGAATCGGGGGCGCTCGCCGCGAGGACGGCTTCCTCGACGGTCGCCGGTGCCGACACCGCCGTCCGGACCGGGTCCCCGGCCCTGATCGCGAGCACGGCCGGGGCGCGTTCGCACAGGCCGAGGCAGGGGCTGCGCTCGACCGCGACCCCGCTGCCCGGGCCCAGCCGCTCCTCGATCCCCGCGCACAGCTCCGGCGCCCCGGCCGCCGCGCACGCCAGGTCCGTGCACACGTGCAGCACGGTCGCCGGACGCGGCTTCACGGAGAACATGGCGTAGAAGGTGGCGACCCCGTACGCCTCCGCCGGCGGCACCGTCAGCCGCCGGCACAGGTAGTCGAGGGCGCCGTCGCTGATCCAGCCGACCCGGTCGTTGATCGCGTGCAGCCCCGGCAACAGCAGGTCGCGGCGGTCCCGGGCCTCGCGCCCGCCGCGGGCCCACCTCAGATCCGCGTCGGAGCGGTCGGCGCCCTCCCAGGAGGACTCCGGAGGCCCGAGCAGGGCGTCGACGGCCGCCCGTTCGTCGTCCGTCGGTTTGCTGTCGCCGAAGTGCAGGTCCACTTACGTCACCTCACGATGGTCGCGACGGGCAGCTTCTCGATCCGGATCGCCGACGCCTTGAACTCCGCCGTCCCCGCGATCGGGCAGTTCGCCTCGATCGTCAGCGCGTTGGTGTCCACCTCGTCCGGGAAGTGCATGGTCATGAAGGCGAGCCCGGGCCGCAGCGCGGTGTCCACCCACACGGGCGCGGTCACCGACCCGCGCCGCGAGGTGACCCGGACCTGCTCGCCGACCACCACCCCGTAGCGCTCGGCGTCCTCAGGGCACAGTTCGATGTACTCGCCGCGCCGCAGCGGCGAGGAGTAACCGCCGCTCTGCACACCGGTGTTGTACGAGTCGAGCCGCCGACCGGTGGTGAGCCGGATCGGGTACTCCTCGTCGGTGAGGTCCACGGGCGGGTCGTGCTGCACGATCCCGAAGGGTGCCGGCCGACCGCGCCGTTCCGGGTCCGGCTCCCACAACCGGCCGTGCAGATAGGTCGGTTCGAGCCGGTCCGTGCCCGGGCACGGCCACTGGATGCCCTGGTGCTCCTCCAGACGCTCGTACGTCATGCCGTAGTGGTCGGGCGAGACCGACCTGAGCTCGTTCCACACGGTCTCGGCGTCGGCGTACTTCCAGTCGTGGCCGAGGCGGGCCGCGAGGTCGCACATGATGTCGATGTCCTCACGGGCCTCGCCGGGCGGGGTGACGGCCTTGCGGACGCGCTGCACGCGCCGCTCACTGTTGGTCGTCGTGCCGTCGGTCTCCGCCCAGCCGGCCGTGGCCGGCAGGACGACGTCCGCGAGCTCCGCCGTCTTGGTGAGGAAGATGTCCTGTACGACGAGGAAGTCGAGGGCCTTCAGACGCCGTACGGCCTGCTCGCTGTCGGCCTCCGACTGGGCCGGGTTCTCGCCGACGCAGTAGACGGCCTTGAGGGTGCCGTCCTCCATGGCCTCGAACATCTCCGTGAGGTTCAGCCCGTAGTGGGGCTGGATGACGGTGTCCCAGGCGGACTCGAACTTCAGCCGGGTGTCCGGGTCGAGGATGTCCTGGAATCCGGGCAGGCGGTTGGGGATCGCGCCCATGTCGCCGCCGCCCTGCACGTTGTTCTGCCCGCGCAGGGGTTGCAGGCCGGCGCCGTAGCGGCCGACGTGCCCGGTGAGCAGGGACAGGTTGATCAGGGCGCGGACGTTGTCGGTGCCGTTGTGGTGCTCGGTGATGCCGAGGGTCCAGCAGAGCTGGGCGCGCTCGGCGCGGGCGTAGGCGTGCGCCAGCTCGCGGATGGCGGCCGCCGGTACGCCCGTCACCTTCTCGGCGAGCGACAGCGTCCACGGCTCGACCAGCGCCCTGTACTCCTCGAAGCCGGTGGTCGCCCGCGCGATGAACGCCTCGTTCGCGAGGCCCGCGTGGATGATCTCGCGGCCGATCGCGTGCGCCATCGGGATGTCGGTGCCGACGTTGAGGCCCAGCCAGCTCTCCGCCCACTCGGCGGTCGAGGTCCGGCGCGGATCGACCGCGTACATCCGGGCGCCGTTCCGGATCCCCTTCAGCACGTGCTGGAAGAAGATCGGGTGCGCGAAGCGGGCGTTGGAGCCCCACATCACGATGACGTCGGTGTGCTCGATCTCCTCGTACGACGACGTCCCGCCGCCCGAGCCGAACGCCGCCGACAGGCCCGCCACGCTCGGGGCGTGGCAGGTGCGGTTGCAGGAGTCGACGTTGTTGGTGCCCATGACGACCCGGGCGAACTTCTGGGCCACGTAGTTCATCTCGTTCGTCGCCCGGGCGCAGGAGAACATGCCGAACGCGCCCCGGTTGCGGGCCAGTCCCCGGGCGGCCCGGTCCAGGGCCTCCTCCCAGGTGGCCCGGCGGAAGGGCTCGTCGCGCGAGTCCCTGACCAGCGGGTGGGTGAGCCGGGTGTAGGTCTTCGGGCTTCGGTCGCGTTTGCTCATGCGGCGCTCCTCAGCGCGAGCAGGTCCGAGATGGCGTGCACGGTGCGCAGGGTGGGCACCTCCACGCCGGTGATGTCCGCCAGCTCGACGACCGCCGCGAGGAGTACGTCGAGTTCGAGCGGTTTGCCGCGCTCCAGGTCCTGGAGCGTGGAGGTCCGGTGGTCGCCGACCCGCTCGGCGCCCGCGAGCCGGCGCTCGACGGAGACGCCGACCTCGCAGCCGAGGGCGTTCGCGACCGCGAGCGTCTCGGTCATCATGATCTCGATGACCCTGCGGGTGCCGCCGTGCAGGCACATCTGCCGCATGGTCGCGCGGGCCAGCGCGCTGATCGGGTTGAAGGAGATGTTGCCGAGCAGCTTGACCCAGATGTCGCCCCGCAGCTCCGGTTCGACCGGACACTTCAGCCCGCCCGCCTGCATGGCCTCGCTGAACGCCACGCACCGCGTGGACACGCTGCGGTCCGGCTCGCCGACGGAGAACCGCGTGCCCTCCAAGTGCCGTACGACGCCCGGCCCTTCGAGCTCGGTCGCCGCGTAGACGACACATCCGACGGCCCGTTCGGGCGCGAGCACCGCACTGACCGCGCCGTCCGGGTCCACGCTCTCGACGCGGTGGCCGTCGTAGGGGCCGCCGTGCCGGTGGAAGTACCACCAGGGGATGCCGTTCTGGGCGGCCACGACCGCCGTCGTGTCGCCCAGCAACGGCGCGATCAGCGGCCCGCACGCCGCGTACGCGTTGGCCTTCAGGCCCAGGAAGACGTAGTCGGCCGGGCCGACTTCGGCCGGGTCGTCGGTCGCGTGGGGGTGCGCGGTGAAGTCGCCGCGAGGGCTGCGCACCCGGACTCCGTGCTGCCTCATGGCCGCCAAGTGCGGTCCACGGGCGATGAGATGCACATCGGCACCCGCGCGGTGGAGCGCGGCGCCGACGTAGGCGCCGATGGCACCGGCGCCGAGAACTGCGACTTTCACGGGAACACTCCGTTCGGTTTGAGGGATACCGCGGAGGTGACTGCCGAGTGGCCGGCTCACGCCGGTGCCAGCTTGTGTCGACGAAATATTGTCTACAGTATGGACGTTGGGTCAGCAAGGGTCCGTGCGACGACCGTTCGTCGCATGCTGGATACCGCTCACCGCATACGGTCGACGCGCCGCCTTCTCAACCCCCCTGCGACTGCCTACCGTTCCGGGTTCATGAGTCCCCCAGTCGCGCCCCCGGGCTGGAGCCGCTGGCTCGTTCCGCCCGCCGCTCTCTCCGTACATCTCTCCATCGGCCAGGCCTACGCCTGGAGCGTGTTCAAGCCGCCCCTGGAGTCCGCGCTCGGCCTCAGCGGCACGCAGAGCGCGCTGCCCTTCCAGCTGGGCATCGTCATGCTGGGCCTGTCCGCCGCGTTCGGCGGCACGCTCGTCGAGCGCAACGGGCCGCGCTGGGCGATGACCGTCGCCCTGGTCTGCTTCTCGTCCGGCTTCCTGCTCTCCGCGCTGGGCGCGGCCACCGAGCAGTACTGGCTGATCGTCCTCGGCTACGGCTTCGTCGGCGGCATCGGCCTCGGCATCGGCTACATCTCACCGGTCTCCACCTTGATCAAGTGGTTCCCGGACCGGCCCGGCATGGCCACCGGCATCGCCATCATGGGCTTCGGGGGCGGCGCGCTCATCGCCTCGCCGTGGTCCGCGCAGATGCTGAAGTCGTTCGGCGCCGACAGCTCCGGGATCGCGCTGGCCTTCCTGGTGCACGGGCTGACGTACGCGGTCTTCATGCTGCTCGGCGTGCTGCTGGTGCGGGTGCCGCGCACGGAGAAGCCGGTGGACAGCGGGCCGAGCGTCCTCGCCGGCCCGCAGGTCTCAGCGAACCGGGCCATCCGCACCCCGCAGTTCTGGTGCCTGTGGATCGTGCTCTGCATGAACGTCACCGCCGGCATCGGCATCCTGGAGAAGGCCGCCCCGATGATCACGGACTTCTTCGCGGACACCTCCACGCCCGTGTCGGTGACGGCCGCCGCCGGCTTCGTCGCGCTGCTGTCGGCGGCGAACATGGCGGGACGCATCGCCTGGTCCTCGACGTCCGACCTGATCGGCCGCAAGAACATCTACCGCGTCTACCTGGGCGTCGGCGCGCTGATGTACGCGCTCATCGCCCTGTTCGGCGACTCCTCCAAGCCCCTGTTCGTCCTGTGCGCACTGGTGATCCTGTCCTTCTACGGCGGCGGCTTCGCGACCGTTCCGGCGTACCTGAAGGACCTGTTCGGCACGTACCAGGTGGGCGCCATCCACGGGCGGCTGCTCACCGCCTGGTCCACGGCCGGGGTGCTCGGACCACTGATCGTGAACTGGATCGCCGACCGGCAGGAGGAGGCCGGCCGGCACGGCGCGTCCCTGTACGGAATGTCGTTCGTCATCATGATCGGGCTGCTCGTCGTCGGCTTCGTCGCCAACGAACTCGTCCGGCCCGTCCACCCGCGTCATCATGTCCCGGCACCGAAGGAGGCCGCCCATGTCCAGCGACAGCAGCCAGAGTCCGCCTAGCCCGGACCGGCGGTGGCTGATCGCCTTCGCCTGGGTGTGGGTGGGCGTGCCGCTCGCCTACGGGCTGTACGAACTCGTCCGGAAAGCGACGCAGCTCTTCACGGGCTAGACGTGCGACAGGTGCTCGGTCGTCCGAGGTCCTGACCGAAGCTGACAACGGGGGCACCTGTTTCCTGTCGTCTTGGCTGCCGCCGTACCCGCGAGTCACTGATCAGACTGGTGGATCCCGCTACCCAAGTTTCCACGAGGGGGACCGCCCACATGAACGGCTCGCGCATCGCCGCCGTCGGCCACTACCAGCCCGCCAAGGTACTCACCAACGAGGACCTGGCGGGCATGGTCGACACCAGTGACGAGTGGATCAGGAGCCGGGTGGGCATCAGCACGCGCCACATCGCCGGCCCCGACGAACCCGTCGACGAGCTGGCCGCCCACGCCGCCGCCAAGGCCCTCGCGGCGGCCGGGCTGGCCCCCGCCGACATCGACCTGGTGCTGGTCGCCACCTCCACCGCCGTCGACCGCTCGCCCAACACGGCCGCCCGGGTCGCCTCCCGGCTCGGCATTCCGCAGGCCGCCACGATGGACCTCAACGTCGTGTGCGCCGGCTTCACCCATGCCCTGGCCACCGCCGACCACGCCGTCCGCGCCGGGGGCTCGAGCCGGGCCCTGGTCATCGGGGCCGACAAGATGTCCGAGGTGACCGACTGGAGCGACCGCACGACCTGCGTGCTCGTCGGCGACGGGGCCGGGGCCGCGGTCGTGGAGGCCGCCGACGAGCCCGGCATCGGGCCGGTGCTGTGGGGCTCGGTGCCCGAGATGGGGAACGCGGTGCGGATCGAGGGCACGCCGCCGCGTTTCGCGCAGGAGGGGCAGAGCGTCTACCGCTGGGCGACGACCCAGCTGCCGCCCATCGCGCGACGGGCGTGCGAGCGGGCCGGGCTGGAGCCGGCCGACCTCGCGGCGGTCGTACTGCATCAGGCCAACCTGCGCATCATCGAACCCCTCGCGGAGAAGATCGGCGCCGTGAACGCGGTCGTCGCGCGCGATGTCACGGAGTCCGGCAACACGTCGGCCGCGAGCATCCCGCTCGCCCTGTCGAAGCTGGTCGAGCAGGGTGCGGTCGACGCGGGCGACCCGGTCCTGCTGTTCGGCTTCGGCGGGAACCTGTCCTACGCCGGGCAGGTCGTCCGCTGCCCGTGAGCCCCCCTTGTGGTGTGACGCGGTCAACTCCCCGAAGCCCTGGCTCTTGTGCGCCGTAGACTGTAGACGAAAGACAATCGATACTGAGTCTGTGGCGACACCGGCTTCCGCCGCGCTGTGCACGGCCCTGCCGAGGAGGGGGACCGCGATGCTGTCGACAGGACTGCCCCAGGGGGCGGTACCCAAGCTGGAACGCCCGGGTCCGCTGCGCGACCGCGTCTACGAGGCACTGCTCGAACTCATCACCACCCGCGCCCTCCAGCCCGGCCAGCACCTCGTGGAGAGCGAGCTCGCGGGGCATCTGGGGGTCTCCCGGCAGCCGGTGCGCGAGGCGTTGCAGCGGCTCAACACCGAGGGGTGGGTCGATCTGCGGCCCGCCCAGGGCGCGTTCGTGCACGAGCCTACGGAGGAGGAGGCCGACCAGCTCCTCACGGTCCGTACGCTCCTGGAGGCCGAGGCGGCCCGGCTCGCCGCGGCGGGCGCGGACAGCGCCGGCATCGCCGCGCTGGAAGCGTTGTGCGCGGAGGGCGAGAAGGCCGTCGAGGCGGACGACGTGGACGGGGCCGTCGCCATGAACGCCCGCTTCCACGCGAAGGTCATGGAGCTCGCAGGCAACGCCGTCCTCGCCGAACTGGCCGCCCAGGTCGACCGCCGCGTCCGCTGGTACTACACGCCGGTCGCCCGGCAGCGGGGCCACCAGTCCTGGATCGAACACCGCGCGCTCATCGCCGCGATCACCGACCGCGACGAACAGCTGGCCACCCGCCTGATGCGCGAACACACGGAGCACACGAGGCGCTCGTACCACGCGCGGGCGCGTTCCTAGGGGGTGTCCCGCAAAGTCCCGCCTGCCCCGCGACGCCCGCCGCAGGGCCCGCCCTCCGGGCGGACGACGGGACTTTGCGGCCAGCCCCCTGGGCCTCAGCCGGCCGTCAGCACCGCCTGGGTCTGCGTCGTCTGACCCACCAGGGTGCCGTCCTCGTCGCGCAGGTCCGTCCGCACGGCGATGTGGGAGCGCCCCACGTGCACGGGTCGTGCCTCGGCGTGGACGGTGCCGGACCGCACGGCGCGGAAGAAGTTCGTCTTCGACTCCACGGTCGAGGTGCTCGCGCCGGGCGGCAGGTTGAGGAACGCGCAGACCGCGCCGGCCGTGTCGGCGAGCGTCATCAGAGCACCGCCGTGCAGGGCGCCGCCCACCGTGCACAACTCCGCGGCCCAGGGCAGCGCGACCCTGACCCGGGCGGGGGCGGCCTCCTCCAGAGCGATGCCCAGCCCGTCGGCGAAGGGCACCGCCTTCAGCAGTGATTCGGGAGCAGGGGTGCCGGTCATGCGGGACCTCCCTCTGGGGTGACCAGGACTGATGCCACCCTGACCCGGGCCGCTCTGACGGTCCATTACCTGGGAGGTAAGGCAGACAGCACCGCGCCTTTGTCCTGTGAGTGGAAAAAGTAGAGGGCAATTCCTGCGCGACTTCTTCCCACCTTCGGCAGCCGCTGCTACGTTCCCTCCGAAAGCAAGCCACTGATGTGGCGGAAAACCGGCGCGCACAGGCCGATTGAGGCGGGGAGGGGCTCGTGAGACGTATGACCGCACGACCCGGGAACGCCCACCAGGCCCGACTGCTCAAGCTGCTGCGCGACGGCGGCCCCAACTCCCGCGCCCAGCTGGGTGACCAGGTCGACCTCTCACGGTCCAAGCTCGCCGTGGAGGTGGACCGGCTGCTGGAGACGGGGCTGGTCGTGGCCGACGGACTCGCCGCCTCGCGCGGTGGCCGCCGCTCCCACAACATCCGGCTCAACCCCGGGCTGCGCTTCCTCGGCGTCGACATCGGCGCGACCTCGGTCGACGTCGCCGTCACCAACGCCGAACTGGAGACGCTCGGGCACATCAACCACCCCATGGACGTGCGAGAAGGCCCGGTCGCGGTCTTCGAGCAGGTCCTGGCCATGGCCGCCAAGCTGAAGGCCTCGGGGCTCGCGGAAGGATTCGACGGCGCCGGCATCGGCGTCCCGGGCCCGGTCCGCTTCCCCGAGGGCATCCCGGTGGCCCCGCCGATCATGCCGGGCTGGGACGGCTTCCCCGTGCGGGAGGCGCTCAGCCAGGAACTCGGCTGCCCGGTCATGGTCGACAACGACGTGAACCTCATGGCGATGGGGGAGCAGCACGCGGGTGTCGCCCGCACCGTCGCCGACTTCCTCTGCGTCAAGATCGGCACGGGCATCGGCTGCGGCATCGTCGTCGGCGGTGAGGTCTACCGCGGTACGACGGGCAGCGCCGGCGACATCGGGCACATCCAGGCCGTGCCCGACGGCCGCCCCTGCGCCTGCGGCAACCGGGGCTGCCTGGAGGCCCACTTCAGCGGGGCGGCCCTCGCCCGTGACGCCACGGAGGCCGCCCAGCAGGGGCTCTCCGCCGAACTGGCCTCGCGGCTGGAGACCAACGGCGGGCTCACCGCCGTCGACGTCGCCGCCGCGGCCGCCGCCGGCGACGCCACCGCGCTCGACCTGATCCGCGAGGGCGGCAACCGCACCGGCCAGGTCATCGCCGGCCTGGTCAGCTTCTTCAACCCGGGCCTGGTGGTGATCGGCGGCGGGGTGACCGGCCTCGGCCACACCCTGCTCGCCGCGATCCGCACCCAGGTCTACCGCCAGTCGCTGCCCCTCGCGACCGGCAACCTGCCCATCGTCCTGGGCGAGTTGGGACCCGCCGCCGGAGTCATCGGCGCGGCCCGGCTCATCAGCGACCACCTGTTCTCACCCGCGTAGTCCTTCTCGACAGCACGGCTCACCAGCACAGCTTCCTGCTCCGCCCTGCCTCGAACACGCCTGCCCGAACAGCGCCCTGCAACCGGCCCGCACGCCCGCCAAGGGGAATCCGCATGGCACCAGAACCACCGCTGCTCACCATGTCCGGCATCACCAAGTCGTTCCCCGGAGTCCGGGCCCTCGACGGCGTCGACCTCGACGTCCAGGCCGGAGAGGTGCACTGCCTGCTCGGCCAGAACGGCGCCGGGAAATCGACCCTCATCAAGGTCCTGGCCGGCGCCCACCAGCCCGACACCGGCGAGATCCGCTGGCGCGGCGAGGCGGTCACACTCCGCTCTCCGATCGCCGCCATGCGCCTCGGCATCGCCACCATCTACCAGGAACTCGACCTGGTGGAGCACCTGTCGGTCGCCGAGAACGTCCACCTGGGCCACGAGCCGACCACCGCCGGGTTCGTCGTCCGGGGGAAGGCCGCGAAGGAGTCGACATCCGCCCTGCTCAAGCGACTCGGGCACCCGGAGATCGATCCGGCCCGGCTCGTCGGGGAGCTGTCCGCGGCGCAGCAGCAGATCGTGTCCATGGCCCGGGCTCTCTCCCACGACGTGCGGCTCATCGTGATGGACGAACCGTCCGCCGCCCTCGACCCGGACGAGGTCGACAACCTCTTCCGCATCGTCGGCGACCTGACCGCCGCAGGTGTCGCCGTCGTCTACATCTCGCACCGCCTGGAGGAGATCCGCCGCATCGGCGACCGGGTGACCGTGCTCAAGGACGGGCGGGCCGTGGCGAACGGACTGCCCGCGAAGACGACCCCCACCCGCGAGGTCGTCGCGCTGATGACGGGCCGCAACGTCGAGTACGTCTTTCCCGACCGGCCCGTCTCCCCGCCGCCCGGCGAACCGGTGCTCACCGTCCGGGGCCTGTCCCGCGCCGGGGAGTTCGAACCCCTCGACCTGGAGGTCCGGCCGGGCGAGATCGTCGGCCTGGCCGGACTCGTCGGCTCGGGCCGATCCGAGATCCTGGAGACCGTCTACGGCGCCAGGAAACCGACGTCCGGTCAGGTGCTGGTGGACGGCAAGCCCTTGAAGCCGGGCAGCGTCCGGGCCGCCGTCCGGGCCGGACTCGGGCTCGCCCCCGAGGAACGCAAGGCGCAGGCCCTGCTGATGCTGGAGTCCGTCACCCGCAACGTGTCGGTCTCCTCCATGTCCCGCTTCTCGCGCGGCGGCTGGATCGACCGGGGCGCCGAACTCGGCGCCGCCCGGGCCGCGACCCGCGAGTTGTCGCTCAGGCCCGACAACCCGTCGGTGCCCGTGCGCACCCTGTCCGGCGGCAACCAGCAGAAGGCCGTCCTGGCCCGCTGGCTGCTGCGCGGCTGCCGGGTGCTGCTGCTCGACGAACCCACCCGCGGCGTCGACGTCGGCGCCCGCGCCGAACTGTACGCGGTCGTCCGCCGGCTGGCCGACGAAGGTCTGGCCGTGCTGCTGGTCTCCAGCGAGGTGCCGGAGGTGCTCGGCCTCGCCGACCGCGTCCTGGTGCTGCGGGAAGGCCGTGTCGTCCACACGGCGCCCGCGCGCGAACTCGACGAACACCGCGTACTCGACCTGGTCATGGAAGGAAGTCCGGCGTCATGACGCAGCCCGTCTCCCCGCCGCGGGACAGCCGCACCGACAAGGTGCCCCAGGCCCAGCCCCCCGCCTGGCGCGGCCTGATGGCCCGCGCCGACGTCCGCACCCTCTCCCTGCTCGGCGTGCTCGCCGTGCTGATCCTCGTCGGCGGCATCACCAAGCCCGACGAGTTCCTCGACACCCGCAACCTGCAACTGGTCCTCACCCAGGCCTCCGTGGTCGGCGTCGTCACCGTCGGCATGACCTTCGTCATCATCTCCGGCGGCATCGACCTGTCGGTCGGCGCGATCGTCGCGCTCGCCTCGGTGTGGGCGACCACGGTCGCCACCCAGGAGTACGGCTTCGCCGGCATCCTCTTCACGGCGCTCATCGTCGGAGTCGGCTGCGGCCTGGTCAACGGGGTGCTCATCGCCTACGGCGCGATGGTGCCGTTCATCGCCACCCTCGCCATGCTGGCCTCCGCCCGCGGCCTCGCGCTCCAGATCACCGACGGCAAGACGCAGATCGTGACCGTGCCGTCCGTCCTCGACCTGGGCGAACGCGACGCCTACGTCCTCGGCATCCCGCCCCTGGTCCTGGTCTTCGCGGTCGTGACCGTCATCGGCTGGCTGGTGCTCAACCGCACCACCTTCGGCCGCCGCACGGTCGCCGTCGGCGGCAACCCGGAGGCCGCCCGGCTCGCCGGCATCGACGTCCGCCGCCAGCGGCTCTACCTCTACCTGCTGTCCGGGCTGTGCTGCGGCATCGCCGCCTTCCTGCTGATCGTCCTGTCCGGCTCCGGACAGAACACCAACGGCAACCTCTACGAACTCGACGCCATCGCCGCCGCCATCATCGGCGGCACCCTGCTCACCGGCGGCCGCGGCACCATCACCGGCTCCGTCCTCGGCGTCCTGATCTTCTTCACGATCACCAACATCTTCGCCCTGAACAACCTGCAGAGCGACGTCCAGCAGATCACCAAGGGCGCGATCATCGTCGCCGCCGTGCTGGTCCAGCGCCGTACCGCGAGCACGACCTGAGGAAAGGGTTCACCGCCATGACCGAGATCACGAGCCGCAGAGGACTGCTCTTCGGAGCCGCCGCCGTCTCCGCCGGTGCCCTCCTCACGGGGTGCACCAGCAACGAGCCGTCCGAATCGAAGGACGAGCCGGCGGGCGACAACCAGCCGGCCGCCGACGACAAGCCCGGCAAGCAGGTCACCATCGGCTTCGCCGGACCGCAGGCCGACCACGGCTGGCTGAACGCCATCAACGACAACGCCAAGAAGCGGGCCGAGAAGTACTCCGACGTCACCCTGGAGATCACCGAGGGCTCCAACGACACCGCCCAGCAGATCGGCCAGATCGAGACCCTCATCAACAAGAAGGTCGACGTCCTGGTCGTGCTCCCGGCCGACGGCAAGGCCCTCACCCAGGTCGGGCTGAAGGCGATGCGCGCGGGCATCCCGGTCGTCAACCTCGACCGGATCTTCAACACCCCGCAGGCGTACCGCTGCTGGATCGGCGGCGACAACTACGGCATGGGCCTCAACGCCGGCCACTACATCGGCGAGAAGCTCAAGGGCAAGTCGGGCGCCCGCGTCATCGAACTGGCCGGCCTGGACAACCTGGAGCTGACCAAGCAGCGCACCCAGGGCTTCGACGACGCCCTGAAGAACTACCCCAACATCAAGAAGGTCGCCCGTCAGGCCGCCGAGTTCACCGTCGAGTCCGGGCAGGCCAAGATGGCCCAGCTGCTCCAGGCGCAGTCGAAGTTCGACGCGCTGTGGAACCACGACGACGACCAGGGCGTGGGCGCGCTGCGCGCCATCGAGCAGGCCGGGCGCGACGACTTCCTGATGGTCGGCGGCGCGGGCGCCCTGTCCGCCTTCCAGGCCATCAAGCAGGACAACGGCGTGCTGAAGGCGACCGTCCTCTACCCGCCGACCATGGCCGCGTCCGCGATCGACCTCGCCCGCGCCCTCGGCCAGGGCAAGGGCATCGGCGGCATGGCCGAGTTCGAGATCCCCGCGTCCATCACCCTCTACTCGGCCGTCGTCGACAAGACCAACGTCGACCAGTACATGCCCACCGGCTTCCGGTGACCGGTTCCGCCCGCACCCCCCACGTGCGCCACCCCGACCACGACGAGGAGGACACCCGTATGGGACAGCCGCAGCAGCAGTCAGATGGGACCGAGGCAGGCAAGCCACCCCTGCGCGTGGGGATGGTGGGCTACGCCTTCATGGGCGCCGCCCACTCCCAGGGCTGGCGCACCGCGGGCCGTGTCTTCGATCTGCCGCTGAACCCCGTGCAGGCCGTGATCTGCGGCCGGGACGCCGCCGCCGTGCGGGCGGCGGCCGACCGCCACGGCTGGGCGTCCACCGAGACCGACTGGCGTGCCCTCGTCGAGCGCGACGACGTCGACCTCGTCGACATCTGCACCCCCGGCGACAGCCACGCCGAGATCGCCCTCGCCGCCCTCGCGGCCGGCAAGCACGTCCTGTGCGAGAAGCCCCTCGCCAACACCGTCGAGGAAGCCACGACGATGGTGCGGGCCGCCGAAGAGGCCCACCGGCGCGGGCAGGTGGCGATGGTCGGTTTCAACTACCGCCGGGTGCCGGCCACCGCCCTGGCCCGCCGCATGGTCGCCGAGGGCCGCCTGGGCAGGCTCCGGCACGTCCGCGTGACATACCTCCAGGACTGGCTGGTGGACCCCGAGTTCCCGCTGACCTGGCGGCTGCGCAAGGAGCAGGCCGGCTCGGGCTCGCTCGGCGACCTGGGCGCGCACATCATCGACCTCGCGCAGTACCTGGTCGGGGAGCGGCTGGCGGGGGTGTCCGCACTGACGGAGACCTTCGTACGTCAGCGGCCCCTGCCCACCGGCGCGACCAGCGGCCTGTCCGCCGTCTCGGCCGCCGGCACGGGGGAGGTCACCGTGGACGACGCCGCCCTGTTCACGGCCCGCTTCCCCTCCGGCGCCCTCGCCTCCTTCGAGGCCACCCGCTACGCCACCGGCCGCAAGAACGCCCTGCGCATCGAACTCAACGGGGAGCGCGGGTCGCTCGCCTTCGACCTGGAACGGCTCAACGAGCTGTCCTTCCACGACGGCACCGCACCCACGGCGGAGGCGGGCTTCCGCCGCATCCTCGTCACCGAACCCGACCACCCCTACCTGGACGCCTGGTGGCCGCCGGGCCACGGCCTCGGCTACGAGCACACCTTCGTCCACCAGGCCCGCGACCTCGTCCACGCCATCGCCGAGGGGCGCCGCCCCGAACCCTCCTTCGCCGACGGGCTCCAGGTGCAGCGCGTGCTCGCGGCCGTGGAGGAGAGCGCCGAGAAGAACTCCGTCTACACGCCGATCGCGGCCTGAGGAGGCTGACGCGCATGCCGCGTACGTTCACGCTGTTCACCGGCCAGTGGGCCGACCTGCCGCTGGAAGAGGTCTGCCGGCTCGCCCGCGACTTCGGCTACGACGGGCTCGAACTCGCCTGCTGGGGCGACCACTTCGAAGTCGACAAGGCACTCTCCGACCCCGGGTACCTCGACGGCCGCCGGGCGCTGCTCGACAAGTACGGCCTCAAGTGCTGGGCCATCTCCAACCACCTGGCCGGACAGGCCGTCTGCGACGCCATCATCGACGAACGCCACCAGGCGATCCTGCCGGGAGAGGTGTGGGGCGACGGAGACCCGGAAGGGGTCCGGCAGCGGGCGGCGGACCGCATCAAGGACACCGCGCGCGCCGCGGCCGCCTTCGGCGTCGACACCGTCATCGGATTCACCGGCTCCGCCATCTGGCACCTGGTCGCCATGTTCCCGCCCGCCCCCGACGCGATGATCGAGCGCGGATACCAGGACTTCGCCGACCGCTGGAACCCGATCCTGGACGTCTTCGACGCGGAGGGCGTGCGGTTCGCGCACGAGGTCCACCCCAGCGAGATCGCCTACGACTACTGGACCACGCAGAGGGCCCTCGAAGCCGTCGACCGGCGCCCCGCCTTCGGCCTCAACTTCGACCCGAGCCACTTCGTGTGGCAGGACCTCGACCCGGTCGGCTTCCTCTGGGACTTCCGCGACCGGATCTACCACGTCGACTGCAAGGAGGCCCGCAAGCGCCTCGACGGACGCAACGGCCGGCTGGGCTCCCACCTGCCCTGGGGCGACCCCCGGCGCGGCTGGGACTTCGTCTCCGCCGGGCACGGCGACGTCCCCTGGGAGGACGTCTTCCGGATGCTGCGCTCCATCGACTACCAGGGCCCGATCTCGGTCGAGTGGGAGGACGCCGGCATGGACCGGCTCCAGGGGGCGCCCGAGGCGCTGACCCGCCTCAAGGCCTTCGACTTCGAGCCGCCCAGCGCGTCCTTCGACGCCGCGTTCAACAGCTGAACCAGGCACCCGGCGCTGGTCGGGACGGGGACCGGTTCCACCGGCCGGTCCCCCCTCCGACCTGCCCGGATCCTGCTTTGTCCTGTGCAGGGGGAAAGCTCAACCGATCCTGGTACAAGGGGTGTTCGCCCCGGACGGACGCGGTTACCTTCCTTGAAGCGTTCAGGACACACGCACTTCCGGGGTGACGGCGCACCCCGGCGCCCGCACCGCACGTCTTCGCACCCGTTCCGTACGGCCCACCCCGTTCCCGGAGGGACTTCGTGCACAGAACCAGACCAAGAAGCACCCGCACCCCCAGAGGCCCCAGGCTTCGCACCGCCGTCGCCCTGTTCACCGGCCTGCTGCTGGCCGTGGGAACCCCTGCCACCGTCGCCGGGGCCCAACCCGGCCAAGCGGAACAGGACGAACCGGCCGCCGCAGAGGGCCAGTTCCAGCAGGTGCCGCTCGCCAAGGGCGAACCCGAGACGGGCGAGCCCATGTCGCTCGCCGTGCTCCCGGACCGCAGCGTCCTGCACACCTCGCGCGACGGCACGCTGCGCCTCACCGACCAGGGCGGCGTCACCAAGGTCGCCGGCAAGATCCCCGTCTACAGCCACGACGAGGAAGGCCTCCAGGGCGTCGGCATCGACCCGGACTTCAAGAACAACCGGGCGATCTACCTCTACTACGCCCCGCCCCTCGACACTCCCGCGGGCGACGCCCCGGAGACCGGCACCGCCGAGGACTTCAAGAAGTTCGACGGCGTCAACCGCCTGTCCCGCTTCGTCCTCAAGGCCAACGGCACGCTGGACATGGCCAGCGAGAAGAAGGTCCTCGACGTCGCCGCCTCCCGCGGCACCTGCTGCCACGTCGGCGGCGACATCGACTTCGACGCGGACGGCAACCTCTACCTGTCGACCGGCGACGACACCAACCCCTTCGCCTCCGACGGCTACACGCCGATCGACGACCGGCCGAACCGCAACCCGGCCTTCGACGCCCGCCGCAGCTCCGCCAACACCAACGACCTGCGCGGCAAGATCCTCCGCATCAAGGTCGCCGGGGACGGCTCGTACACCGTCCCGGAGGGCAACCTCTTCGCCCCCGGCACCGAGAAGACCCGTCCCGAGATCTACGCGATGGGCTTCCGCAACCCGTTCCGGATGAGCGTCGACGACAAGACCGGCATCGTGTACGTCGGCGACTACGGCCCCGACGCGGGCGCCGCCGACCCCAAGCGCGGCCCGGCAGGACAGGTCGAGTTCGCCAAGGTGACCAAGGCGGCCAACTTCGGCTGGCCGTTCTGCACCGGCGACAACGACGCCTACGTCGACTACGACTTCGCCACCAAGGAATCCGGCGAGAAGTTCGACTGCGCCGCCCCGAAGAACACCTCGCCGTACAACACGGGCCTGGTCGACCTGCCGCCCGCGCAGGCCGCCTGGATCCCGTACGACGGCGGCTCCCTGCCCGAGTTCGGCGACGGCTCCGAGTCCCCGATGGCCGGCCCGGTCTACCGCTACGACCCCGAGCTCGACTCCAGCGTGAAGTTCCCCGAGGCGTACGACGGCGACTTCTTCGCGGGTGAGTTCGGCCGCCGCTGGATCAAGCGGATCGAGCAGAACGACGACGGCTCCGTGGCGAAGATCAACGAATTCCCGTGGACCGGCACCCAGATCATGGACATGGAGTTCGGCCCCGACGGCGCGCTCTACGTCCTCGACTACGGCGTTTCCTGGTTCCAGGGGGACGAGAACTCCGCGCTGTACCGGATCGAGAACGCCGAGGACGGCTTCTCACCGATCGCCGAGGTGAGCGCCGACAAGACGTCCGGGGCGGCCGGCCTGAAGGTCAAGTTCACCGGCTCCGCCAAGGACGCCGACTCCCCGGACCTCACCTACAGCTGGGACTTCGGCGACGGCACCAAGGGCGAGGGCCTCAACCCCACGCACAGGTACAAGAAGGTCGGCACCTACAGCGCCACCTTCACCGCGAAGGACCCCGAGGGCAACACCGGCAACGCCAGCGTCCGGATCGTGGTCGGCAACACCGAGCCCAAGGTGAGGATCGACGTACCCGGCAACGGCACCCTGGCCGAATTCGGCAAGCCCGTCCCGTTCAAGGTGACCGTCACCGACCCCGAGGAGACGGTCGACTGCTCCAAGGTCAAGGTCGTCTACAGCCTCGGCCACGACTCCCACGCCCACGAGCTGACCAGCGAGATGGGCTGCGAGGGCACCCTGAAGCCGCCCCCCGGTGACGGCGGCCACGACCCCAACGCCGACATCTACGGCGTCGTCGGCGCCAGCTACACCGACGGCGGGGCGAACGGCCAGGAGGCCCTGACCGGCACCGCCCGCACCGTCCTCCAGCCGCTGCACCGCCAGGGCGAGCACTTCACCACCCAGTCGGGCGTCTCGGTGATCGAGAAGACCGGGGCCAACGGCGGCAAGACCGTCGGCGACATCGACGACGGCGACTGGATCTCCTTCAGCCCCTACCGGTTCGACGGACAGAAGAAGATGACCGTGCGGGCCTCCTCCGGAGGCGAGGGCGGCTTCATCGAACTGCGCACCGGCTCGCCCGACGGACCGCTGCACGGATCGGCGTACATCCCGCCGACCGGCGGCTGGGACACCTTCCAGAACGTCGACGTGCCGCTGCGGTCGCTGCCCAAGAAGACCACGGACATCTACCTGGTCTTCAAGGGCGGCGCGGGCGCGCTGTACGACCTGGACGACTTCGAGTTCTCCAAGGAGCCGTTCAAGGGCGGCAAGAAGGTCCTGGTCTTCTCCAAGACCGCCGGCTTCCGCCACGACTCCATCCCGGCCGGCATCGCCGCGCTGAAGGAGCTCGGCGGGCCGGCCGGCATCACGGTCGACGCCACCGAGGAGGCGAAGCAGTTCACCACGGCCAACCTCGCCAAGTACGACGCGGTGGCCTTCCTGTCCACCACCGGTGACGTGCTCAACGCCGAGCAGCAGAAGGCGTTCGAGAACTACGTGAAGAACGGCGGCGGCTACATGGGCATCCACGCCGCCGCCGACACCGAGTACGACTGGGAGTTCTACGGCGGCCTCGTCGGCGCCTACTTCGACTCGCACCCGGCCATCCAGAAGGCCACCGTCCGCGTCGAGGACCACGACCACCCCTCCACCGCGCACCTGGGCGACGCCTGGGAGCGCACCGACGAGTGGTACAACTACCGCACCAACCCGCGTGAGCAGGCCAAAGTCCTCGCCACCCTGGACGAGACCACCTACCAGGGCGGGAACATGAAGGGCGACCACCCGATCGCCTGGTGCCAGAGCTACGGCGGCGGCCGGTCCTTCTACACCGGCGGCGGCCACACCAAGGAGTCCTACGCCGACGAGGCCTTCCGCGCCCATCTGCTCGGCGGCCTGCAGTACGCCACCGGCCAGGTGAAGGCGGACTGCAAGCCGAGCAAGGACTACCGGAAGATCTTCAACGGCCGGACCCTGGACGGCTGGAAGCAGGCCGGCCCCGGAAAGTTCGTCGTCAAGGACGGCGTGATGGAGTCCGAGGGCGGCATGGGCCTGCTCTGGTACCAGGCCAAGGAGCTGAAGTCGTACTCCCTCAAGCTCGACTGGAAGATGCGAGGCGACGACAACTCCGGGATCTTCGTGGGCTTCCCCGCTTCCGACGACCCCTGGTCCGCGGTGAACAAGGGCTACGAGATCCAGATCGACGCCACGGACGCGGCCGACCGCACCACGGGCTCCGTCTACTCGTTCAAGTCGGCGAACATCAAGGCCCGTGACCAGGTTCTGCGGCCACCCGGCCAGTGGAACTCCTACGAGATCAAGGTCCAGGGCGAACGCCTCCAGGTGTTCCTCAACGGAGTCAAGATCAACGACTTCACCAACAAGGACCCGCAGCGGAGCCTGACCGACGGCTACATCGGCCTCCAGAACCATGGCGCCGACGACCAGGTCTCCTTCCGCCACATCCAGTTGAAGGAACTGCCCGTCAAGGGCGACTGAACGGCGGCGGGCGGGGGACGCCGGACCCCCGCCCGCCGTCTCCTGTCCCTCCCCCCGGGTTCGCGCACGATCAGGAGGCTGCACATGTCCGCGTCCCTCTCCCGACCGCGTGTGGGGGTGTGGCTGATCGGAGCCCGCGGCTCCGTCGCCACCACCGTCGTCACGGGGTGCGCCGCCGTCGCCGCGGGACTGCATCCGCCCACCGGCATGGTGACCGAGACACCGGCGTTCACCGACAGCGGTCTGCCCGCGCTGTCCGACCTCGTCTTCGGCGGCCACGACACCGTCGACTGCCCCCTGCCCAAACGCGCCGAGACCCTGACCGCCGGCGGCGTCCTGCCGCCGGGCGTCGCCACCGCAGTCGCCGCCGAACTCACCGCCGCCGAACGGGAGATCAGGCCCGGTGGCCCCACTCCCGGGGACACCAGGAGTGAGGCCGAACTGATCACGGCCTTCGCCGACGACATCCGCGACTTCGTCCACCGACATGAGCTGGAGCGGGCCGTGGTGGTGAACGTCGCCTCCACCGAACCCGCCTGCCAGGGGCCCGACGCACCGCTGCCGGCCAGCACCCTGTACGCGCTGGCGGCCCTGCGCGCGGGCTGCCCCTACGTCAACTTCACGCCCTCCGAGGGCATGCACCACCCCGCCGCCGCCCGCGAGGCCGAACGCAGCGGCCTGCCGTACGCCGGCCGCGACGGCAAGACCGGCCAGACCCTCCTGCGCTCGGTGCTCGGCCCCATGTTCGCCCAGCGGGCGCTGACCGTCCGCGCCTGGTCCGGCACGAACCTGCTCGGCGGCGGCGACGGCGCCGCCCTGGCCGACCCTGCCGCCGCGGCGGCCAAGAATGCCGGCAAGGAACGGGTCCTCACCGACACTCTCGGCACCACCCCCCAGGGCGAGACCCACATCGACGACGTCCCCGCCCTCGGCGACTGGAAGACCGCCTGGGACCACATCGCCTTCGACGGCTTCCTCGGCACCCGCATGATCCTCCAGACCACCTGGCAGGGCTGCGACTCCGCCCTGGCCGCACCCCTCGTCCTCGACCTCGCCCGGCTGACCGCCCGTGCCCACGAGTCGGGCCTGTCCGGCCCGCTCGACGCCCTCGCCTTCTACTTCAAGGACCCGGTGGGGGACGCGCCCTCGGGCCTGGCCGAGCAGTACGAGGCACTGACCGGCTTCGCCCAGCGCCTTCGGGCGGCGGGCCCGGGGGAGGGCACGGGTCTCCGGCAGGGCGCCGGAGAGGGCCGCGAGCTCGGCCGGGAGGAGCGGACCAACGGGATGGGGGACCTCCGGTGAGGCGACGCGAGTGCCGTTGTGGAGGCTCGGGCAGTACGCGTGACACCTTCCAGGAAGGGGACGCCGGCGCCACAACGCCCTGCGGCTGTGGGGGCCGCCCGGCACGGGGACGCGCCTGGGCCGAACTCCTCCGTCTCCCGGCCCTGATCAGCGTGCCCGGCGACGCACTCGCCGGCACGGCCGCGGCCGGCGCACCGCCCAACGCCCGCACCCTGCTCGCCATCGGCTCCTCCCTCTGCCTGTACGAGGCCGGCATGGCCCTCAACGACTGGGCGGACCGCGAGGTGGACGCCGTCGAACGCCCGCACCGCCCCCTGCCCTCCGGCCGCATCCGCCCCGCCGCCGCGCTCACGGCGGCCTGTGCCCTCACCGGCGCCGGACTGGCCCTGGCCGCCCGCGCCGGCCGCCCGGCCCTGGCCGTCGCCGCGCCCCTGGCGGCGACCGTGTGGGCGTACGACCTCACCCTGAAGCACACCCCGGCCGGGCCCGTAGCCATGGGCGCGGCCCGCGGACTGGACCTGCTCCTGGGAGCCGCGGCCACGACCGGCCGTACCTGCCGGGCACTGCCCTCCGCCGCCCTCCTCGGCACCCACACCCTGGCCGTCACGACGGTCTCCCGCCAGGAGGCCCGGGGCGGCTCACCCCTGGCTCCGCTGGCGGCACTCGCGACGACGGCCCTGCTGACCCGCCTGGTCACGCACCGCCTCGCGAGCCTTCCGGAAGACCGCCGGGAAGCAGCCGCCCACGTCGCGCCGGGCCGGCGATCCGCCCATCCCCGACGACCTGAACCGGGTCGGCAGCGCGCGGCACACCTCACCACCGCCCTCGCGACCGCCTACGCCGCGACCACCGCCCGGCCCTACTTCCACGCCGCTCTCAATCCCTCACCTCCCCTCACCCAGCGAGCAGTCGGCGCCGGCATCCGCGCGACCATCCCCCTCCAGGCCACCCTGACCGCCCGCTCCCGGGGCACGGCCACCGCCCTCCTCATCGCGGCCCTCGCCCCACTCGGAGCGAGGTTCGGGAAGAAGGTGAGCGTCACATGAGCTCCGATGCCCGAGCCTCCGCCAGTCGAGCCACTCCGGCAGAGCCGGCCCCCTCCTCCCTCCGCTTCGGCTACGGCACCAACGGTCTCGCCGACCTCCGGCTCGACGACGCGCTCACCCTTCTCGCCGACCTCGGATACGACGGCGTCGGACTGACCCTCGACCACATGCACCTCGACCCGCTCGCCCCGGACCTCGCCGCCCGCACCCGCCGGGTCGCACACCGGCTGGCCGCGCTCGGACTGGGTGTCACGGTGGAGACGGGCGCCCGCTATGTGCTCGACCCGCGCCGCAAGCACGGTCCGTCCCTGCTGGACCCGGACCCCGGCGACCGGGCCCGCCGTGCCGACCTCCTCCTCCGGGCCGTACGGGTCGCGGCCGACCTCGGCGCCCACGCGGTCCACTGCTTCAGCGGGATCGTCCCGGACGGTACCGACACGGACACCGCGTGGAAGCGCCTCACCGGGGCCCTGACGCCCGTCCTGGACGCCGCCGCGTCCGCCGGCGTTCCGCTCGCCGTCGAGCCCGAACCGGGGCACCTCCTCGCCACCCTGGCCGACTTCCACCACCTCCGCCGCATGCTCGGCGACCCCGAACCTCTCGGCCTCACCCTCGACATCGGCCACTGTCAGTGCCTCGAACCCCTCCCTCCCGCCGACTGCGTGCGCGCCGCCGCACCCTGGCTGCGTCATGTCCAGATCGAGGACATGCGACGAGGTGTCCACGAGCACCTCCCCTTCGGGGACGGGGAGATCGACTTCCCACCGGTCCTGGCGGCCCTCGCCGCCACCGGCTACCAGGGCCTGACCGTCGTCGAACTGCCTCGCCACTCCCACGCCGGCCCCCACTACGCCGGACACTCCCTCCCGTTCCTCCGCCACGCCGAGCAGACCGCGGCCACGGTCTCGCCGCACCCTGCTCCGGCCCTCCAGCAGGCCGCGCCACCCCACGGCGCTCCCTCCACCACCCCTGAAGGGAGCAGCACCCCATGACCCACCACCGCACCACACCGGCGGCGAGAACCGACGGCCCCCAGGACGACACCCCAGCCCACGGGGACACCGCCGCGCGGGACGCCCAGGGCCCCGAGTCCGCCGCCGCGCGGGATGCCCAGGGCCCCGAGTCCGCCGCCGCGCGGGATGCCCAGGGCCCCGAGTCCGCCGCCGCGCGGGATGCCCAGGGCCCCGAGTCCGCCGCCGCGCGGGATGCCCAGGGCCCCGAGTCCGCCGCCGCGCGGGG